>JAAVHN010000009.1 GCA_014799685.1 Subdoligranulum sp. | reverse complement strand
CCACATCACGTCGCTCAGATACAGCGCGCCCTGCACATAGCCCGGAATGTCGGTAAGGCTGTACCCCTCCATCCGGATCATCGGGATCAGCAGGGAGGGGATGAGCCCGCCGCGATGATGGTAGTCCGCGCCGCCGTAGCGGGTGAGACAATCCCGCTGGGCGCGCATGGCCTTGGCGGAGGGATAGACGCCATCCTTCGGGCCGTTGCCCTCCAACTTGCGCAGGGCTTTTTTGTCACGGAGCCGCTTTGCCTCTTCCAAGCAAAATTCGTAGGAGATGNGCTCGTTTTCCGTGCCGTTNACTACCTGACCCTGCGCAATATAGGCGAGAATGTGCTCCGGGTACCGCTGGGCCAGCGGCGCACCGATGACCGTGCCCCAGGAATGGCACGCAATGGCGATCTTCTCCTGATGAAATTTTTCGCAGAGATACTCCACCAGCACCTTGGCGTCCTGGATGTATTCCTCCACCTGCGGCGTTTTCGCTTTGATGCTGCCGCGNTAGCTTTTGCCGCTGCCGCGTTGGTCCCAAAGCACCATCGTGTAGTGTTCCGCCAGCGCGGATTGGTAGTGCATCACCCAGTTCCGGTCGCACACGCCGGGGCCGCCATGCAGGAACAAAATTACAGGGTTTTCGGTATTACAGGTGCGGACGCGGATGTTCTGCCGGTCTCCGTTCAGGGTGACCCATTCTTCGGCGTCCAGCGCATAGTGCTTTTTCTCGTTCAAGGGGCAACATTCCTTTCGGTGCTGGTTTGGTTTCGGTGCTGGTTTGGCATAGATACCGGCTTTTGCAAGCTTTGTATTGCTTTTCATTATGGATGATAACGGGGAAAATGTCAATGTATGGCGTTTTTTCATCAGGACAACCAATTTTTAGCGCATCATCCTGCAGAGACGGNTNTCACCCNTCCATTTCCAACGGGGAATTCCGGCTTTTCGGTGGGCGGGTGATATTTGCCTCTGCAAAATTGATTTCCGTGCTTTTTCATGCTTGCAGCGAGTACTATGGCTTTCCCGCATCATTCAGACGGTATCACCGCCGACCAGTGGCTTTGACCGTACAAATCGGTAAAACGGTAGGTGGCACAGGTATTGCCCTCCAGCGGCACATCGCTGATGGTGAGCCCTGCTTCCGGAACCGNTACCGCATCGCCCAGCAGATAGCTGTCCTGATACGCGCCGTCATAGCTGTAGTAATCGCACAGAAATTCGAGCACATCGCCGGGCACAAGGCCGGTCTGGCTTTTGGCGACGGTGTCCGTCTCGCCCTCGTGATACACGGTACGCACCCCGGCCACATAACCGGAGGGGCNGTCGTTGTCGAACACCAGGATCAGCTCCGAGCGCACGCCATTGTGCAGCACCGGCACCCGGCCTGTGATGGCGTAATGGACGCCATNATCCACGGTGGAAAGGTGATAGTAAGCCACCGGCTGCCCCTCGATGGCAAGCCAGGAATGCGCATAGTCGGGATTGCCCAGCAGCCCGCCTGCGTCGTCGAAATCAAACACAGTGTCTAACCCAAGGTCGATATAGCCCTCGCCGTCATCGNAGAACAGATTCAGCTCCAGCGTATGGACAAGCTTCCATTGCTCCTCGGTCAGTNGCAGAACAGGAACGCCGTTTTCATTTGTCTGCCATAGCATTGCCTCATTGGGGAACGCGTTATCCGCAAGATATTGGGCGGCCGCGTCCGATTCNAGCANTGTTTCGTCCAAAAAGCCGCCGGTTGTTTCATCCAGCCCCACCATGCTGCGCCCGCCGCCAAGCAATCCCTCCAGCAGGACGGAGATCAGCTCGGCGCTGTCGGAGGANGCTGCCGCGGAAAAACCAGACGAGCCGGATGCGCCGGACGCCCCGCCGCTCAGGCCATCCAGNAGCGAGAACAGGGGAGATGCCGCTTCCGTGCCGCCCGCCGCGGCCTGACCGGCCACCGCGAGAGACGAAAAGCTGCGGATGCACGACAGGTATTCCTCGCTCATGCCCACTTCTTCAAACGTGGATACNGCTGTNTTCACGGTGGAGGTTTTGCGGTAGGGGAAGTAGATGGAAACGCCGTAGGCGTTTGTCATATTGGAGGAGGTGCGGTTGTATTTTACCGCGCTCAGCAGCGCCTGCGCGAGCGCGTCGCCCTCTTTGGTGCCCAGATTTTTGGCGAGGTGCACAAGGTCCACCTGATCGATCCGGCTGGACTGCGCAAACTCCCGCGCGCCGTTGCGGGCGTCGGAAACAGTCTGATATGCGTCGTTTTGGATCATCTGCGTGGCGCATTGCGAGAACTCTGCCAGCGTGGAAGGCAAAGTCGTTTCCAGCTCGGCCAGATCGATGACGGAGAGTGTGGTGAGCTGTCCTTTGCACTTTTCCGCGCAGGTGTCCACGAAGCTGTCCACNATCTGCTTGCCCAGCTCAATGGTNGGCATGGAGGGGTCTTCGCCNAAGGCGGTGAGCCAATCGGTGTAGTACCAGCCCACGCCCGGCTCGGTTTCCTCGGAGGCGATCAGGTAATCCGCGTACTGGCTGAGCGTGAGGGCGGTTTCCGCCGTGGCCATCAGGCAGGCGTCGAAGCCGATGAAATCAAATTTTACGCCGGCGGCTTTCAGGGCAGAATCGATCCCAGCCAAGGACATCGAGCCGCTGGAGGCGAATTTCTCGTCGTAGCCGTAGCCGCTCACCGAGCCGCCGCCGTGNTCCCAGAGAATCAGCTCGTANCGGCTGGCGGGATAATTGCTTGTACACCACTGAATGTAGCGGGACAAAACGTCGGGATCGGTCATCGAAACGCTGCCCTCGTCCCGGCTCACGCTGACAAGCTGGCCGNCNTTTACCTGCCAGATCTGATTCACNGATCCGGAAACCACGTTGTTTTTCCAGCCCTTGCAGCCGCCNGTGTACACCAACAGGTTGATGTTGTCGCCGAAGGAAGCGTCCAGCATTTCCTGCAGGTCGGCGGTGCCCATGCCGCTGCGGGATTCGAGGTCGGTACCGCATAAGTAGACCATGATGGTGGCGGTATCCTTGCCATTGCCCAGGAGCGTGGTGTATTTTTCGCGCGCGCCGGGGGCAACGGTGGTATCCAGCTTGCCGGTATTGGCGGGATTTTCCCACCCGGTGGATACGCTGCCGCCGCCGAGGCCGCCCAGAAGCTGNGCCCAATCGACGGCGCTGCCGCTCTGCGCCGCCGCCTGCTGCTGGCTGTTGGCTGCCGCCGGCTGCCCGGCGCCNTGCTGCGTGCCGGACGGCTGCTCGCCGCCCAGCAGCGCTGTAAGTCCGCCGCCACCGCCCAAAAGCAGCGCCAGCACGATGGCNATCAGCTTCACGGCGCCGCCGGAACGGGCGCCGCTGCCGCGGGTATTTTTTGCGGGTTGGGCNGCGCCGGAGGTGCTGTGTGTGCTGCCCGTGCCCGGACGGGCAGTACCGGAATTACTGTTTGNGCTGCCGGAAGTACCGTTTTGGCGGCCGCCTGCCGCGGCGTTCTGCGCCGGCCTGTCCCGATAGCTTCCGGCTTCCCCCACGGGGCCTGTGCTGAGGCCCTCGCCCCGTTTCTCTACGGTTTTGCCGGGGCCGGTAACGTTTTTCTCACGGCCCCGCGGCCTGTTGTTATTCATTGAGTCTCCACCCTTTCCAAAGTTTGGATTCCTTATCAATATTATACCATGAACGCGCAGCGTGAATGGTATAATTGGCGATTTCGCCGGTTGCCCCGAAAGGGGCGAGGCGAACGCCATAAAATCGAGTATAATAGCCGCTTGCGGCTATTATACCATGAATGCGCCAGCATGAATGGTATAATTGGCGATTTCGCCGGTTGCCCCGAAAGGGGCGAGGCGAANGCNATAAAATCGAGTATAATAGCCGCTTGCGGCTATTATACCATGAATGCGCCAGCATAAATGGTATCATTGGCGATTTCGCCGGTTGCCCCGAAAGGGGCGAGGCGAACGCCATAAAATCGAGTATAATAGCCGCTTGCGGCTGTTATACCATGAATGCGCCAGCATAAATGGTATCATTGGCGATTTCGCCGGTTGCCCCGCAAGGGGCGAGGCAAACGCCATAACATCGGGTATAATAGCCGCTTGCGGCTATTATACCACAGCCGCATCCCGGTTGATGCGGAACTGGCCCACAAGGTCCTGCAGCAGCTGGGCCTGATCGGACAGCTCCTTGCTGGCGGCGGCGCTCTCCTCGGAGGTGGCGGCGTTCGTCTGCACCACCTGCGAAATCTGGCTGATGCTCAGATTGATGCCGTTGATCGCATTGTTCTGGGCAGCAGACGAATCGGAGATGCTCTGCACCTTGTCACGCACGGTCTGCGCGCCCTCCACCACGATATCCAGCGAGCGCTGCGTGTTCTGCATCAGCTCTACGCCAACCTGCACCGACTGCATCGATTGCGCGATGAGCGCGGTGGTGCTCTGCGCTGCCTCTCCGCTCTTTGAGGCAAGGCGGCGCACCTCCTCGGCCACCACGGCAAAGCCCTTGCCGGCCGCGCCCGCGCGGGCGGCCTCCACGGCGGCGTTCAGCGCAAGGATATCCGTCTGGAACGCAATATCGGTAATGGTCTTGTTGATGTTTTCAATCTGCTGGGAATTGTAGCTGATCTCCTCCATGGCCTTCGCCATTTCATGCATCTGGCGGTTGCAGGTTTCGATCTCCTCCGCCACCTCGGCCGTCGTGCCGCTGGTGTGCACCGCATCCGCGGCATTTACGCCGATCTGCGCGGAGACCTCCTGCAGGCGAACCATCAGCTGGTCGATCTCGCCGGACTGCTCGGTCGCACCCTGCGCCAGAATCTGCGCGCTGTTCGAAATCTGCTCTGCGTCGCGGGATACCTCGACGGACGCCTGATCGATGCGGTTCATCGTGCAGTTCATCTGCTCGATGATCAGGCCGATGGAATCATGGATCTGGACAAAATCGCCGACATATTCCATATCGTTGCGGATGGTCAGATCGCCCTGGGCCAGCTTTCCTAACTTTGCGGAAATATCCTGTATGTAGCGCGAGAGCGTCTCGCCGGAATAGTTCAGGCACTGGGCCAGGATATCAATCTCGTCGCCCCTGTTTTTTACATCGATATGGAAGCTGAGCTTCCCCTCGGCCAGCTGCCGGCCGGATGCGGTGATGATGCCGAGCGGGGTGACGATACGCGCAACGATATAGCGGATGAGCAGATAGCTCATGGTCAGGATGAGGACGATCATCACAATGGTGACGACCGACGTAAAGAGGATGGCGATCCCAAGATCGCTTTCATAGCGCTCCACAAGGCTGTTGGAAATATCGACGATCTCATCGAGCATTCCCACGAGCTTCGTCACATCCGCACGCGTTCCCTCCAAATAGGCGGCCGTTGCAGCGGCAGGGTTTTGCCCGCGCAGCGCGAGGATCTCGAGCGCGGATTCATGCACCGATTGGTGCAGCGGCTTGATCGATTCGATCAATTCCGCAAGACGCGCATCGGGCAATGCAGAGGTATCCACGCCGTAGATCCATTTTCCCAGAGAGCAGGCCGTGTAATCGGTGCTTCCGGTAAATTCAGTGCCGAGGCCGATCGCGGAGCTGAGATTTTCGATCCAGCTGTAATGCGCCTTTTCCGCGTTCAGCGCGGTGGTGTGGATCGCCGTCGCCTGCGCAGTCAGATCATTATAGCGGCTGATGCCCTGAATGCCGAGCACGGTAACGGCGCCGCTGATGATAACAATAAGAAAAATGACAGCCACGCGCCCCCACACGGCGGTTTTGATCGAATGTTTCATGGTTTCATCTCACTTTCTGAATTGCTTGAATGTCCTCCGATTTCATTGTACAAAAAAACCGCGCAATTTGCAAACGTTTTCGGCAGGTTACATTTATTTCCATCGCCGCAGGGGAATCCGCGGTGTTTTTGGCCCGGCTTTTGTGCCTATACTTTTTCTGCACGGGCGCTGCGGGCGTGGTCACGATCATTTTACGATAACGAGAGGAAATGGACAAAGATGCAATATACATTCGGCGGATTTTCAAAAGAGAGCAATGAAGTGCTGTGCGGGGCGATCCGGGCTGCGCAGGATCTGGGCCATACTTATGTTGGCACGGAACATCTGCTGCTGGCGCTGCTGCGGCAAAACGCAGACACAGCGGCATTTCTGGCACAAAAGCATGTTACAGGCGGGCAGGTAGGGCAGCTCATGCTGCAGCAGATTGGGCGGGGGCATCCGACGCGCCTTTCCCCGCGCGATTTCACGCCCGCGCTCTGCCACTGTCTGGACCGCGCGCTGATCGACGGAAGGCTTTCGCAGCGGGGCAAAACGACGCCGCAGCACCTGCTGGGCGCGCTGCTGGAGGCGCCGTCCACAGCCGGCCGCATGCTGGCGCAGCTGGGCACACAGCCGGCTGCGGCTGCCAAAGAATACGGGCGCAATCTGGGAAAGACGCCCCTGTTTGCGCAGCAGCCGCACCCGGTGTCCGGCATGCGCGGCACACCGCACAGCGCCGAAAAATACGGGCGCGATTTGACGGCACTGGCCGAGCAGGATCGGCTGGACCCCGTGTTCGGGCGGGACGACGAGCTGCTGCGCATGGAACAAATCTTAGTGCGGCGGCGCAAAAACAACCCCTGCCTTGTGGGCGAGCCCGGCGTGGGCAAAACCGCCGTTGTGGAGGGGCTGGCGCGGCGCATCGCCGCCGGGCAGGCGCCGCCGCAACTGAACGGCAAGCGCATCCTTTCGCTGGATATCGCCAGCCTCGTCGCAGGCACCAAGTACCGCGGCGATTTTGAGGAGCGCTTCAAAAATGTGCTGCAGGACGTGCAGCGCATGGGCAATGTGATCCTGTTCATCGACGAGGTGCATGTGATCATGGGCGCGGGCGCGGCGGAGGGCGGCATCGACGCCTGCGGCATCTTAAAGCCGTTGCTGGCCCGGGGCGAAGTTCAGCTCATCGGTGCGACAACGCGCACAGAATACCGGCGCCATATCGAGAAGGACGCGGCGCTGGCGCGGCGCTTCGGGGCCATCGAGGTGGAGGAGCCCACACAGGAGACCGCTGTCACGATCCTGCAGGGGCTGACGCCGCGCTATGCCGCGCACCACGGCGTGGAGATCACACAGGAAGCCATCCGCGCGGCGGTGACGCTTTCGGCGCGCTATCTGCCGGAGCGCTTCTTGCCGGATAAGGCGCTCGACCTGCTGGACGAGGCATGCGGCGCGGTGCGCATCGAAGCCGCAAAGAAAGGCAATGCTCAATTGCCCGCCGTCTCCCCTGCCGACGTGGCGGCCGTCGTCTCGCGGCAGAGCGGCGTACCCGCCGAACGGCTGACGGCGCACGAATCGGCCTCTCTGGCGGCGCTGGAGCAAACCCTGTCCCGGCGCGTGATCGGCCAGGCGGACGCCATCCGCGCGGCGGCGGGCGCGCTGCAGCGGGCGCGGCTGGGGCTTTCGAGCGCGGCGCGGCCGATGGGCGCGTTTTTGTTTCTGGGCCCGACGGGCGTGGGCAAAACCGCGCTGGCGCGCGCCCTGGCGGAAGAATGCTTCGGCAGCGAAAAGGCGCTGCTGCGCTTTGATATGAGCGAATATATGGAAAAGCACACCGTGGCCCGGCTGCTGGGCGCGCCGCCGGGCTATGTAGGATACGGCGAGGGCGGCCAGCTCACCGAGCGGGTGCGCCGCCGCCCCTACAGCGTAGTGCTGCTGGATGAAATCGAAAAGGCCCATCCGGATGTGGCAAACCTGCTTTTGCAGATTTTGGAGGACGGCGCGCTCACCGACAGCGAGGGCCGGCGTGTCGATTTTACCCACACACTGGTGATCCTCACCTCAAATCTGGGCGCGCGGCACCTGGCCGGGCGGCGCACGGCGCTGGGCTTCGGCACAGGCGCCGCAGACGAGGCCGCACGCAGCGAGGCCGTGCGCGAGGCAAAGGAACATTTCAGTCCCGAGCTCATCGGGCGGCTGGACGAGCTGATCGTCTTCCGGCCGCTCTCCGGCGAAAGCCTTGCCGCCATTGCCGGAACGCTGCTGTGCGAGTTGGAGGAACGCGCGCGTTTGCGGGGCATCCGCCTTGCGCATACCGAGGCTGCCGTGCATTTGCTGGCAAGCGAGGGCTACGACCCTGCCTCCGGCGCGCGCAGCCTGCGCCGCACCGTTACCCGCCGGGTGGAGCAGTGCCTTGCCGAGCAGCTTCTGCATGCACCGGGGGAATGCGAACAGGTATTTTTGCTGGATGCGGCGGACGGCACGCTCGCCCTGACGTGTCAGGCTCCGCAGGCTTTGGCAGCGAATGGGTGACGGCAAATGGGGAATCGTCGGCAGGCAGTGTTGAGTGGATGGTGATAAACAGGAGGCAGTGAGCAGGTAATCGTGTGGGAATGACGGTGAACGGATGATTGGGAGCGAGTAGTGGTGAACGGATGCCGTCACCGGCAAAACAAAAACAGCCGTGGGAGACTTGCTCGTCCCACGGCTATTTCTTTCAAAAATACGGGTTCAGCGCCGGCATCCATTCGCCCCATGTGATGTATGCAAGGACACCCAGACTGACAGCGGCAATGGCGAAAAAAATGATCGCGTCCCGCCTGCACTGCCGCGCACGGCCCTCCCCGTTCCACTGATCCCGGTAACGGAAATAGCGGACCAGCGAGAGGACGCCAAGCACCAAAAAGGGCAAGACCAAAAAAGAGCAGTAAAGAAATATCACAAACGTGATCAAAAAATCAATGGCGCCCATACTTTCCCCTCCTTGTTACAGAATATCTTGCGCAGCGCTTCACTGCGGCGCCACCCAAAAAGCCTTACATGCGGCAGCCCGCCAGCACCTCTGCCATGATGGATACGCCCTGTTCGATTTGTTCGGGCGTGGGGGTGGAAAAGTTCATGCGGAAGCTTTGGCATGGCGCTGCCTCGTCCACCATAAACGCGTTGCCGGGCACAAGCGCCAGCTTGCGGTCCAGGCATTTCTGCACAAAACCGGGCATGTCCACGCCCCCGGGCAGCGTCGCCCACAGGAACATGCCGCCCTCGGGCACGATATAGCGGATGTCGGGGCATTTTTCGTCCATCTGCGCCATCATCAGCCGCGCCTTGGCTGCGTAGATCTTGCGGATGGCGCGGATGTGCGCCTCCATATCCGTGCGCGTCAGCATCGCCTCGCATACGCGCTGCGCCCACACGTTGGTGTGCACGTCGCTGCATTGCTTTGCCACAACAAAGTGCCGGGCCAGCGCCCCGTCGCACACACAGTACGCAAGGCGCATGCCGGGGCACAGGATCTTCGAAAAGCTGCCCGCGTAGATCACCGCGCCCGTGGTGTCCAGGCTTTTGATGGAGGGCAGGCGCTCGCCTGAGATGCGCAGCTCGCCGTAGGGGTCATCCTCTAAAACAGGGACGCCGTAGCGAACGCTGAGCTCGTACACGGCCTTGCGTTTGGCAAGGCTCATCGTGCGGCCCGTCGGGTTCTGGAAATTGGGGATGCAATAGAAAAACCGGGGTTTGTCCTTTCCGGCGAACACCGCCTCCAGCGCGGCAAGATCGACGCCGTCCTCTTCCATCGGGACGCCCGCAAGGCGCGCGCCGCTGGAGCGGAATGCGTTGTAAGCACCCAAAAAGGCGGGATCCTCCACCGCCACCACGTCGCCCTCGTTGCACAGGCATTTTGCCGTAAAATCGAGGATTTGCTGGCTGCCGGAGACGATGAGCACCGTGTCGTTCTCCTTTGCCACTGGCTCGTGGCGGTTGGCAAACGCACGGATGGTCTCGCGTACGGAAGGCACGCCCTCGGATACGGAATACTGCAGCGTGGCTACGGGGTTTTCGCGCAGCAATTCATCGGAAAAGCGCGCGATCTCGTCCGCCGGGAAAGAATCCGCGGCCGGGTTCCCGCCCGCGAAGCTGATGAGCGTCGGGTCGCTCATTTGTTTTAAGATCTCGCGGATGATCGAGGGCTTCATGCCCTGCATTTTATCCGAAATATGAAATTCCATTTGTCTTTCCCCTTCCCTTTTTGAAAACATCCCATAAGCCGCTGTGCTGTGCACTTTGGCTGCTCATACGTTTTTTCAGGATCCGCTTCGGTCTGGTTCCACTCCGGTCTGGCTCCGTTCGGGCACTGCTCCGGCTGCCGGGCTCCCGCACCCGGTTTGCACACCGGTTCTTGCCGCCGGGCTCCCTCACCGGGTTTGCACACGGTTTTTCCTGTCAGGTCTGCCCTCCAGGCTTGCCCGCTGCGTTTTCCTTCCGGCCAATCCGCCGCTTTGCTTTTTGATCCTCACAGCTCCGGGATCGGCGCATAGCTGTGGTCGATCGTGACAACGGCGTAATACCGCATGCCGTCATCCAGGCCCTGCGTGACAAGCTGCTGGATACGGCTGCGCAGCTCGGCGTCCGAAAGCGCAAAGCCGTGCGGCGCAACAGTATCAAAAATCAGGTTGGTGTGCGTTTTCCCCTCCACGATTCGGAAATCGTGGATCGTCAGTTCGGGCGAGATGCTCTGCACCAGCCCGCGCACCCATTCCCGGTGCGTGCCCACCGCCTCGTCCCCCGTACGGATGGGGTCGAAATGAATCACAAGGCTGATGTGATCGTTTTGCAGAAAATCGCGTTCGATGTTGTCGATGATCTCGTGGCTGCGCATCACATCCTCTTCCGCCGCCATCTCGACATGGACGCTCGCAAAGCGCCGTCCCGGGCCGTAATCATGAACCATCAGATCGTGCGTACCGAGCACGCCCTCATAGCTCATCACCTTTTTGCCGATATAGGCCGTCAGCGCCTCGTCGGGCGCCTCGCCGAGCAGCGGGTTCAGCGTATCCTTCAAAATGCCTATGCCGCTCCACAGAATGAAGCACGCCACCGCAAGGCCCATCCAGCCGTCCAGCGTCCAGTGTGTGAAATGCGCGATCACGCACGCGGCCAGTACCGCCGCAGTCGAGATCACGTCGTTGCGGCTGTCCATGGCCGTGGCTTCCAGCGCGGCCGAACCGATCCGTTTGCCCAATCCGCGGTTGAACGCCGCCATCCACAGCTTTACGCCGACGGAAAGCAGCAGTACCGCCGCCGAAACGGCGCTGAACGTTACGGGCGTGGGATGCAGGATGCGCCCGATGCCGGAGCGCGCCAGCTCGACGCCGATGACAAGGATCATCACCGACACGGCCAGCCCTGCCAGATACTCAATGCGCGCATGGCCGTAGGGGTGTTCCTCGTCCGCCGGCTTTGCGGAGAGGCGGAAGCCCACCAGCGTGATGATGCTGGACGACGCGTCGGAGAGGTTATTCACCGCGTCCGCCGTGATGGAAACGCTGCCGGACAGCACCCCGGCCGTAATTTTTGCCGCGCACAAAAACAGATTGCAGACGATGCCCACAATCCCAGCCAGTTTGCCGTAAGCGGCGCGCACAGCCGGGTCGTGCACATCGCCGCTGTTTTTGATAAAATGTTTTACCAAAAAATCCGTCAAGGCCGGTTCACCCCCTTTTCACGGGATCATATTTATCTTATTGTATGGTAAAAAAGCGAAACGTGCAACCACCCAAATCGCCGTGTTTGCACCGAAGCATTTATCCCTATCCTGATTTGCCGCCTCTATACAATGATTCCTGCTCCGTACCACTTCACTTGGGCCGCGTCTCTTCCTCTTACCGCCCAATCAATCAGTCGGGCGACAAACCGCGGCGTCACGGCATCCGGCACATCGAACGGCAGACGATACCGGCTGTAGCATCCGTTCGCCGGTTGATTTTGGAACAAATGCCCTTTGCTGATCACATAGGGGATCCCTGTTCCGAGCGGGCAGGCGAGGATCAGCTGTTTTTTCTCGGAGATGACGTCCAGCACCACACAGGGGCTGTCGGCGTCCTCCCCCACGCGCCAGAAATACACCGCCCCGTCACAGATGATCCTTCTGTATCCCTTTTTTGCTACACCCATTGGGCACCTCTTCTATTGTACCGTAAATTCCGTCCATTCTATGTGATTATACTGCATGACGTCATCTGCCTTTTTCATGCCGAGCTTTTCGTAGAATGGGACGGCATTTTCATTGACAATCAGATATACGGCGATATCCTTTTCCCCGCCCGCGATATCGTGCGCGGTTTTCATGAGCCGCCTTCCGATCCCCTGCCTCAAGTAATCCCGATCGACGCCCAGATCGGTCACATAGAGCCAGTATGCATAATCTGTCAATCCAAATAAGACACCGACGAGCAGACCGCTTTCATTTCTTGCGGCAAGGCTGATCGAAACGTTGTCGACCAATCGGGCGATCCGTTCCNCAAAACGCTCCTTCGGATATTGTNAACCCAAATCCGTTCTCTTCAAAAAATCAATGTACTCCTGTGCGGAGATTCNNTCTTCCTTGATTTCTATTTTTTCACTCATATTTCTCCTCAAATCCGGCTTTCCGGCAGATCAGACTGCCGGGCAAGATTTTCCCGGCGCGTGCGGCANGCGGAAAATTTACAGGTCCCTGTCGATCTCATCCGGTTTCAAAACCGTCAGATTTTCGGCGGGATAGCTGCAAAGCACGCTGTCCAGATACTGCACACCGCAGAAATACTTGCAGATGGATGTGTTTTTCACCGCGCATTTGTGGATATTCGTCCCCTCCGCCGCGTTCCACGGGCACTGGGAGTTTCCGAACGCCTCGTTGCTGAAATCAATATCCATGTTGGATCCGATGATTTTCCGGATCCTGTTTTTTCCTTCGCCGTGATCGATCATAACATTTTCCGGCGCAGCTTTCCTTGCCACTTTTGTCCTCCATTTCCATTACGATTCGATACAAATATATCGAACGGAAGATCCCTCACAGCCGCAGCTCCATCGCGCGGCCCGTGGGGCGGTACGGGATGTGCCGGACGCCAACCATGTCGAACATGCGCTTGCTGGCGACGACGGAATCGGAATCGGCATACTTGTCCTCGTAATAGATCACCTCGGCGATGCCGCTTTGGATGAGCGCCTTGGCGCATTCGTTGCACGGGAACAATGTTGTATAGATGCGCGCGCCGCGCAGGCTGCCCGTGCCGGAGGCGTGGTTCAAAATCGCGTTCAGCTCGGCATGGCAGACATACATGTATTTGGTTTCCAGCGGCTTGCCCTCGCGTTCCCACGGCATATCGTCGTCGAAGCAGCCGATGGGCATGCCGTTGTAGCCCATCGAGAGAATCTTATTCTCGCGGCTGACGATGCATGCCCCCACCTGCGAGGAATTGTCCTTGCTGCGCTGCGCCGTGAGCAGCGCGATGCCCATAAAATATTCGTCCCATGAGATATAGTCGCTTCGTTTCATAGCAGCGGCCTCCTTGAATATGATTTTGTTCCATACGGCATTTCAGACGGCGCCGTCCGCCGCACTCTGTTCCTCTAAATATTCCGCCGCGCCAAGGCCCGCGATGAGCCCGTCGCCCACGGCGTTTGCCACCTGATACGGCTTGCCCGTCATGTCGCCCGCGGCAAACAGGCCGGGGATATTCGTGCGCATGAACGCGTCGGTTTTGACAAGGCCGTCCTCCAAAACGAGGCCCGGCGCCAGCGCATCCGGCGGCGCGGCCGGGCGCAGGATGAACACGCCCTCCGCCGAAAGCTCTGCGCCGCCCACACGCACCGCGCGCACCACTGCATCGCCGAGCACCGCCTCCACGCGCCCCGCGCAAAATACCACGGACGCNTCCAGTGCCTCCGGCCGCTTTGCCGCAATATAGGTGACGGCGCAGCCGATGCTGCTTAAAAAATTCGCCTCCTCGGGCGCATCGTCCGAAAGCCCCCAAACCGCCACAGGCCGGCCGCGGTACAGCATGCCGTCGCAGGTGGCGCAGTATGAAACACCGCGTCCCAAAAGCTCTGCCTCGCCCGGAACGGNCTTTGCCTGCGAAATNCCGCAGGCAAGCACTACCGCGCCCGTCTCGAGGATCCCGCCGTCCAGATTCACCATAAACCGCCCGTTAAACGGCATCACATTGCCCACACGGCCTTTGCGCAGCACGGCGCCGGAGCGGGCGGCATGCGCGGTGAAGCGCTCCATCAGCTGCGCGCCGGTGACGCCCGGAATACCCAGATAATTCTCCACGCGCCCGGCCTTCGCCAGCAGCGTTTCGCCGCCCGACACCACCAGAACACTCTTGCCGCGCTGGCGCAGATTCACCGCCGCGGAAAGCCCCGCAGGCCCCGCGCCGACTACGATGCAGTCGAATGCTTCCATTTTGATTTGTTTCCTTTCCCTTTTTCGTATCTCTCAATTCGTTTCCCGGACACCGGCGGGCTTCTGCCGTCGGTGGGATAGCATGCATCCGGCCGCAACAGATCCCGCCTGTACATTTCAGGAAATTTTTACAGCGGCGATCCATCATCAAACCGGAAGCATTAATTCACAGCGCGACGATGAGGGTGCCGAGCGTGATGAGCAGCCCGCCGAGCAGCGTTTTCAGCGTGAGCTTCTCCCCCAAAAACAGCGCGGCAAGCACAAATGTCAGCACCAGGCTGAATTTATCGATTGCGACAACCTTCGCCACGGTTCCCGCGCTGAGCGCTTTATAGTAGAATAACCAGCTTGCACCTGTGGCAAACCCGGAAAGAACCAAAAACAAAAAAGATTTTCCGCCGATGCCGCGTATCCCGGACTGCGCGCCCGTGATAAACACCATCCCCCACGCCATCAGCAGCACAAAGATCGTGCGAATGGCAGTGGCCAGCGTGGAATCAACCTCCCGCACGCCGATCTTGCCCAAAATCGCCGTCAGGCTGGCGAACAGCGCCGAAAGAACTGCGTAAAATGCCCACATTGCCAAAACCTCTTTTTCATGGACAAGCGTTTTTCCGTACTTTTATTTTTCTGTTTCAGCATACCACATTTTGCGAAAAACGTAAACAGAAAAGCACAAAAAACACGCCCAAAAGCATGGTGCAAAGGTCTTTAAAGCAATGTAAAAGCGCTTGTAGCGGCCGGCTGGGATACCTCGTTTTATAAGGGAACCGATCAATCGATCGCCGGGCGCATCCCGGCGGAAAATCCAACCCGTTGATTGATTCAACGCTACATAAAATGATCAATACACCAAAGGAGCATCTGCGGCATGCGGGTATGTATTGTGATTCCGGCTTATGAACCGGGAGAGGAACTGATCGCATATGTGAAGGAGCTCTGCGCTGCAGAGCTTGGCCCCATCGTGGCGGTGGACGACGGCTCCGGCGCGCGGTACGCGCATATTTTCGACGCGCTGCGCGGGCTGGGCTGCACGGTGCTGACGCACGCGGAAAACCGCGGCAAAGGCGCGGCCATCAAAACGGCGCTGAAATGGTATGGCCTGCATGGCGGCGATACCGCCGGTGCAAACAGTGCCGGTATTGCTATTACGGGTAATGACGGTATCGCCGGTGCGGACAGCGGCGGCCGGTATACCGGCGGCTGCGCCGGCATCGTCACAGTGGACTGTGACGGCCAGCACACCGTGCGGGATGTGCGGCGCGTGTGTGAGGCCATGGCCAGCCATCCGCATGCGCTGGTGCTCGGCTGCCGCGATTTCGGCGGGGATACGCCGCAGCGCAGCGCCGCGGGCAATCGTGCCGCCTCTGCAGCCATGCGGGCGCTGTACGATATCGATTTGAAGGACACGCAAACGGGCCTGCGCGGCATTCCGAATGCAATGCATCCGGAACTGCTGGAGCTGCGCGGCGAGCGGTACGAGTACGAGCTGAATATGCTCATCCGGGCAAAGCAGCAGGGCTATGCCTTCGCGGTTGTGCCCATCGAGACGGTCTATTTTAACAACAATGCGGGCAGCCATTACCGCACCGTTGCGGATTCCGCACGCATCCTTCTGCAGCTTTGCAGCGGAGTGGTGCAGTATGCCCTTTCTGCCGGGCTGAGCGCCGCGGTGGACGTTTTGCTGTATGGTGTACTGGTCAAATGGGTGCTGCGGGCCCTGCCCACCGCCCCGCGCCTGCTTTGGGCGGCAGTGATCGCGCGCGTTTTTTCCAGCATCGTCAACTATGCCTGCAACCGGCGTTTGCCCTATGTGCAGGAAAAGCGCATCGGCGTTACCATGGCGAAATATTACTGCCTGTGGCTGGTGCAGCTGACGGCCTCCATTGCGGGCACCGGGCTGCTGTGCACCGGGCTGCACATGGACGATATGCTCGCAAAGCTGCTGATCGACGCGCTTTTGGCCATTGCCAGCTATCAGGTACAGCTGCGCTGGGTTTTCCGTAAAAAAGAAGCGCCGGATGACGCAGCGTCCGGTGTATTGGTCGGTGAGGTGCCGACCGGCGCAGCGCCCGGTGTATCGNGCGGCNGGNTNCCGGCCGGCGCAGCGCCCGGTGTATTGGGCGGCNGGATNCCGGCNGGNGCANTGCCGGAANGNGCGGCACCGGANTCCGACTGGACAGCACCCGGTGTATCGGGCGGCAGGACCTGCCGGNGCCGCGCGCNGGATNNGGCGNCNNGANCNGGCCGNNNCACNCCCGGTGTATCGGACGGCGGGGTGCCAAATGCAGCAATGCCGGAAGGCGCCGCGCCGGAACCCATGGAAGCCGCCACCGGAGCAAGCCTGCCGGAACCGGCNCAGGAGGCGGCGCCATGAGCAGGCCCTTTCCCTACGGCAAATTGGCGCGTTTGCTGCGCAGCATTGTGCGGCCCTGTCTGCACCGNTGGGANGCCTCCGGCGCNCGCCGCACCGAAGCGCCCGTCGTGTACGTAGCGCATCACCGCAATATGTCCGGCCCGGTGCATGCGCTGGCCCTGCTGCCGGATGCACCGCGCCCCTGGGTGCTGCACGTATTTTTGGATCGAAAGGAATGCTTCGGGCAATACTANGGCTTNACCTTTCGCACGCGCTTCGGCTGGCCGCGGCCCCTCGCATGGCTGGCAGCCGCCGCGCTTTCCTGCGTGGTTCCCCCGGTGCTGCGCTCGTTCGGCGCGATTCCGGTTTACCGCGGTTTGCGCGAGGCGCGCAGCATGATGGACGAGACGGTCACCGCACTGATGCGGGGAGAAAGCNTCCTCCTGTGCCCGGATGTCTGCTATGACAGCCCGGACGCCGCCACCGGCGAGATCCACAAGGGCTTTTTGCAGCTGGAAAAGCTGTATCNTGAAAAAACAGGCGGACACATCCGCTTTGTCCCTGTATTCTGCGGGCGCAGCAAGCGCATCCTGACAGGNGATCCGGTCTGCTTTACAGACGAAAGCCCTTTTCGCGCGCAGCGCAGNGATATTGCCCGCCGTCTGGTAGACGGCCTGAACGCACTGGCGGCGGAATGCGGAGAGCTTTGACGCATAACGCGTAACGGACTTTGCCCCCGGCTGACAGCATACGGATTGCTTTGCGCCGGCTTTGTGCTGTTCACAGATGAATTTGGGAAGCTTTTGGGCTGTCTGCGCGAATTTGATTTTTGACTGATACCTGTGTGGTCTGATTCCGTCTGACGCAGCCGCACGCCTGATCCCCTTTACATCAAAACGCCCCGGCGCGATGACATGCCGGGGCGTTTTGCTGATGCTTTCTTTTTGCTTACGCTTTTTTGATCTTGAAGATCGCCCTTAAAATACCGGAGAGACNCTTCGGGCTTTTNCATACCACGATCTGCATTTCNTTTTGCTTACGCTTTTTTGATCTTGAAGATCGCCCTTAAAATACCGGAGAGACACTTCGGGCTTTTCCATACCACGATCTGCATTTCAGCACCTCGCTTTCCCCACATTGAAGTTCGCGACAAAACGGCGGCCCCGGCACTTACTGTGTGGGATATCCCTGCGCCGTGCGTTCGCGTTCCCCCTATGCCACTATATACAAAGCGGGTGCAAAATGTTACTGCGCGGCGCCGCAGCCATGCCCTTATGTCAATGCGCCGGGCCAACGCGCCGGAATGGATCGCCTGTAACGCCGGATCCGTGCCCTTCTTCCTCCCGGCGGGAAAGCATCAGGTATAAAATGCCATCCGAAAAGCGCACGGTCGCCGTATCCGCGGCAAATTCGTTGCTGACGCCGATGGGGAAGAAATTCGTCACCGTCGCCTCGTGCAGCGGGTACTTAAGCCCTTCCAGCGTCACGCCGCGCGCCGCATCGCCCGCGCTGAAAACGGAAAGATACCATCCCCACCGCGCGGGAACCGGATGCGCGCCCGGCAGCAGAGCCGTCACCTCGTTTGCCTCGTCCACAAGCCATGCGCGCACACCGTTTTTTGCCAGGAAAACAAGCGTTTGCAGATTGGCGATCGTATGGTCGAGCCGGCCGCCCAGCCCGCCTAAAATCACCACCTCCGAGGCGCCGCGCTCGATTGCCCGGCGCGCGGCAAAATAGGTATCGGTGTCGTCCTTTTCGGCGGGCAGCACCACTGTCTTCGCATTTTGGGGCGGACAGGGCGCGCTGTCGTAATCGCCCAGCAGCAGATCCGGCTCAACGCCAAGCCGGCGCGCATTTTCATACCCCGCGTCGGCCGCGATGATAAGCGCTGCATCCTGCCAGAAGCGGCACAGCCTTTCCGATACGGGCAGCCCTGCAAAGATGACGCACTTCATGTTCGATCCCCTCTTGTTGGATTTTGACGCGAATGATTTTATCCCAATGCGTTTATTGCCGAGAACAAAATGCCGGGAAATATATGAGCGATTTTTCGAAGAAATATTATCCCCGGCCATATGGAACTGAATTGGGATATGATTTTCAAAGAGCGTCAGGTTCCGGTGCAAAGCAGACGGTCGCAGGCTGCGATGATCCTCGCGTCTGTCTCTGCATCAGGCTCTGAAGCACCGCCGGCAAACGCCCGCATCATTTTGATTACATCGCAATCGGCAGACGAGAGGCTTCGCGCGGCGGCCTGTGCGAGATAATCCAGGATCGTCTCGCGTGCATCGGGCAAAGCGCTGATCCCCGCCACCGGCCCCTCCTCGAAAAGATGTGCGAAAAGGAAACCGGCGGACGCAAATTCCGCGTCGGACAGCGTGCCCTTCAGCCGCTGCGCAGCATCGGATTTTACAAAGCAGGTGAGCGCGGAATATTCCGGCATCACCGCATTGTGTGCGCCCTCGTGCAGCAGCCAATCGCGGATCTCCTGCGTCTGCGGTTCGAGGCGCTCCACCGCGTGAACGCGCCCCCAGCCGTGGACTGCCCGCGCAAGGCGGAAGATCTCTGCATTGGCGTTTGGCCAGCGCTGCATATGGAACAGCGCGAAGATCGTGAGTTCATCATAAAGGCCCAATGTAAAAATAACCTTTTTCAGTTCCGGCTTGGGATCGGTAAAAATCTCTAAAATCTCCATGCCGAATTTAACAAGATCGATATCCGGCGCGTCCAACAGGCATTTTACGGCAAAGCCATGCAATGCGCCGAGGTTCAGGCTGTTTTTATGCTCAATGATGCAGTTTTGCAGCATATCAATCGTGGAATACGCGCTGTGCTGTTGCCCCAGTGCCAGAAAAGCCCTGTACGCCTCGTCATATGTGCCCTGCGACGCTGTTTGCACCGCGGACAGAATCGCCTGCTCCTCTTCGGCGGAAAAAGATGGTGGGCCCATATGGTAGATCGCCACGCCGTCCATTGCGCCCGGCGCCCAGCGGATGCCGGAATTACCCGCGTCCAGCAAAGAGAAATTTTCCGGCAGCTTTTCATTCTCGAGCGCGGCCGTGATCTGCTCGCAGACGGACGGTGTTTTCTGTTCCATCGGGGCGCCTCCTTTGTTTGTACTGTGTTGGTACCTTGTTTGTATTTTGTTTGCACTTTGTTGGTACCTTGTCGGTACCTTTTTCTGATTTGGAAAACCGTGTGCCGCGTCTCGGGTACACAAAAAAAGGGCTTCTGCGGATGGAAATTTCCACAGAAGCCCCTATGGAACCTCTGGATCGATCGCCGGATGCAGCCCGGCGGCACTGGCCCCACATCATTCCCGCGGGAAATTTCGACCGCGCTACAGCTCCCATTCCTTTACTTCCTTCGCCTCGGCGTACAGCGCGGCATAGCTTTCATACCGGGCGGCATCGATCTCGCCCGCAGCCAGCGCAGCGCGCACGGCACAGCCGGTTTCGGCCGTATGGGAACAGCCGGTAAAGCGGCACCGGCCAAAATAGCGCGCGATCTCGGGGAATGCAAATTGCAGATTTTCTTTTGGGATGTACGCGGCGCGCTCCAAATCGAGGCTCGCAAAGCCGGGCGTATCCGCCACAAGGCCGCCGTCTGTCTCGTACAGCGTCACCTCGCGCGTGGTGTGCCGTCCGCGGCCTAACTTCTGGCTGATCTCGCCTGTCTCGAGCGTTTGACCGGGCAGCAGCGCGCGCAGCAGCGTCGATTTGCCCACGCCGGAATTGCCGCAAAACACGCTCAGCTTGCCCGCAAGGCGTGTACGGATCTCGTCCACGCCCACGCCGGTGGCTGCGTTGACGCGGATGACGGGAATGCCGGAATGCGCATAGCATGCGGCGAGCGCACCGGCGTCGGCAAGATCGGTCTTGGTGATGACAAGCACCGGCTGCGCGCCCTTATCCACAGCGATGGCCGAAAGCTTATCCAGCACCAGCGTACTGGGCGCAGGCTGCACCGTGCTGGCCACAAGGAACATCTGATCGACATTGGCCACCGGCGGGCGTACAAACACATTTTTTCGCGGCAAAATTTCGGCGATGACGGGCGCGCCGCCCTCGGTTTCGATGCGGACGGCGTCTCCCGCCACGGGCGTGATGCGCTTTTTGCGGAAGACGCCGCGCGCGCGGCACTCGATCACAGCATCGCCCGATTTGACATAGTAGAACCCGCCGATGCCCTTGATGATATAGTGATCGAACATCCGATTTCCTCCGTTATGGCAGGCCGGGGATGGATACCTTGCCTGTAAATGGTACCTATAGAACGGAATGGAGAGTCGGTGCGGAGAACTACGTTTTACTCAGAGGGAAAGTTGTTTCCATCGCTACCTTCACCCTCGTTTCCACCTTCACCCTCGTTTCCGTCTCCGTCTCCCTCATCGGGCTCTGTCGGCTCTGGAGTTGTTGGTTCCGTCGGGGGCGTTGGCTCTGTAGGTACCGTTGGTGTCGTTGGTTGTACAGGCTCCGGCTCTTCCTCTTCTTCCGGCTCCGGTTCCGGCTCCGGTTCCGGTTCCGGTGCCGGAGGCGGCGGGGGCGGCGGACCCAGGGAGATTGTGAGCGTAACGTGCGTGCCGGCCGGAACCATCGCGCCCGGCGCGGGCGATTGCTCGATCACGGTGCCCGCCGGGGCTTCATTCTCCACGCTGGTGGTTCGCATCAGCAATCCGACGCGCGAAAGACGGATGCCCCCCTCGCTTTCCGATTCGGCGCCGATGCAGGTGGGTACCGTGACGTACCGGGGACCCTGCGATTCGCGCCGGATATATACCGTGATTGTCGTGCCCGCCTTCACAAGCGTACCGGCCTCGGGATCGGTGCGGATGACGCTGTCCGCCGGGACGTCGGGCGCATTCTCGTTCCGGAACATCATCGTCAGGTTCATTTCGCTGAGCTTTTCGCGCGCGGTATCCCGGTTCCAGCCTGTGACATCCGGCACCGTCACTGTCTCGACGCCCTTGCTCACCTTGACGATGATGCGGGAATTTTCCTTCACCTGACGCGGCGCGCGCGGGTTTTGGTCGACGATTTCGCCTGCAGGGGCCTCGTCGTCATAGACTTCCATCATTTCCAGTTTGAAGTTGCTGAACGCTTCATCCGTCTGCACGCTCTCCCAGCGCAGGCCCAGCAAATTGGGCAGCTCCACGTCATCCTTCACATCGAACAGCGTGCTGTCGGATTCGGTGAACATCCAGTAAATATACCGGCCCGATGCGCCTGCAATCAGCAGCGTCAGCAGCACAAATGTCCAGAAGATCCAGTGGTGGCGCCTTTTCTTTTTCTTCTTTTTCTTTTTGCTCTTTTTGGGAGGATCCGGCGGCTTTGCAAGGCCGTCCGGCAGGCCGGGCAGCTCGAACGGTGTAAGATATTTTTGCAAGGCCGGCGGCGCCTCGGGCAGCATGAGCTCCCCGGCGGGCTCCGGCGCCGGCTTTTCCGGTTCACCGGCTTCGGGCGTTTCTTCCCGGGGTTCGCTTTGGGATTCGCCGGCCGGGTCGCTTTCTTTTTCCGGCGTCTCCCCGCTTTCTTTTTCCGGCTCCTGTTTTTCGGCCCCGGGCTGCTGATCGGATTCCGGCGTTTCTGTCTCCGGCTGCGGTTCCGCGGCTTCCGGCTGCGGTTCTCCGGCATCAGGCCGCGGCTTCTCCGCTTCCGGCAGTTGCCCGGGCTGCGGTTCCTCCGGATTTTCGGCGGACGTGGCCTCCTGCGGCGCCGTTTTCTTTCTGGATCGCCGCCTGCGCGGTTTTTTGGGCGCATCCGGCTTCTGCGCCGGTGCTTTTGGGGCAGCCTCATCTACGGCCGCTCCCCCCTCGGGCGCTGCATTTTCCGGCATGTTGTCCTTTGGAGCATTCTGCTGCGGCTCCGCCGCGTTTTGCTCCGGCATTTGCGCACGTTCTTCCGGGGCAGACTGCTCCGGCTGAGCGCTCACCGTATCCGGTGCAGCCGGCTCTGCGGCGGCGCTCTCCAGTGCGGCCTTCACATCCGGCATATCTGCGGCCTCTGGCGTAACCGGAAGCTGCTCCTGCGGCGCACCGGGCCCCGGCTCCTGCGCCGGCAGGTTTTCGGCGGCAGGCTGCGCCTGCGCGGCAGCGATCTGCTCCTTCTGCCGCGCGGCGCTTGTTTTTTTGTTTTGTCTCTTCGATGCCACGATCTCGTATCCCCCGCTGATTGATTTGGGTCGGTTCTTTTGAATTAAAAAATGCTGATATGGGGCGCGGATTGAGTGCCGGTATCCATTCAAAAGTATTTTGTGCCAATTTTGCTTTTTATAGAAGTTTTACCGGTAAATGAATATCATTGGCATGTTGTTCAGTCTTGCTTCAGAAAAGGCTGGAGCAACTTATTAATAAGCAGTTTACTACTCGCCTCCGTCTTCGTCTCCGCCTTCCGGAGCCTTCGACGGCTCCTGCCTTGTATCATCATTTCCACGATCATCTGTATAGCCAACATCTCCACCACCCGGGCCAAAATCAATGCCGTTTGACCAAACCGGCTGTCCGCCCCACTCTATTCTAACTGTCCCGCTTCCCGTAGAAGTAATCGACCAACTCGTACCCTGAGGCCCAGCACTACCTGACGGATATATCCACTCGCCGCCAACTTGCGCATCATTAAAGAAGCATCTATATGGTTGGCTGGAAATATCAAATTCCGCGTCGCCTGTTTTATACTGATGCGACACCGTCAGCGTGATTGTCCTCGTCCTCTCCTCCGGCCCCTTGGAAACCACCACGGAAACCGAATCATTCCAGCGGGCGGGAGAACCCTCCACCGGGTCCTGCGAAATGATCGCGCCCGCGGGCACGGTATCGCTGTATTCCTCAGTGTACGCGCCCAGCACCAGCATCGCATTTTTGAGCGCGGTCTGCGCGTCTTCCAGCGTGGTCATCCCCACCAGATTCGGCACGGTCGCGCTCTTATCCATCTCCTGCTGGCTGATGTACACGGTGACCTTGCTGTTGGAGGTGTTCGCCTCAACGGACGTTCCCACAAGCGGATCGGTGCTCATCACGAAGCCGCTGGATTGGCCCGGGGGCACGAGCACCGAGCGGAACGTGGGCAGCAGGCCGAGCCGCCGGCATTCCGCTGTCGCCTCCGCACGCGTCATACCCGCAAGATTGGGCATCTCGATGACCTGGACGCCCTTGCTCACCGTCAGCGTGATCACAGCGTTGTCCTTCACGATCTTGGGGTTGTCCGCCGTCTGGGCGCGCGGGTATTGGTCGCAGATCAGGCCCGCGGCGTACTGTTCATTGTATTCGCTTTCCTCTTTAAAATAGAACTGCGAATCCTTATACTGCTCCTTGATCTGGTCGTAAGAAAGGCCGATGAAATTCGGCAGTTCCACATCCTCGTGCGGGCTGAACATGCCGTTGCTCTGCTCTTTGAAGATCCAATACACCAAAATGGAAGAACCAATCAGAAACGCCGCCGCCATGCCCGCCAGAATAGGCAGCAGAAGCCGCCGCTTTTTCTTCTTTTTCGGCTTTCTCTGGCCGTTTCTGGGCGCAGTATTCTTCGAAGACGCCGTGCGCCGCGCCGTACCCTGCTTGTCCGCCGTTTTACTCATCACCTTGTCCACATACCGCGTCGGCGCCGAGTCCGTCAGGTACTGGTATTCAAATTTTACGCTGGGGTTGCGCTTGAATTCGTCGATATCCGCCAGCATCGCCTGTGCTGAAGGGTAGCGCTCGCGGGGATCCTTCGCCATAGCCCGCTCGGTGATGGAGGCCAATGCCTCCGGCACGGCGGGGTTCAACTCGCGCAGGGGCGTCGCGGTATCGGAGATCTGCTTGATCGCCACCGAGACGGGGCTGTCCGATTCGAACGGAAGCCGGCCGGACAGCATCTCGTACATCATCACGCCGACGGAATACAGATCGGCCTTTGCGTCGGTCGCGCCGCCGCGCGCCTGCTCGGGGCTGATATAGTGCACCGAGCCGATGGCCTTGTCCGTCATGGTCTGGTTCTCGCTGCGCGAAAAACGCGCGATGCCGAAATCCATCACCTTGATGCTGCTGTCGGAGAGCAGCATCATGTTCTGCGGCTTGATATCGCGGTGCACGATGCCCCTTTCGTGGGCATGCTGCAGCGCCGCAAGCACCTGTGTGATAAAATGCAGCGTCTCCTTATAGGTAAGGGGCTGGCCGCGGTACTCCATATATTCTTTCAGCGTGATCCCGTCAATATACTCCATGATGATATATTGAATCTTTTCCGTCATGCTGAAATCGAATACCTTGACGATGTTGGGGTGATCCAGCACCGAGATGGCCTTGGATTCGTTTTTGAAGCGCCGCACCAGCTCGCTGTTGCTGCGGCATTCCTCGCGCAGGATCTTCACCGCAACCACCGTGCCGTCGATCAAATCGGTGGCCTTGTATACGTTTGCCATGCCGCCGGTGCCGATCAACTCGCTGATGCGGTAGCGCTCCTCTAAAATTTTTCCGATCAGATTATCCATTGCTTTCCTCCGCGCCCTCTATCTGTATCAGCAGAACTGTGATATTGTCATGGCCGCCGCCCCGCAGCGCCTGCATCACCAGGGCCTGTGCCGTATCGAAAAAGGACATATGCGCCAAAATATGCTCGATCTCGCCCACCTGCACGCAATTGCTCAGCCCGTCGCTGCACAAAAGCAGGATATCCCGGGGGCTTACCTCCTTCGCGCCAAAATCCGGCTGCAGCTCCTCGCCGACGCCGATTGCGCGCGTGATGAGGTTTTTGCGCGGATGGTTCTCGGCCTCCTCCTCTGTGAGGCGGCCCTGCTCCACCAGCTCCTGCACCATTGAGTGATCCTTCGTCAGCTGGTGCAGCCGGCCGTTCCGGCAGAGGTACAGCCGCGAATCGCCCACATGCGCGTAATACGCCATGCCGCCGCAGACAAGCACGCACACCGCCGTGGTGCCCATGCCCTCCAAATCCGGTGTTTCGCACGCCTTTTCGTAGACGACGCGGTTTGCCTGTTCCAGCGCGCCCGAAAGCAGCGCCGGCGGCTGCGGCGCGCCGCTTTGGCGTTCCAGCCCCGCCTCTACCACGCGCTCCATCACGGCGCAGGCAAGACTGCTGGCCATGCGTCCGCCTTTGGCGCCGCCCATGCCGTCGCACACAACACCCCAAGCGGTGCCGTCCGAACGGTGTCCCGCACGGTAACTGTCCTGATTTTCATTGCGCTGCAAACCGATATCGGTCGCTCCCACCAGCTTCATCCCGGCGTCCTCCTTTCGGCGTGATCCTGCGTTCCTTGCGGAGAGTCATCCGGCCCCGCTCCGTGCCTTATCGTTTGTGATGCTGTCAACCTGCGGAGCGCTTTCGGATGTGAACGGAACCCCCGTCCCCCGCATCCTTTGCGCCGAAGCCGCTTGCTTCAAAATCTCCGCTTTGTCAGGCTGTCCCGTCCGCCGTCTGCCCCGCCTCCTCGCGGCGCAGCTGGCCGCAGGCGGCACTGATGTCCGTGCCCAGCCGCCGGCGCACCGTAGCATTCACGCCAAGCTGCGTGAGCATCGTTTGAAACCGGCGGATATTGGCCGCGTCCGACGCCGAATAGGGCGATCCGTCCACAGGATTGATGGGGATCAGGTTCACATGTGCCCCCATGCCCCGGAGAAGCGAGGCCAGACGCCGCGCCGTCCCGGGACTGTCGTTGACGCCGTTCACCATCGAATACTCAAAGCTGATGCGCCGGCCTGTCGTCTTCTGGTACGCGCGGCACGCGGGGATCAGCTGTTCCAACGGATACGCATCGTTCACAGGCATCATCGCGCTGCGCATCTCGTTTGTGGGCGCATGCAGCGAGATGGAGAGCGTCAGCCCCAAACGCCGCCCGGCCAGCTTTTCGATCATCGGCACGAGGCCGCAGGTGGAAAGGCTGATGTTGCGCATGCCGATGTTCGCACCGTTCGGTGAGGAAATGATGGAGAGAAAATCCATCACGTTGTCAAAATTATCAAGCGGCTCACCGATGCCCATCAATACAATATGGGATACCCGCTCGCCCTGGTCGCGCGCGGCGGCGTAAATCTCGCCCGCGATCTCGCCTGCGGTGAGGTTGCGCACGCGCCCGCCCTGCGTAGAGGCGCAAAAGCGGCAGCCCATACGGCAGCCCACCTGTGTGGAGACGCATACAGTATTGCCGTAAGAATAGCGCATCCATACCGTTTCGATGCAATTATTGTCCGGCAGGCGCAGCAGGTATTTTACCGTGCCGTCCCGCGACTGCTGGCGGCGCTGCACCGCAAGCGTCTCGATGAAAAATCGCTCCTTCAATGCGGCCAAAAGCGCCTTGGGCTGATCGGTCATCTCCGAAAACGAACCCACCTGCTTTGCGTGCAGCCAGCGGAACAGCTGCCGCGCACGGAACGCGGGCTGCCCTAACTCCTGCATCAGGGCCGCAAGGCGATCTTCGGTATAAGAAGAGATCCCTATCCGATTCATTATATCACAATCTCTCCAGTAAAGCTATGAAAAATCCGTCTGTTCCGGTGTCTTGCGGGTAAAGTGTAAGAAATTTGTCATCTTTTGTCGCTCCCGGAAGCACAGGCTCCGCTGCACGCGGACAAAACCCGGGATGCTGCGCCAAAAACGCGCGTACGACGCCTGCGTTCTCGTCCGGGTTCAGCGTACAGGTGGAATAGACGAGCCTGCCGCCGGGCTTCACATAGCGCGACGCCGTCTCTAAAATGGCGCGCTGCAAACGGACGAGCTCCGGCAGGCCCTCCAGTGTCTTGAGGCGGATATCCGGCTTTTTCGCCAGCACGCCGAGGCCGGAGCAGGGCACGTCGCACAGCACGGCGTCCGCCTCGGGCAAACCGGCAGCGTACACAGAAGCGTCGTTTTGCCGCGCCTCGCCGCACAAAACACCCAGCCGCGCCCACACTTTATCCACGAGCGGCAGCCGGTTTTGCGCGGCGTCGCAGGCGATAAGCGTGCCCGTGTTCTGCATGTACTGCGCCAGCGTGGCGCTCTTGCCGCCGGGCGCGGCGCAGAGGTCGAGCACGGTATCGCCGGGCTTTGGGCAAAGCGCGGCGCAGGCCAGCTGCGAGGCCTCGCCCTGCACATGAAACGCGCCGCTTTGAAACAGCGGATGCGCGGCAATATCGCCCTGACAGGATACATAGAGGCTGTTCGGCACATGGCCGCGCCGTGTAGGAACGCCCTCAGCGGCAAAGGCAGCTTCCAGCGCGGAAACATCTGTTTGCAGCGTATTCACACGCACACAGAGGGACGGCTGGATGAAGGACGCCTGCAGGATCCCCTCGCACTGCGCGGGGCATTTTTCCGAAAGCAGGCGCGTTAGCTGCGGCGATACGCTGTAGGTGACGCTCAGCCGCGTGATCTCATCCGGGAAGTGTTCCTTTGAGAGGTCAACGCCTGCGGCGCGGCGCAGCACGGCGTTCACCATGCCGGCGGCGCTGGCCTTGCCCATGCGCCGCGTGAGCGCGACGGATTCATTCACCGCCGCATGCACCGGCACGCTGTCCAGATAGCGCGCCTGATACAATCCGCTGCGCAGGATGGCGCGCACGGGTGCATCCAACTTTGTGAGCGGCATTTTTAAAAACTTTTGCAGCAGCCAGTCGAGCGTGACCATGCGCTCCACCGTGCCGTAGAACACGGCGCTGAAAAACGCGCGCTCCCGCGCGCCGCCGTCGAAGCCGTCCAGCGCGTGGCGCAGCACTAAATTCGCATAGCCGCTGCGCTCCTGTTTCATCAATGCGGCCACCGCCGCGCGGCGTGGGTCGTCCATCGGGCGCTCCTTCCTTTTTTGGAGATTTTCAATTCACGCAATGGATCCAGAGGGCGGAGCAGCAATCGCACAAGGTACTTGCCGCCAGCTGTTCCGCAGAAGTTTTCAAAGCCGCATCGCCGCAAAAGACTCCGGCAGCCGATCGATTTCCCCCAAAAAAACAGCAAAAGCAACTACCGCCGAAAGATATCCGAAGGCCCATCGAAAGATTCCCTTTATATAACGGGAACCGCAGGAATTTTATTGCAATTATTGCGGGTTTTTTCCCGTGTGTTTTCTCTTTCTTTTTGGAACGTACCTCCCTTTTGTTTCAAAAGAGGTTTCATGCCCTTTTGGACGCTGAGCCGATCAAAGGAGAACAGGGGAAGTGAAAACCATGCAAGCGAAAATCAAACAAGCTAAAGCCGGCCAGGGGAGGCACGGCTGTTCGCCCTATTCCGTCTCTGCCAGCCGGTCCCCCGCAGAAAAGCGGCGCCCGGCGGCCCATGCGCTGCCCTCCATGGGGCGGCTGCCCTCGGGCACTACCTCTAACAGCGTCAGAGCGCCCCCGGCACACGCCACCTTGAGCGGCTTTGTGCATAAGATCTCGCCCGGCGCGCCTTCGGCTGCATCGTCGCACAGTGTGCGCAGCACCTTCACCTTTTTGCCGCCATACCGGAAATAGGCCGCAGGCCACGGGTTCAGGCCGCGGATGAGATCATGCAGCTTGCGCGCGGGGCGGCCAAAATCAAACAGCGCCATTTCCTTCGTCAGGGGCGGAGCCAGCGTCGCCTTTGCATCGTCCTGCGGCACGGCATGCGCGGCGCCCGCCGCGATTTCGTCGATGGCGGCCAGCAGCGTTTTCGCGCCCGTTTCGGTGATGCGCTCGAACAGCTCGCCCGCGGTCTCGTTTTCGCCGATCGCGATCGGCTCCACGCGCAGGATATCACCCGTATCAAGCCCCTCGTTGAGATACATGATCGAGACACCCGTCTCCTTGTCGCCGTTGATGACGGCCCACTGCACGGGCGCGGCGCCCCGGTACTGCGGCAGCAGCGAGACATGCAGATTGATGCACCCGCGCGGCGGGATGGCCAGCACCTCCGGCGGCAGGATGCGCCCATAAGCCACCACAACGATCAGATCCGGGGAAAGCTTCCGGATCTCTTCGGCCGCGCCGTCCCGCAGTGTCTTCGGCTGGAACACCGGCAGCCCGTGCGCCAGCGCCGCCTGCTTCACCGGCGGCGGCGTTAAGACCTGCTTGCGCCCCACGGGCTTATCCGCGCGCGTATACACGCCGCACACCGTGTGCCCCGCCTCTAAAATCGCGGTGAGCGCGGCGGCGGCGATATCGGGCGTACCCATAAAAAGAATGTTCAATTATGCTTCCTCCGTGCCCTCTTCGCCGTCATGCTCTACATCCTCGTAGAAATATTCAGCGATGTCCATGATCGTGACGCCATCCAGATGATCCGATTCATGGCAGATGCAGCGCGCGAGCATGCCCTCGGCTGTAAGCGTGAACGGCTTGCCTGTGCGGTCGAACGCGCGCACCGTCACCTTTTCCGGGCGGCGCACGGCGGCGTTGTGCCCCGGGAACGAGAGACAGCCCTCATAATTGACGGCCTCGCCCTCGCGCATGATAATCTCCGGGTTGATGAACTCCAGATACTTCGGCTCGTAATCCTCGGGCGGCTCCTCGTCCTCGGGCAGGTCCCGCTCGTCCACACTGACGAACACGCGGCGCAGCGTGCCCACCTGCGGCCCCGCAAGGCCGTAGCCGCCCACGTCCGCCAGGGTCTCGATCATATCGTCGAGCAGCACCGCCAGACGGTCATCAAAGCTCGTCACCGGGCGGCATTTCTTGTGCAGGATCGGGTCTCCATCCTGTACGATGATACGCAAAGCCATACTCATTCATCCTTTCCTTTGAAACCTTCGGGCCGGTTTTTCTGCCGCGGTGCGAAAAAAACACTTTTCCGGCATCCGGCGGACTGTTCATCGGGCCGAAGATCATCTGTACCTGTTTGATGCAAAAATTTCCGGTTCAAAATTCTCCCGCACAGGGCGGGTTTTCGCTTACAAATCGGCGTCGGAATGGAAATCCACATACACCGACGCTTTCGCCGGCCAGCCCTCGGCTTGGTACACCGCCAGCGTATCGCCCAGCAGCGCGCGGAACGCGCTGTCGTTGCGGCATTTCAGCGTGAGGCGGTAGCGGTACTGGTTGTTCACCATCGTCACGTGCATCGGCGCGGGGCCCAGCAGCCGCAGCGGGATGCCGCCGCGCTGCTGCACCAGGCGCTGCACCGCTGCCGCAAACGCGCGGGCCGCCGCGAGCACCTCCGCCTCCTTTTCGCCCGAAAAGCCCGCAAGGCAAATCGTGCAGAAGGGCGGATAGAGGTTCATGCGGCGGAACGCAATCTCCTCGGCATAAAACGCCTTGTAATCCTGCCGCGCGGCAAGGTTCAGCACGGGGTGCTTCGGATCCACCGTCTGGATAAGCGCGCGCCCCGCCCGTGCGGCGCGGCCCCCGCGGCCCACCACCTGCGTCACCAGCGAAAACACGTTTTCGAACGACTTATACCCCTGCGCAAACAGCAGCTGATCAATGCCCAGCACACCCACGAGCGTGACGCGGGCAAAATCCAGCCCCTTGGCCACCATCTGCGTGCCGAGCATGATATCGTAATCACCCTTTGCGAAGCGGCGCAGCATTGTGGCATGGGCGTCCTTGCGGGAGGTGGTATCCAGATCCATGCGCAGCACGCGCGCGCGCGGGAAAAGCTGTTCCAGTTCCTCCTCCACGCGCTGCGTGCCGAAGCCCGTGTATTTCAGCCGTCCGCCGCACGCGGGGCACACCTCCGGCACGGGGCTGACGGATTTTCCGCAATAATGGCACAGCAGCCGGTTTTCGGCCTTGTGGTACACCATCGGCACGCTGCAGCCGCCGCATTTCAGCACCTCGCCGCAGGCGGTGCACATGCCCACGGTCTGGTAGCCGCGCCGGTTCAAAAGCAGGATGGTCTGCTCGCCGTGCGCAAGGTTTGCCTCGATTTCGTGCGCCAGCGCGCGGCTGATCGACGCGGCGTTGCCGGCGGCAAGCTCCTCGCGCATATCCACCAGCCGCACCTCGGGCAGCGGCAGCTGATTGTACCGCTCCGTTAATTCCACCAGCGCCAGCCGGCCGTTCTTTGCGGCATAGTAGCTCTCGGTGGAGGGCGTGGCCGAGGCCAGCAGCAGCAGCGCGCCGTGCGCGGCGGCGCGGCGTTTGGCCACATCGTGCGCGCTGTAGCGCGGCGCGCGCTCGGAGCGGTAGGTGTGCTCCTGCTCCTCGTCGATGATGATCACGCCGATATCGGAAAGCGGGGCGAACACCGCGCTGCGCGTGCCCACCACCACATCCGCGCCGCCGTTTTGGATCTGATGATACTGCAGCAGGCGTTCGGTATTGGAAAGGCCCGAATGCTGCACCGCGACGCGGCTGCCGAAATGCTCCTGCAGGCGCTGGATCATCTGCGGCGTCAAAGAAATCTCCGGCACCAGCACCAGCGCCGTGCGCCCGGCTGCGACCGCCTTTTCCACCAGCTTCAAAAACACGAGCGTCTTGCCGCTGGATGTAACGCCGTGCAGCAGTGCGGCCGCGGCGCCGGGGGTATCCATCATCGCGGCCAGTTTTTCATAGGCCGCCTGCTGCGCGGGAGAAAGCGTGATATCGCGGCGCGGGCGGCGCTGTTCCCGCTCCTGCGCCCCAAACTGCGCAATGCTCTTATCCTTGGCAAACACGCTCAGCACGCCTTTTTTTACAAGCCCGTCCAGCACGGCCTTCGTGATGCCCTGCTGCTCCAACTGCGCGCGCGTTTTCGGCCCTGTTTCCAGCGCGTCCCACGCGGCCTGCTGTTTTTCGGTACGGCGGCCCGTCCACGGCGCATCTGTGCGCGCGTAGGCGGGCTCGGTATGGCGCACGATCTGCTTTTGCAGCCGCGGCGCGCCGCCGCCATTCACGGCCTTATACTGCGCGCCGTAGGGGATAATCGCCTTCACAGCCTCGTAATAGGTGCAGAAGGTGTGCTCCTTCAAAAAATAGACCAGACGCAGCAGCTCTTCGGAAAGGCACGCCTGTTCGGGCGCGGCGTCGTAAATCTCTTTCAGGCGCCGCGCGTCCGTCTGCGCGTCCGGGGTATCCGGTGCGTCCGGGGCATCCAGTCCCAGCACAACACCCATGCGCGCCGCGGTGCCGCGGCCGAACGGCACCAGCACCATGCTGCCAAGGGCCACGCGGCCTTGCGAATGCGGCGGCACGCGGTAGGTATACAGTTTATCAAAATGAAAGGTGGCGTTGTTCACCGCCACCTGCACATGCTCGGCCACGTGCCCACCCTTTCCCTGCCGCCGTGCCGCGCAATGCGCGGGAGCACGGCGGGAAGTTGTTCTCTGTGTTACGGATCCTGTCCGCTGCGGGTTTGGTTTGCCGCAAAGTCGGCCGACGCAGCATCCACTTCTGCGTCGCGTTCTCCCTGCGTGGGCGCGGCGGCGATTCTTTGCACTGCGGGCAGCACTATGGGAAGTGCTTGCTTTGAAAAGAGCGGCAGCAGATCCGTCAAAAGGAAATATTTCCAATCGTCATCCGTCTGTTCCGGTAGCAAAAGTTGTGCAGCCAAGGGCGCTGTCTGCCGCTCATGCTTTGCCAGCACCGGCAGCAGCGCTTTGGCAACCGGCCAGTTGCCGTCCTGGATCCATTCAAGCAGTGCGGGCAAAATCGGCGCGATCTCGTCATCTGTCAGCCGCAGCAGCTGTGTGATACCGGAGATATCGTGCTTATCTTTCGGGATCAGTGCCCGGAGTTCTTCCGAAGAAAAGCGATTCGTTTCCATCCGTCACTCGCTCTGCCGCGCGCGCAGGATGCGCCAAATCTCCTTGGCGCAGGCGTCGATGTCGCGGTTCACCACCGTAAAATCGTATTCCCCGGCGTGGGCCATCTCCTCTTTTGCGCGCTCCAGACGGCGTTCCACAGCCTCGGCGCTCTCGGTGCCACGGCCCAGCAGACGGGCGCGCAGCTCCTCGATGCTGGGCGGCATCAGAAAGATGAGCGTGCTCTCGGGATACAGGCGCTTCACGTTTGCCGCACCCTGCACTTCGATCACCAACACCACGGTGATGCCCGCATCGAGCCGGCCGTCCACCTCGCTCTTGGGCGTTCCATAGTATCGCCCGCAGTAGCCCGCGTATTCCAGCATCTCGCCGCGCGCGATCTTCGCCTCAAATTCGGCGTCCGACAAATAATAGTAGTTGACGCCCTCCACCTCGCCTGCGCGGGGTGCGCGCGTGGTTGCGGAGACGGAAATTTCAATTTCCGGGTGCGTCTGCATCAGGCGGGCGACAACGGTATCCTTCCCCGCGCCCGACGGGCCAGAGACCACCAACAGGCAACGCTGTTTATTCATCCTCGTCCAGCTCCTCCTCGTCGTCCTCGTCGTTCAGACGGTTGGCCACCGTCTCGGGCTGGACGGCGGAAAGGATCACATGGTCGGAATCGGTGATGATCACTGCGCGCGTGCGGCGGCCGTAGGTGGCGTCGATCAGCGCGCCTTTATCGCGCGCCTCCTGCACGATGCGCTTGATGGGCGCGGATTCCGGGCTGACGATGGCGATCAGCCGGTTCGCGCTGACCATATTGCCAAAGCCAATGTTGATGAGCTTCATCTGTTTTCCTCCTCAGGCGGGTTTGAGCGGGCCGGTTCGGGCTGCGGCAAACGCCGCGCAGCAAAAACGCCGCAGCGGACGTTCTGCAGAAAGCGTCCTGCAGCAGACGCCTTGCGCCCGGCGCCCTGCCGTCATTCGATATTCTGGATCTGCTCGCGGATCTTTTCGATCTCTGCCTTCATATCCACCACCTTGCGCGTGATTTCCAGATCCTGCGCCTTGCTGCCGATGGTGTTCGTCTCGCGGTTCATCTCCTGCGTGAGGAAATCGAGCTTGCGGCCCACGGGCTCGTTCAGCTCGAGGATATCCCGGTACTGCCGCAGGTGGCTGCGCAGGCGCACCGTCTCCTCATCCACGGCCGTTTTGTCCGCAAAGATGGCCGCCTCGGTTAAAATGCGCGCCTCGTCAATACCGGTATCAGCCAGAAGTGACTGCAGCCGCGCATACAGCTTTTCCTGATACTGCGGCACACGTCCCGCGCTCATTTCCTCCACCTCGCCCACGGCGCGCTCCAAATACCCGAGGCGGGAGAGGATGTCCGCCTTCAGCTTTTCGCCCTCGGCGGCGCGCATTGCGACAAAATTTTCCACCGCAGCCTCGGCCACGGCGCGCACGTCCTGCCAAAGCTGCTCCTCGTCCGTCTCGGCCTTGCGCGTGGTGAACACATCGGAAAAGCGCGTGAGCGTAGACGCGGTGACGTCGTCCCGCACGCCGAGCGTATCGCTCATGGCACGGATCGCGTCCAGATAGCTTTGCGCAAGCTCCATGTTCACGCTGATGGAGGCCTCCGGCGCACTGACGTTCACGACGGTGAGCGCAAGCTCCGTCTTGCCGCGCGAGATGGAGCCGCCCACCAGCTTTTTCAGCCGGTCGTCCAAAAACGCAAAGCTGCGCGGCATGCGGGAGGAGTACTCAAAATAGCGCGCGTTCACGCTTTTGATCTCGATCGTAATATCGCGCCCGCCGCGCTCCTGCTGCGCGCGCCCATAGCCCGTCATGCTCCGCACCATACTCAAAGCCTTCTTTCCCTATTTTGCCTATTTTATATTTCTATTGTACTATCCGCGGCGCGTTTTGGCAAGTGCCGCGCCGATTCTTTTTGGAGGGTTTTTGTGAATTTTGCAGCGAGATCGGCATAAAAATCGGGGCGGCAAAAGCCGCCCCACAACCCGTCCCCAAAAGACAGGCGCCGGATCTTGCGTATAAAGGAACCTTTGAGATTTTGTGTTCTTCTCTTTCGGAGGGCACATTATTGGAACGTCACGACCCAGTAGGTATAATTGTTCCCATCGATTGAACAGAACCAACATCCGATCCCCATGCTTGTGATATCCGTCAGCATAATATTGGCATAATGGCCGGGGCTGTTCTGCCATGCGCTGCAAACCGCGCTGGCCGATCCAAGCGCGCCGGACGCACAGATCTCGCTTTTGGTCACCATCCCCGAATGATCGAAGGGGCCGCCTTCGACAAAGGAACGGCACCGGTCGCTCGCGATGGCGCTCAAACCATCGTCCACACTCAGTGCGGGCAATCCGCCTGCCGCGCGGATGGCATTGATGTTCTCTTGTACAGCCCAGTAGGCGCTGTCGGATGCATCGATCGCCCACCATTTCCCTGTCTGCGCCGCCACTTCAAACGGGATTGCGCCGTAGGCGGGAGTGGTGTCGGTGGCCGGCGCGGGGGGTCCCCCGCCCTCCCCGCCGGCGGTTCCCGCCCCGGTCTGTCCACCCGATGCTCCGGCCGTCTGGCCCGGGCGCGGATTGGCCGGCGCTTCGGTCACTTCCACAGCCGCCGTGCAGCTCTGGCCCAGCTCGTTTGTCACGGTAACTTCGGTCTCTCCGGCGCTGATACCCGTTACGATCCCTTCCTCGTTCACCGTGGCGATCTGCTCGTCGGCGGATCCATAGGTAAAATCCGTACCGACCGCAGCCGTCATATCTTCGTCCAATCCCAGTTCGATCACAAGAGCGGCTTCATTGCCGACCCGGACGGATACATCCTCCACCGTGAGTTCGGCGGGCGCCTGCAGCACCGTGACCTCGACCGTCCGGGAAATATCCCCGGAGGAAAGCGTCAGTTCGGTCTTGCCGGCCGCCGCAGCGGAAAGCTTGCCGTCCTTTGCGGTAACCACGGACTCGTCCGCAACAGTAAGATCCACACCGTCATTCATGGCATCTTCGGGAACAAGCGCATACGCAATGTCCATCCCCTTGTCCAGTGTGGTCATCGTTATATCGTCGGCCTCGATGTCCTCCAGCGGGATTGTGACATTGACATTTACACAAGCGCTCAATGCCCCGTCCGCGGTGGAAACAGTGATGACGGCTGTCCCCCCGCCCACGGCGGTTACGACGCCGGAATCCACGGTGGCGATGCTTTCATCCGAGGAAGTCCATACCAGTTCCAGCTTCCCGGCGGCCTCCGCCAGTTTTTCGGGGCTGGCTCCTTCCTGATCCGCAGTGAAAGTAACCGCAGCCTCTGCAGATTCACCAACATCCAGATCGAGCGAATCGGGCAGGGAGATGGACGCGATGCTCACACCACAGCCGGCAAGGCAGATCACCATCATCAGTGCCATCATCATTGCGAATAATTTTTTCAAACATATCGCCTCTCTTTTTTATTGCATTGCACCGGCCTGTTGAGGTCCTGTGCTTTTGATCCTGATCCGCCCGGCACGGCCCGTCCGGTACAAATGATAGGGCCCTGGGCGGTGTCCGCTCACGCTTGGGCGTTATCATAAAAAATCCCGCGCAAAGCTCCAAAGCAGGGGTTTGCGCGGGATTTTTGATTCAGATCTCGCTTCCTGAAACACGTTGTGCAAAAGCCTTACACCGGATGCGATTTGTTCGCGAAATCCACATGGTCGCCGTCGACGCCGGCCGCCTTGTTGTTGCGCTTCTCGAAGAACTTCGGCGCAACCTGCGGGAACATCGCGTAGGTGAGCACATCCTCTTCCTGCATCACATACTTCGCGGCTTCCTGCTTCAGCTTTTCGATCTCCGGCTCTAACAGGTCGGCGGGGCGGCAGGTGATGGGCTGCTCGGCACCCAGGATCTTCTTTGTAAATTCGGGGCTGATGGGCGCGGGCGTCTTGCCGTAATCGCCGTGAACGAGGCCCTTGAATTCCTTCGTCACCATCTTGTAGCGCTCGCCCAGAATCACGTTGAACACGGCCTGCGTGCCGACGATCTGGCTGGTGGGCGTCACGAGCGGCGGATAACCGGAATCCTGGCGCACACGGGGGATCTCCTGCAGCACCTCGTCGAGCTGGTCTTCCTTGCCGGCATCCTTCAGCTGCTTGAGCAGGTTCGAGAGCATGCCGCCCGGCACCTGATACAGCAGCGTGTTGGCGTCCACGCCCAGCATCTTCGGGCTCAGCTGGCCGCTCTTCAGGTACTTCTCGCGCAGCTTGGCGAAGTGCTCGCGCACGACGTTCAGCTTCTTCAAATCGAGGCCGGTGTCGTACTCGGTGCCCTGCAGCGCGGCCACGAGGCTCTCGGTGGGCATATGGCTCGTACCCAGCGACAGCGGGCTGATGGCCGTATCCACGATATCTGCGCCAGCCTCGATGCCCTTCAGGATGGACATGGAGGCAAGGCCCGAGGTGTAGTGGCTGTGAATGTCCACGGGAATGGAGATACTCTCCTTCAGCGCCTTCACGAGCTCGTAGGTGGAATACGGCGTCAGCAGACCGGCCATATCCTTAATGCAGATGGAATGTGCGCCCATCTCCTCGAGCGTTTTGGCGTATTTTGCAAAGTATTCATTGTTGTGCACGGGGCTGAGCGTGTAGCTGATGCAGCCCTGTACGTGCGCCTTCTCCTTGATGGCGGCTTTGATGGCCGTCTGCAGGTTGCGCGGGTCGTTCAGCGCGTCGAAGATGCGCAGGATGTCGATGCCGTTCGCAACAGACTTCTGCACGAAGTACTCGACGGCGTCGTCGGCGTAATGGCGGTAGCCCAGCATGTTCTGCCCACGGAACAGCATCTGCAGCTTGGTGTTGGGCATCTCCTTACGCAGAATGCGCAGACGATCCCACGGATCCTCGTCCAAAAAGCGGATGCAGGAATCAAATGTCGCACCGCCCCAGCACTCGGCGGAATAATAGCCAACCTCGTCCATCGCGGCAAGGATCGGGCGCATCTCGTCCATCGTCATGCGCGTGGCAATCAGCGACTGGTGCGCATCGCGCAGGCCGACCTCGGTAATTTTAATCGGTTTTTTTGCCAAAATCGTTCACCCCTCTGTTCAGTTCAGCGAGACGAGCAGATCGCCCACGTTCACGACGTCACCCTTGCGGCAGTTCACAGAGGCGACCGTGCCGTCCTGCGGCGCAACGATCTCGTTTTCCATCTTCATGGCTTCCAGCACGCACAGCACCTCGCCCGCTTTCACGGACGCGCCCACGGCTGCCTTCACATCGAGGATATTGCCGGGCATCGGCGCGGTGACGGAAACAGCGCCCGCGCTGCCGGCGGCAGCGGGAGCAGGCGCAGCAACCGGAGCCGGTGCCGGTGCAGCGGCGGGAGCGGCAGCCGCAGGCGCGGCAGCGGCCGGAGCGGCAGCGCCGCCCTCTTCAACGGTAACCTGGTAAGCAACGCCGTTCACGGTAACAGTAAAGTTTTTCATGGAAGTTCCTCCTGTTATTTGATCATGTCCAATCGTTTTCAGAGCAGTTTACAGCGCCATATTGCCGTGCTTTTTCGGCATGCGCTGCACGCGCTTGGTGGCGAGCATATCCAGCGCAGAGGCAACAGCGGCGCGCACACCGGCCGCGGGAACGGCCACATCGGCCAGCCCGGCCCGGACGGCGGCAGACGCGCTGCACACCTCGGCGGCATACTTGGCGGCCAGCTTCGCGGTATCGCCCGCGATGTTCGTGCCCTGTTCCAGCTCGTCCTTGTACAGAACGGTGACGGCTGCCTTCGGCTCGATGGGGGCGATGGTGCAGCCCTCGACGGCAACGGTGAGATCGGCGTTTGCCAGAGCGGTATACGCAGCGCCCACGGCCTTGCCCGTAACCACGGCGATCTTCGCCGTAGTGGCGTCGGCATAGGTGCCGGCCAGACGCGCCGCCTCGCGCAGGCCGCCCGAGACATCCTCGGCGCAGCTCTTCCTGAAGCCGTCGGTGTTCACCAATGTAACGACCGGGATGCTGAACGCATCGCACATGCGCACAAAGCGCGCCGTCTTGGAAACGCAGCAGCGGCACAGCGCCTCATCGCCGCCCTTCGTGGCGACAACGCCCACGACGCTGCCTGCAACGGTGGCAAGCGCGGTATAAACATTTTTGCCGTATCCTGCGTACAGCTCCACGGCGCTGCCGGCATCCACGATGCTGGCGGCAGCCTCATCCGGGCTGTACTTTGCAAGGTTCAGCGCGCCGGCGGGCTCGGCCGCCTCAAATACGGCAGGCCCGGCCAGGTTGTTGGCGGGCAGCAGGCCCACCATGCGGGCGGCGGCCGCAGCGGCCTCGTCCGCGTTTTTCACCACAAGCGCGGCAACGCCGGCCTTTGCGGCATACGCGGCGCTGCCGGCATCCTCGGTTTTGTCGCCCGCGGCGGCCGAGGTGAAAGGCGGCGTCAGGAACAGCTCGCCCTCCTCGCTCATGATGCAGAGATCCGCCCCGGCGGCAGCCAGCGCACTGCCCGCGCCGCACACGCCGGTGACCACCGCGATCTGCGGCACCACGCCGGAAACGCGCGCCACGGCAGCAACCACGGCAGCACTGCCGGAAAGGGCCGCCAGCCCTTCCTCCAGCTTTGCACCGACGGAGTTATAGAAGGTCACCACGGGATTGCCCGTTTTTGCGGCCATATCGAGCACCTTCACGATTTTTTCGGTGTCCTTTTCGGCCACGGCCGCGCCGTTCTGGCACACGGCGTAAACGGGGACGCCATTTGCGCTGCCGAACGCCGCCGCGACGGCGCCGTCCGCGTAAAGCGCACTGTAAGCGCCCTCGTCGAAGAATTTGGCAAGCACTTCCTTGCCGGTTTTTGCGATAGCCATTAACAGCCCTCCTGCATCATAATAATCGAATGCGAGATTCCCCGGACGCCCATTCCGACAGGCGGCAAGGCCGCGCTCCGCCCAAACGGCAGACCACTCTGCACCCGGCCGGCGATGATCGCCCAACAGGCTTTTTGCCGCAATCGCGATAAAAAGCCGAAACTTATTTTTATTATACTATTTTGTCACATCAATGGCAAGAGCTTCCCTGCGTATTTGCGAAAAAACTTTTGAAAAATTTTCGGAAATTTTTCGGAAACTTTTCGGGGGATCGCCCCGCCGCGCAGCCGCGCCTTGTCTTTGGAGGATGCACCTTAATCCGGCAGATCCCGGTCATTCCCCATGCCCCGCACAGCCGCCGAACAGCTTTTCGTTGGGAATGGGCTCCTCCGGCTCGCCGCCGAAAAACACGCGGCGCCACTCGGCCAGGCGTGAATCCGCCGCTTCCACCTCGAACGCCGACGCACCCGCATGCTCACCCGCCGCCACGCACGCGCGCACGGCGCCGTCCACAAGGGCCGTATTCTCCACGCCGCAGTCCAGCACCCGCGTAACAGCGCCGTCCACACGGTACAGCATGTGGCCCAGATATTCGGGGCCGTTCATCACGATATAGCCCTCGACATCGCCCGGAAAGCGCCCCGCGTTCAAAAGATCGATCACATCGTATTCCCGAATCGGACGCATTGCGATCATCGTCTGCCGCCTCCCCTGCGCGATTCCGGCATGGGGCGCCGCGCTTTGCCGGAGCGCGCCGCGTCCGCCCGCCGCTGTTCGTTCGCGGCCGTATTGCGTGCGATGGTGGCCGTGGCCTTTCCGCGCGCGGCCGCCGTGCGCAGCGCCGTTACCTCCTGATTCGTCAGCTCACGGTACTGCCCCGGCTGCAGCATACCCAGCTTCACCGCACCCAGCGCCGAGCGGCGCAGGCGGATCACCTCCAGGCCCACCGCCTCGCACATGCGGCGGATCTGCCGGTTTTTTCCCTCGCGGATCGTCATCTCCAGCACGGTGCGCTCGGGCTCGTCGGCCGCAACGCGGATGACGGCGGGCAGCGTCTTGCTGCCGTCGTCCAGCACCACGCCGTTTGTCAGCGCAAGGATCTGCTCCTCGGTGGCGTGCGGGCGCACCGTCACGCGGTACAGCTTCGAGACGCCGTGACTGGGGTGCATCAGCAGATTGGCAAAATCGCCGTCGTTCGTCAGCAGCAGCAGCCCCTCACTGTCCTTATCAAGCCGCCCCACCGGGTACACGCGCACGGGCGCGTCCGCGATCAGGTCCATCACCGTTCTGCGGCCGCGCTCGTCGCTGGTGGTGGTGATGTAGCCGCGCGGCTTGTACATCATATAGTAAACCTTTTCCGACTTTTTTGGCACGTTCACGCGCTGTCCGTCCACGGAGAGCAGGTCGGCACGCGCGTCCATCTTATCGCCGAGCGCGACCGGGCGGCCGTTCAGCTTCACACGTCCCTCGCGGATGAGCTGCTCGGCGGCGCGGCGCGAGCAGACGCCCTGCTCGGCCAATACCTTTTGAATTCGGGTGTCCCGCATGGTTTCTCCTTTGCTGCGTATATTTTAGTCGATTGCGAAACTCGAAAAAGCCCGTAAAATCAAGGGTTTGCGGCTCCTGCGATTTTGGCGTTTCCTCCACAGAATTATTTCGCAATTCCCTTTTGGAGGCAACAGGAATTTTGGAGCCGTACCCCTATTGAGCGGAATTATTTGAATGGGAAATTTTCTTGCGGAGTTCCGCCATCGCCTACGCGTATATTTGGGCAAAGCGGCCGCAGGGATGCAAAACGCCTTTTTATGGGAATAAAATTGCTCCGCTTCCGGCGGCCTCCGTCACAAAGATCATTCTTTTTCCGGCTGCGCTTCGGACGGCTCTTCTGCCTGTGTCCCGGCCTTTTCCTCCGGATTTTTCTGCAGCAGCGCCGTCAGCTTATCCACCAGCTCGGGCACAAGGCTGAGCGCACGGTCAACGCTGTTCGAAGTATCGGCCAGCTGCATCACGCGCACATTGCCCTCCTTCGCCACCAGAAAGCCCACCGGCTGAATCGAAACACCCGCGCCGCTGCCGCCGCCGAACAGTTCCTTCGTCGTTTTGCTGGGGAAATCCGAGCCGCCGGAAGCAAATCCGTATGTCACCTTGGAGATGGGCAGCACCAGCGTGCCGTCCGCAAGGTTGATGGGATCACCAATGATGGTGTTCGCGTCCACCATGCTTTTGATTTTCTCCATCGTTACGTCCATCATGCCTTCAATGGGATGCGCGCTCATAATGAAAACCTCCGTTTTTAAATGATTTTTTATGGATGATATTGTAAATGGGAAACTACTTGAAGAACCCTGCATCAAATAACGGGGCAGACCGGCGACGGGAAAGCCCGGCGGGATACGCCCGGGGATCGATCCGGAGATTCCCCCGTTTTCCGGCAGCCGTCACTTGCCTGCGGCCGGAGCCGACGGTTTTTCCTTTTGGCCCTTTGGCGCCGGTTTTTTGGGCTTCGGCGGCATCTGCCGCACCATATATACCAGCGCGTGGATGCCCGCGGCCAAAAGGGCAATGGGCCGCGCGCCGATGCTGCAGGAAAGGTAGACACCTGCCGTGATCTCGTTTGTAAAATCCGGCAGAACACGCACCTGCACGATGCGCAGATCAAAATAATTTCGCAAAAGCGCCGCCAGTCCGCCGAGCCATGCCTCCCCCCTGCCGCAGGCAAGGGCCGTCTGCGCGGCGTCCTCCCGGTGGATGGGCACGATCAGGATCACGTCCCGAATCTGGATCTTCCGGCACATATACTGTACAAACGTACCCGCCGCACCCAATATATTCCGGATATCCGCAAGCTCTATGCCGGACGTTTTCTTTTTTTCTTTTGGCGGGCTTTGCACTGCGGGCTGATTTGTTTTTTTGGGTTTTTTCTTTTTCGGCCAGAGCTTTTTGATCTTTTCGAAAAGCGGAACGCCCTGGAACGACAGGCCGAATACCCGCACCCGCACGGACAGCGCGCCCTCGCGGTATTCAAGCTCTGCGCGCACCGGCAGCACCAGTATCAGTACGAGCAGCGCCAAAAGTGCCAGCAGCGTCCAGCCCAGCACACTCAGGAGGATGTGCATGCTTCCTCCTCCTTTTCAGCACCCGACTGCTGTGTATCCGCCTGCTCCCCCGGCTGCGGCGGCTCCTGCTGCGGCAGTTCTTCCTGCTGCGTTTCCGTCTGCGGCGGCTCTTCCTGCTGCGCCTCCTTATGCAGCGGCGGCAGCTGGGCCAGCGAGGCAAGGCCAAACGTGCGCAAAAACACATCCGTTGTGGCAAACGCGATCGGCCGCCCGGGCAGTTCGAGCCGGCCTGCCTCTTCGATCAGGCCCTTTTGCAGCAGCGTCTGCACGGGCGAGGCGGAATCCACGCCGCGTACCTGCTCGATGAACGAGCGGGACACGGGCTGATTGTACGCGATGACCGCCAGCGTCTCCAGCGCCGCGGGAGAAAGCGGCGCGTTGCGGCGCGTATCCAGGATTGCCTTGATATATGCGCCATAGGCGGGCTTTGTGGCAAGCTGCCACCGGTCCTCCAGCATCAGCAGCGTAAGGCCGCGCTCCTCGGTCTCGTATTCGTCGCGCAGCGCGCACAACAGGCGGGAGACGACGTCCTCCTCCACCTCCAGCACGGCTGCAAGCCGCTGCGCCGTCACGGGCTCGGCATGGGCAAACAGCATCGCCTCTACGGCGGCCTTTGTCTGTTTCAAATCCATTGCATTCTCCATGTTTTGATGTTTTTCCAAGGTCATGTTTTTTCTGAACTCGGGATCGATCGGGGATCATTTTCCGATCCATACAAAATACAAATTTTCCGGCTGCGGCGGAATGCGCCCAATCACCGGGCACGGCGGGCGTGCCGGTCTGTTTGCTGCACCTGGAGCGATTCATCCTCGCCGATGGATACACGGCCGGCGCGCACCAATTCCAGCACCGCAAGAAATGTGGCCACCGCCTGGCTGCGCGAGGCATCCCGGGAAAACAGCTGCCGCAAACGGCTGAGGCGCCCCGTCATCAGGCCGCGCAGCACGTGGATGATGCGCGACGTCACCGAGACGATGGGCGCCGTCGTCAGCGGCTCGAACTGCTCGGGCCGCGGCTGCGGCTTTGCGCGGCTGCGCCCCTGGATTGCATCGTAGGCCTGCACCAACAGGGCAGCATCGTGCCGCAGGCTGTATTCGTTATCCAGCTCCACGGCCTCCGGCTCTCGCACTGCCGTATACAAATCCCGGGTAAGATCGCGCAGGCGCGCCGCCACCTCCTTGCAGACGTTGTATTCCACCAGAAGGCCGGTCAATTCCTGCTTCATGCGCTCGGCTTCTTCGCTCTTCGGCAGCAGAAAAAAAGATTTCATCTGCACAAGGCGTGCGGCCATCTCGATAAACTCGCTTGCGCTCTCCATCTGATACACGGGCAGGCTGTTCACGATCGACACATACTGGTCGATGAGCGACACAATCTCGATATCATACAGGTTCATTTTGTTTTGGGATACAAGGTGCAGCAGCAGATCGAGCGGCCCCTCGAAATCCTCGATGTGAAAGGTGATCGTTTGTTCCATAAAGCGGAGGATTCTCCTATATCGCGATTATATATCCGTCTTCAGTTTGGGCAGGAAAGCGGCCCTGCAGGCCCGGTCTTCCGCTTTGGGGGCGCATCTGATCCGATCGGGCAGAGCGCCGCGCGGCGATTTGTGATGATCCGCATCCTTGCATCCAGCGTTTCCCTGCTTTTACCGAAACAAGCCCCATTCCACAAAACGCGTGGCCGAGACGAGGGACGACCACACCGCGTTATCCACGATGCGCAGCGGCGTATCGAGAAAGCCCAGCATCAACACCGCAAAGAGCACAAGCATGATATACCGCTCGTAGCGCATCAGGCCAAAGTAGGCTTTCTGCGGCAAAAACACCGTCACGATACGCGAGCCGTCCAGCGGCGGCACCGGCAGCAGATTGAACACGGCCAGCGTGATATTCGTCCAAACCAGCTGGAACAGCACTGCTGCCGTGAAATCCCAGAGAAAAGTTTCCGGCGTGAGATAGTAGACCAGTTTGTACAGGATCATGCAGAAAAACGCCAGCACCAGATTCGACGCGGGCCCCGCTGCGGCGGAAAGCGCCATGTCGCGGCGCGGATGGCGAAACCGCGAGACAGCCGACACGGGCACGGGCTTTGCCCATCCGAAGCCTGCAACGATCATGCACAGCGCGCCCAGCGGGTCAAAATGGTGCAGCGGGTTCATCGAAAGACGGCCCGCGTTTTTCGCCGTGGGATCCCCCAGCTTGTACGACGCCCACGCATGGGCGGATTCGTGAAAAGGAATCGCGATCAACAGTGCGATCGCACGCGCCACATAGGCGGCAAGCAGCTCCCAGTTCATCGGCGGCATTCTCCCCTTTTTCTTTCATTCTGCACAAGCATCACGCACAAAACAGCCTGTTCGCGGGCACAAAATGATTATGGACTTTTTTATTTTACCATTTTTTTGAAAAAAGCACAAGAGACGGAATGTGTTTTTGCGTTTTTTGTGTGTTCGTCTTTTGCGTCTTTTGCGTCCGCTTTCTGTGTCCGGCCCTTTCATCTGGCAGTCTGCCTGACAGTCCGCACAAATTTGTCCGGCGGAATGCGCGGTTTCTGCGTCCGGGCCCGGAATGCAGGAACCACGCACGGAATCATTCCAAGCCCGGATCGGAGACTTTGGTCCTGTCATTTTTCTTTTCCAATTTGTCAAAACGCCTGCATTTACTTTTTTCGCGCCTTGTGCTATGATATTGCAGGAACGCGGCTGCCGGACGCTTACGGGGTGTTCCTGCGCGGTACTGTGGGCGCGGCCTTCCCGGTTCCCTGCTGTTTTCCGGCGATTCTGCTTTTCCGGCCATTTCCGGCCATTCTATCATAACCGAAAGGCTGTATTCGGTACTATGTCACAAAAAACAATGTCCGCCGAAAGGGCGCACACGCTCGATCTGACGCGCGGCCCCATCACGGGCACCATGCTGCGCTTTGCCCTGCCGATGATCGCGGGCAACCTGCTGCAGCAATGCTACAATATCGCGGATACGCTGATTGTGGGGCGTTTTCTCGGCGCGGACGCGCTGGCCGCCGTTGGATCCGCGTACACGCTGATGACATTTTTGACCTCGATCTTCTCCGGCCTCTGCATGGGCTGCGGCGCGTTTTTCGCCATCTGCCGCGGCCGGCGCGACGATGCACGGCTGCGGCAGGGGGTCTTTCTCTCCTTTTTCATGATCGCCGTGCTCACGGCCGTGCTTTGGGCCGCCGTAAGCTTCTGGGAACATCCCATTCTGCGGCTGCTGCAGGTTCCCGAAACCGTCTACGGGCTGATGTACGCGTATCTCGCCATCATTTTTTGGGGTATTGCGGCCACGTTTCTTTACAATTTCTTCGCCAGCCTGCTGCGCGCAGTGGGAAATTCCGCCGTTCCGCTGCTCTTCCTCGGCATCGCGGCGGCGCTGAATATCGTGCTGGATTTGGTGTGCGTGCTGGTGCTGAAGCTGGGCGTGGCGGGTGCGGCGGCGGCCACGGTGACTGCGCAATGGGTCTCGGGCGCGGGGCTGATGGCCTATACGCTTTTGCGCATGCCGCAGCTGCGCGTGCGCCGGGCGGACTGCCGCTTTGAGCGCGCGCTTGCCGCGGAGCTTGCGCGGTTTTCCCTGCTCACCTGCCTGCAGCAATCGGTGATGAATTTCGGCATTCTCATGGTGCAGCGTCTGGTGAACAGCTTTGGCGCGGCCGTGATGGCCGCGTTTGCGGCGGCTGTCAAGATCGATTCCTTCGCCTACATGCCCGTGCAGGATTTTGGCAACGCGTTTTCCACCTTCATCGCGCAGAATCACGGCGCGGGACAGACGCAGCGCATCCGCGACGGCATCCGCAGCGCCGTGCGTGTGTGCATTCTGTTCTGCGTGCCTGTTTCGGTCCTCGTCTTTCTGTTTGCAAAGCCGCTGCTCACGCTGTTTATCTCGCCGGAGGAAACCGAGATTTTACGCATCGGCGCAGAATATCTGCGCATTGAAGGCGCTTTTTACTGCGGCATCGGCGTGCTGTTTCTTTTATATGGCCTATACCGGGCGCTGGAACAGCCGGGGATGTCACTGGTGCTCACCGTTATTTCGCTGGGCACGCGCGTGGGGCTTGCCTACACGCTGGCCGCCATTCCCGCCATCGGTGTGCCGGGCATCTGGTGGTCGGTGCCCATCGGCTGGTTTTTGGCCGATGCGGCCGGGGTTCTCTATTATGTGCTGCGGGTGCAGGGCAGGGGGCGAACGTAGCCCGCGGGGCGGCTTTCGCCTCTTGGATATGCCCTGGAGCCTGCAAAAAATGGTTCCTTCCCCTTTCGTGTTGATGAAACCGGACACCGGCGGTTGAACAAAACGCTGATCGAAACAGAAAACCGGCCGGGATACAGTCTGACCACCCAATCAGAATGATACAGGGGGACATCGGATGGAAAAGAAAGTGTTTGTATGGGAGCCCTGGTTCTTCATTGCATTTGGGTTGTTCCATCTACACAGGATATGGGGCTTAGTCGATCGGCGCTCTTATGCCGGGTTTTGGATCGGGGTATTGGAAAATAAGGGGCCATTCTATTTTGCATGCATGGGAATCCTGGCTGTCCTTTGCATTTTAGGCATTGCCACCTTTATAAAAAACTACAACAGAAATTACTGGTGGAGATGGATTTATCTGTTTGGCGGTGCTTATCTGCTGTTTGATTTATTTGCCATTGCGACAGGTTTGGCATTTTGGAATAAACTTCTGTTGTGGATGTTTGATGAGACCTCCGTTTATTGGAATGCGATATGGTCGTTTTTCATTTTATTGGGCGCCTTTGTATTTGGGTTGGGCGTTAAGCTGTTGATCCAAAGGAAAGAATAAATTCTGTCATTTTGCCGGAGAAAAAGTTTCACAGGCATGGGTCAAATACAAAGGGCAAACAGGGAGAAAATACCGCGTCCTTTTTCACAAAGCGTTGACAGACAACCGTCTTTTTCATAAAAAATATCGTTCGTAAGGAGAAATGAAGCATGATCGATTTAAAAACCTGTGCCGCAATCTCGGATGCGTTCGGGCCTTCCGGGTTTGAGGAGGCGACGGCCGATGTGATCGAACAGGAGCTGAACGGCCTGCCCACGCGGCGGGACAGCATCCAGAACCTGTACGCCGCACTGCCGCAGAACACCGGAAACCGGCCCATCGTAATGCTGGACGCGCACATGGACGAGGTGGGCTTTATGGTGCAGAGCATCACCCCGAACGGCCTGCTGCGCCTGGTGCCGCTGGGCGGATGGGTGGACCACAACGTTCCCGCGCACACCTTTTTGATCCGCAACCGCCGCGGCGAGCTGGTACCCGCCGTTTCGTCCTCGAAGCCGCCCCATTTTATGACTGCGGCCGAGCGCGGCGCTCCGCTGACGCTGAACAACATCCTGCTGGATGCGGGCGTGTGCTGCAAGGAGGACGCGACCGGGCTTTTGGGCCTGGAAGCGGGCCTGCCTGTCGTGCCAGACACCGCGTTTACTTATTTTGAATCCACCGGAGTAATGCTCGGCAAAGCATTTGACTGCCGCCTCGGCTGCGCCGCGCAGGTGGAAACCATGCGCGCACTGCGGGAAGAAACCCTCTGCGCCGATATCACGGCCGTTTTTTCCACGCAGGAGGAAGTGGGCGCGCGCGGCGCGCGCGTTGCGGTGGACCGGCTGCATCCGGCGCTTGCCATCTGCTTTGAGGGCACGCCCGCCGACGACACGTTCACCCCGCCCGCCGATGCACAGGGCGCGCTGAAAAAGGGCGTGCAGCTGCGGTTTCGCGACGGCACGATGGTATCGCACGCCGGTTTCGTGGCGTTTGCACGCAAGATCGCCGAAGAAAACAACATCCCGCATCAGTGCGCCGTGCGCACGGGCGGCGGCACAAACGGCGGCAGCATCCACCTGGCCGCGGGCGGCGTGCCCACGCTGGTGCTGGGCATCCCGGTGCGCTATGCACACACGCACTACGGCTACGCCGCCGCGTCGGACGTGGAGGCCGCCGTCGCGCTGGCTACGGCGCTGCTGCGCGCGCTGACGCCGGAGGTGATCCGCACGCTGAACCCCATGGCGGAAAACGGGACGCCGGTATTCTGATATAAAAAGGCCCCGAATAAAACTTCAAAAGAGCGAAAGCAAAAAGCAAAAGTGCAGAGCCCGCAAGAGCCCTGCACTTTTTGTATCCTGAACCGTGCGGAGATCCCCTGCGCGTCCGGGCATATTGATACACTTCTTATATAGTCAAATAACTTGAAAAACAGCAAAGCAGTTTCTCAAGCGGGCTACGCCCGATCGCGTGGAACCACGCGGTATTTGCCTATGAAATCAAAGTCAGGGCCGCTCTCGGCGGCCCGCTGCAGTGCAGGCACCGCGGCACTTGAAAAGAATATGATTCTTTTCAAGTTGTTTGATTATAGCAGTTCTCAGAATCGATGATATGCAGATTGAATCAGAGCTTGCCTATTCCGTTACCGCCTTTTGGAACAGGATCCACGTGCCAATAAAATAACATATCAGCAATAAGACAAGAATACAAACCGTAACGCCCACTTGCATCAGCAAAACGCCTGCCCCGATATAGGCAGAAATCTGCGCCGCGATCGCTTCAAAGAAGTATGCTGCGACGATGACCGATACAAACGCCGCAAGTGTGACCGGCAGGCCAAACCATACCGCCAATTGCTTTAAAATCAGGTGTTCCGTTTCGCGGCGATCCAAGCCGAGTTTATGCAGCACACCAAAACGGTACCTGTAATGGGCTGCGTCCAGAAGCTGCTGCAGGGAGAGGATTGTCAGGCAGATCACCATCAAAACGACCGCGCTGTAGATCATCGTCGTCTGCAAAACAAAGTTCCCGGCGATGGTGCTGTTGATCTGCTGCGTACTGGTTCTGATATAGTACTGAACGCCGTTTCCATCGTCCGGCATTTCGGGATAATTTTGTGCAAAAGCGGTTTCGAGGGCGATCGCCTCCCGATACGGGATAGTCGTTTCCGTTTTCAGATACCGGTTTCGCATTACGGAAAGAAGCCCGCTGCAAATATTGTCCGGGAAAACATAGATCACATCCGTGTACGAATTATAAACGAATTGTCCGATCGACTCCAGATGATAAGCATCTTGCGCAAGGCGCAAAATGCCCCTATCGGTTGAAACAGCCGTATGCTCCCTTAAAAACGCGCTTCGCTCCTCTTCCGTTACAATCGTCTGCCACTGCGTTGTAAATTCACCATCATTGAGAGAAATCTGCTCATATCCGAGCATTTCCCGCAAAGCGTTGTAATCGGAAAGTGAGATTGCCGCCACGGGAAATTCCCATTTCACCCGTCTTTGAAAATCCTCCTGATGCGGCAGATACAGGTTGAACGTGCAATCATACGCCACCGCAATATTCTTTTCATCAAGAAAAGAGGAGATCATCTCGTAATTGTCCTTGGGCAGGTCCTCTGTTTCATACACGGTATTGTAGCGCGTGCTGATTTGAACGTCATATACGGAGCGCATTTCCAGATACCCCGAAGCCCACCCCGTCAGGGCCGGAGCCGTCACAAACAAAAAGACGGACAACACCAGGGTCAGGCAAATCAGCGTCATTGTTTTGGCGGTGGTATTCAGTTTGGAAATGATCTGTCCAAAGAAGAATAAATTGGCGCCCCGATATTTGTGCTCGGGGGATTTTTCCTTCCATTCCGAAAGCAAATTGCCCGCCAAATAAACCGCGCAGCAGATCCAAAAAATCACGTAAACAAGCAGGAACAGCAAATAGCTGTTCCGTACCCCTTCGCCGCTTGAAAGCATGTATGCGCTTTGCACGACAGGAACACTTGCGGCAAACCCGATATTGACAAACGAAAGCATGGCGGCGGCAAGAATATAACGGCTGAAGCTCCATTTCCTGCGCATCACACACCATACAACACCCAGCAGAAAGGATACTGCCGGGGCAATGATATTTCCCCAAAACATGATGTGTACGGGAACCGGAAAACGGGGATCGGAATAAAAATACCGATGCGAGATCCCCTCAGCCGACGCGGGAATCAGAAAAGCAGTATATAAAATGGAGATTACGGGCATATAGCGGCTTTTTTGGATATGCGGATCGTTCTGCTTTTCGGCCTGCAGCATATCAATGATCTTGATTTTCCGTATGGTGCGTACATTGAACAACCCCACAACCAGAAGACTGCAGGAGAAAAAGCATATTGTCAGAAGGACTGTATCGGGAAACAGCGTCCAAACAAATTGATAATCCCGCCCATAGGCAGACAGCAGCATCCCGGTTATAAATTGCGAGCAGAACACACCCAAAAGTATCCCTATGAGGATCGATACGGCGCCCATCAAAAAGGTTTCCGCAAAGAAAAGCCATGCAACGGTCTTTTGCTCCATCCCCATGACGGATTGAACGGCGAATTCCCTTTGTTTCCTTTTCAGCATATAGTTGTTCACATAGCGTATTAGGAATAATAACAGCAGCGTCACCGCGCAGATCGCCAATTTTAAGCCGTCGCTGGCCAAAGTAAATTCGTACTCAATCCCGATATCCGGAGCATAATAGCTGCTTGTAATGGAAAGGAACGCATAGAACAGCATCACACAAATCGTCATGGTGACAACATAAACCAAATAATCCTTTGCGGAACGTTTTGCATTTCTGAAGACCAATTTAGCATACATTTGTCTGCCCTCCGCCCATCATGGTGAGAACGTCCAGGATCCTTTCAAAAAACGCCTTGCGGGAATCCATGCCTTTGAATATCTCGGTAAAAATCATCCCGTCGCGCAGAAACAGGATGCGGTTTGCGTAGCTGGCCGAAAAGGCATCATGCGTCACCATCAGGATCGTCGCCCCCATCTGCTCGTGGATGCTCTGCATAGTGCTCAGCAGCATTTGCGCGGAATGGCTGTCCAGTGCGCCGGTTGGTCATATTGTGTTGGTAATACATCCCCCGCCCGTCTGGAATGAACAGAAGAGCGCCCCGCCGCCGCAAGGCGAAGGGGCGCTCTTTTCTTATTTCTCGACGTACTCCACAAGGGCCGGGTCGCCCGTGATGAAATAGCCGTCAAGCATCTTGAACATCGGTTTCCCCTCTACATTTAATAGGCTAACGACTTCCTTTTCCTCGAAGTTTGTCACGCCCGCCACAGCGGACGACTCCCACGACGCGCGGTTCCTAACGCGCAGAACGCCGTCGAATACCCGACGAATCTTGCCGCTGATGGTGACGCATCCGCCGTCAGTGATCTTTGTAAACACGTCATTCAACGGCGCATCAGGAGCCTTCTGCGGGGCTTCCTGCGCCGGGGCGGTGTCCTGCCCGTCCGCAGCGCTGCCGTCGCCGTCCTGCAGCGCATCGGTGGCCGTCTGCGTGGCTTCCTGCGCTGGGGCGGTGTCCTGCCCGCCCGTGTTGCTCCCGTCGCTCTGCGGCACGTCCGGGGCCGTCTGTGCGGCTTCCTGCCCCGGAGCGGTGTCCTGCCCGTCCGTGTTGCTCCCGTCGCTCTGCGGC
>JAAVHN010000008.1 GCA_014799685.1 Subdoligranulum sp. | reverse complement strand
CCGCTCTGTTTCACATACTCTTTTTTACGTCGATTCCATCTTTTCTTCTGCACTTTCCCGCAAATTGAATTGGGGCTGCCTCTCCGCGATGTTTTCATCGTTTTGAGACAGCCCCTTTTCGACAGACTGTGCCTCGGTATATACCGAGGCGTGCTTGTTGGTGGCTGACCGCCCCCAAACCCCTGTAAAACCAGCGGAAAAGTGGCTTAAAATCAAGGAAAAATCGTACTGAACACTGCTCTGAGCGAAGGGACGCAACAGTTGGTAGAGCAGCTGACTCTTAATCAGCGGGCCCAGGGTTCGAGTCCCTGGAGGTGCACCAAACCAATATAATCCGAACCTATTTCCAGTTGGAGACGGGTTCGGATTATTGGTTTTATTCCCTAAATTTGAGGATACCTATTTTCGGAATGGGGTGAAGCGCGAGACGGGGGTAAAACCGTCAGGGGCGAAGAAGAAATGATTGACTGACTGAATAGTATAGAAAATTTCCAAAGCAAAAGCGAGGGCAGCGCCACCGATTTGATGACGCTGCCTTCGCTTTACTGTTGTAGCTTATTCAAATGTCACTGCCCAATAGGCGTATTGGCTGCTGTCAACCTCACAGAACCAGCAGCTGACGCCCATTCGGGATATGTCTGAGCGCATGATGTTTGCATAGTGTATTTCACTGGCCTGCCATGCAGCACATGCATCGCTTGCTGAACGCAACGGACCGGCGGCCAGAATCTCACTTTTTGTAACCATGCCGCTGTGATCAAATGGGCCACCGGCTACTACAGATTCACATCGAGCACTGGCGATTGCGCTTAGTCCTTCGTCCATTATCAGATATAGCAGACCGTTTGGTGAAGTCGATGAGCTTGTTTGCCCTGGTGCTGTATCCGATGGTAATACAACCTGTGAATCAGAATCTTCTTCAGGTGTTTCTTCTACCTTGTTGAATCATTCTATGTCTATAAATAAACTTCGTTTGCATATTAAAAGCGAGGTTTTTATCAGCCTCGCACAAAAGAAAGGATAGCGTTACAATATATAGTGTAAATAGGCACTTTGATTTGACGGACGCTTGACAAGAAGGCTCTTTGCCCAAATATAATAGACAAGTAAGGTATGAGTATATAGAACTATATTAAAAATACTTTACTTTTTTGCTGAAACAGAGTACAATAGAAAAAACAGAAAATCAAGGCGAGATTTGTCGTATGGCTTGCGCTTTCAAATACTGCATATTATCCAACTACTGATATCCGGGATATTTATCTATTGGCAGATTGCGGTTGGATTTTTCTGGTTGTGTTTTGAGTTAATTTCACTCAACAGGGGGGCGCTGCTTTCTACGACATTGTAGTGATTTCAGAATCTAACCATGGTTGGTATCCTTTTCCATTACTGCATTTTTAGTTGTGCTTATGTCTATGATATATTTATAAAAGAGGTGGAATTATATGGGGAAAATAGAAATTGTATCGGGTTGCATAAAAGCGATTTTAGAGAAATATGCAGATCCAATCGTCAATGGACTTAAAAAAATTAGCCGCGATGAATGGGAGAAGATAAAAATTGATTTAGATGTTACATTTACTAAATATCTAAAAAATGCTACTGAAAAATATGGAAAGATAAAAACTATTCTATATCGAGCGGAGCCTAAGTACATTTACGATTTTTTTGAGTGTCCCAATTTGAAAAAGTCTCGCACTGAAATAATTAGAGGTGATTGTGTTAATAATGTGTTAGATGTGTCTAAATTTCTTATTATTCAAGGTATGGGTGGCGTTGGAAAATCAACATTTTTAAAGCACCTCTTCATTGATGAAATAAAGAATAAAGACCTTATTCCTGTTTTCATTGAATTAAAAGACTTAAATTTAACTAACGATGAGTATGAACTCTCTGATTTTGTGTTTCAAAGACTTTATGATCTGGGGAGTACGATAAAAAAAGAATATCTGCAATATGCACTTCAATCAGGATGCTTCCTGTTCCTATTAGATGGATATGATGAGATAGTGAGCGCTAAAAAAGATATATTTTTTAAAAAACTGGATTCTTTTTGCGACAGATATTCAGATAACTATTTTGTTATCTCTTCGCGCCCATATAGTGAATTTGTTGAGTTTCAGAGATTTTCAGTTTTGACATTGTGTGAGCTGAATAAAGCACAAGCAATGTCTTTAATAGGGAAAATTGAATTCGATAGTGAGATTAAACATCGATTCCAAATAGCGCTGGATGAATATTTGTACAGTAAACATCAATCTTTTGCATCTAATCCGCTATTGTTAAACATAATGTTATTGACATTTGACAATTATGCGGAAATACCAGAGAAAGTGCACCTTTTTTATGATAATGCGTTTGAGACGCTTTATTCTAAACATGATGCAACAAAATCGGGATATAAACGAGAACTAAAAAGTAATCTTACATACGATTCATTCAAAAAAATATTTTCTCGTTTTTGCTTTATAACATATTTTCATGGAAAAATGGAATTATCTTATGATGATTTGATTGCAACACTAAAAAAGGTGAGTGTAGATTCTGTAAACTTCAATCAGGAAGATTACGTTTTTGATCTAATCAATTCAGTATGTGTTATATATAAAGATGGGCTAAACTACAGATTTACGCATCGCTCATTTCAAGAATATTTTACAGCTGTTTTTTTGAGAGATTTATCTGATTCAAATATGCAGAAAATGGGTATAAGTTTAATTAAGAAAGACGTTAAACGAGCAGATTTCGATAATGTATTCAGAATGCTAAGAGATATGGCGAACCAAAGGTTTGAGCAAAATATATTATTGGAACTTTTATGTGAAGTTGAGGCAACGTATAACAATGAAGATAAGTATGATTTTTACTTTGAAAAGTGCGCTCCAGCATTTGAGTTCAGAAAAATTGAGTTGACAGACGAGGAACCCCGGCTTCTTTTATATGCATTTGATGATTTATTGCTGCGTTTTTTGTTTAATATAATCAACTTTCATAATGTGCAAAAAAATGAGGAGAAAGCTGTGCCTATTATAGAGAATGTGGAATTGTACAATTTCTTGTTAAGAAATCGAAAATATGTCATAGGAGCTCAAATACGAGCTTCATCTTATCGAGATGATGCTGATGTTTATAACCTCATAAAGAAAACTTGGATTGGTACTGGGATTTTCAGATTGTCCCGAGCAAAAGAGGAAATTCAAAACAAGTGTAAAAATACAGAGTTGGACTTGTCTAGCATGTTGCTGGAATAGTGAAATTGGATTTTTACCCTTAAATAGCTTTTGTCTATGAGGCAAAAGATGAGGTCAATTGGATAGGAGCGCTGGATGATTGCATTGGCGATTAAGAAAGTATTTTATGCAAATCTGGAGATCGTAGGGTTTATCCGGAACACTGACTATTATAAACCACAGAAAAGGAAAATTTGTCCTTATTAATATAAATGGGTACGTCCAATATAAAGAATACCAAAGCTATGAAGCAGATGTGAATTGAGGAAGAGAATATTGCAATAATGGTGTCCATTCATGGGGCGTCGATGAAATTCAGACTGCTCCATTTTCACTGCTGGTTGCCAAGAAACCATCCTGAAATGCACTTGGAAACGCAAATCGCTTTTCCTCACCATTGAATGAAATCCACAACACTGCTGGTTCCATCCGACAGACAGTTCCTTCTCCAAATGCTTTGTGCCTTACCACAGTGCCGACTTTTACACCAGACACATCTACTTCTTTTTTTGCTGGTGCCTGAACAGGATTCACTTCTGGTGGGACGAACGCAGGCCGATATGTCGGTGTTAAGCAGGGCCTCTGGCTATCAGATGCTGGTATATGAGTTTGTACATTTTGCCTCATTTCAGATGGGGCGCTGTTTGTATCTTTGCTTATCGCATGGGTATTAGCCCGTTCCGCCTCGGCTGGGACGGGCTGCTTTTGTTGCTCTCGCGTCTTGGAATAAGATAGTCGTCCGACCTGATCGGTTCGTTCACTAACATCAATATTTTCATTTACCGTCGGCTGATTTCCCAATTGCATTGAGTCATCCAGCAGTCCTGCCATAGCATCATAATCCATGCGTGACACCACCGTGCTATAGAGACCAACATTTTCTCCGGCATGACGATCTACACCGGTATAGGATAGACTTGCATCCTCATACCGTTTGAATTTGTACACAGCATCATTCATCAAGGATTCATTAAACACATTCAGCGATACAAGCAATTCAAAATCCTTTACATCCAGACCAGTTACCTTTTTGAACAATTCTGGTTCCAGTTGGGTGATTACATCACGCAGGCTGTTTTCACGGAAGTCAGTTAGATACATGAACACTGGCACGCGGGTTGCAAACTTGATGAGTTTTTCTTGGATCATCTTGCGCTTTGACTTGTATTCCTTTTCGTCCTCGGTAAGTTCTTTCTTTTGTTTGGGGGTGAGGTTATCGCCCTCTTTTTTTGCTTTTTTCACAGATTCGGATTTATTGATGATCGTTTCGATATCCGCATTTAAGTTGCGGAATCCTTCGATCCGTTGCAGGGCTGCCATCGCATCCTGATTCGCCAGCAGTCGGGCCAGTGTTTCGTTGTCTACGTTGACCAGTAGGGCGCTCTCCCATCGCTTGGCCAGCAGTGTTGCGGTTGTTCCAGCCATCGCAATATCTAATATTTCTGCGGCATTGACGGGGCGCATACCACTTCCATCATAGGCGAGGACAGGTAGGAATTTGATGAACTCCGCAACTTTTTTCTCAGGATTGCTCTCGGTTACATTTAAGCGACAGCTATAGTCCGATATCTGACGCAAAGCGCGGTTCAGCGCAAAATCAAAGACATAACACTGCTGTTTGACAATTTCTTTTTGTCCATTGTCGTTTGTGATTTCCCAAGGGCTTTGCACCCGGAAAGCTGCTTGAAAATAGGTTTCCGGGCTGGAGAGATTGCGTAACATAAAGATGCCGGTCCACGGGCGGATGGTTACGCCGGTGGTCAGCTTGCCACAAGAAAGGGTAATCGTTTTTGATGCTAAAGGATCGGCCATTGAACGGCGCACGGGCTCCAATGCCTTTAGGCCGATACCTGCGCCGGGCCCGGCGCAAACAGTAACTTTGTAGTTGTGGTAAAAGATATTTTGCTTTCGTGCAAGCAGATTTGCCATCGCTTCACAGGCAGCTACATTGGGGAGAAACCATAGCGTATGATTCAAAACATTCAGAAGTTCTGTATGGGAATATGGCATGGGCGGCTTTTTTGCACCTTGTTTTAAATCATCTATTGTGGCCTCCAAATATGCCCCTCGAATTAAGTCAAGCCATTTCTGAACATGGTCTTCATAAATGAATCGAGCCTCATTGCCTTTGCCGGTAGTGGAAAAGAATACATTCAAATCGAACTCGTCGAATTCTCCTTGCTTCGCAATGCGTTGAATACTTTCCGGCACTCTGTAGGTCAGCAGAACCATGCGAGGCAGGGCGGCATAGGGATTGTTTTCTCCCACCCATTGCTCTTTTGCCCGTTGCTCATCCGAATATGTCCAGTTGTAGATTTGTTCTTCTATAAATTCACCGGAGTTTAGTGCTCGAAATGGTGTACCCGACAGATATAGATAGTAGTCTGTTGTAATGGGCAACCAAGTTTCATCACAAGCATTTCCACGGTCATACTTGGACAAATCCTCGTCATAGGAATCCTCATCTTGCTCAAATAGTTTCTTGGCACTATCTTTCCATGCGCCAAAATGATATTCATCGAAGATAACAAGATCCCAATTCGTCGTATGTACCCATTCATTGTTTGCTTTGATGCCGCCGGTTTCCCGATTTACGCCTAAAAAGTCTTGAAATGAACCAAAGCAGACGATGGGACGATTCATGTCAGCGTGGTGATACTGAACATCCAGTGTGTTTTGCAGGTCAGAGGAATCCCGCGCAATGAACTGCCAGCCTTCAAAATCAATATGGCGCATTAAGTCCTCCCGCCATGCGCTTTGCACGGCAGGCTTAAATGTGAGAACCAGTACACGGGAAAACCCCATTTGTTTGGCAAGCTGATAGGCGGCAAAGGTTTTGCCGAACCGCATTTTTGCATTCCAAAGGAATTTTGGGGTGCGCCCAGATCCCTCCTGATAGACAGACTGATAATATGCTACGGTCCTCTCTACAGCTTCAGCCTGTTCCGGACGCATAGCAAAGGTCTCGGTTCGGTTCTCGATGTTATCAGTGCGGGTACGTACCGCAAGCACTGCTGCGCGTACATCCTCTGTAGTACAACGATACCATTCGCCACCCATGCTGATAATACCCATGCGCTCCAGTGCACGATGAACATCGTGGTCGGTGAACGAAGTGCCGTCCGGATACATGGCGGATTCCCGATAAACGATACGATAAGGAACGCTGCCGTCGGGTCGTTTGGTAGGATATTGTTGGGCCACTCGCTTATCTACTTCAATAGTAGTGTAGCCAACTTTTAGCAACCCTGTATATTGGGGATTGGTGTCCTCGTAGGCATAAATCATTGGATGGGATGCTGGGCGTTGGGGGAAAAAGTCAGGCATTATCATCACCGCCAAATAAGTACTTATTAGTTGTTGAGAAATACATATATTTTGTGTTCTTTTCTGTTACATGGCGCGTATAGTTTGTTCAACAAAATTAACTTCTTTTTCTGTTAGTCCATATTTCCTATATAGTTTCTCGTCGGTCCACTCTTGCGTAAAATCCTCATAGGGGACAAATCGAAAACATTCGCGTGTAACATTGAGCGATGAAATAGCTTGCCGAAGAAGAAATCGAGGAAACTTACAGTGGAGAAATTGCTCGAAATTTTGAGCTTCATTTTTTGATGAGAAAACTCCAATATCCAAATAGGTTTCTGTGTTGATTTGTCCTGGTTCGATAATTCGTGTATCAGTAATGACCTTATATCCGTTTTTCGGATCGACATCCAACTCGCCATTACTTGGCACTAATCTCCCAATAAGTACCTTATATGAATCTATGATGTCGGTGTTCTTTTGAATATCAGTCTTCCGGATATATTGAAATCCGGTGCTTGTGAGAAGCTCAATATCACCGGGCTCTTTCTTGTCTCGTCCTCTATAGTTTGTTGAGAATCCAAATGGATTTCTTGGATAAGCATGATTACTATGCATATCAACACCAGAATCGATGACCTTGCGAACAATCGAAACAGCTAAATTCGATCGTATAAATATTGGAAATTCATTTAGTTTTCGTATGTTAATATTTGCAGTTTCTCCTTGTATATTGGTGATTTCACACATTCCGGCATGATCTCTTTCCCACAAAAAGTAACAGATCCCCCCAGCTATATTGACTCCATCAAAGCATTCTTTACTTGATTCATAATCGACTATCTTTCTGATATGATTATCATTCAACATATAGTCTCGAAATCCACCGAGTCCTTTTCCTCCAGCGTACCATCTTGCCGGAATAATCATTGACAAATACCTTGGTTGCAGCTTTATGGCTTGACGAACAAAATGTTGAAAAATGGGAACTGCGCTGACGCCATTTCCACTATCATTGAGTTGATATGGTGGATTGCTGATAATCACATCAAACTTCATATCCCAAATATCCTCCGGCTTCGTTACATGGATCCACTCATATGCATGCGTTTCCAATCCTTGTTCACGGTCATACTTACTTTGAGATGCACCGCAGAAAGTGCACCGTCCATTTTGCCAGCAGTGTTGTATTCGCTTATACCGAACATTTCCTTGTACATCGTCAAAATGAGTCACAGAATATGCGCTGTTGGGGTATTTTGAACAATAAATACTGCGTCGTGATAGCAGACTTGTCAGTTCTGTGATTGCAATGCCATAAAGCTGTTTGTGAAAAATATGGTCGAGCCGCTGCTGCAAATCTAAAAACTCATCCGCAAGTCCGTGGATCAACCGTTTGGCGATTTCACGCAAAAATACTCCGGATTTGCAGGCAGGATCCAGAAAGGTTGCTTTGCTGTCATGCCATAACTCCGATGGCAGCAGATCAAGCATTGCATTTGCCACCTCCGGCGGGGTAAAAACCTCATCATTGGACAAATTAGCAATGCAGGCCAACACATCCGGATTGTAGGCGGAAAGATATAAATCACTCATATTGTGCAAGCCTCCTGTAATCAGTCAGTGGATATTCCCGAATCGGGGTGGGCAATATCTCAGCAGCCTTGTCCTTGCCTTCCAGTGAAGTTTGATATACCTCATCAATTTCTGATTTTTGCTCGGATTTACGCAGCAGTTCATCCAGCGTATAGTCCCGTCGCTTCACCATCCCGCCGCTGACAAGGCTCCACTCTGCAAACACAATGGGCGTGCCGTCTGCTTGCAGCATAGTCAAAGCGTCACCGCATAGAATGTTTTTGCGCAGGATGTATCGTGCCGTACTGCGGCATTCCTCGCTGGCCTGCTGCCTCATTACTGCTGTGTACTCCGTGTTCCATATTGTAAAGAGATTTTGGCGGCAGCTTTCTGCGTTATCCTCCAGCAGTTCCACGCCGTAAATACTCATCAAGGCCAATATGGCGTACCGTTCATAATCGAACGGGCTTTTTTTATATCTGCCTTTCACAACAGCCAGTTTGCGCCGAAGGATCTCCGTCAGGAATGCACCTTCACCGCAGGCAGGCTCCAGAAAACGGGAATCGATACGCTGCGTCTCATCTTTGACGAGGTCGAGCATGGCATTGACCTCGCGTGCAGCGGTAAAGACCTCACCATAATCTGCGACCCTCTGCTTGGATCTCACCTGTTGATTTCCCATCGCTTCTCCACCAATAGTGATATGATTTTTGTCGATAAATCCAAAAAGTAATAGTAATTATACCACTTTTGGCGAACAGTATCAATATTTATATCATTTTTCGGAAAAAGTAACACAATCGTCTATACTTATATGGAAGGTGTGGGAGGTGTGCTGATATGATTGGGGAGCTTCTTGCTGAAGTTCGGAAAGACCATCACGATACGCAGAAGCAACTGGCAGACAAACTGCACGTTACGGTTTCAGCTGTGCGTAGTTGGGAACAGGAGAAAAGTTCCCCCAGCCATGAAACTTTGGTGAACATCTGTCGGCTCTACAACATCAGTGCCGATTATCTATTGGGGCTATCCCAAGTTGAGCATCCAAATGTCTTTACTCAAGAGGATCTGGGAAAAATCCGGGAATTTGAGGAATTTTTGCTCTGGAAAAAGAGTTACAAGGCCAAAGAAAACTCGTCATTATCTCAAAAACGATCTCCGTCAAAACAGTAAAGCCCGACATTTTCGACGCTTAATTCGCCAGAAAATGCCGGGCTTTGGCAATGGGTGTTATTTAATTGGTGTGGGGCAGAAGGCCCTTATGCAGGGCGTTGTGTCCACGTTTTCACCATTTGAAGGATTTCTTCCAAAAGCATTTGCAGTTCGTTCATCTGCGCCTCTGTCACATACCAATTACTGTTAACAGTATGAGCAATCTCATTGATCCGTTTCCCAACCACCGAGATGTCTGCTGCGAGTTGCAGATATTCATCTGGGCGGCGAACCACAATCTGACATTCATCAAGGATGTGGCGGACATATGGTTCACGCTTCAAATAGGCGGCTTTTGCTTTCTTGCAGAGCAGTGCGTATTCCTGCTCGGTCAAACGAAGCGAGATTTGTTTTTGTCTTTTCAGCATATGCGTCTCCTTTTTTGTGTAAGTGATTTTGTTGCGGTCTTAGTAGTGAAGTACGGTGTGCGGGGTCTCAGGGATCTCCCTGACAAGTGGGCGTTATGGCAGCATTTTCCAGAAATGATGTCATAATGCCATGCTTGCTTGTACTGTACTCATTCCCGTTCCCTATTTCCGGCCAAAGTAAAACCGCCCCGGAATGACAGATCCGGGGCGGTGCGAAAAGATGGATTTTTGTGCTCAATAAGAACAAGATATCGGGTGGCGCTTAACGATCAAACATAAATCAGATCATTCAGAACAACTTCCTCAGCGGCTGCTTTGATGTTGTTCATCATGCCCACCCAGCGGAGCGGGTCGGATGCTTTCAGCCATTCGTCCACATTTTGCCGGTGAGCCATTTGCTGGATCATTTGTTCCACCATCTCTTGGGCCTGTTGATCGATCTCCTGCAAATGGGCGTCCAGCTTGCCGGACAGCCACATTCCTGTATAAATTCCATTTTGATGCTGTCGAAGATAGTTGCGGCGTAGTCTGCCATACTTTCCGAGCGGTGGTGCACTGTCCACATCCAAATTGGGCAGCAGATATCCGTTTTCGTTCCGATATGTGATTTCCATATTCAAACGCTCCTTTCAGCGATTTGCTATGGCATCATCATAACGCAGTAGAAAATAACCGGCAAGGCTGTCAGTGTGCGCTTCGACACGCTGGCAAGAATGTTTCATCGACTGCCTGTCAAAATCAGTCTGGCCAACATTCTTACAGGTGTGCTTTCAGCGCCGCATAAAATGGGCCTACAGGCAACTTTCCTGCGTGAAAGCAACACCCTACTCATCGTTCAAAATCACGCTGACGGGCTTTCTGGCGGGCTTCCAGCATGCGAATGATCTGAATGATAATTTGCTCGGCAGTGGCGTTGCGGGGAAAGAACCGTTCGATTCTGGAAAGCGGGATGCTGATTTGCTGTTCCATCGGTAGAATGCTCGGTGTATGGGATGACATAATGCTTTTCAGCTTGTCCTCACTGAAAGACTTTTCCCTGCTTGCGGCCTTAAGCTGCTGCGCCTGCGATAAGGATGGGGTGCAGCCCTCACTGCCGATGTAATCGCGAAATTGTTCCTGTTCCTCTGGCGTCAGATAGGACAGTTCCACGGCGGGATTGAATTTTAGTTTCTTTTCCTCGACCATCTCCTGCAATTCCGGAATGAGCTCGTTCAAACGGATGTAGCGTTGGATTTGGTTGCGGCTTTCTCCGGCATCCTGCGCCACTTTTTCGTCAGCCCGCAACTTCGTCCCAACTTGGGACGAAGTTAAATCATTGCGTTTACCCTGCCGTTTGAGTGCGTCCATCTTCATTTTGTATGCCTTTGCTTTTTCGATTGCGCTCACATTTTCTCGCTGACAGTTGGAATCGACCATCGCGATCACTGCGGTGTCGTCGTCCATCTCCCGTACAATGACCGGCATTGTGTCCCTGCCCGCCAGTTCACCCGCCCGCTTGCGGCGATGGCCTGCAATTATTTCGTATCCGCCATTTTCATGGGGGCGGGCGATCAAGGGCGTTAAAACTCCGTACTGCTGTACGCTTTCAACCATTTTCTGCATTTCGTCATCGTCCCGTACCTGATACGGGTGGTCCGGAAAACTGAAAAGCTGTTCAAGCGGGATGTTTTGCACCTTTTCCAGCATTGCGTCCTGCCGGTCCTGCTCGGTTGAAAAGAGCAGATCTTCCAGCGGTGGCAGCTTGATGTTGCTGCCGTAAGCGGTGCGTTTGTTTTTCTCCATGTGGTTTCCTCCTTGCTGAAATAGAAAAAGCCTTTTGCAGCATTCCACATGAAATACTCAAAAGACCTGTAACATTTTGTGTGTGCCTGTCCTTGATCCTGTTGAAAAGAATATCTTTTCTCAGCCTGTATTGCTTGTATTTATATTATATTTATATATTCTTTCAGCAGATATATTAGGGATAGGGGGAGTATGAGGGGGAAAGGGGTCAAGCGGTGATGCTGGCCGCCGCTTCTTCTCTTTCGCGCTCCTGTTGCTTTTTCCACTCAGCAAATTCGTGCTGGCCTTCCTCGCTTTCGTAAAAGGCAAGGATGTCGGGTAAAATGCACCGCGCGATCATTTCGATCTGGGGTTGTGGAATTTCCGTGTTGTTGATGACTTTCTTGCGTCTGCTCAAAAATACCTCCGATTCTGTAAAAATTTGTTAGGGGTTTGTGGGTTTGCGGGTTCTGTGCCATGCGGTTATGCACTGCTCTGGATCATGCTGCACCTCCTTATTTTTGGATGCAAAAAGCCACGCTCACCATCCGGTTTGCGTGGCTTTATGGGCCTGTTTCGTTTTCGTATTCAATAAACCGCTTTTTGATCGCCTCCATTCGTTTGATCACGCCGCTGTGGTTTTTATACCCAAGTTTTTTGGCGATTTCTTTGTAGCTGTACCCCTCGACGCGTAATTCCAAAATTTCCATATCTTTTGGGGTCAAAGTGGCTTTGAAGCGCTCGCAAAAGTCGTCCGCCTCAACCTGCTCGATAAAATTATTTGACAAAGCACCTTCTGTCCGGAGTTCAACGTTAGAGGTTTCGGGACATTCTTCCAGCGATACGGTGTGCGCGTGTTTTGCACGAGTATGATACCACTTGCGAATAAAATCCTGGTACACATAAGTGTTTTGAGGGGCAAAATCTTCCTCGCAGGGCATCTCGCGCAAAACCTGTATGATCGGCCCCCAGTTTTCCTTTTCAATCGCCCATTTGACGATCTTTTCAAACAGAGCATGAACATCTTCCGGTTCACAGAAGTCAATCAGCGCCTCGGGAGGAAGATGGTTCATCTTTTTCCAGCCCCAGCCTTCAAACTTTTCCACTCCTTCAAGCCAAAGGTGCAAAGATGCACCCATATTCCGCATTGGGAAATCGAAGCTATAGTGATTAAAAGATCCACGAAAGCCAAAATGAGGAAAGGCCAAAAGCGCCATTGCATGTAACAACTCAGCCAAGTACGACCTGCTTCGGACAAGCTTTCTGAATTGCGCCGAATTATTTTGAATTTCTCCCATCGTGCGCGGTATATTTTGCAGGGTGGGACAGCGAATCAGCATTTCATAAGGGATGATGTAGACGAGTGGAAGAAACATAAGATGAAAATCTGTCAAGGACATTTGGGTCAAAGCTATTGAAATCGACTCCGTTCAATTTATTGGGACTTGCATTATATATCGTCATAATCATACACGAAATGTTCCTGATTTTCAAATTTTTTTGAAAATTTTATTTGTTTGCCATAATTGGCTTTCAAAATATAACAGAACACCACAAAATATTCTCTTTGAGGGTTGCAATTCATCTGCATCCGGGTTATAATATGCACTGATCCGGAAAGGAGAGTGCTGCGATGAAAGAAACGGGTAAACGTTTGAAAGCCCTGCGTGAGGGAACCGGCATTTCACAGGCAAAACTGGCCGAGGCCATAGGCTCCACGCAATCGAGTATCAATCGGTACGAAAACGGGCAGGCTACGCCGCCTGTGGTGCTGTTCCGCCGTTATGCGGATTATTTTGACGTATCGCTGGACTATATTTTCGCCCGGACGAACAAGCCCCAAGGTGCGACTTACAGCTTCAAACCTAAAGAGACCCCGGAAAAGGAAGAAATGCGGCGCTTTATCGAGATGTGCTTTGACCCTGAATCGCCGATGAACGGCAAGCTGAAGGAAACATTGCTTCGCATGATGGAGGATGCCCAATGAACAAAAAGACTTCTCTGATCATGGTGCAGGATACACCTGTGACGATCATGAATTTTGATCAGCGGGACTACATCAGCCTGACGGATATGGCAAAAGCCCGGACGGATGCGGTGCGTGCAGCAGATGTGATCAAGAACTGGCTGCGCACCCGGACGACGCTGGAATTCCTCGGGACATGGGAGTTGTTGTATAACCCGGATTTTAAAGTGGTCGAATTTGACCACTTTAAAAGTGAGGCAGGGCTGCCCACCTTTACGCTCAGCACAAAAGAATGGATCGAGAAAACCGGGGCAGTCGGGATCTATGTGCAGGCCGGACGCTATGGCGGCACCTATGCCCACAAGGATATTGCGTTCGAGTTTGGTTCAGCCATCAGCCCGATCTTCAAACTATATCTGCTGAAAGAATACCAGCGCCTGAAAGACGATGAGAACGACCGGCTCAAATTGGAATGGAATGCCAAGCGGTTCCTTTCCAAAAACAATTATTTGATCCACACCGATGCGGTCAAAAACTATGTGCTGCCGCAAAGCAGCTACACAAAAAGTACCGAGTGGCTGGCCTATGCGGATGAAGCTGATCTCTTGAACGTCGCGCTGTTTGGCTGTACAGCAAAGGAATGGCGGGAGGCAAATCCGGAGCTTGCCAAACGCAGCAATATCCGGGATTATGCTTCGATCCCGGAACTGACTGTTCTGTCCAATCTGGAAACGCGCAATGCCGAATTGATCAAAGGCGGTATGCCGAAAGAGGCACGATTTGAGCGATTGCGCGAGATCGCACAATATCAGCTTCGCGTACTGGCTGAGGCTGATCGGATCAAGGAATTGCCAGAAGGGGGCGAATAGACTTTGACAGCTGTGATCTACGCCCGTTATTCCAGTGATAACCAGCGAGAGGAAAGCATTGAGGGGCAGATCCGGGAATGCACCGCCTTTGCGGAAAAGAATGGCGTCACGGTTCTGCGTCACTACATCGACCGCGCTTTTTCGGCCAAGACGGACAACCGGCCTGAGTTTCAGAATATGGTCAAAGACAGCAACAAGCGGCTGTTTGATATGGTGATCGTCTGGAAGTTAGACAGATTTGCCCGCAACCGCTACGACAGCGCTCGGTACAAGGCCGCGCTGAAAAAGAACGGCGTTAAAGTGGTGTCAGCCACCGAGGTGATCTCTGACGGGGCAGAGGGGATCATTCTGGAAAGCGTTTTGGAGGGCTATGCCGAATACTACTCCGCAGATCTGTCAGAGAAAGTTGTTCGCGGTATGACAGAGAACGCGTTGAAATCCCGGTACAACGGCGGGACACTGCCAATCGGATACAGGATCGACAATGAGCAATGTTTTCAAATCGATCCGCTGACAGCTCCGTTTGTCCTTGAGGCGTTCAAACAGTATGCCGAGGGTGCGACTATGAAGCAGGTGCGGGACTGGCTCAATGAAAAAGGCGTCAAGAGTACCCGTGCGCAGAAGATGTCCTACAACAGTGTCCAACATCTGCTCAGGAACCGCCGCTATATCGGGGAATATACTTACCGGGATATTGTGGCACCGGACGGCATTCCGGCTATCGTCCCGAAAGAGTTGTTTGACCGTGTGCAGGATAAGATGGCGAAAAACAAAAAGGCCCCGGCCCGTCATAAGGCCGAGGATGACTATCTGCTGACGACCAAACTGTTCTGCGGCTACTGCGGCGCTTACCTCTGCGGCGAAAGTGGAACGAGCCACACCGGCAGAGTCCATCACTATTACAAGTGCGTATCGGTGAAAAAGAGACGCACGATCTGCCACAAGCGGCCGGTCAAAAAAGATTGGATCGAGGATTTAGTGGTCAATGAAACCATGAGGATGGTGATGGACGACAAGGCGATTGAAGCCATTGTGTCCATGATGATGGCGCTGCAGGAACAGGAGAACGTGAATCTGCCGCTGTATGAGCAGCAACTGCGGGAGACAAATACCGCTATTCAAAATATGCTGAACGCGATCCAGCAGGGCATCCTCACCAAGTCTACAAAGGAGCGGCTGGAAGAACTGGAGACCACAAAAGAAGAGCTGGAAACCAGGATTGCCTGCGAAAAGCTGGCAAAGCCGAAGATCAGCGCCGAGTTTATGACATTCTGGCTGCATCGATTTCGCAAGCTGGACGTGCGACAGAAATCCCATCGCCAAATGCTGATTGACACTTTCATCAATGCGATTTTTCTCTATGATGATAAAGTGGTGATCACTTTCAACTACAAGGAAGGCACAGACACGATCACGTTTGATGACCTGAAATCGACGATGGGTGGCGAGAATACGGGTTCGGATTTGGATTGCTCAACTGCACCATTCATGGCGCCGCCCAAGTACACTTGGACGGCGCTATTTGCACAACAAACACGTTATATTCATATTTTTACAATCATTACAACCCTCGATTCAGACCGGATTTATTATCTGCAAAGATATGGTTGTATACCAAATTTATGAGGAGGTGAAGTGTATTATGGATCGCATTGTGATGAGTAAAGACCGACCGGTTGCACGATTAGATTCCTTGAATCACCTTGTTTGGAAAGACGATGCATTGTGTCCGCTTTTTTTAAACGCACAGAGGATTTGAACAGCTGGCTTTGCACCAGAGCCATCGATGCGCACCGTCCTAATTCTCGCTTGCTCAAGAAAGCTTTGCGCCTCGCGGAGCGTGATGATATCAGTACGGTTCTTTCTGTGCATGCGGCCACTGTGACTGATACCTATTGGGTAAAGGATGCAGACAGCAATCTTTCATGGGATGATGTGCGGTTCAAAAAGGACTATTTTTCTACGCTTGCCTTGAAAGGTGATTATAACAGTTTTGCTGCAGTAGGTGCGCTGCAAAACAACCAGACGCAGGAGCTCACCAATATCGGCAACTTTGAAAAATGCTGGCGGCTGAAAGATGGCGTATGGTGGTTGTACAAGCAGGCCGATGCGCTTGAGCTTTTTTCTGAATATTTTATCAGTCTGCTTGGAAAGCGGCTTGGCTTCGATATGGCGGAATATATTCCTTGCAGTGACTATGTTCGGCCAAAAACCCGCGCAATTAAAACGCGCGATTTTACAAGTGGCGCAAGCGTAAACTTCGAGCCTCTGCATGCCATCATGGGAGAAGATGTGGAGGATTATACTCGAACCTATACCGTGCTCCGGCAATTCGGGGAGGATATCGCAAGCGATTATGTATTCATCATCTTTATGGATGCGCTCTGTGCCAATCTGGACCGCCACAGCTTTAATCTTGGCGTTCTGCGCGATGTAGACACCGGCAAGGTTCTGCGCCTTGCGCCAAACTTCGATAATAATATGGCGTTGATCTCGCGCGGCTATCCTGCAAAGCGCAGCTATGGCAGCGATATGCTGATCAGTGATTTTAATACGCTTTTGGCCAGCGGTGCCTACTGGAAAGGCTATAGCGAAACGCGCACATTGCCGGCTGTTTCCGAGAAACTGCTGAGAGAAGTGATGCTTGCCACCGGCTTAAAAGTGCGTACAAATGATCTGATTGCGTATCTTATGGCAAGATATCAGAAAATCCATTTCCAAGAGAACATTTGTCAAGGGGGATTTCACCAAACGATGAAATTCCCTTACAACTGGAAGTTATCTCTTCACTTTTCTGTTTTGCTACAGTAAACTACCAACACGAACGCGAAGGAAATAATCTGCGCTGCCATAATTCGGATGATCTGCAATTCGTCCGCACCTGTTAGGGAGATGACATGCAGCATATTTGTGGCGATGGTGTTATTGAATAGGTGGTCGCCAAGTCCTACCCACATATTTCCCGTCATATGGGCTAGAAGTCCCCATTTGATTCCCATAACTCCGGAAAGGGCAATATAACCAATCCCCATTAAAATCATTCCAGTAAATGACATATCACCATTTATATAATTTCTGATCGGCATGACAATATGCCAAACGCCAAACAAAAAAGCGGCGATAAAATTCGCTTTCATAAATGGACTGGTCCCTGAGAAAACTTTGATAAATAGCCCCCGAAAAACGCCCTCCTCCATCCACACGTTGATGATATTGAATAATACGCACAGTCCGATAAAAACGAAATCAGTATTTTTTACTTGTGAGCCAGTTAGAGAAAAACTGCTGATGTAGAACTCAAACTGCGCCGGGTTATCTTGCAAAGCTAAAATTGCCAATTCAAGTCCATACGAAAAGGCAAAGCAAACACCGCCCAATAACAGACCCTTCAAAATACCGCTGATCGATCCGCTCTTCTGGAATCCAATATCACTCCATGTGAGATTCAGGTATTTTAAAGCTAGTGCCAGTACAATAATTCCAATTACTTTGTGCAGTACATTCTCACCAATTACCGTTGTGTCCGTTTTAATCAGAAAATACTCTACAACCCTTACTGACGAGCAAAATATGAATATTGCAATACACAAATTATTTGATTTATATTTTGCGTTTCTTTCCATTAAGCTACCTCTTATAAACACAGACTTATTGAATTGATATAGGCGAAGTATACCACCATCACAAACATCTTTCAACCTTTGCTTGTAGGTGCTGACAGTAGTAGCAAGCAATGCACCAGTATATACCCGGTGCCGCTTGTTGGTGGCCGATGGCCCCAAAGAACACTACTCGGAAGGCTCCCCGATGACAAAGCGAAGATGCTGCAGGGCGGCGTCCGGATCACCGGCCTCGATCGTCTCCACAAAGGTGCGGAGCCTGCCCACGGAATTTTGAAGCCCCAGCGCGCCGGCAGAAGCGGCCCAGATCGAAACCGAGGGCGCCCGGAACGCATTGAAAATAAGCGGGGCCAGCGCATTGCCGGAGGCAACGCAGATCAGGTGGTGAAAACGGAAATAACACTCCGCCAGCTGCCGGCAAACCTCCGGCCCGCCCGCGGCAGCAAGCGCTTCGGCCTCGGCCAAAATCGCCCTTAATTGTTCCAAAACCTTTGGGTCGGCGGCCTCGATCACTTTTTTTAGAGCAAGGCCCTCCACAGCTCCGCGCATTTCCAGCAAAGCGGCTTTGTTCTGTGTGTTCAGCCGTCCGCCGTCATACCGCATGATGGATTCGAGCGCCTCCAGAGTGCCGTTGCGGGCATAATCCCCGACGAAGATCCCCTGACGGGGAACGACATCCAAAAACCCCTTTCGCACCATATCGCAGATGCCGTCGTGAACGGCGGTCTTGCTGATCTTCATCTTTTCCGCCAGCTCACGCTCGCTGGGCAGACGGCTGCCCACCTCCAGCTCCCCGCTGAGGATCATATCTTCGATCTGCCGGACAAACGTATCCTTTACGGTAGGGGCAGAGTTTTTGCCGGATGGCATCTGGATCGCCTCCTGTGGCCAAAGCTGATTATTTTTGTGATCTTGCCCATGATTTTACGATGGAAGCTCTGTTCATACCGCCGGTCTGCGCCCCCCGCATACTCCCGTGGGGGAAGGCCCGCCGCACGTTCCTTTTGCGGCAGGCCTGTCGATTTGCTCAAAGCTTTCCCATTATAGCAAAATCATAAAATAATGTCAAAAATCCCAAATTGTTTGTTGACAGCCGGCACAAACCGTGATACTATAAATTTATCAAACAGNNGNCNGANNNCAGAANCNAGAAGCNNGAAGNCANAAGNNAGAAGCCAGAAGCCAGAAGCCAGAAGCCAGAAGCCAGAANCNAGAANCNAGAAACAAGAAACAANAAGCAAGAACGGAACNAAAGAGAGGAGGACAACATCCATGATGTCCAAGGCAAAACGCCCGCTTGCCCTTCTGATCGCGCTGACCGTCGCGGTCTTCGCCTGCATGGCAGCCGCAAACAGCATCCAGCGCGATGGCNGCGAGGTATCGGTGGAGATGGGCTCCATTCACACAGAGCTGGGAGACCTCACCTATAAGCTTTACAAACCCGATTCGGCCACCAGNGCCACCCCCGCGCCGGCGGTTCTGCTGCTGCACGGGTATCAGAACGATCACGAGACCAGCGCCGCTTACGCCGTCGAGCTGGCCCGCCGGGGCGCCGTGGTGCTGGCGCTGGATGAGTACGGCCACGGCTGGACCGACGCGGGCCTGATCGAACGGGGCTATGTCAACCACAAGGTCACGGTGACTTATGGCCAGGAGAGCGAGGCGGATGGTACCTATGTCTCCATCGGCGGACAGAAGCGCTACCGGGTGATGATGAATTTTTCCAATTTGATGTTCTTTGATCCCTATTACAGTGCCGACGATGCGGGCAACACGATCAAGGACAGCTCGATGGGCGGCATTGCCGCTTACGGCGTGCTGGCCGGGTTCGATTTCGTGGATCCCACCCGCATCGGTATCTCCGGCCATTCCATGGGCACCTGGGCTTCCTGGTCGGTGTCTGCGGCCTATGCCGGGGCCACGGATGAGCAGGGGCGGGACATTACCCCCAAGGCGACCGTGCTGCAGTGCGGCGAGNTGTTCCGCCAGAGCGTTTACGATACAGAGCNTATCTATTTTAACAATGTGATGCTTCTGCAGGCCAAGTACGACGAGTTCAACTATTTCCGGGATTATGCCAATACGGTTACCGACGATCTGATCCAAAGCGATCTGCGCACGGAATTCCTGGGATGCTCTGCCGGGGATGCCGCATGGGATACCACCTACGGCAGCTTTGCCGACGGCACGGCCCGCCGGGTAGAGCTGCTGGCCACCAACCACCGTCTGGCAACCCACGACAGCCACGGNATGGCGGCGGCCATGGATTGGTTTACCCAGGCCATCGGGCTGGATACCGCCCTTGCGCCCACCGATCAGGTGTACATGGTGAAAGAATGTCTGGTGTTTGCGGCCATGCTGTGCGGCATTGCGGCCATGCTGCCGCTGATGGAGCTGCTGCTGTTGACGCCTTTCTTCGCGCCGGTACTGCAGGGGATCCCGAACCGGCCAAACCGTGTGCAAAAGGGCGGAAAATGGTGGAAGGGCGCGATCATCACGGTGCTGATCGCCGCGGCGACCTATCCCTTCATGACCCAGCTGGGGCACGGCCTTCTGCCCTTGCCGGAGGGTGTGTTCCGTATGACCATAGGCAACGGCTTTTTGTCCTGGTATCTGCTTTTGATCCTGATCATGCTGGGCACNACGCTGCTGNCGCTCCGCGGCGCCAAAAAGAGAGGGGAGCCGATGGACTTTGTGGACCTGGGCCTCTCCACCGAGCAAAAGAAAAACCGCATCGACTGGGCGCTGTGCGGCAAGAGCGCGCTGCTGTCCCTCTGCATGGTGGGCTTTATGTATCTTCTGGTCGTGCTCTGTGAGGCGCTGTTCCTGTTGGATTTCCGCTTTATCTGGCCGTTCTTCAAGAGCTTCACGCCGGCGCGGTTTGTCCAATTCCTGGTGTATATCCTCATTTTTGCGCTGTTCTTCCTTTTGAACAACAGCAAGATCTTTGCACAGGCCAGGGTGGAAAACACCGACCGGACGGGCGTGAAAAACTTCCTTTCCTGCTGGTGGAAGTACGCCTTCTGTATGGTGGGCGGCGTTCTGATCATCATTCTCCTCGAGTACATCCCCTTCTTTGCGGGCATCGGCCCCGGCGCCGACCTTTTGTTCGGCAGCACCTTCGGNGGGCCGTTNATGTCTCTGCTCATCGTTTTCGCACCGCAGATCTTAGTGTTCAGCCTGATCTGCACCTATTGCTATCGNCGTACCGGCAGCGTTTACACCGGCGCTTTCACCGTTGCGGCTATGGCCTGCTGGATCGTCACCGGCGGTTCGGCCATGCTGTAAAAACAAGCCGCAATTTTGCGGCAGGAGCCGGGCGTCCGTACAGGGCGCCCGGCTNGGCATTTAAAAGGAAGCTCTGATCCGANCTCTNTGCCGGATCGGCCGCAAAAGGAACATGCGGCCGAAATTTCCCCGCGGGAAGATGCGGGGTCATCGGCCGCAAAAGGAACATGCGGCCGAAATTTCCCCGCGGGAAGATGCGGGGTCATCGGCCGCAAAAGGAACATGCGGCCGAAATTTCCCCACGGGAAGATGCGGGGCCAAATTTGCCGTCAGGATGCATGCGGGGATTGATCCNGAGGTTCCTGAAGCGTGTTTCAAAACGAGAAAGCCTTTCAAAAGGGGAAAGACGGTTTACAAGCCTTCCCCAAAGTGCTAAATTATAAAGCAGGATAGGATACAGAAATCGTATGTTAATATAATCGGGGGGATCTGCGTGGACNTCAAAATGAGAAGGGATGCGGATGCGATCATATCTGCCGCCATCCGGGCGGTACAGCCCGACGAGGCGGTGATCCGGGCTTTGAAAGGGAGAACATTCCCCGGGCGGGTGCTGCTTGTCGCAGCGGGAAAGGCGGCCTGGCAAATGGCAAAGGCGGCTCACGACTGCATGGGAGAGCGGATCGAGGCAGGGGTGGTGGTCACCAAATACGGGCACGTNAAAGGCCCGATCGCCAATTTTGACTGCCGGGAGGCGGGGCACCCCGTTCCGGACGANAATTCCTTTGCCGGAACGCAGGCTGCGCTGGATCTGGTGCAGGGGCTGCGGGCGGAGGACACGGTGCTGTTTCTCCTTTCCGGCGGCGCCAGCGCCCTTTTTGAAAAACCGCTGATCTCCGGCGAGGTGCTCGGGGATGTGACAAAACAGCTTCTGGCCTGCGGAGCGGACATCGTGGAGATGAACACCATCCGCAAGCGCCTTTCGGCCGTGAAGGGCGGGCGCTTTGCACAGGCCTGCGCCCCCGCGCAGGTGTTCTCGGTCGTGCTCAGCGACATTCTGGGCGATCCTCTGGATATGATCGGCAGNGGCCCCGCCTGCCCNGATTCCGCCACGTGTGCCGAGGCCCGCGCGATCGCCGGGCGGTATAAGCTGGATCTGACTCCGGAGATCNGGNGCCTGTTGGACCGTGAGACGCCCAAGNCGCTGGACAATGTGACGACGTGCATCACCGGTTCCGTCCGGGAGCTCTGCGCCGCTGCGGCCCAAAGGTGCGCGGAGCTGGGTTACGAGCCGGTGCTCCTCACCGACCGGCTTTGCTGCGAAGCCCGGGAGGCGGGCAGCTTTCTGGCCAGTATTCTGAAAACCCACGCCGGCTCCGGCAAACGCCTCGCGTTTCTCGCGGGNGGAGAGACAGTGGTCCATCTCACCGGAACGGGAAAGGGCGGGCGCAATCAGGAGCTTGCCCTGGCGGCGNCCGCCGGCATTGCGGGGNTGGANGGCGCGGCAGTGTTCTCGGTGGGCAGCGACGGCACCGACGGCCCCACCGACGCCGCCGGCGGCTACGCCGACGGAACGACGCTGGCGGGCCTGCAGGCGCAGGGGCTGGATCTCTTCACCGTGCTCGGCGACAACGACGCCTACCACGCCCTGCAGGCGGTGGACGGCCTCATCGTTACCGGNCCGACCGGCACCAATGTAAACGATGTGGCAGTGGCGCTTCTGCGGGGGTAAACCGGCCGTNCGTTTCCTGCGCACGCTGTGCGTTCGTGGCAGAACGATGGCAAGTGAACCGCAAATGCAGCAAAAACAGCGCAAAGCAGAAAATGGTCAAACGGGGAGGAAGAGCCGATGGGCCGTTTTTTCAGCGATCCGGTCGAGCAGGCGCTCACATATCTGTATTATGATCTGCGCGCAGGCCAGGGCGCCAGGGCGATGGTGCTGCTGGAGGAGGCCTCGGTTTNGGAGGACGGCGACGCAAGCTGTTTGCTGGCCCAATGCCTGCNCGGCCCCCGGTATGTTTGGAGCGGACACCACTTCGCCGGGGATGACGAGCGCTTTCGCAAGCTGATGAGGCTCTCGGTACGGCAGGGCAGCGCACTGGGCGTTTTGCTCTCGCTGCGCAGCCGCGAGCTGTCGGACGGGCTCGGGGACGCCATGCCCTTTGCAAGCCTGCAGGAGGCTTTTGACACGNTGCGGAAAAAAGCGCAGGGCGGTGAGCCGTTTTGCCAGTACGCGGTCGGCAATGCCTGCTATGGATGGGATTTCCTGCGCATCGAGGGCAAGACGGAGGATTCCTTTGCCGGTGCGGCGGAATATGATTGCTATATGAAGGAGCACATCTCCGCCTGCGAGGATTGGTTCTGGAAAGCGCTGCGCGGCGGGATGCACCTTGCGGCCGACCGCCTGAACGAGTATTACACAAAGGGCGATGCGCCCTATGTGCAGCCCGCGCCGGAAAAGGCGCAGGAGCCGTGGCGTGTTGGGGCGGAGCTTGGGCTGTCCCGCGCATCAGCGCATTTGGGCGGCCCGGCTGGAAAAAGAGGGCNAATTTAAGGAGGCCCTGCGCTGGTACACTGCCGCCGCCCGGGGCGGCGAGCCGGAGACATGGTATGATGTGGGCCGCTTTTACGANGAGGGGCTCGGCGTCCAAAAGGATCTCTGGTCCGCGCTGAACTGCTATGAGATCGGGACCCGAAACGGTGAGGCCAAAAGCGGCAGCCGGAGGGACGCTCTGCGCGGCTGGGGCTGAAACACGGCAGCGATCGATACAAAGCCGGGAAAACAACTGCCCCTTGGGCAAGGGGGAAAGGCGCGCTGCTGCAGTGCCCGGGTGACCGTATTTGGATACAGCCTGAATTNTCCCAAAGGACAGACGAAAGCGGGATGCGCCATGGGAAAGGCGCGTCCCGCTTTTCGGCTATGTGATCNTGTGATGGTGGANCGTATTGTGGGCCGCGTGCTTATCAAAACGCGCGCGCCAACAATTGCTCCACCTCNGCCGTCCCGCGCAGGGCGCTGCGCCAGCGCGCGGGGATACCGGAAAATCCAAAGCAAATGCCCGCAAGGCCACCGGTGATACACGCCGTGGTGTCGGTATCGTCTCCCAGCAGAATGGCGCGCTTTACGGCTTCTTCATAGCTGAGGGCATCGCTCATGATNATGAAGGCGCTGCGCAGGCTGTCCACCACATAGCCGGATCCCTTGCCTTCCCACGGTTCCTCCGGCCGGACGCTCCATTCCAGCTCCCCGCCATACTCCGGCATTTCCCGGTAAATATCCCGCAGGGTGCAGACAGCCCAGTCAAGTGCCGCCGTGAACCCGGGCTTGGCCGTGAGATTCGGCCCGTTCAATAATGCGCGCGCGGCAAGGCAGTACAGCGCGCAGCAAACCTGATTGCAGCGGTTGCCGTGCGTGATCAGACATTGGCGGTGCGCGTCCAGCACCAGTTCTTTTTCCGTGCCCCGGTGCCAGAGCGCGAGCGGCAGCACCCGCATCAAAGCGCCGTTTCCCTTGCCGTCGGGGCGCAGCATCCCGCACGCCTCCGGCGGCATGCCGGTGCGGAACGCGTTCAGGGCCTCGCCCGTCTGGATGCCCACATCAAACACGATGCCGTCTATCGCCCATTTTCCCGCTTCGTACCATGCCGAAAGCCGCCCGGAAAAGTCTGATAAATCAAATTTTCCGCACGCCGCGAGGCTGTCCAGCAGGCAAAGCGCCTGCGCGCCGTCATCCGACCAGGTGCCGGGTGCTACGCCCGCATGCGCCCTGCGAAAGCCGGCCGGCGGCGTCATTTCGATTTCCGCGTAGGGCGGGAGCTCTTCGGCCCGGTGAAATTCATACGGAACGCCCAAGGCGTCGCCGATGAGCGCGCCGTAAAGGCCGCCGGNTATTGTTTCATTGCTTCGCATCGCTCGATCCATTTTGTCTCTATTCCCTCCTTTATCCCTGCCCTGCGTCACTGTGCGGAAACATATTTTCTGATGCGCTCCCGGCAATCGTCCGGGAGAAATTCAGTTTCTTCCAAAAACTGTTCCAGCGCGTCCCATCGTTTCAAAAGGCACAGAACGGCGGCGATGCAGCATCCGTGCCCGCTGCCGGGCTTTTGTCCGGAGCGTATCACCCGGAATCCGCACTCGCCCGTGAGGCGTTCCCGCTCGAAATATTCGGCCAGCTTTTCCAGTGTATCGTATGTTTCGTAAAAGGGAAGCGCATAGGCGTGGAAATCCTCGGAGACCATATCCGCCAGCTGTTCAAGGGGCGCATCGGAGCTGTACTTGTATTTCAGCACGGGCCGGCCCGGAACCACCGTGTAGAGCGGCTGCGCGCCGGTGCCCCATTTCCGGTCGTATTCTCTGTCCAGAAATGCGCAGGTGAGCCGGTCGGCCTCCGGGAAGGAAAAGCTCAGCGTGGCGGTCAGGGAATATCGGTTTCCCGGCAGGCCGCGGTCTCTTGTGAGATAAAAACTGAAAAATTGCTCGCATTCGCCCGCCTTCCGCCGCAGCGTACGGATCCGCTTTTTGGAAAAGCCGGTGTCTGCCAGNCGCTCATGCAGCAGATGCGTCAACGATTTGTCCAATTCCNCCGGTGTCATCCATCGTTCCCCCTCCCGAAAACTCCTGATCGATACGTTCAGTATACGGTATTTTCTCCGGCAAATCAATCCCAGAAGCGAATCCGGANCAGTCTATGGGTCAATTTCAGNGCCATGGTGTGCCCGCAGAGCGCTCCGGAGCCTCCTGATGACGCCTGTGGCGCGGCTTTTGTGTCAGACAGGCCATGCCGCCGCCCATAGCGCCTCGCCGGAGGAACCGGTGCCGGTATGGAGCGTGCCGGCAGTTGCCAAAAAACGCGGCAAAAAACGCGGCAAAAAACAGCGGCCAAAACTGTCAAAACAGGTTGAAAAATACTTTTTTCCATGGTAGACTATAAANGATAAAGGATATATGTTTGATAAATTCCATTTTCGTGAAAATGGAATTTTGTGGAAATTATTTTCATGCTGTGGAGCAGACCANATTTGCGTGATAAGCAGGAAGGGGCGCGGANACAGTGAAGCATGCGGAAAAGAAGAAGCGGCGCTGGCTGGTCTGGTCAATGGCGGTCTGCCTCGCGGTAATCCTGATTGGCGGCATCCTCTATGTAAACAGGCTGCGCAAAAACCTGATGAACACCGCGATCCAGAACGTGATGACGGTTACAAAGCAGCAGCAGCAGGCGTTTGATACGTTTATTGCCAACGATCAGGAGCGTCTGCACAGCTATGCCGAGTATTTCACAAAGGGCTTTCATAATAATGCACAGGATGTTCTCCGGCAGCTCATCATGTTCAGCGATGTGGACGCGGTCTATTCGGTGCTGTGCCTGGAGGAGGGCTGGTTCTGTTCCAGCAGCTCGGATGAGATTCGCCAGATCACGCAGGAGCAGATCGATTTTTACGCTACCCTCGAGGGCAGCGGGATCCGCGATTCCTATACGGGCTTCTTCTCCGGGGAGCCGAAGTTCGGGTATTACGAAACCTTTGCCTTTGCAAACGGACACAGGGGCCTCATCCAGAAAAGCTACGAGCGCAGCAAGATTTCGGATACCTTTTCCCTTTCCTTTTATAACGATCAGGGCTTTGCCTATGTGGTGGATCGGCAGGGTGATATTCTGCTGCGCGCTTCCGGCCAGCTGGGCGATGCCAGCTACACGAATATTTTCGACGCGATCGTCGATCTGCACGGCAGGCAGGAAGAAATCGATCTTTTCCGGCAGGCGCTGGGAAACCGTGAAAGCGGTTCCCTGACTTTTTCGGGAACCTCGGGCGAGTTGGTTTATACCTACGTCCCCATCGAAAACGGAGAGGATTGGTACCTGGTTTCCGTGGTGCCGATGAGCGCCATCACAACAGAGATGGGGAGCATTATGCGCAGCTCCCAGCTGACAATGTTCCTGCTGTTTGCGGTGCTGGTGATCTGCGGCGGGTTTTTGCTGCTGCTCTGGACGACGCAGCAGGACATCAAAAACAAAGAGCTGGAGAGCGATTACAACGCGCAGCTGTTCAATATCTTTGCCACCCATCTTTCCAACAACACNGACGATGTATATTTGATGGTGGATCTNGAAACAACCACGCTGGAATATATCAGCCCGAACGTGGAGCGTGTGCTGGGCCTTTCCGCCGAAACCATCGCGGCCGACCTGCACATTCTGGAATCCGCCTATGTCGATCACAAAAATATCGATTATGAGGCGATGCGCAGGATGCCGGCGGACACCGCGCTGGAGCCTGCAAACGCCGANTGGATCAACCCCAAAACCGGAGAGCACAAGTGGTTCCAGCAAAATGTGTACAGCAAGCAGGTGCACGGCCAGAAAAAGCTTGTGATCTATATCTCCGACCGCACCCGGGAACGCAAGACCAATGACAACCTGAGAGAAGCGCTGCANATGGCCAAGGCGGCCAGCGATGCAAAAAGCGCNTTCCTCAGCAGCGTCAGCCACGATATCCGTACGCCGATGAACGCCATCATCGGATTCCTTGCGCTGATGCGGAATGAAGTGTACAACCCGGAAATGGTATTGGAGTATACGCAGCGCATCGACACCGCCAGCCAGCATTTGCTGGGNCTGATCAACGATGTGCTGGATATGAATAAGATCGAAAGCGGCAGCGCCACGCTGAACATCACGGAGGNGAACCTCGCCGATGTGATCAATGAGGTCAACGCCATCATCCGGCCGCAGGCAAAGGCCAGAAACCAGACATTCGATATTTTCGTTTCGTCCCTCGCGTATGAGCATGTGATGGGCGATAANCTGCGCATCAACCAGGTGCTGATCAACCTTTTGTCCAATGCCGTAAAATATACCCAGGAGGGCGGCAATATCCAGATGTGTATCACCGAGCTGCCGCGGGTGCTGAACAGCTACAGCCGCATTCGGTTCACTGTGGCTGATAACGGCATGGGGATGAGNGAGGAATACCAAAAGGTGATCTTCGATCCATTTACCCGGGAGGACACCGCGCTTGCAAGCCAGATTCAGGGCACCGGTCTGGGCATGGCCATCACCAAGAGGCTTGTGGAACTGATGGGCGGCNCCATCCGCGTGGAGAGCACACTCGGAGAGGGCAGTACCTTTACCGTGGAACTGGAGAGGGCAGTACCTTTACCGTGGAACTGGAGCTGCGCATTCAGGAAAAAGAAGACGATGAAGAATTCTGGACGGAGCACAACGTATCCCGGATGATCGTGGCTGACGATGACGAGAACATATGCCGGAACATCGTCCAGGCGATGACCGCGGTGGGTGTGAATACGGATTATGCCACCGAGGGCAAAGCGGCGGTTCAAATGATGCGCGAGGCCAGAGAGGCGGGCCGGCCTTACGACCTGATCCTGTTGGATTGGAAAATGCCGGGTCTGGACGGCCTTGCGACCGCCCGTCTCATCCGGCAAAATTATCCGGACAGGATTCCGATTCTGCTGCTCACTGCATATGATTGGGGAGAGATCGAGCACGAGGCCAGCGAGATCGGCGTGGATCACTTTATGCCCAAGCCCTTCTTTATGAGCACCTTCAAAAATGCGATCCGCAGGATCATGGGCGGCAGGAATGAGGCAAAGGAAGACGACGATCTTGTGGTGCAGGGCAAAACGATTCTGGTGGTGGACGACATTGAGGTGAACCGCATTATCCTTGTGAAGATCCTCAGCGCGCTGGGCGCAAAGTGTGATGTGGCGGGGAATGGCAAAGAGGCTGTGGAAACCTTTGAGGCTTCCGAGCCGGGTACATACGATCTGATTCTGATGGATGTGCAGATGCCGGTAATGGACGGCTACGCGGCCACCCGGGCCATCCGGAGCAGCGCGCATTCCTCGGCGCAAAGCATTCCCATCATTGCCATGACGGCCAACGCCTTTGTGGACGATGTGCGGGATGCCATCGAATCCGGCATGGATGCCCATATCGCCAAGCCCGTCCAGCTGGATACGCTGAAATCCACCATTCACACGGTTCTGGAAAACCATGCGAGCGAAAAGCGGGAGACCGAAGCGGGCTTAAGCTGGCCGGCGGCGAACAGGATCTGACCCGCGGATCGTTCCAAAGTCTTCTCATAACACGGACGGTTTTGTAGTATTTGAAAAAGGGGTGCTGTGCTCCATGAACAATCGAATTCAGGCTCCGGCTGCGCAACAGCCCGCCCATACCATTCTGATCGTGGACGACGATGCCGTCAACCGGAAGATCCTCGGCCGGATCTTTTCACCGTATTACACGGTGGAGGAAGCGGAGAACGGGTGCGAAGGGCTGGAAAAAATTCTTGCCGGCCCCGAACACTTTTGCGCCGTACTGCTGGATGTTCTGATGCCCGGGCTGTCGGGGATCGAGGTTCTGCGGCAGCTGCGGGAACGGGCGCTGCCCGGCACACTGCCGGTATTTCTAATCACTGCGGAGCAAAGCAATGACGTGGTGCAGGAGGCATATGGGCTGGGCGTGATGGATGTGCTGTATAAGCCCGTGATCCCCTATGTTGTGCTGCGGCGCGTGCGCTCCGTGATCGAGTTGTTTGAAGCGCGCAAGCACCTGGGCCGCGTGGCCGAGCGGCAGAGCCTTGCCTTGCAGAAGCAATCGGAAGAGATCGCGCAGCTGAATGAGGGCATGCTGGAGGCGATGGCGATCGCCATTGAATCCCGGGGCGAGGAACACAGCGGTCACGTGCAGCGTATACGCAGCATTACCCGGATCCTGCTTCGGGATACGGATTTTGCCGGGGATATCCCCGAAAAGGAAATTGAAAACATTGCCCTCGCGGCGATTCTGCATGATGTGGGGAAGATCACCATTCCGGATACGGTGCTGAAAAAGCCCGGAAAGCTCACGCCGGAAGAGCGCAAGGTGATGGAAGGCCATACGCTCAACGGTGAGGCGATTCTCGAGAATATCCCGCAGCTGCGCAGAAGCGAGACCTATGAGTACGCCTGCGATATCGTGCGCCATCATCACGAGCGCTGGGATGGTAAGGGGTATCCGGACGGCCTTGCCGGGGACGAGATCTCGCCCTGGGCACAGGTGGTGTCGTTGGCCGATGTGTACGACGCCCTGAGCTGCAAGCGTGTTTACAAACCGCCTTTCCCAAGACAGAAGGTGCGGGAGACGATCCTGACGGGCCAGTGCGGCGCGTTCAATCCGCGCCTGCTGGAAGGCTTTTTGGCGGTGGAGGACCGGCTCTATGCGCTGTACAGCGATCTTCCGGAGACTCTTTTGGATGAGTGAGACCGCAGCGGAAGGGTAGAGGAAGCTTTATCCTTTGCCGCTTTTCAGGGCTCACCAGAAGGTAAACAGGAGCATTTATCATGTATCATTGCCATGTTCAATTTTATTTCATCGGCATGCAGCCGGGCGAGCTCCATACCATTCAGGAAATGCCGCCCCGCAAGGGATTTACCCATGGGTTTTCGGCCGGGGAAGCGCCGGATGCAGCGACGGCCGCCGGGGCGGATGTTGTCATCGCCCGTATTCCGGCCGGAAAGCTTCCCGCCCTTGCCGCGATGATGAAGCCGGGCGCGCAGCTGATCTGGCTGGCGGACAGGGAAGAAACAAATGCCCTGGCCGAAGCCCCGGAGCAGCTTTGTGACATCTGGCCTGCTTCCATGGCGGAGTGGGAGTTTCGGTTCCGCTTTGAGCAGTGGCAGGAGCATAATAAGCTGTCGAAGAATCTTTGGCAGGCCAATTATCTTCTGGAGGCCGGGCTGAACAGTACGCCGGAGCTTGTCTGGTTCAAGAATAAAGACGGCGTCTACAGAAAAGTGAACGACAGTTTTTGCGCGGCCGCGGGTAAACCGCGGGAGCAGGTGGAGGGAAAAACCTCTGATTCTGTGTGGGGCGAAAAGCGGGAAAACATCATCCGCATCCCGTCGGAGAAAGGGAGCATGGAGCCCGGGACGATCGAGGTTTGGGAGGAAGTCGTCCGGGCCGACGGCAGCCGGGCGCAGCTGAAAACCTATCAATTGCCCCTGTACGATCTGGACGGCAGCGAAATGGGCACGGTGGGTGTTGCCCTGGATGTGACACGGGAAAAAACGATTGAAAAGGAGATCGATGAAAAAAACCGGACGCTGGAAATGCTGTTTTCCACCATGGACTGCGGAATCATGTGGCATTCGCTGGACGGCAAGCGGATCCTGAATATCAACCGGGCGGCGCTGCGGCTGCTGGGATACGATTCCAAACAGGAAATGCTCGACGATGGATTCACGCTGGTGGCGCAGTCTGTGCTGGATGAGGATAAACCCATTCTGCGGGACACCATCCGTTCCCTGACAAAAGTAGGGGACAGCGCTTCAGCGGAATACCGTGTGCGGCACAAGGACGGCACACTGCTGCACATTTTGGGAAATGTCAAGCTGACGGAGGAGAACGGCGAGCAGCTTTATCAGCGTTTCCTGGTGGATATCACCGATCAAAAGCAGCAGGAAGCGGAAAAGTGGGCAAAAAAGGATCGGGAGCTCCGGCATCAGGAACAGATGTTCGATATTTTTTCTGCGTTTCTTGCGGATCAGGTAGACGACATCTATATGATGATGGACGGCACCGGAACGAAGATCGAATTTATCACCCCCAATGTGGAGCGGGTGCTGGGCGTTCCCCATGATGTAATCATGGCGGACCCGAACAGGATCGGCCATGCAAAATATTTCAGCGGATGGGAGGTTGGATCCCAGAGGCTTTCAGAGATGGAGCCCGGCATGGCGCTGGAACCGATGGAGACAGAGCGCATCCACATGAAGACGGGCGAACCCAGGCGCTTTCAGGAGAGCGTGTACTGTGTGGAACTGCAGGGCGCAAAGAAGATCATGATCTGTATTTCCGACCGGACCAAGGAGTGGAAAAGCCAGAGTGCGCTGGCAGAAGCGCTGAACATGGCCAAGGTGGCCAGTAAGGCAAAAAGCACATTTCTCAGCAGCGTCAGCCACGATATCCGCACCCCGATGAATGCCATTATGGGCCTTGTCACCCTGCTGCGCGAGGAGGCCGGCAATCCCCGGCAGGTGCTGGAATACACGCAAAAAATATCCGCCGCCAGCCAGCACCTGCTGGGCCTGATCAACGACGTGCTGGATATGAACAAGATCGAGAGCGGCAGCGCGGTGCTGAATATTTCGGATATGACGCTTGCCGGGTTGATCGATGAACTGAACACGATCATCCGTCCGCAGACAAACGCGAAAAATCAAGTGTTTGAGATCCAGACAGCTGCGATTGTCAACGAGCATCTGCTGGGCGACAAGATGCGCATCAGCCAAATCATGATCAATATCCTGTCCAATGCCGTAAAATATACCCAGGACGGCGGAAAAATCGTGATGCGGGTGGAGGAGCTGCCGCAGGCGGAAAAGAACTACAGCCGCATCCGCTTTACCGTCCGCGACAACGGACAGGGCATGAGCCGGGAATACCAGCAGGTGATCTTCGACCCGTTCACCCGGGAGCAGGAGACCGTGTGGAACCAGATGCAGGGCACGGGCCTTGGCATGAGCATTACCAAGCGCCTGGTGGATCTGATGGGCGGCACCATCCGTGTGGAGAGCGAGCTTGGCAAGGGCAGCACGTTCACTGTAGAGCTGGAGCTGCGCATTCAGGAGGAAGAAAACGACCCCGCGTTCTGGGAGACGCACCAAATCGCCCGCATGCTGGTGGTGGATGACGATGCGGATATCTGCCGCAGCATCGTGAAAAAGATGGAGGGCACCGGCGTCGTCACCCACTATGCGACGGACGGCGCAGAGGCCATAAACGCAGTTCACGCCGCCCGGGAAAAGGGCACGCCCTATGATCTTGTCATTCTGGATTGGAAAATGCCGGGTCGGGACGGATTGGAGACCGCGCGCCGGCTTCGGGAGGATGCTCCCGGGCATCCGCCGATTCTTCTGTTTACGGCTTACGATTGGGCAGAGATCAAGGAGGATGCGCTGCATGCGGGTATCGAGCACTTTTTGCCAAAGCCCTTTTTCCTGAGCAGCTTTAAGGAGACCCTCCGCCGGATGGGAAGCGAAAAGGGCATTTCGAATCTGCGCGACGGCAAGGCTGTTGTAACGGGCAAAAAGATTCTGGTTGTGGATGATATCGAAGTGAACCGGATGATCCTTGTCAAGATCCTGAAAACGCTGGGCGCCGAGTGTGACGAGGCGGTGGACGGGCAGGAGGCGTTCGAGCGGTTTACCGCGTCCCGCCCCGGCGAGTACGATATCATCCTGATGGATATCCAGATGCCGCATCTGAACGGGTACGACGCCACACGGGCCATCCGCGCCAGCGGCCATCCTTCGGCCCAGTCTGTGGCGATCATCGCCATGAGCGCCAACGCGTTTATCGATGATATCCGCAAATCGCTGGAATCCGGGATGGATGCGCATATTCCGAAGCCCGTTGTGGTAAACCAGATGAAACAGACGATTCAGGAGGTACTGGACAAAAAATCCTGCGAACCGGCTGTGGAGCAAGCAGGGCCGGCATCCTGAAAGACCGGCAGAAACGGTATGGAAAACACCCGGAAGCTGCGGCGGAAAGGGTGCGCAAAAAAACACACCAAAAAGGCAGAATAAAAAAAGGAGAGATCAAAGCATGAATCTGATGGAAGAACTGAACGCTTTGGGTGCAAATACCAAAGAGGGCATGGGGCGCGTGATGGACGACGCGGACCTTTACAAAATGATGCTGGGCATGTTTGTGGATTCGCTGGAAAAGGAACCCATAAGCGTGGAGGAATTCGACGGGGCCTCATTGGATGAGCTGTGCCGCAAGGTGCATACGCTGAAGGGCACGACGGGCAATCTTTCGCTGACGCCGCTCTTCGATGCGTATATGGAAATTCTGGGCCTTTTGCGCGAGGGCAATGGCGCCGAGGCCAAGAAACTATACCTTAAAATGATGCCGGTGCAGCAGGCGTTTGTCGAATGCATCAACCGCGGCCGCTGATCGGGCGGCGCGCGTAAACAAAAAGGGAGGAATGCGCGATGGCTCAGGAAAAACGCCAGCTGATGGTTGTGGATGACAGCGAGGTCGACCGGATCATTCTCAAAAGCATGCTGATGGCGGATTTTAATATCCAGGAGATCACCAACGGCAGTATGGCGATCGAGTATATCACGCGGACGAAGGATCAGGTAGACGCGATGCTGCTGGATATCTCCATGCCGCATATCACAGGCTTTGATGTGCTGCAGTTTATGCGGGACAAAGGGATGGAAGACCTGCCTGTCTTTTTGATCACGAGCGAGCCCACGCGGGAAAATGTAGAGCGCGCGATGGCGTTCAAGGTAGAGGAATTCATCTGCAAGCCGTTCGTGAAGGACGATATCCAGCGCCGCCTGCGGTCGCGCCTGGGCGTGATTCCGGAATATGATGAGCAAAAAGAGGATATGACGGAAACGAGAGCATACATTTCCTCGCTGCAAAGCATTTATCAGCGGTATCTTGTCAACTTCGGCAAAAAAGACGACCGTTACCGCGTGATGGAGGATTTGATGCACATCCTGCTCACGCGCTACAGCCGCACCAAGCAGGGCAAGGGGCTGGATGCAAACCGCATCGAGCTGATCAGTAAAGCGGCCTATTTCTGCGATATCGGCGAGATGCTGATCCCGGATAAACGCATGCAGCTTTTGGAGGGTCAGGCGCAGGTGGCGGAAACACAGCAGTCGCACACGCTGCTCGGCTCCAGCCTTGTGCAGCTGAACAAGGCCAAAACCAGCAGCTATTTTGTGGAGATCTGCTCCGGCATGTGCCTGCACCATCACGAACGCTTCGACGGCAAGGGCTATCCCGACGGCATCAGCGGAAAGAACAATTCCATCTTCAACCAGCTCTGCCGCCTTGTGGACGATTTTGAGGATAAACGTTCGAAGTTCTACGGCAACAATTCCCGCCCTGTCAAATTTATCATCAAGCGCATGCTTGCAGACGATCTTGGCATGGTGAGTGAGGAAGTACTGCAGCTTTTGGAAGACTGCGAGCAGCAGATCATGGATTATTTTGTCCGGAGCTACGGCTGATCCGGCGGATCGTGACATCTGCCGAAGGAAAGAGGTGCTGTAACAATGGCGCATCCCGACAAAATCGTTCGGACAGCGGAAAAAACGCCGGATGCTGTACCGGATACGCTGCTGATCATTGACGATGACCCTGTGAACCGTGCGATCCTGGGCAGGATCTTTTCGGATCGGTATCAGATCATGGAGGCAGATAGGGGCAGCCGGGGCCTTGTGGAGTTTTTGATGAATCGGGACCGCATCATCGCCGTTTTGTTGGATATGGTCATGCCGGAAATGGATGGTATTACCGTTCTGCGCCATTTGAACGGCATGGGGCTGCTGAAAAGAGCGCCCGTGTTCCTGATCACTGCCGAGCAAAGTACGGATATCCTGCAGCAGGCGTATGATCTGGGTGTGATGGATGTCATCGGAAAGCCGATCCAGCCGTATGTCGTGAGCCGCCGGGTGGATTCCGTCATCGAGCTGTTCAATGCGCGCCGCGAGCTGAGCAGCCTTGTGGAATCGCAGCAGACGCGTCTGCAGCAGCAGGTGGAGGAGATCAAGCAGCTGAACCAGAGCATGATCGAAGCGCTGGCCACCGCCATTGAGTTCCGCAATCAGGAGACAGGCGGGCACATCCAGCGCATTTCGGCCATCACGCGGTTCGTGCTGGAGAATACCGTGTTCGGCGAGGGCATGACAGCCGAGGACATCGACCATATCACACAGGCGTCGGTGCTGCACGATATCGGCAAGATTCTGGTGCCCGATGCAATTTTGACAAAGCCCGGCCGGTTTACGCCGGAGGAATTCCAGATCATGAAGCAGCACACGGTGAAGGGCGCAGAGCTTTTGGAGAACGTGCCCCAGCTGAAAAATACCCCCATTTACAATTACGCCTATGACATTGCTTTGCATCATCACGAGCGCTGGGACGGCGGCGGCTATCCAGAAAAGCTGCGCGGGGACGAGATTACGCCGTGGGCGCAGGTGGTGTCGCTGGCGGACGTGTATGACGCGCTGAGCTGCAAGCGCGTATACAAGGACGCTTTTTCGCACGCAACCGTACTGGAAATGATCATCAGCGGCCAGTGCGGCGTATTCAACCCGGCGCTGCTCGATTGCTTTTTGGTGATTGAACCCGATATTCATCTGTTTTACCCCTCTCCCGCCACGCTCAGTCAAGGCCAAATGAACGCCATATGATCAGGCGGCGGGGTGAAGGCGCCTTTACAGGAAAATTCACAATTCATAATTTGCGGGAGGACGGGGATCGAATGATGTGCGTTTTCCTGTGAACAGCAGTGTTTCGGCCATCAATACAGAGGGGGCTCAGAATCAATCGCCGCCCGCCGATGGATCTGCCGGTTGGTGCAGAGCTTCCATAGTTTTACATCGCACCCCATTCACGCAATAGTATGGTATACGGTTGCGTGAATGGGGTGCGTTTTTGTGAATAAACCTTGGAAAGCTCCGCACCAACCGACGGGCCAAATTTGCCTCCGAGACGTGTGCGGCGATTGATTCAGAGGTTCCCTTGGAATCGAACCACTGCGGCGTCCGGTTGCGCTGCCAAACCGCCCAGTTGCGCCAAACGGCTTGAGTTTTTTGCGGGCCGGAACGAATAAACAGGTTGAGAGGGAGAGCTTATGATACGTACAGCGATCTGTGAGGATGAAGCGAATACGCGCGCCTATCTTGCAGCCCTGATCCGGGCGCAGCCATACGACTGCGAGATCTTGGAATATGCCTCGGCAGAGGAATGCCTTGCGAACAGCGCGGCGCCCGACCTGCTCTTTTTGGACATCGGCCTGCAGCCCCCGGGCGAGGGTTCGTGCAAGGGCTTGGGCAAAGGTGCAGACGAGGGCTTGGGCAAAGACTTGGTTCAGGGTTCGGGCGGGGGCGCCGGCGAAGGTTTGAATGGAATGGCGCTTGCGCACAGGCTGCGGGAGCGGCATCCGGCGGCACGGCCCGCGAAAGTACCGGTGATTATTTTTGTAACGGGCTACGAGCAATACGTGTTCGACGCGTTTGATGTGGGCGCGTTCCACTATCTGCTCAAACCGGTGGATGAGGAAAAGTTTGCCGCGGTGTTTGCCCGCGCGGCAGAAGAGCTTCTCCTGGCCGAAAAGAATGCGCCAAGGCCCCGCGCGCTGACACTGCGCATTGCGAACACATCCCGGACGGTGCCGTTCGATGCGATCCGCTACATCGAGAGCAGCGGCCACAAGGCCGTGCTGCACCTCGGGGACGGCGCGCTCACCTGTTACGCGAAGCTGGGCGATCTGGAGCAGGAGCTGCAGGACCAATTTTTCCGTATTCACAAGGGATATCTTGTCAATCTCGCCTATGTGACGGGTTACAGCCGATCTGAGGTGACGATCTCCGACGGCCAGACGCTGCTGCTCTCGAAATATAAATACCGGGATTTCGTAAAAGCCTATCTGCGCTTTCTAAAGCAGGGGGCCGGGTTATGAGCGAGACAGGATTTCTGGCCTTTCAAAATGTCTTTCTGGCGGCATCGCAGCTGCTGTATGCAGCATACTTTACAGCGTTTCTGTTTCCCTTTTTAGCGGCGCGGGGGCGCCGCCGGTGGAGGGCTGTGCTTGTGCTTTTTGCCTATCTGGCCGGCTTTGCACTCTGCGGGCAGCTTGGCGTGCCGCAGGGGGTGTTCGGCATCCTGCTTGCGGCGCTGCTGGCGCTGGCGTCGCGGCCGCTGGGTCTGGAACGGACGATGGCGTTTCTGTTGGCACTGCTCTACTGGAACACCCGCATCTCCGCCGGCCTGATGGTGGAGAGCCTCTACTATATCCTGGAGCGCCTGCTGCCGCTTGATCCCCTGCGGCTGGAAACGGTATATCTGCGCGCGGCGTTTCTGATTACGCTGTTCCTCGTCTCCCACGCCGTGCTGATGGGCGCGATGCTCTATGCGCTGCAGCGCCGGATGCAGCTGCGGCGTGCACCGCTCTGTGTGCGCGAGTTGTGCTGCCTTGGCATCGTGCCCGCGGCGGGTATTTTGTTCGGGCAGATCCTCTCGCGTCTGTTCATCGAAATTCAGGACGGCGTTCTGCTGCAGCTCTACGAGCGGCATCCGGCGTTTCTTGCGGCCGTGCCGCTGCTGGCGCTGCTGTTTTACGCGGGGGCGTATCTCTCCATCGTGTTCTGGCAGGGGATGGCTGCACTGCGCGAGGAACAGGCCGCCTGGTTTATAGAGCGCCAGCAGACGCAGCTGCTGCAAGCGCACATGCACGAGGCGGAGCGCTCGTATGCCCGCGTCCGTGCGCTGCAGCATGAAATGCGGGGCCATCTCACGAACCTGAAGGGCCTTGCACAAAGCGGTGCGCCTGCAGATGTTGCGGCGTATATCGATAAAATGGACGCCGGTATCCGCGCAGCCGGCACTGGCGATGCAGGGCGGACGATCCAAACAGGCAACCCGGTTGCGGATGTGATCGTGAACGACAAGCGGCAGCAGTGTGAGGAACGGGGCGTTCGCTTTGAGGCCGCGCTGTGTTACCCGGATGCGGCGGCCTACGACGCGTTTGACGTGGGCATTATTCTGCAAAACCTGCTGCAAAACGCGCTGGAGGCGTGCGAAGCCGTGCCGAAGGGGGAACGCTGTATCCGGCTGACGGGCAAGCGGACGGGGCGATTCTTTTTGATCGAGGTGCGCAATTCGTTTGCGGGCGGGGTGGTGTTCGGCCCGGACGGCCTGCCGCTGACGACAAAGCGGGAGGATGCGCCGATGCACGGGCTGGGCCTTGCAAATGTGCGCCGGGAGGCGGAAAAGTATATGGGCGAGCTGGAACTGAAAGCCGGCCCGAAGGAATTTACCGCGACGGTTTTGTTGCAGGAGCATGGCGCCGGTGCACAGCTGGATTGACGGCGCGGCCTGATTTGTGGAGAAGGGTTCTAATGATCAGAAAGGGTGAAAATTTTGAATAACATGATCGGAACAGGTAGTATGGCAGGGTTGCTCGGCGCATATATGAATGCGCTTGGCACACAGTCGGCCGGAACACAGGCGGGCGCGCGCCCCGGCAGCTTTTTGGACGCGGTGGCGCAGACGCTGCAGAGTGATGCGAGTGCCCAAGCCGCAGGTATCAGCGGTATGGGCGGATTTGGCGGCTTTATGGGAATAGCGTTCCCATCCGCCGCATACAACCCGATGCTCACAGGAATGTCCACACCATCGGCGATTCAGACGCAGGCAGCCGGTGCGGCAGAGGACATCGGCGCGGCAGAGGGCGTCGCGGCGGCCGGGGCCGTATCGCCGGAGGCGGCGCTAAAGGCAAAATATCCGGGCCTCGTCTATCACGTCTTCGACGCCAGCAGCGGCTACTGGAAAACGCGCAACGATTACCCGCACTACTTACTGTATCAGGAGGGGGACGCGGCGAAGGAAGCCATGGAAAACTGGAAGCCCTCCGGCCCGAATCCGTTTTACGGCTCCATCGACGGGAAATTCATCGCGCCGGACGAGATTCGCGCGCTGGGCAATGTGCCGCCGGGCAGCAAGGCCGTGGTGATCCATCCCAAGGTGCAGCAGCGCATGGAGCAGGACCTGGAATACGCTGCGGCGATCCTCGCAAAGATCGACGCATGGTTCGCCTTTGACGTAGCGCGCAACGAGGCCATCCTGCCCGGAAGCACGGTGGGCATGAGCCAGGCCGTGGCCATCGGCGAGGACGGCAACATCTGTAACGCCTGTTCCTCCAGCGCCGGGGGCGGGTTCACCATGTCCAGGAGCGGTTCCGACGATGCCGAAAGCTGGTGGGACCTGCGCGTGGCCCGCCACGCAAAATTCATGAAGCGTTTAGTGGAAAGCCAGATCGAATACCGGCAGCAGGCATCCAATCTTGCTGCTGCCGCCGCGGCAAAAGCCCAGCTTGCCGCAATGATGAACGGCGCCGATTTGAAAGCCATTTTCGGCCCCGAGATTGCCGGCGTCCCCACCGAAGAGATTCTCGCACTTACCCAAACCCAGGTGTGGGGCAGCTCGATTTAATTCACAATTCATAATCTGCGGAAAGGGGCTGCGGTACAGGTCTTTTTGATAGAAATAACAAGGGAACCTTTGAATAAATCCCCGGGTGCATCTTGCCGGCAAATTTTGCGTCTGTTTTTGCGCCAAAATCTTGAAGTACACCAAGTATTCCTGCGATTTTGGCACTCAGGCAGTCGCAAAATTTGCTCGTCAATCTGACCCGTTGATTTAATCAAAGCTTCCCAAGAATCGATCGCAGTTTTGTCGCGTATGATGCGTCCATGCTTTGACGAAAAACCATAAACTGAAAACCCCAACAAGCCGTGATGTCCGGCCCGTTGGGGCTTTTTCAATATTGCAGTTTTTTCAGCGTGCAGTTTTTCGCCGTCGTGTTCCGAATTGCCGCGCGCAGCGGCAGCACCATGGCGGGCGGCACCGAGAGCGAATCGATGCCGATGGCGAGGAAGGTTTCCGTCAGCGATACATCGGCCGCAAGGTCGCCGCAAATGCAAATCGGGATGCCCGCCTCATGCGCAGCATCCGCCGCCAGCTTCACCGCGCGCAGCACGGCCGGATGATGCGGATCGCAGAATCTGCCCAGATGCCCCGACTGCCGGTCGCACGCAAGCAGATACTGTGTCAGATCGTTGGTGCCCACCGAGAAGAAGTCCACCTCACGGGCCAGATCTGCGGCGATGAGCACCGCGGCCGGCGTTTCAACCATGATGCCGAGCGCGGTATCCCGGAGGTACGGGATGCCTTCTGCGTCAAGCTCTGCCATCACGCTTTCGCAGATGCGTTTGCACGCCCGCACCTCCCACACCGAGGCGATCATCGGCAGCAAAATCGCCACATTGCCGTAAGCAGAGGCACGGTACAGCGCCCGCAGTTGCGTGCGGAAGACCTCGGGCCGCTCGAGGCAAACACGGATGGCCCGCATGCCGAGCGCCGGGTTCTCCTCCTTCTGCAGAGGAAAATGCGAGAGCTGCTTGTCCGCGCCGATATCCAGCGTGCGGATCACCACGCGCTTGCCGTCCATCGCGGCGGCGACGGCGCGGTATGCCCGGAACTGCTCCTCCTCGGTGGGGCAGCCGTCCGCGGCCATGTACAAAAACTCCGATCGAAACAGTCCGATGCCCTGCCCGTCGTTTGCCTGCACCGCCAAAAGATCCTCCGGCGCGCCGATGTTGCAGTAAATGTTCATCTGCCGCCCGTCGGCGGTGACATCCGGCTGCCCGCGCACGGCTTCCATTTGTGTTTGCAGAACCCGCTGCCGTTCGCGCGCCGCCTCAAACGCGGCCAGCGCCGCGGCGTCCGGATCGACAGTCACCGTTCCGGCCCCGCCGTCCATCACCGCCGTGAGGCCGTCCAGCGCAGGCCCGAGCGCGTCCCCAAGCCCGCAGACAGCCGGGATGCCCATCGTCCGCGCCAGAATGGCCGTGTGGTCGCTGCCGGAGCCGCCCTGTGTCAGCAGGCCCAAAAGCTTGCTTTTATCCAGCAAAAGTGTTTCAGAGGGCGAAAGCGCATCGGCGGCAAGGATCACCGGTTCATTCAGCGTGATGGCGCATTCCGAAACGCCCGCCAAATTGTTCAGGATACGCCGCGCCACGTCCCGCACGTCTTCCGCACGGGCCTGCATATAGGGGTCGTCCGTCGCGGCCAGCAGGGCGGCAAACTGATCGCGCGCAAGCTGCACCGCGTGTTCAGCAGTGCAGCGTTCGCTTTCGATGGCGGCGTTCATGCAATCGGTGAAATCCGCATCCGCAAGCAGCAGCGCGTGCGCCTCGAACAGCTGGGCGGCTTCCTCGCCGGCCTCTTTGCGAGCTGTTTCCGCCAATGCGTGCAGCTGCCGCATCGCTTCTGCCGCCGCATCCGCAAGGCGGCGTTTTTCGGCTGCGGGGCAGGTTGCCGCAAAATCGGCCGCTGCCGTGGAGATGGCGGCGGCTTCGGCGCGCGTGTAAAAACAGACCGGCCCTTTCGCCAGCCCTTTGGAAACGCCTTTGCCCTGTAAACGGATCATTGCTTTGCCCTCCTTGTCCCAGTATATGGTCGCAAAGCCATCTTATGGTTCTGCGATTACCATATTACATCTGCTCCACATTTCGTCTTTATATACAAATGCGTCTTTCGTCATGCTTCTCTGGGTAAAACCAAGGCTTTCATAACAGCGCTTTGCACTTTGATTTTCGGCAAAAACGTTCAACTGCACCGATTTCGCGCCTGTCAGCTCAAACGCATACCGTAAGGCCAAACGGATCATTTCCCTGCCATGCCCTTTTCCGCGCAGATCAGGATCAATGATGACAGATGCCAAAAATCCCTCATTGCTTTCCGTATTGACCGAATAACGAAAGAACCCGACTGGTTTCCCGCTGTCGTCTGTTGCTGCAAAAGCGCTGACCGTCCATTTCTCCATCGTTTTTTCCAAAAAGCTGTGAAATGCTTCTTCTGCAACGGGATAGGGGAAATTATTTGCACACCACAATGCGTGGTTCCTTTCGTTGTCGATCCATCCCGCAATATAGTGAAAATCTTTACTTTTGATATAGGGCCTCAGTCTCATGGCCTTTTCCTCCACACGCCTGTTTGATTTTGCCACACAAGTTATCATAACACAGAATCAGGAAGCTTTCTATATGCACGGATGATTTCTGAGAAAAACGGATAAATCTTCAGCCCGTTTCCCGCCTGCCCACAAACCGTGCATTCTTCCGGTACTCCGTCGGCACAATTTGAAAATACGATTTAAACGCCGCCGTCAGCTTGCTCTGGCTGTCATAGCCGACAGCGCGGGCGATGTCCGCGATGCTCATATCCGTCTGGCGCAAAAGGCCGGCCGCCTGCTCCATGCGGTGCTGCTTGATGTGCGCTGCGATGGAGGTACCGTAAACCGCCTTGAACGCGGCCTTCAGTGTTGTGGGGTTGATGTGGTGCTGCCTGGAGAGCTCCTCGATCGTGATGCGCTGCTCCATATGCCCCAAAAGCTGATCGTGCACCGCGTGCACAACGGCCAGCTGATCGGGCGGCAGCTCCGGCGGGTGCACATGTCCGGTACAGCTGTGCTCTGTGCATGATGGACCGTACACCGGGTCGGGGATATCCTGCGGCGCCTCGGGGCAGGCGATCTCCATCACGCGCTCCATCATTTGATGCAACAGCCGGCTCTGCGTGGTATCCGCTGCGCGGTAGTACACCTCTTTTCCGTCACGGCGGCTGATGATGAGCCCGCTGTCCTTCAATGGGCGCAGATGGTGCGAAACGGCCGGGCTGGACATGTTCATCATGGCGGAGATGTTCACCACGCATTCCTCGCAGTGGCACAAAAGCCAGAAGATGCGCACGCGCGTGGGGTCGCTCAGCTGCTTGAAAACATCCGCAATGGTTTGGAAATTCCCGGTCTGCTCCAACTGCGCCTGAATGCGCGCGGTCTGCGGCCCCTCCCCGTGCTGATGTGGCAAGGCCTGACACTGCATATCGATCGATCCTTTCTATGGCCGCCGCGCGTCCCGCGGCGGTCTTTTTGCTGTGCGAAAACAATATTATAAGCGCGCAGGCCGGGGACGGCCCGCATGCGCAAAAACTTCATGCATGCAGGATGCGGCGCATCTTTTGGCAGCGCAGCCCCGGCGCATGAAATTTTCGCCCAAACGGAAGATGTTTTCGCCCGTTTGGAAGAATGTGGCCTTTTGCGGTTGACTTGGCCGGATGAACATAGTATACTGCAAACAGAAACATTAAACAAGTACTTAATCGTACTGCAAAAACAAAAATCTCAGGAGGCATTTTTTATGAAAAAAACGTACAAGATCGAAGTAGACTGCGCGAACTGCGCCAACCTGATGGAAGACGCCGCCCGCAAGACCGCCGGCGTGCAGACGGCCACCGTGAATTTCATGACGCAGAAGATGATCGTGGATTTCGCCGAGGGGCAGGATGCAAAGGCCGTGATGCAGAACGTGCTGAGCGCCTGCAAAAAGGTAGAGCCGGACTGCGAGATTTTTCTGTGATCCACCGGCAGGAGCCTGAAGAAAAGAGAGGGGTTCCGGGCGGGTATCAGTTCGGGATCCCTCTTCTTTATTCCGATCGTGACACACTGTTTTTACAATAAATTTCTGTATATAGCATGGGGAAAGGGGAGAGTACCATGCAGGAGATCATTATAAACGGATTGCTGGCTGTCGTCATTGCCGCGGCCGTTGTCATGCGCTTTTTCATCGGCACGCGCGAATCGGCCGGCATGACGAAAAAGCAAAAAACGATGCTCGAGCGCATTCTGGCCGCCGCCGCGCTGCTGCTGGTTCTGCAGCTGCTGCCGGCCGAAGTGTTCGCCGGGCTGGATCGGATTTTGTTCCCGTCTGCGGGCCGCTGGGTGCGGTTCGCGCTGTACTTTGCAGACTATCTCATCATCGGCCACGATATCCTGCGCAAGGCCTGGAAGGGCATTCAAAACAAGCAGGTGTTCGACGAAAACTTCCTGATGGCCGTTGCGACCGTGGGCGCGATGGCGCTGGCCATCTATGAAAACGGCGACTATTTGGAGGCCATCGCCGTAATGCTGTTCTACCAGATCGGCGAATGGTTCCAGAGCTATGCCGTGGGCAAAAGCCGCCGCAACATCAGCGAGCTGATGGACATCCGCCCGGATTACGCCAATGTAGAGCGGGACGGCAGGTTGGAGCAGGTGGACCCCGACGAGGTGGAGATCGGCAGCGTGATCGTGGTGCAGCCAGGCGAAAAGGTGCCCATCGACGGCGTGATTGTTGAGGGCGCCTCCAGCCTGAACACCAGTGCGCTGACGGGCGAGAGCCTGCCGCGCGAGGCCAAGGCCGGGGACGAGATCATCAGCGGCTGCATCAACATGACGGGCGTTTTGAAAATCGAGACGACGAAGGAATTCGGCGAATCCACGGTCTCGAAGATTCTCGATCTTGTCGAGAACGCAAGCTCCCGCAAATCACGCTCGGAGGATTTTATCTCGAAATTCGCGAAAATTTACACCCCGGCGGTGTGCTACAGCGCGTTGGCGCTGGCGCTCCTGCCGCCGCTGGTGCGGATGCTGGCATTGGGCCAGCCTGCCGCGTGGGGCACCTGGATCTACCGCGCGCTCACGTTCCTCGTCATCAGCTGCCCGTGCGCGCTCGTCATCAGCATCCCGCTCAGCTTTTTTGCCGGCATCGGCGGCGCGAGCGCCCAGGGCGTGCTCGTGAAGGGCTCGAACTATCTGGAGATCCTCTCGCAGACAAAGACGATCGTCTTTGACAAAACCGGCACGCTCACACAGGGCGTGTTCGAGGTGAACGGCATCCACCACGCCGCGCTGGACGACGCAAAGCTGATCGAGTACGCGGCCCTGGCAGAGAGTGCATCCTCGCACCCCATCAGCAAAAGTCTGCAGCGCGCCTACGGCAAAGAGCCGGACCGCACCCGCGTGAGCGACATCGAGGAGATCAGCGGCAACGGCGTGCTGGCCAAGGTGGACGGCGTGACGGTGGCCGCGGGCAATGATAAGCTGATGAAGCGGCTGGGCATTTCATATCACGAATGCCACGATACCGGCACGATCATTCATATGGCGGTAAACGGTGCGTACGCCGGGCATATCGTCATCTCGGACATCGTGAAGCCCCACGCAAAAGAGGCCATCCGGGCGCTGCGCAGGGCGGGCGTGGATCAGACGGTGATGCTGACGGGCGACGCCGACAGCGTGGCGCAAAGCGTGGCATCGTCGCTTGGCATTGACGCCGTATACAGCGAGCTGCTGCCGGCGGATAAGGTAACAAAGGTAGAAGAGCTGCTGCAAAAACGGTCCGGCCGGGGCAAGCTTGCCTTTGTGGGCGACGGCATCAACGATGCGCCGGTGCTCTCCCGCGCCGATATCGGCATCGCGATGGGCGCGATGGGCTCCGACGCGGCCATCGAGGCGGCCGATATCGTGCTGATGGACGACGACCCGCTGAAGATCGCGAAGGCCATCAGGATTTCCCGCAAATGCCTGCGGATCGTCTACCAGAATATCGTCTTGGCGCTGGGCGTAAAATTTGCGTGCCTTGTGCTTGGCGCGCTCGGCATCGCAAATATGTATCTGGCCATTTTTGCCGACGTGGGCGTGATGATCCTCGCGGTGCTGAACGCGATCCGCTGTCTGTTTGTGAAAAAGCTGTGAGCGGGCGTCCGGCGCCCGATCCCGGGAAGCCGCGCGGAAAAGGGACGGAGCGGGACGGAATAGCAGGCGCCCGGAGGGCGGCGCTGCTCGGATGAACCAATTGAATACAATTCAAATCGTCTTTGAAAAACGGCACGGCGCAGAGCGGTGCCGTTTTTCAGATTTACGGGCCGGTTGCTTTTGACGCTGTTTTTCAGCTTTGCGCTCCGGTTTCCTTGACTTTGCAAAAGATTCACGGTAAACTGAAAAAGCCCTGAACCGATCGGGCCGGACCGGAGGCCGCTTCAGAGCTTCCTTTTTCAAAATATAGCAAAAAGTAAGTACAGCACACGGTTGAGGCATTTCCGTGAACAGGAGGAGACGATCCAAATGAATGCAGGCGAAAACAGCAAAGCCGAACAGACCGGGGCAGATGCGCAGACGCAGGCGGCTCCCCGCCGCTGCGCGTGGGTGAATTTGAAGAATCCGCTGTATGTGCAGTATCACGATACGGAGTGGGGCGTTCCCCTGCATGACGACCGGGCGCTTTTTGAGCTGCTGATTTTGGAGGGCTTTCAGGCCGGGCTGTCGTGGGAGTGCATCCTGAATAAACGTGCACATTTCCGGGCGGCATACGACGGATTCGATGTGGAAAAAGTGAGCCGGTACGGCGGGGAGAAAATCGAGGCGCTGCTCTCGGACGAGGGGATCATCCGCAACCGGCGCAAGGTGCTGGCCAGCATCGCCAACGCAAACATCTTCCGGCAGATCCAGGCGGAATACGGCTCGTTTGACGCCTACATCTGGCATTTTACCGGCGGAAAGACGATAGACGAAAGCTATACCGTCCGCACCACCTCGCCGCTCTCGGATCAAATTTCAAATGATTTAAAAAAGCGCGGGATGCGATTTGTCGGCTCTACGGTGATCTATTCGTATTTGCAGTCAATCGGCGTTCTCTTTGCCCATGGGCCGGAGTGCGATTGCCGCCCGCGGGGCCGGGGCATCGCCCCATAATAAAGAAGCTGCCGGCCCTGACTGGGAAAATGCGTGGTTTTGCCCTGAAAATGCGCGTTCGTCCGCGTTTCCCGTGCGGCAAAGCGGCGTCATTCTGCGTCCAAAGCCGCCCAATCGACAGAAACGCCGGCGCCGGCAAGATCCTGCAGCAGCATCCGTGTAAACATATGCGCGCCTTCGCTGTTCAAGTGGTTGTTGGTGCCGTGGAGATAGCGGCTATCCACAAGGCAATCCTCAAGCCGCGAGATCACCGGCGCGGCACAGGTATCCAGCACCTTTTGCTCGAAGCCCGCTGTCTCTTCCGGCGTGGAGGATACAGCCGCACGCGCAAACGGCGCAAAATGGACATATACTTCGGCGCCTTTCCTCTGCATCTTCCGTACAAAGCGATTCAGCGCGCGCATACAGTCCATATCCAAAAGCTCCGGGGTCACATCGACGAGCGCACTCGTCAGATAGCCTTGTTCCAAAACCGTGTGCCGCTCCACCAAAAGATCGCCGCGCGGCCCAAAATCCATGTCATAATAGCTTTCCATCAGATCCTGTTCCGGGGTATCGCGGCCAAACGCCAGATTGCGCTGCTGGACGTAATCGTAGTAATAGCAGATCAGATCCGGCCAATACGAGAGTGGAACATATGGGTATACCTCGTAATGGTTCTGAAGGCAGCACCAATCGACCTGGTTGGAACGCTCTCCTGACCACATCAAAAACTCCGGTTCAACGATCACGATATCCCCGGCTCCAATTTCATCCTCTGCCAGCGACAGGCAAAATTCCATGCCAATGGCGGCGATAGAGCCGTCCACGAAGCAGGGCATGCCCAGCGCGCGTTCCATTGTTTCGGCTTCAATGGCATACGGGCCGCTGGAGCCGGAGAGGATCACCACTTTTGGGGAGGGAATTTGCTGGAGAAGGCGCAGCTTCGCAGGGACGGTGCCCATGAGCGAATTATTGTAAACGGCCGGGTATTGCTGCTGATAGAAAAAATAGGCGGCACACGGCAGGCACAGCGCCAGAAGATAGGCCGAAAATTTCAGAAAAAAGCGTTTCATAAAAAGCTCCTAAAATTGGAAGTAGATAAATTCCACGGCAACGCCGTCCGGCTGCATCAGCAAGGCGGCCAGGGCGGCTGCTGCCACCGCGTAGCTGAGCACCGCGCGCAGCGGCGCGCGGCAGCGGCTGAGCAATGTCCAGGGCTCCCTCTCGGTGCGCCAATGGAGAAAATCATGTATCAGCAGCGCCGCCAGGCAGACGGCCAGCCAATTGCCCTGCGGCGTCGCCCACAGCCCCAAAGCGGTCAGAGCCTCGCGAAATTGGAGCGCCGGGTGCACAAACGCGCCCGGTACTGCCGCCAGCATGATCGCGCCAAGGCGCAGAGACTGCGTACGGAAAAACAGCATGCCGGCGCAGAACAATGCGAAGGTAACAGCGGTTTCCAATGCCTGCAGGGCGCGGCGCGGATATACGGGAAGCCGCCGTTCCAGCCGCTCGCGGGAAGGGATTACCGCCAGGTCCAGCACAATGAGCGTGCCGTTCCAAAGGCCCCAGAACACAAACGACCAGTTCGCCCCGTGCCACAGCCCGCTGAGCAAAAAGGTGAACAGCAGGTTGAAAATGTGCCGCGGCAGCGAAACGCGGCTGCCGCCGAGGGGAATGTAGACGTAATCCGTCAGCCAGCTGGAGAGCGTGATGTGCCAGCGCCGCCACAGCTCCCGCGTGCTGCGGGCAAAAAACGGCGCGCGGAAATTTTCCGTCAGGCGAATGTCCAGCAGCAGCGCGCTGCCGATGGCGATATCGGAATAGGCGGAAAAATCGCAGTACAGCTGAAACGCGAACATCACAGCGGCAAGCAGGGCGCCCATCGGCGTGAAATTGCCGAGAGCAGCCTCAGAAAAAATACTGTCGGCGTATCTGGCCAGCACATCTGCCAGCCACACCTTTTTCACAAAGCCCCAGCAGATCATGCGCAGCCCGCAGGAAAAGTTTTCCGGCCGCGCGGTGTGCGGCGCGCGCAGCTGCCCCAGCAGATTGCCCGCGCGCTCAATGGGGCCGGCAACCAGCTGCGGGAAAAAGCTGACATACAGCGCATAGTGCCCCAGATGCCGCTGGGCCGGATATTTGCCCCGGTAGACGTCCACGATGTAAGACAGCGTCTGGAACGTATAAAAGCTGATGCCCACGGGCAGCAGGATGTCCCGTTCAAAGCTCAGGCCGGAGATGCCCGCCAGCCGCAGCGCTGTGCTGAGATTGCGGGCAAAAAAGTTGAAGTATTTAAAATAGAAAAGCGCTGCCAGATGAAAGCCGGCGCCCAGCCAGAGAAAGAGCCGCCGCAGGGCCGTACTTTGCGTGCGGCTGATCAGCAGCGCGGCGCCGTAGGAGACAAGCGTGCTGGCCATGATTAGGAGCACAAGCGGCGCGTTCCATTGCATATAAAAGTAATAGCTGGCGGCCAGAAGCAGCACCCAGCGCAGCTTTTGCGGCAACAAATAATAGAAAGCACAGATCAGGGCCAAAAAGGCAAGATACTGCCACGAGGTGAAAAGCAAGCTAACACTCCCTTACTGTGGGATTTTCGCGATTTTTCATAAAAAATGATAGCATTTGCCGGATGGCTTGTCAAGCGGCGGGGAAGCGCGGGAAAACGGCGAAATGCAGGCGCGGAAAGAAGGCCGGGAAGACGCAGGCAGCGCAGAAAACAAAATGGGCAAAAACAGAAAGACGCCGAAACTGTACCGGAAATCGCGGCGGACGAAGAAGCAGAGCGCTGCCGAAAAAGCCGCGCCCCGCCGCAAAACTGTGAAAAGGCTGTGAAAGCGGACAAGTTTTGTCATCCGGTGAAATATTTTTGCCGTTCGGTTCGTTTATATGTTTAAGCGGCGCTTTGGTGTGCTGCGCTTTGTGCGTCAGGCTCCCGCCGCGGATGCTTTGCCGGGGGACGCAAAGGGCCCATGTACAAGAATCATCCGGGCGGCGGCTTTATGCTTTATGACGGATGCCCTATGCGCGGAACACCCAGTAGTACAGCACGGCCATCACCTCGCGCAGATAGCACGAGAGGATGGAGGATGCGCTGATGGACGCGGGCACGGCGTGCGCATCGGAAAAGCCGGTGAGCGCGGCGTATCTGCCCGCGCGGTAGCAGTGGAACGCGTTGGTTACATAGGCGGTGGGCGCGCCGGCATCAAAGCCGTTTGCCTCCAGGATCGCGCGCGCAAAGCGGAAATTTTCCTCGGTGGAGGTGCTCTTGTCCTCCTCCAGAATCTGCCCGGCCGGGACGCCCCGTTCCACCAGCCAGGCCTTCATGGCCTGCGCCTCGGGGATGTCTTCACCCGGCCCCTGCCCGCCGGTGACGACGATCACGACGTTCGGGTTTTCCTGATAGTAATCATAGGCGGCGATCAGACGGCGCTCCAGCACGTTGGATACGCGCGTGCCGCGCAGCCCCGCGCCCAGCACGATCACGGCCTTTTCATCGCGGTTTGCGGTGTTGGCATAGCCGCTGACGGCCACAAACGCCAGCAGCCCCGCAAAAACGGCGCAGCCGCAAAAGAACAGGATCTTCAAAACGCGCCCCACACCGTGGGCGCAGAATGCGTCGATGTGTTTGTGGAAGATGGCGTAGATCCACAGCGCGGCCGTGATGCAGTACACCATCAGCACGCCGGTGTTGAAGTTGGAGCGCAGCCCGCGCAGAACGCTGTCGATCAGAAAGAAAATGGCCAGCAGCCAGACGATGATGATCCTCATGGTGTCTCCTTTTTTGGATTGCTGCCGCCGCTGCGCCGGGCACTGCGGACGGCTCCGGCTTTCGGCAAATAGCGGCAAGAGAACAGTCATACTTTTTACAGGTATTGTAGCAGCAAAATCCGTCGGATGCAAACCTTTTTGCGGGGCGGGTTGCAATCTCTGCCGAATTGTAAGATAATATTAAGAGTTAGAAAGAAAATATTTAAGAAGTTCCCGGTAAGATAGAGTAAAACAGAGGGGGGAATGCGCTTCGTGACACCAATCATCAAGGTGCAAAATCTGCGCAAGGTGTACCGCGTGGGCAAGGAAAAGGTGATCGCGCTGAACGACATCTGTCTGGAGATCGGCGAGGGAGAGATGTGCTGCATCGTCGGCTCGTCCGGCAGCGGCAAATCGACGCTGCTCAATCAGCTGGCCGGGCTGGAAAAGCCGACGAAAGGCCGGGTGCTGATCGGAAAGCACGACGTTTCCGCGATGAGCGAAAACGAGCTTGCCGAATTCCGGCAGCAGCATCTGGGATTCATCTTCCAAAGCTACAACCTGCTGCCCGCGCTGACGGCCACCGAAAATGTCGCGCTGCCGCTGATGTTCAAGGGTATGCCGAAAAAGCAGCGCGAGAAAATCGCGCGCGCCGAGCTGAAAAAGATGGGCCTGCTCGCCCGCGCAAAGCACAAGCCCACCGAGATGTCCGGCGGCCAGCAGCAGCGCGTGGGCATTGCGCGCGCCTTTGCCGCAAAGCCGAAGGTGATTTTTGCGGACGAACCGACGGGCAACCTCGATTCCAACACCTCGCGGCAGGTGCTGTATACGATGCTGGAGATGGCGAAGGAATACGGCATTACATTCGTGATGGTAACGCACGAGCGCGAGCTTGCCAATTGCGGCGACCGCATCGTTACCATCAAGGACGGCCGCGTGCTGGAAAACGTGCTGCTGAGCGACACCGAAAAGGAGCAAAATCGCAGGCAGTTGTTCGGCGATCTTGTCAGCGGCGACATCGCCGAGCCGGAGACGACCGTGACAGAGGACGAAACGCCGAAGAATAAAAAGCACGCGGCGCCGCAAAAAGAGCAAACGGCAGATGTGCGGCAGGCGGGGGGAAAGCCACAGGCGGAAAAGCCGCCTGCGGGAGCGCAGCGGGCGGCAGGAAAGCCCGCCGCACCGCCAGCCGCCGCGCAGCCGGCCGAAACGGTGCAGCAGGCAAAGACACCGCAGGAAGCCCAAACGAAATCCGTGTGAGAAGGAGTACAGACCTATGAAAAACAAAACAAAAGCAATTTTGCGAAAATTTGGCGTGCTGCTTGCCGTGACACTGCTGTTCACGGCGCTGGCTGTGCCCGCGTGGGCGGAGGACGGCAATGATAATAGCGATCCGCCGCTTCCTTCCGAAACAGCGCTTTCCAGTGGGAGCCTCACTGTTACGGGCTATACCGTTATGGACAGCTCCGGTCGGGAACTGCAGCGCATCGAACCGGGGCAGAAGTGCCGCATCATCGTTGCTGTGGTGGATTCCCGCATCGCGCCGGACAATGAGGAGCAAAAAACGACCATCGCGCAGAATATGGGCATCAATGTTAAGGTGACTTCCACCTCCAGCTTTGCCTCCCCTTCGCTGGGCGATATTACCACGACCACCATTACACCGGAAAAAGTAACGGCAAATGGCTTGGAATACGGGATCATTCTGAACGATATTACCTACCGCGGCGGAGAGAACGAATTGGCGCTCGATATTTCCTGCAGCGGATACACCTATCCGCTGCCGCTCGTTTCCGTCAAGCAGGCCATCAGCCAGTGCTACGACGCCGACACCGTGGAGGAACCCAAGGATTCCGCCCTCGTGCTCACCTCCGCCAGCTATGGCGGCGGCAGCGTGGAGGCGGGGCGCGATTTCACGCTGACAGTCGACGTGCTGGCCCCGGCGAAGTACGCGGGCGCTGAAAATGTAAAAGTCATCATCACGCCGCCCGAGCAGTTCACGGCCTCCAGCGGCAGCACAATGATCTATGTGGGCGATCTGGCGCCGGGCGCGTCCCGCCAGGTGACATTTGAGCTGAACGCCAGCGCCGTCGCGCCGAGCGGCAGCTACTCCATCAATGTCAGCGTGTCCGGTACGGCGGCAAGCGGCGCGGCGCCGGCCGACCAGATGAGCGTTACCGTGCCCGTCACGCAGCCCGAACGCTTTGAAATTTCCCGCACCGACCTGCCCGAGTACCTCTCGATGGGCGAGGAGGGCTATGCCTATGTCTCGTTCGTCAATAAGGGCAAGGGCACCATCTACAATGTCTCGGCTGAAATTACGGGCGAGGGCATCACCACCACCGAGGGCAACCAGTATATCGGCAATGTACAGTCCGGTTCCGAGAGCTCGGCCGATTTCACGATCCAGACCTCGCAGGCCGGCAACATCAGCGCGCTGCTCACGATCACCTACGAGGATGAAAAGGGCAACATCAAAGAGCTGACGCAGGACTTCACCATCACGGTGGAAGAAATGTACATGGGCGGCATGGACGATTTCTATCCCGGGGATTTCGGCGATATCGACGTGATGCCCGAGGAAAATACCGGCATGCCCGTGTGGGGCTGGATCCTGATCGTTCTGGGCGTGCTGGCCGCCGGCGGCGGAGCCGCGTTCTTCATCATCAAGAAGAAAAAGGCGAAACAGAAGGCCGCACAGCTGACGGAGGACGACGATGAAGATATCTGATCTGCTGAAGCTCAGCACGGATAACCTTCGCCGCCGCAAGGGCCGCACGGCGCTGACGATCATCGGCGTCGTCGTGGGCACCTGCGCCATCGTTGTGATGATCTCGCTGGGCATCGCAACCAACCGCCGCACCGATGAGATGCTGTCCACCTGGAACGATTTGACGCAGATTCAGGTGTACAGCTATTCCAACAACCCCGATACGCCCGCGCTGGACGACAAGATGGTGGAGCAGATGAACAACATGCCCAATGTTGTGGCCGCTACGCCGATGTACCGGTTCCAGAATATGAATGCGAACCTCGTCGCGGGCAAAAAAGACCGGTACTCCATGTATATGTGGAACACCATCGGTATGGAGATCAGCGCCATCGAGCCGATGGGCATCGAGCTTGTGAGCGGCGAATATCTGAACGGCCAGTCGGTGGGCCGCAACAAGATCCCCGTTCTTGTGGGAGAAGATGCGGCCTACGAATTTGAGGATACCCGCAAGAGCTGGCGCAACCCGGACCGCTACCGCTGGAAGGAGACNGACGAGAACGGCAACGTCATCAAGCCGCCGTTTTTCGANATCACNCAGGAAAAACTGACCATGCAGATGGTCTACGATTACGACGAGCAGGGCAACCCCAAAACGCGGGATTACGAGCTCGTTGTCGTGGGTGTGATGCNCACGGACTATTCCAAGGACGGCACCAGCGGCATCATCATGANCATCGANGATATGAAGCGGCTGGAGGAGGAGTACAAAAANCTCTCGAAGAACTCCGGCGGNGGNAGCNNNGTNTGGNTCNGCGGCNGCAGCGGCNGCACCAAGGTGGAAGGCTACGANCAGGTGTANGTGAAGGTGGANAACGTGAACAACGTTGCCGCCGTGGANGAGGCNATCNAAGANATCGGCTACGAAACATGGTCGATGTCGCAGTACCGCGAGGACATGCAAAAGCAGGTGGCGTCCGGCCAGATGATGCTGGGCGGCCTTGCGGCGGTGTCGCTTCTGGTGGCTGCGCTCAACATTGCCAACACCATGACGATGGCCATCTACGAGCGCACNAAAGAGATCGGCGTAATGAAGGTGCTGGGCTGCAAGCTCTCGAAGATCCGGCAGATGTTCCTCATCGAATCCGGCCTCATCGGCTTTTTGGGCGGCGTGGTCGGCTGCGCGCTCAGCTTGCTCATCAGCGCNGTGCTGAACAATTTCACCGTTTGGATGCAGGCCATCATCGGCTGGCTGACGAGCATTGGCATCGAGGTGAGCATGGAGATCGCAAACCTCGATGTCGGCGCGCTGTTCGGCATGGGCGGNATGGGNGGCGTGGGCAATATTTCGGATGTGCCGGTGTGGCTGCTGCTGGTGGCACTGTGCTTCGCAACGGTGGTGGGGCTGCTCTCCGGCATCGCNCCGGCCAACCGCGCGGTGAAGATCTCGGCGCTGGAGGCCATCCGGCACGAGTAAGGGCTCATGTTCACCTGCGGAGAGGGNCTTTCAGCAGGCGGCGCTNTGCAGGCATTCTGCTTTCGAAGATTTCCGCTTTTTGGGGCCGCGCCCCATTTGGTTTTACAGTTTTTTCCGGCAGCTCCGNGCGCAGAAGGCAGCGGGGCTGCCGCTTTCTGCAGGAAAGGAAGATGGATATGAACGAGGCCGAGCGCCTGGCCGCATTTGAAGCAATGCTGGCCGCCGTGCAGGAGAACCACGCGCAGACGGACGAAGCCATGCGCCGTCTGCGCGAACAGGGCAAAGAAAAAACAGCCACCTACCGGCAGATGATGGGCAACCGGATGGTGTATCAGAATTTGCTCACGCTGTACCGCGCCTATGGGCTGCTGGATGGGGAGGCGCCGGAACAGAAGGGTATCCGGCGGAAGGTTGAGTTTTTATAAAGGGATACGTTTTATAAAGGCGTTGGCTTGCTTCCCGGGAAAGAGATCCGGCGAANTTTTTTGAATCAGAAATTTTTGCAGCCCCTCTTGACAAGCAAGAGGGGCTGTGCTATATTTTATTAAGCATCTTAACCATTNAGAGTTTTAACAATTAAAATTCTGAATAATTTGTGAAGAGAGGGAGCGTATATGCGGGGGTCGAATCNGGAGCTGGACGAGATCTTTCGTCAGATGGAGCGGATGCGNAAGGCGTGGGAAAATGTGAGCCGCAGCAAAAAGCTGAACAAATCCCAGTTTGGCACACTGTTCGCGCTTGCCCGCCTTTCCGGCGGGAGGGGAAAGCACCCCGCGTGCGNAACGGAGATGCNATGCGAAGGCGCGGCATTGTGCGCACCCGGAATGCCGTGCGAATCCNTGGGAAAAGCCGAATCTGNGGCGCAGTGTGAAATTCCATCGAAGGGTGAAAGCGCCGCGCCGGGCAAACCCGCCGCGCCGGGTGAAGCGGCGGCAAACGCCGAACCNGCGGCGCCATCCGCAAAGCNGGTGACGCTGTCGGAGCTGGCCTTTGCGATGCACCAGAGCCTGCCCGCGCTCAGCCAGCGCGTTACGGTGTTGGAGGAAAAGGGCTTTGTGGAGCGCGTGGCCGACCCGGCCGACCGGCGCGTCACGGGCCTGCGCCTCACCGAGGCGGGGCAGCGCGAGATGGACATCGCGTTCCGGCGTTTCAGCGGCGTTTTATCGCAGGCGGTCGAGCGTGTGGGCAAGCAGAATATGAACCTGCTGCTGCAGCTGCTGGGCGAGCTGGCCGACGCGCTGAACGAGGCGGCCAAAGAAGCCGGTGAGGANCCGCCGTCCCCTTAAATGCGGNTTTCNCCGGAATGGCGCCTGGCACACTGACCGCCCGTCCAATCCGGAGCGATCCCCTGGCGGGAGCAGCCCGCCGAACCGAAACCGATCCCNGGCNGGAGCAGTTTCCCGAACCGAANGTCGTCCCCCGGCGGGAACCCGCCCGCCAGATCAAAAACAGTCCCCGGCGGGATGCATCCCGCCCAATCAAAANACAAATNCCCCGCGGGAACCCGCCCGTGGGAAAAACAGGAGTGTGATGAANAGTATGCTGCGATTGAAGCGCTATTTAAAACCCTATCTCGGCTTCGCGCTGGCGATGGTGGTGCTGATGTTCTGCCAGGCGGCGGTGGATCTGAACCTGCCGAACCTGATGAGCAGCCTTGTCAACGTCGGTATCCAGCAGGGCGGCATTGAGGAGGCCGCGCCGCGCGCGATCTCGGCCGAAGGGCTGCAGCTGATGGAGACCTTTATGAACGATGTGGATCGCGCGCTGGCCGAACAAAGCTACCAGCCCGCGAGCGCGGAGACATTGGACGCCGCTGCATGGCAGGAGTTCCAGAATGAGTGGCCGGGTGCGGCGGAGCAGGCGGCTTTCCGCATCGACCCCGCGCTCGACAAAGAGACGCGGGCGCGGCTGGACGGCGCGTTTGGCCGGGCCTCCTATGCCTTTATGCAGTTTGTCAGCGATATGGCCGCACAGAGCGGACAGAACATCGGGGCGGGGAACAGCGAGACGCGCTCCATGGACATGGAGCGTTTGGGCGAATTGCTGCCGGTGCTGGCGCAGATGCCGCGCGAGAAGATCGACAATGCCATCCGGACGGCCGCCGCCACGCCGGAGAGCATGCAGCAGCAGATGGCGGCGGTATTTGTCAAGGGCTTCTACACGCAGCTCGGCGCGGATACGGACGCGATCCAGACCGGCTACATCTTCCGTACGGGCGGCATGATGCTGGCGCTGGCGCTGCTGCTGGCGGTGTGCGCCATCAGCGTGGGCTTTTGCGGCAGCCGCATGGGCGCAGGGATCGCGCGCGATTTGCGCCGCGATATCTTCGCCCGTGTGACAAGCTTTACGAACAATGAGTTCGACCGCTTCGGCACGGCCAGCCTCATCACGCGCAGCACCAACGACGTGATGCAGATTCAGGGTATGGTGTCGATGGGTTTGCGCACAATGATTTATGCGCCGATCATCGGCATCGGCGGCGCGGTCATGGCGCTGGGCAAGAGCAGCAGCATGTCGTGGATCATCGTGCTGGCGGTCGTTATCATTCTGGGCATGATCGGCATCATCGCGTCCATTGCCATGCCGCGCTTCAAGATCATGCAGAAATTTGTCGATAAGCTGAACCTCGTCAGCCGCGAAAACCTCTCCGGCATGATGGTCATCCGCGCGTTTGCGACGCAGAAATTCGAGGAGGAGCGCTTCGACAAGGCCAATCGGGAACTGGCCGACAACAACCTGTTCGTCTTCCGCGCCATGGCGATGATGATGCCCGTGATGATGCTTGTGATGAACGGTGTGTCGCTGCTCATCGTGTGGGTCGGCGGGCACCAGATCGCCGATGCGACCATGCAGGTGGGCGACATGATGGCGTTTATCCAGTACACGATGCAGATCATCATGAGTTTCCTGATGATCAGCATGATCTTTGTGATGGTGCCGCGCGCGTCCGTCTCGGCGGAGCGCATCGCGGACGTGCTGGAATGCGAGAGCAGCGTTAAGGATCCCGCGCAGCCCAAACACCTGCCGGAGCAGCTTGAGGGCGTGATCGAATTCCACGACGTATCGTTCCGCTATGCGGGCGCGGACGAAAACGTGCTCGAACACATCAGCTTTACGGCGCGCCCCGGCCAGACGACGGCCTTTATCGGCTCGACGGGCAGCGGCAAATCGACGCTGATCAACCTGATTCCGCGCTTTTATGACGCCACCGAGGGCAGCGTCACGCTCGACGGCATCGACGTGCGGGAACTGCCGCAGAGCGAGCTGCGCGACGCAATCGGCTATGTGCCGCAAAAGGGGATGCTGTTCAGCGGCGACATCAATTCCAATCTGCGCTACGGCGGCGAGAACGCCCCGGACGCCGATCTGCGCGAGGCCGCCGCGGTGGCGCAGGCGACGGAATTCATCGACGAATTGCCGGACGGCTTTGCCACCGAGATCAGCCAGGGCGGCACGAACGTCTCGGGCGGGCAGCGCCAGCGGCTTTCCATCGCCCGCGCGCTCGTGAAGAAAGCGCCGGTGTATTTGTTTGACGATACGTTCTCCGCGCTCGATTTCAAGACGGACGCAGCCCTGCGCAAGGCATTGAAGGAATATACGGGGGATGCGACCGTGCTCATCGTGGCGCAGCGCGTTTCCACCATCATGTACGCCGAGCAGATCGTGGTGCTCGACGAGGGGCGCGTGGCCGGCATCGGCACGCACAAAGAATTGCTGCAAACCTGCCCCACCTACCGCGAGATCGCGGAGAGCCAGCTTTCAAAGGAGGAATTGGCATAATGGCGGAATCGACATCCAGACCCCAGGGCGCACCGGCGCCGGGCCCGCGCGGCCCACGCGGCCCGATGGGGCGCGGCGGCCCGCGCGGCATGATGCCCGGCGAAAAGGCCAAGGACTTCAAGGGCACCATGCGCAAGCTGATCGCCTATCTCGGCAAATATCTGCCCGCCATCGTGGTGGTAATGCTCTTTGCCGTGGCCGCGCAGATCTTTTCCATCGTCGGGCCGAAGATCCTCGGCAACGCGACGACCCTATTGTTCGAGGGCGTGATCGCCCAGCTCACCGGCACGGGCAGCATTGATTTCACCGCCGTGGGCCGCATCCTGTTGTTCCTCGCGTGCATCTATGTGGTGTCCGCGTCCTTCTCCGCCATTCAGGGCTGGATCATGACGCGCGTCTCCACGCGCATCAGCTACAGTATGCGCAGGGACATCAGCCGGAAGATCAACCGCATGCCGCTCGCGTACTTTGACCGCGTGCCGAACGGCGAGGTATTAAGCCGCATCACGAACGACGTGGACACCGTGACGCAGACGCTGAACCAGAGCATGACGCAGATCATCACGAGCGTGACGCAGTTTGTGGGCGTGCTCATCATGATGCTCTCCATCAGCCCGCTGATGACGCTGGTGGCGCTGTGCATCCTGCCGCTCAGCCTCTTTGTTGTGACAGGCGTCGTCAAGCGCAGCCAGCCGTTCTTCCAAAAGCAGCAGGCATATCTTGGCAACGCCAACGGCCATGTGGAGGAGATGTACGGCGGCCATCTGGTGGTGACGGCGTTCAACGGCGAGGCAAAGAGCATCGAGACGTTCAACGCGATCAACGAGAAGCTGTATGATTCGGCGTGGAGGAGCCAGTTCCTCTCCGGCATGATGATGCCGCTGATGAACCTGATGGGCAACCTCGGCTATGTGGGCATCTGCATTCTGGGCGGTTTTTTATCGCTGAACGGATCCATCACGGTGGGCGACATCCAGGCGTTCATCCAGTATGTGCGCAATTTCACGCAGCCCATCCAGCAGATCGCCAATATCTCGAACGTGCTGCAGCAGACGGCGGCCGCCGCCGAGCGCGTGTTCGAGTTCCTCGACGAGGCCGAGGAAACGCCCGACCCCGCGCAGCCGCTCTCCGGCGATTTGATCACCGGCGAGGTGACGTTCGCGCATGTGCACTTCGGCTATGTGCCCGAAAAGACGATTATCCACGATTTCTCTGCGATCATCCGGCCCGGCCAGAAGGTGGCTATCGTCGGCCCCACGGGCGCGGGCAAAACCACGATGGTAAAGCTGCTGATGCGCTTCTACGATGTGAGCGAGGGCGCGGTGCTGGTGGACGGGTACGATTTGCGCCAGTTTGCCCGCAACGACCTGCGCGACCAGTTCGGCATGGTGCTGCAGGATACGTGGCTGTATAACGGCACCATCCGCGAGAACATCCGCTACGGGCGGCTTTCGGCCACGGACGATGAGGTGCTGGCCGCCGCGAAGGCCGCGCAGGTGGACAGGTTCGTGCGCACGCTGCCCGACGGCTACGATACGGTGCTGAACGAGGAGGCAAGCAACATCAGCCAGGGCCAGAAGCAGCTTTTGACGATTGCGCGCACGATTGTCTCCGAGCCGAAGATCCTCATCTTCGACGAGGCCACCTCCAGCGTCGATACGCGCACCGAGGTACTGATCCAGCGCGCGATGGACCGCCTGATGGAAGGGCGCACCAGCTTCATCATCGCGCACCGCCTCTCCACGATCCGCGACGCGGACATGATTCTTGTGATGAAGGACGGCGATATCGTCGAAACCGGCAAACACGAGGAGCTGCTCGCGCGCGGCGGCTTCTACGCCGAGCTGTACCAGAGCCAGTTCGCGAACACCGCCGGTGAGGCGGGGTGAGGTGTTTTAAGGAAGCTCTGATTAAATCAACGGGTCAGATCGGCGAGCAAATTTTTCGACTGTCGAAGCATCAAAATTGCAGAAATACTTGGTGTATTTCAAGATTTTGATGCAAAGACAGGCGGAAAATTTGCCGTCGAGATGCGCCCGGGGATTTATTCAGAGGTTCCTTAATTCACAATTCATAATTTTGGATGGGAAATGTGAATTGGAATCGAATCAGGAAATTAGAAAATAAGCACACCGGCGCGGCCCGAAATGGCTGCGCCGGTGTGCTTTTAGGAGTGGAAAGTGAGAATCAAAGCGTTTTGCCCGCAAAGCAAAGGTCGATCTTGCCGTTGCTGGTAATGGCGCGCAGACGGCAGGGACGGTCTGCGCCGGAGGTATCGCGCAGCTTGTTGCCCGCATTGCTGGTGCGGCTGGTGACGGCGTAATCGTCCTCGGCACCCTGCACGGTGCCCTTGATGGATACGTTCGAGGTTTCCAGAACGATGTCCGGCGCCTCCAGGGCTTCCACGCGGATCTTGCCGTTGCTGGTGCGCAGCTGGCAATCCTCGGTAAACCGGCAATACGTTGCGGTCATGCTGGCATTGCTTGTGGTGCAGTCGCAGATGTCCCCGTGTGTATCGGTCAGGTTCATGCTGCCGTTTTTGGTTTGTCCGATCAGGCGGCTGAAGGCGCAGCGCTCGGCATCGATGTGCGCGTTCTTTGTCACCGCCTCGCATACCGCGCCCTCGGCATCCGTGAGGAAGATGACGCTGTTGGAGGTTTTTGCCCGCAGCGTTTCGATCCGGCAGCGCTGCACACAGATGCCGGAATTGCTGGTGACGAGCTGCAATTCACCCTCCAGCGCCAGATCGGCCGCGTCGATGCCGGAATTTGTTGTTTTTACGCACACAGTGCCCGCAAAGCCGCGCGGCAGCTCCACCACAGCCTCACGCCGGCCGCTGAAGATGACGAACCAGCCGTTCGTGCTGAACAGGGAAGGCCGGTGGATGAACTGGAATACGCCGTCCGCCTCCTGTGCTGTCACCTGCTCGCCCTCAAGCGGGGTAAACCGCACGCGCAGACGGCCGTCGGGCGAGGGGACAACGCGCACGCGGACATCGCGCAGCTGAATTGCTGCGGTGTGCACCTCCCCCGTTGGCGCGTATTCCCGCGGCTGCTCCGGCTCGTATTCCCGCGCGCGGGCGGTGCTTTGCATCATGCCGTATTCGGCGCAAAGCTGCGCCGCAATCTGCCCGGGCGCGTCAAAGGTCGCGACAACCTCCTCCTCCGAGGCGCCGTTTTCCACGCCGTCCTCGATCATTTCCGCGTAGTAGTCCAGCGCCTGCTGCCTGTCCTCGGGGCGCAGCGCCAAAAGCGCCTGCTCCAGCGCGCTTAAAAATTCTGCTTTGTTCATCATGCTTCCTCCGTTTCTTCTCGTTCCAAAATGCCAATGCCGGAATCGGCCTCTGTGCGCGCTGCGGCAGGGGCGGTTCCGCCTGTCGCAGCAGTTTCGCTTATCGCAGCAGCTTCCCCTGCCACAGCAATTCCACCTGTCGCAACAATTTCGCCTGCCGCAGCGGTTCCATCTGCTGCGGCGGTTCCGCCTGACGCGGCGATTTCCTCAATAAAGCTGTAAATGCGCTTTACTTCTTCCCATTCGTTTAAAAACGTCCGGATGCGCGCGCGGCCCATATCGGTGATGGCGTAATACCTGCGCGTGCGGCCGTTGTGCTCCTGCGTTTCGGTGGTGACAGAGCCGTTCGCCTCCAACCGGCGCAGAATGGGGTACAGCGTGGATTCCGACACCGCGATGCACGCCGATACATCCCGGACGATCCTGTACCCATAAGACGGCCCGCGCTGCAGCACCGCCAGCACACATACATCCAGCAGCCCTTTTTTGCGCTGGACATCCATAGTTATCCGCTCCTTTCGCAGCGTCCCCTCACAGCAAGGCGGAGGGGAAGCTGCATCATAAATACTATGCAATGCATACTATGCATCATATAGTATCAGGCTTTGGGGCGTTTGTCAATAGGGGAAGAAAAATTTTTTTGTAGCGGTTGTCAAGGAGGGTTTTTGTGGATGCTCCAGGGATTTTGCGCCCACGCCGGGACGAAGGAGCCGGCCGGTGCATGCAGGGCAGAAAAGAGTACGGTTTGCTTTTCTTTTACCGGCGTCGTTTCCATGCAAGTTCAAACAAAGAAGAACCAAACAAAATAAAGCGGGCCGCCGCTCCCAAAAAAGGAACGGAGGCCCGTCTGATATTTTTGAGGATAGACCGGCGCCGGACAGTGCTTCAACGCCCGGCGGGATGCTTTGCCCGCGCGCGGCTGCGCATGAAGAAGAGAAAGCCCACGATCAACGCCGCGCCCAGCGCAAGGCAGACCACGGCGTTCTGCACAAAGCCGGCCAGCACAAAGCAGAGGAAGCTGACTGCCGCCACCGTCACCGCATACGGAATCTGGGTGGAGACATGCAGCACATGCACACAGCGCGCGCCCGCCGAGGACATGATGGTGGTATCGCTGATGGGTGAGCAGTGGTCGCCGCAGACTGCACCGGCAAGGCACGCGGAAATGCCGATGTAGAGCATCGGGTCGGTGGGGGCAAACATCCGCGAGACGATTGGGATCAAAATGCCGAAGGTACCCCAGCTGGTGCCGGTGGCAAAGGCCAGCAGGCAACCCACCACAAAAATGACAGCCGGCAGCAGCCGGGCAAGGCCGGGCGCTGCGTTCTGCATCAGCGCCTCAACATACAAAGCCGAGCCGAGCAGATCGTTCGAGATGTTTTTCAGCGAGGCGGCCAGCGTTAAGATGGTAATGGCCGGGACCATCGCGATGAAGCCCTGCGGAATGCAGTCCATTGCCTCCTTGAAGGTAACAAGCCTGCGGGCCAGCATGTAGAGGATCACCAATACCAGTGCGAGGATCGCGCCCCAGGGCAGGCCGACAACCGCGTCCGTGTTGCCGAAGGCGGCAACAAAATCGCCTGTACATTCGCCGCCGCCCCAGATGTCCGTCCCAAAAAAGCCGCCTACATAGACGAGCCCTATCACCGAGACGATCACCAGCACGAGGATGGGCAGAACAAGATCCGCCACCCGGCCCCGGGGGTTGTGTTCGGCCGTCAGCTCGTCCACACGTTCGTCGGTGGAAAAAAGGTCGCCGTTTTCGATGGCATTGCGCTCGTGTTTTGCCATGGGGCCATAATCCGCCCCCAGCAGCACCAGCGTGATGACGAAAACAAAGGTAAGCAGCGAGTAGAAATTATAGGGAATCGCCCGGACGAACAGCTCGATGCCCGAAAGCCCCGTCCCCTCGGTGTAGGAGGCCACTGCCGCCGCCCAGCTGCTGATGGGGGCGATCATGCACACCGGCGCGGCGGTGGCATCGATCAGGTAGGCCAGCTTTGCGCGGGAAATGCGGTGGCTGTCGGTCACGGGCTGTATCACGCTGCCCACGGTCAGGCAGTTGAAGTAATCGTCGATAAAGATCAGCACACCCAGCACAAAGGCGGCCAGCTGCGCGCCCACCCGGCTTTTGATGTGGGTTTCGGCCCAGCGTCCAAAGGCGGCCGACCCGCCGGATTTGTTGATGAGGGCCACAATGGCGCCCAGGATCACCAAAAAGAGGAAGATGCCGGCGGTATCCTGAACGGCGGTGATGATGCCGTTCATCACCACGTGGTTCACCATGCCCGCCAGCGAGCCGCCGCAGGCCAGCAGCGCGCCCACTGTGATGCCGATGAAGAGGGAGGAATACACCTCCTTGGTGATGAGGGCCAGGCCGATGGCCACGATGGGCGGCACGAGGGCCCAGAAGGTGGCGGCGGTTTCGATGCCGCTGAAGGCCACCACAAGGGCCATCACCAGCACGGCGGCCACTGCCGCAAGGGTAACGATGCTTTTTCTGTTCAACGCTGTGCGCTCCTTTCCGGGAAGCGGCAGCGGGCCCGCGGCAAAAGAACGGTTCGGACGGCCCCGCCGGATGTACGCGGCGCGCGGGTTTGAGGCCGCGCTGCCGCACACGCCGCGGTGGGCATCCGGGGCGCACTTTCACCGCAAAAGCCCTTTGCGGCCGCTCCCGATAAAAAATGCAGCCATGGCCGAAGTCATGGCTGCGAGCGCATTTTATGCGGGGCAGCGATGACAGCTCTCCACTTTCGTGACAGTCCGGCGGATCTTCTCCGACGGCCCAGCGTCCGCCCCTCAAAGCACGGTGCAAACGCTTCGGCAGCTGCCCCTTTTCCCCCGCCGGTGCCTGCCGGGATGCCGGGGGTACTTTTGACAGCCGCGCCTCTATCATGGCTGATATGGCGCTTCCCATCTGCACGCGGGCAAACAGGGAGCTTTGCGGTTTATTGTACCGTGAATGCGCAAGCATTCACGGTACAATTGGCGATTTTCGCCGGTTGCCCCGCAAGGGGCGAGGCGAACGCCATAAAATCAACGATAATAATCGCTTTGCGGTTATTATACAGTATTATTTTGAAAAGTCAAGCGCTTTGGCGAAAAAGCATGAAAAACGGCATGAAAAACGTGAAAATGCGTGAAAAAGCATGAAAATCGAGAAAAAGAGGAAACAAGCGTTTCCCGTTTTTTTACGCCTCCGGGCCGGCTTTTCCTATTTTTCGCCGGATATCCGGGCGGCTGCAGCGCCTATCCCTATGTCTTCCGGAACGCCGGCGTTTCCTCCGGAAGATCCCACATCTGGATGGGATATACCTCTCCCTCGCCGCTGATCACGGTTTCGGGCGCGGCAAGGGCATAGACCGTGCGGCTGACGGAACGTGTCTGCCCCTGAAGATAAACAGAATCGACCGGCACAAGCCAGAGGCCGTTGTCCGTTTGGGCAACGGGGAAGGTGTCGAGCGAGCCGTCACGATACCGCAGCCCGATCTCCAGCACCGAGCCGTCGCGCACATCCAGCAAAAACCCCTCAGTCTGTTTTTGCCAGTAATCGCCCCACAAATACGGCTCTTCGCTGTCCGGCCCGGCCGGAAAGATCGGGTGCGCATACAGTGTGCGCCGTGAAGCGCCTGCGGTGGGTAGGGCAAATTCCGTCAGAATGCGGGCGGCGCCTGTTGCAGGATCGATCTGCCAGACGATTTGCGGAAGAAGCGGATACCCGGACAGATCGTCGTTCTTGGTCTCGTATATTTTCCCCTGCTGGATGATCAAAGAATAGGGGATGACGGAAGTCCCGGTTTGTGCGTAGACGGCGTTCAGATCGGTGCGGGTGCCGGCAGTGGGATCGTACAGCACCAAATTGTTTCCGTAGCTGGATCCGCCGAACTCGCTTTCAAACAGATGACCGATCTCCTGCGTGAGCACGCCCGGATAGGAGGCAGACAGGAACATCTGATTGGAGCGGCGCAGAATGAATTGCCCGTCCCATGCGCCGACCAGCGCTTCAACATCGTCCAGCCCGAACGAGAACGAGGTGACCTCGCCCGTTTGCAGCGCAACGCGAACGCCGTGGGTGGAACCGTCGCTTGTATCGAAGTACTGTCCGTACAGCGCCGCGCCGTCTGTTACGGGAAAGACGGTCATCCCGCCATTATCCAGCACCCAGCTTGCAGGCAGCTCTGCCAGCCGCTGGCGGCCGGAGCCATCCATGGCCACTTTTTCCAGCCACACGCTCGTTTGCCCCAGTGCGGCGCTGTATTCACCGGCGACCCCGCTCCAAAAAACACGCAGCACATACAGCTGCCCCTCCACCACCGTGAGGAAGAAGCGATCCTGATCCGTCCCGCCGAGGAATGCCGGACAATCCGCGCTTTCGTGCATGCAGCCCGGCAGGCTGCAAAGCGGGGTCTGCGCACGCGTCTCATAATCGATGCGCAAGATCCGCCTGTCCGTTGTATCCACATCAGTCATTTCCACCTCGTAAAAGGCTTTTCCGTCATTCACCCCGGGAGAATAGCTTCTCCAAACAATATCGTACAGCCTGCCCACCGAAAAGGGCAGTGTGGTGTGCGTGTCCTCGGCGGGCAGGCTCTGTACCGGGGGATCCGTGGCGGGGTCCTCCTTCGGCGCACAGGCCGTCAGCGTCAGAAAAAATGCCAGACACAGCAGCGTGGTGCACCGCAAAACAAATCGTTTCATCCCAAAGGCTCCTCTCCTGTGACAAGTGCGACGCCGGCGCCGTCGGCGCCGCCGCTCCAGTGCCAGACGTCGGTCCCCGCAGGGAACGAGCGCGCGTATTCCTGCCAGCTGCGCACGGTTTCCTCCGGAAAAGAAGACGCATTCAGGCAGTAATAAAAGCGGGAATCATAATTCTCCGTGGGCTCAGAGAGCGAAACCGGATACCCGCGAAAGCCCTGCGCCTGATAGCTGCCGATCTCGCAGGAGAGCATCACCTCCGCCTGCGGGGAATACAGCGCACGGCCCGCAAACCAGGTGTCGGCCGGGTCTTCCCAGTTTTCAAAAATACCCAGCTCCAGATGATCGCGGTACGCCTGCAAAATGGTCTGCGCCTGCAGCGCAGGGGGCGCATAGCCCATCGGCACGCACACACATACGGAAACCATCTTTTGCGATTCGCTTTCCACCATGAGGCCCACGGTATAGCGGTATTCGGTGTTATCAGAAACCGCATCCGAATCGTAGGCAATATAATAGAGAAAGCCAAGGCGGTCGGACGATGTGAACGCCTGCTCGATGTGGCCGCTGCAGTAGCTCCATAATTCCTCGGGCAAAAGACCGGCTTCATATACCGTATCCAGAAGATCCAGCATATCCCGCGTGGAGCACCAGTTCATATTGTCCGGATTCGTCAAGCTGTAATAATCGCTTTGCCAGTAATAATCGTTCGCGGTGTTGCGCTGGCCGTTCTTTTTCAGGATGCGCGTCAGGTACAGATCGTCGCTCGTCAGCGCCAGCGCGCCCGCCTGCCGGGTGCGCTCATGCGGCTGGGCCAGCAGCTGAACATCGCCCAGCCACAGCGCCAGCGCCGGAATGGCCGAAAACGCCAGCACCAGTATGCCGGTGCATACCGTCAGCAGCTTTTTGCGGGCATAGCCGCGCGGATGCTTTTCTTTGGTTCCGGCCGCATTTCCCTCGGCTGCGCGGACGGCTTTGATGGCCGCGGTTTCACTGCCCCGCCCGTCAAAAGAGCCCGGCGCGGCTAAACGCGGCTGTTTTTCCCTGCTCACAGCCAAACCTCCTCTGTCTCGGATCGTTGCCCCGGCGCTCAGCCCAATGCCTGTGCCGGATCGCTCCACATTTCAATGGGATACACCTCGCCCACGCCGGTGATCACCGTTTCGGGCGCGGCAAGGGCGTAGATCATGTGGTCGGGATCTATGGAAGATGTTCGATAGCCGACCGGTACAAGCCAGAGGCCGCTGTCCGTTTGGGCGAGGGGATGCGAGGCGTACGTTTCATTGGGATTGCGAGGGTCGGGGTATCGCAGCCCGATCTCCCGCACAGAGCCGTCGCGCACATCCACCAAAAAGCTCTCGTTTTGTCCGCTCCAAAAATAGCCCTCTACATACGGCTCCAATTGGCCCGAGCCGGCAGGGAAGAGCCGCAGCGCGGACAGTGTGCGCCAGGCGTAATCAAGGGGCGGGGCAAATTCCGCCAGGATGCGGGCGGTACGGCCCGCAAGGTCGATCTGCCAGACGGCTTGCGGAAGATAGGCCTCATCGGTGGTGATATAGTAAAATTTCCCCTGCTGAAGAAATACATAGTAGGGGATCGAGGAAAGCCCGGTTTGCAGGAAGGCATTGCTCAAATCGGTGCGCGTGCCGGCAGTGGGGTCGTACAGCAGCAGGCTGCGCGGAGAGAGACTGCCAAACATGCTTTGGAATACCTCGCTCTGCTCCGGCGTCATCACGCCCGGATAAGCGGTCTGCAGGATCCCGTTATCGGAACGGCGCAGAACAAATTGTCCGTCCCATGCGCCAAGCAGCTGCTCACTGTCATCCAGCCCGAACGAGAATGCGGTCGCCTCGCCCGTTTCCAGCGCAACGCGCACGCCGTGCACGGAATAATCGCTCAAATCGGTATACTGTCCGTACAGTGCGGCGTCGTCCGTTACGGGAAAACCGCTGCTGTCCAACATCCAGCCGGCGGGCAGCTCTGCCGCCCGCNGGCGGCCGGAGCCGTCCATGGCCACCTTGTCCAGCCACACGAACGTCTGTTCCTGTGTGGCGGTGCTGCGGTGTTCTTCGAGCATCTCCTCACGGAACGTATGCAGCAAATACAGCTGCCCTTCCACGACCGAGAGCGTGAAGTACTCCCAGTACATTCCGCCGCCGATATACGCCGGGCAATCCGCGCTTTGATGCGTGCAGCCCGGCAGGCTGCAAAGCGGGGCCTGCGCGCGCGTTTCATAATCGATGCGCAGGATCCGGTAGCTGTAGCCTCTTTCGGGGGGATCGATGGCATTTTCCGTGGAGGGAATCAGTTCCAGCTTATAAAAGGCTTTTCCGTCATTTACGCCGGAGGTACAGTCTGCCCAGNCCAGCTCATAGAGACTGCCCACCGAAAAGGGCAGTGCGGCGCGCGTACTCTCCGCGGGNGGGCTTTGCACCGGGTTTTCCGGTGCGGGGNCCTGCTTCGGNGCGCAGGCCGCTAAAAAGAGCACCAGGCTCAGCAGTGCCGCGCACCGCAAAANAAATCGTTTCATCCCAAAGGCTCCCCTCCTGCGAAAAGTTCCGCACCGGCGTCTTCCACGGCGCCGCCCCTGTGCCACACATCGGTCCCTGCGGGGAACGAGCGCGTGTATTCCTGCCAGCTGCGCACGGTTTCCTCCGGAANGGAAGACGCATTCAGACAGTAAAAGCTGCGGTAATAATAATTCCCCGTGGGATCGTAGACCGAGACCACGGGCCCGTTGTAAGAGGGCGCCTGATNGCTGCCGGTATCGCANAAGAGCATTACTTCCGCGCGCGGGGAATACAGCGCGCTGCCGGCAAACCAGGTGTCGGCAGGNTCTTCCCAGCCTTCGAAAACATTNAGCTCCAGATAATCGCGNTATGCCTCCAGAATGGCCTGCTTTTGCAGCGCAGGGGGCTCGAAGCCCNGCGGGATGCTCACATACACAGAAACNACTTTTTGCGTTTCGTTTTCTACGGTGAAGCCCACGGTATAGCAATATTCAGAGCGTGTATAAACCGCATCCGTGCCATAGGCAATATAGTAAAGGAAGCCGAGCCGGTCGGAGGAGGAGAACGACTGCTCGATGTGGCCGCTGCAATAGCTCCACAATTCCTCGGGCAGGAAGCCTGCCCCGTAGGCCGTATCCAAAANCTCCAGCACTTCTGTGTTGGAGNTCCAGTTCATATTGACCGGATTCGTCAGACTGTTCAGGTTGNTATATCCGNTGTTCAGGGCATCGCGCTGGCTGTTTTTTTTCAGGATGCGCGTCAGGTANAAATCGTCGCTCGTCAGNGCCAGCGCGCCCGCCTGCCGGGTGCGCTCGTGCGGCTGCNNCAGAAGCTGCGCGTCGCCCAGCCACAGCGCCAGCGCCGGAATGGCCGAAAACNCCAGNACCAGCACACCGGTGCATACCGTCAGCAGCATTTTGCGGGAAGGAATGCGCGGCTGCCGGTTTGTTTTTATGGCCGTGNCCTCGCGGCCCTGCCTGNCGGAGGGGTCCGGCGCAGCCGGACGCGGCTGTNTTTCTTCGTTCACGGCTGNACCTCCTCCGNCTGCGCAGACNGTGGATACGGCTGGGNGTTTGGCTGCGGCCCTGCCGCCGGCAGGGCGTTTTCCGGCTGCCTTGTCTGAGGCGGCGCAGNGTCTGCCGGTTCCGGCTGCTCTGCGGCGGGAGAAGCGGCTGTTATCTGCTCCGGCTGCGTTTGCCCCGGCGCGGCGGCAAGGCGCACCGTGAAGGCCGAGCCCTCGCCGAGCGTGCTTTCGATGTGCAGGCCGCCGCCGTGCACCTCGGCNATCTTTTTGCACAGCGCAAGGCCGATGCCGCTGCCGCCGCCCGCGCGCGCACGGGATTTATCCACCATNNAAAACGGNTCNGTCACGCGTTCGATGGCCTCCGGCGGGATGCCGCAGCCGGTGTCCCACACGGTGAGGTCCACCGCTGCGCCGTCGTNTGCCCACTGCCATNTNANGTGCACAAAGCCGTCCCTGGGTTTGGCGCGCACCGCGTTCCACACAAGGTTATACACAAGGTCGGTCAGCAGATCGGCGTCGCCCATCACNAGCACGCCGGGCGCGGGCCGCACCTTGAGCTTGATGGGCGAGATGAAGGGCGAGAGCGCCCTGTGGGTGCGCAAAAAGATCTCGTCCAGCGCCAGCGGCACGAGCGTGGGCGGCGTATCCGAAAGGCCCAGCAGCTGCAGCAGCTTTTGCGAGAGCGATTCCACGCGGCGCGCCTCGCTATAGATGTAGCCCGCTGCACGGCGCTGGTCCTCCGGCTCGCACTGCACGCTGCGCAGGGTGTCGGCAAAGCCGATCACGGCCGTCATCGGCGTTTTCAGCTCATGCGAGAATGCGGACATAAAATCCTCGCGCTGGCGCACCGAAAGCTCCAGCGCGGCCACCTTTTCCTCGATGGCGGCGGCCATTGTATCGAAGCTGCGGCTCAATACGCCGATCTCGTCGCCGCCGGTGATGCCGGTGCGCTCGTCGTATGCGCCCGCCGCAATGCTCTCGCTGGCCTCGGTCAGCCGCGCGAGCGGACGCGTCAGCCAGCGCGACAGCAGCGCGATCACCGCGCCCGCACACACAAGCACCACAAGCTCCATTTCCCAAAAGCGCACCAGCGCCCGGTCGCGCGCGGCCAGAACGTCGGTGACGTCGTGGCCGGTAAGAAGCGTCACGGCCGGTGCGCCCACCACGCGCACGCTTGTTTCGAACAGCATATAGGTTTTGCCGTTTGTGCGGTGCATCCGGTAGGCGTCCTCCTGCCCGGACGCTGCCGCCGCCCAGGGGAACGAGCTGTATACCTGCAGCAGGGCGGTTTCGCCTTCCGGGGCATATGGGCTGTTATTTTCCGGGGAATCTGTGCCGGCATCCGAGGGAGGCGCCGCACCGTCGTCTGCTGGAACCGCCGCACCGTCGCCTGCCGGAACCGCCGCACCGTCGCTTGCCGGTGAAGGGGCGCTGTCCCCATCCGGAGAAGCCGGACCGTCTGCCGGTATGCCGGCCGTGCCGGCTTCGTCCTCATCTGCCGGCGCGCAGAAAAGCGCCGCCATGCGCCCGCCCGTGTAATCGGCCAGCGTGCTGCCGTAGCGGGCAAGGTGGCTGTCGGTGACGGTCTCGCCGCGGGCGATGACGTCCTGCAAATCGGATTCCAGCGCATAGCACTGCAGCAGATGCTGCGCCTCGGCCTGCTGCACGGCCTCGTTCAGCGAATCGGAAAAATTGCCGGCCAGAAGCATGGTGCCGCCCAGCGAGAGCGCCAGCGTCAGCACCAGCAGCATCACGAGCGTCAGCTTCAGCGCAAAGCCCGGCGCGCCGGTTTGCCTTTTGCCTTTTCGCGCGGCGGCTTTCGTTTTTGCGCCGGCCTTTTGCGCCCTTTGGGAAGAACCGGGGGCCTGTTTGGCGGATGCCCGGGCGGATGGCTTGCCGGAAGTTTTCGAGGACGCACCGGAAAACGTCTCGGAGGACGTTTTGGAGGAAACCTCGGGGGACACTTCGGAAGCTGCGTTCCGCTTTTTCGCGCGCGAGGATGCCTTGCGGCGCGGCGCGGCGTGCTTTGGCCTGCGGTTTTGATCCGGGGTTTGCCGTGCAGAGGGTTCCGGCCAGCGGCTTTGATCCGGGGTTTGCTGCGCGGAGGGTTCCGTCCGGCGGCTTTGCTCCGGGGCCTGCTGCGCGGAGGGTTCCGTCCGGCGGCTTTGCTCCAAGGTCTGCCGTGCAGAAGGCTCCGGCGCGGCCTTTGGGGTGCGGCTCATACCTCCTCCTCCGACACCAGCAGATAGCCCACTTTATAGACGGTTTTGATGCGGTTTTGCCAGCCTAACTTTTTGCGCAGGCGCTGGATGTGCAGATCGAGCGTGCGCGTGCCGTCGTCCATCTCGCCGCCCCACACGCGCTCGAACAGAGCGTCGCGGTAGAGTGCCGCGCCGCGGTTGCGCATCAGCTGCTCCAGCAGATCGAATTCGCGCGGCGTCAGAGAAATCTCGGCGCCGCCCTGCGTGACGCTGTGCGATAAAAGATCCAGCGTTACATCCCACGCGCGCAGCTGCGAGCCGCCGCGCCCGGTGCGCCGCAGCACGCTTTCCACGCGCGCCACCAGCTCCGCCACCTCGAAGGGCTTTACGATATAGTCGTCCGCGCCCAGCTGCAGGCCGCGCACCCGGTCGCCCAGGGTGCCCTTGGCCGTGATGAAGATCACGGGCGTGCCCATCGGGCGCAGATATTCCAGCAGCTCGTAGCCGTCCAGCCCCGGCAGCATGATATCGAGCAGCACCAGATCGTAGGGGTTTTCCTCGATCTTATCCGCTGCCGCCATCCCGTCGTGCACCATCTCGCACCGGTAGCCCGCGCGGCCAAGGCTCATCTTGATCAGCTGTGCGATGGGTACTTCGTCCTCTACGATCAAAATGCGGTTCATCGCATATTCCTCCTTTATCGTTCCCGGTCTTACCGGCGCAGTCTTATCGGCGCAGGCGCGTCCCCGCGCGCCGGTGTTTTTGGTTTTGTCCCCTGCGCTTGCTTTGCGATTTTGATATGCAAAGCAGAGCGCAAAAATCACCACGCTGCGATTATACCAGACGAATGTATCGAAGTTGTTTCCATTTTCATCAAATTTCTATCTTATCTTCAGGATCAAAGCACCGAAAAAAATCGGCCCGGACCGCTTGGCCCAGCCCGATTTTTAAAACATGATGAATTGGGGATTGCCTCAATATGCCAGCACAACGCCGCCGTCATACGCGTAAACAGTGGATATGCCGCTCGTGGGCGTCAGGATTACCTCGCGCAGCGCGGCGCATTTTTCCAAAAGGTCCTTTTTCAGCGCCATCGCGCGCTCGGGGCAGTTGCAGTAGCTCAGCACCAGCTGGCGGCTGGCGGGCTTTTCCGCGCGCAGGGAATCGGCGATCAGTTCCACCAGGCGGCGCATCGCGTTCTGCGTGCCGCGTATCTTCTCGATGGGTACAATCCCGCCGTGGCCGTCGTCGCCCATGATGGGCCGCAGTGCGAGGGCGCCGCCCAAAAGTCCCGCCACGCGCGAGATACGGCCATTTTTCACCAGATTGGAGAGATCCTCCAGCACAAAGCGCGTCTGCATGCGCCGGACAAATGCCGTGATCTCCTCGGCGATCGTTTCAAACGCGCACCCGCTGTCGATGCGGTCGCGCAGCAGCATCGCCAGCAGCGTCTGCCCGGCGGATGCGCTCTCGGAATCCACTACGTGGATCTTTTTTTCGGGGCAGCGCTCCAGCAGCATCTCGCGCCCGATGCGCGCGGCGTTGCAGCTGCCGGAGAGTTTGCCGGACAGTGTGACCACAAAGCAGGCGTCATACTGCTCCATCGCATCGGCATAGGCCTCGGGCGAGGGGCAGGCCGTGGCCGGCGCGCCCTTGTAGGCCTTCATCTCGGCCAAAAGACGCTTGGTGTCCAGCGTTTCGTTGTCCACGTGCTGCTTGCCGTCCACGTCAATCGTCAGGCTGACGATATCCACCTTCAAAAGCCGGCGCAGCGCGGGGGTCAAATCGCAGCAGCTGTCCGCAATGATCCCGATGTTCATAGAATGCCCCTTTTCCGCGCCCGCATGCCGGGGGGTCCCCGGCATCCCGGAACGCTTTTTTATTATTTTACCCGTTCCGCGCACAAAAGTCAAACCGGCCTTGTTTTTCTGCGCGGAATTTGCTAATATGAGACATGAACGATCATGGAACTTCGATTTGATTGAATCGGGAAGGGGAAAGGGAACAGTATGAAAACGGATATTCAGATTGCACAGGAGGCACAGCTTTTGCCTATCGCCGAAGTGGCCGCGTCGCTGGGGGTGGAGAGCGAGGCACAAATTCCATACGGAAAGTATAAAGCAAAGTTGGATCACCGCCTTGTAAAGAAAATGGCGTCAAAGCCCGACGCAAAAGTGATTCTCGTCACGGCCATCAGCCCCACGCCGGCGGGCGAGGGCAAAACGACCACGAGCGTAGGCCTTGCCGATGCGATGCACCGCATGGGCAGGAACGTCATCCTCGCGCTGCGTGAGCCGAGCCTCGGCCCAGTGTTCGGCATCAAGGGCGGTGCTGCGGGCGGCGGCTACGCGCAGGTGGTGCCGATGGAGGACATCAACCTGCACTTTACAGGCGACCTGCACGCCATCGGCGCGGCCAATAACCTGCTGGCCGCGATGATCGACAACCACATCTTCCAGGGCAACGCATTGGGCATCGACCCGCGGCGCATCACGTGGAAGCGCTGCGTGGATATGAACGACCGCCAGCTGCGGTTTCTGACGGACGGCCTCGGCGGCAAGGTGAACGGCACGCCGCGCGAGGACGGCTTCGATATCACCGTCGCCAGCGAGGTGATGGCCATCTTCTGCCTCGCGTCCGATTTGGCCGATTTGAAAGCCCGCCTTGCGCGCATCGTCGTGGGCTATACCTACGGCGGCGAGCCCGTCACGGCCGGTCAGCTGAACGCGGCGGGCGCGATGGCTGCGCTGCTGAAGGACGCGTTCGACCCGAACCTGGTGCAGACGCTGGAGCACACGCCCGCGCTCGTGCACGGCGGGCCGTTTGCGAACATCGCCCATGGCTGTAACAGCTTCATTGCCACGCGCCTCGGCCGCAAGCTGGCCGATTACGTCGTCACCGAGGCGGGCTTCGGCGCAGACCTCGGCGCGGAAAAGTTCCTCGATATCAAGTGCCGCCTTTCCGGCATCGAGCCGTCTGCGGCTGTGGTGGTGGCCACGGTGCGCGCGCTGAAGCATCACGGCGGCTGTCCGAAAGACCAGCTGGGCGTGCCGAATGTTGATTACCTGAAAGCGGGCTGCGCGAATCTGGAGCGCCATGTGAAAAATATGCGCGACGGCTTCGGCCTGCCCGTGTGCGTGGCCATCAACGCGTTCCCCACCGACAGTGCCGGGGAGCACGAGGCGCTGCGCGCGCTGTGTGCGGAATGGGGCGTGCCGTGCGCGCTGAGCGAGGTGTTTGCCAAGGGCGGCGAGGGCGGCCTTGCGCTGGCCGAGGCCGTGCTGGGCATTTTGGATGAGCGCCCCGTGCAGTTCACCTATCCGGACGATGCGCCCGTGGCCGATAAGATCCGCGCGGTGTGCCAAAAGATCTACGGCGCGGACGATGTGACGTTCTCCGCCGCCGCGAAAAAGCAGCTGGCGGAGCTTACCGCAAACGGCTTCGGCACGCTGCCCGTGTGCATCGCAAAAACGCAGTACAGCTTCTCGGACGACGCGGCGCTGCTGGCTGCGCCCACGGGCTTCACGATGACAGTGCGCGAGCTGCGCCTCTCCGCAGGCGCGGGCTTCGTCGTGGTGGTGATGGGCAATATCATGACGATGCCGGGTCTGCCCAAAAAGCCCGCCGCCGAAAACATCGACGTGGACGAGAACGGCGTGATCAGCGGGCTGTTCTGAGCGGGCGGGCAAAGAAGAACCAGAAGAGGAGGGGCCCCCTTGTTTGATGCAGAACGCTTTCAAAAGAGCTTTATCGAAAAGTACGGAGCGAAGGCTTATCGGAGCCGCTTTCAGGAGTTTGTACACGCGGAGCTCAATTGGGATGCGATTCCCACGCTCAAAACGCTGCTGAGCGACTGCATGATCCGCAGCTTTGAGTGGGAGGGCAACGAATACAATCTTGCCCGGAAAAAGGGCGAATCCCGTATCCTCATCTGGAACGAGACTGCACTGGTGCATGGTCAGGACGCGCAATTGGCCTCCTTTACCATGAAGGACACCGAGCTTTTCGAACTGCTCCTTGCAATCGAGCAGAAAGAGGGCGTGCGTGTGATCCAGAATAACCCCTGCCTGAAAGATGACTCGAAGCTCCATCCGCAGTCGGAAAATCCTCCCTGGGAGGTTCTGGAAAGCGAATGAGAGCATGTCTTTAAGGATTAGGGAGCGGGCCAGACGGGATTGGGTATCGCAGCCCCTGTTTTGGCCGGTCTGCCGGAAAATGATGTGCATCAACGAAAATGCTACCGCCGGTTGCCGAAATGGCGCCGGCGGTTGGTAGTTTTTGCTGTGCGTTTTGGGTATGATCTTTTCAAAGAATACCCGGGGGAACCTTTCAGCTGGTCGGAATGACAGGCTGCGGAGAAAAGAAGCGATTCGAGGTTCCCCATAGAAAAGGAGCGATTCCGATGACGATACATGAACGCATCTTCACGCTGCGCCGCGCGGCGGGGCTTTCGCAGGAGACGCTGGCCGAGCGGGTGGGCGTTTCGCGGCAGGCGATCGGCAAATGGGAAAATGGCGCCGCGCTGCCGGGACTGGACAATCTGCAGGCGCTGGCGGCCGCACTGGGCGTCAACTGCGACGAGCTGCTGACAGGCGAAGCCAGCCGGAGGGGAGCGATGAACCCCGGTACCGGAACACCTCCGGGCGGAGAACCCGACAATGCCACTGCCGAAACGGATGCGCCCGGGAAGGGAAATGCACATGCTGTGCCCACAAGCGCCGCCGCGCGCACAGACGAAGACGCATCCGCGCCGCCTGCCGGCGCGGATGCGGCCGCCAAGACCAGAGATGCCGAACCCACGGCCGCCGCACCCGGAGACACCGAGCCCACGGCCGCCGGCCTGCGGGCGCTGCTGGAAGCTTACCACACCGCGCAGGCGCAGGCCGCCCGGCGGCAGCGGATGCTGCTGGCCAGCCTTGCCGCCGTGCTGCTGGCGCTTGCGGGGCTTGGCGTCTTTGCGGATGCACGGCTGAACGCGCTGGCCGGGCGGGTGGATGAGGTTTCCGGCCGGATGGACGGCATCGACCGGCGCATCGACAGCCGCATCGACGCCATCCAGACCGGGATCGAGCAGAGCCTGAGCGAAACCGAGCGCATCGTCGCCGATTTCGATTGGCAGTACCGCACGCTTCCGGAAGACCGCATCGAGCTGACGCTGACCGCGACGCCCAAGAGCAGCCGGGAAGATACCGCTGCTGCGTTTTCCGTTGTGCCGTCCGGCGGCGCGGCGATCACCGCCGAGGCTGTGCCGCGCGCGGACGGCGGCTTTACCGCGCAGCTGGAAATTCCGCTGACCGAGGAATACGAAAGCTTTGCGGTGATGGCCGCGTTCACCACGGACGGCGAGACGCAGTCGCAAATGCTGTTCCGCGAGGCGGAATTTTACTCCGGCCGCCGCATTACGGCGAACCTGACATTGACGGACTTCCGCGCCGCGGTGCTCCCGCCGGACGCCCCCAATACGAAAGATGAGCGCCTTTCCCTCGGCGGCGAATGCGGGCTGGAGATCCGGCGCGCCGGCAATGAGGATGCGCCGGTTCCCGTATCGGCCGAGGTGGTACTGCTCGTGGACGGCGAACAGGCGGCGGCACAGGCGGTGGAGCTGAACGGCGCATTTGGAATGCCGGAGCCGCTTCCCAATGGGGAGGCATATGTGCAGGAATCCATCGCCCTCGGCGGCACTTGGTATGTGCGCTTCGAGCCGGTGGAGATCCCGCTGCCGCGCACGGGCGCGGTGCTCGAGGCCACCGTGACGGATTCCGCCGGACGCACCGTTGTCTGCCGGCAGGAGGTATACAGGCCGTAGAAATCACTGAAAAAATGACGGCCCCAGGCGGGCATCCGGGGCGGCTGCATAGGAAAACAAGGCTGTGAAGGCTTTTTGTTTTCTCGTGCTGCCGCCCGTTTTTGCGCCTGCCTTTTTTCATTTCATAAAGAAAATGGGAAGTTGAACTTCCTATTTGTAAAGAAATGATGAAGTTCAACTTCATATCTATTTTTTTCATGCAGGAAGGTTTATAATAATGGATGCCGGATCGATCGGAGCGATGGGCTTCCGGTTCTGCGATTCCGTGCGTCAGCCATATTGCGATCCATCCAAAAGGCATGTGAATCAGAGGGAAGACCAGCCTGCGGCGCTTTCCCTTTCACGGAGGTGTAGTATTTGCCGACCGAAAAAATGAAGAATTTCCTCATCCGGTTTCTGTTTTACAGTGTGATCCTGCTGCTGGCATACGCGGTGCTGAAATATGCGCTGCCGTTTTTAACGCCCTTTTTTGTGGCGTTCTGCATCGCGCTGCTGCTAAAGCCGGTGATCAATTGGGTGGTACAAAAAACAAAGCTCGGCCGCAAGCCTGTCGCCGTGCTGCTGCTCATCACGTTCTATATCCTCGTGGGGCTGCTGCTGGCCGTGGCGGGCACGCGCATCGCGCTGTTTTTCCGCGATTTGTTCTATCTGCTGCCCCGCATGTACGATACAGTACTCGTGCCCGCGCTCGATCAGGTGCAGGCGACGATCGAGGGCTGGGTGGCCACGCTGGATCCGGCGCTGACGGATTTATTTACCAGTGCGGGCGAAAGCCTTTCCGATGCGCTCGCAACCATCGTTTCGGCGCTTTCGGGCTGGGCGCTGGGCCTTGTGACGGGCGCGGCCGGCTCCGTTCCGGCGTTCCTCGTCAAATTTTTCGTTACGATCGTCGCGTCGTTCTTCTTTGTATCCGATTACTACACGATCACCTCGTTTTTGACGCGCCAGTTTTCCCAAAAAACGCGCGAGCTGATTTTTAAGGTCGAGAAAAAATGCTTCGATGTTCTGCGCAGCTTTGCCCGTGCGTATGCGATTTTGCTGTCGGTTACATTTATCGAGCTGTTCATCGGCCTTTCGCTGCTGCGGGTGGATTACGCGCTGCTCATCGCGCTGCTGACGGCGCTTGTGGACATCCTGCCCGTACTCGGCACGGGCACGATTCTGGTGCCGTGGGCGGCCGGTTCGCTGATCCTCGGCAATTTCCCGCTGGGTGTGGGGCTTCTGGTGCTGTACGGCATCATCACCGTCGTGCGCCAGATGCTGGAGCCGCACGTGGTGGGCAAGCAGATCGGCCTGTATCCGCTGGTGACGCTGCTGTGCATGTTCGTGGGCACGTATCTGTTCGGCTTCTGGGGCCTGTTCGGCATGCCCATCCTTGTGACGCTGCTGGTGCAGCTGAACGCGGACGGGGACATTCATCTGTTCAAGTGATCATTCGGGAGAAACACGCATGACAAAGTACGAGCTGTGGGAAAAGGCAAAAATGCTGCCGCTGTTGCCGGGGGTGTACATCATCCGCGACAAAACGGGCGAGATCATCTACATCGGCAAGGCCAAGCGCCTGCGCACGCGCGTTTCGCAGTATTTCCGCGAGGGCGTGCCGCACGATGCAAAAGTGACGAAGATGATCCAGAACGCGTTCGAGTTCGATGTAATCGTCACGCAGAGCGAATTCGAGGCGCTGGTGCTGGAATGCAGCCAGATCAAGCAGCACAAGCCGAAATACAATATTCTTTTGAAGGACGACAAGGGCTACAGCTATGTGCGCGTGACGCGTGAGGCGTATCCGCGCGTATCCGCCGTGCTGCAAAAGGAGGACGACGGCGCCGAGTACATCGGCCCGTACACCTCCAGCTTTGCCGTGCGCGAGATGGTGGAGACGGCGTGCAACGTGTTCCGCCTGCCGCGCTGCAACAAGAAGTTTCCGCAGGATATCGGCAGGGGCCGCCCCTGCCTGAACGCGCACATCGGCCTGTGCATGGCCCTGTGCAGCGGCAGAATTTCGCAGGAGGATTACCGGGAAACCGTGCAGAGCGCGGTGCACCTCATCCGGCGCGGACAGGCCGAGATTTTGGGATTGCTGCGCGAGCGCATGGAGGATGCCGCCGAGCGGCTTGATTTCGAGCGCGCGGCGCTGCTGCGCGACCAGATCAACGCCATCGAAAAGGTGAGCCGCGGGCAGAAGGTGGTGCGCAGCGAGATCGCCGAGCAGGATGTGATTGCGTTCGCGGGCACCGCGTCGGCTGTGTGCGCGGCGATCCTGCGCTTTCGCGAAGGACGGCTGGTGGATAAGCGCGAGTTTCTCTTTCACGATACGCAGGATATCCCCGCCCTGCGCGAGGAGTTTTTGCCGCGTTATTATTTGGAGGACAGCGAGTTCATCCCGAAGAGCATCGCCGTGGACGCGCTGCCCGCCGCCGCGAAGGACCTGGAACAGCTGCTGGCCGAAACGCGCGGCACGAAGGTACATTTGTACGTGCCCCAGCGCGGGGACACCGCGCATCTGGTGGAGATGGCGCGCACAAACGCCATCGAGCGGCTGGCGCGCGAGAGCGGCCGCTATGCGCGCGAGCAGAAATATCTCGACGAGCTGGCCGCGCTGCTGGGCCTGCCGCAGCCGCCGAAGACGATCGAAAGCTACGATATCTCCAACTGGGGCGATGGCTCCAGCGTGGCGGGCATGGTGGTGTTCGAGGACGGCAAGCCCAAAAAGGCGGGCTACCGCCGCTTTAAAATGCAAAGTGTGGCGGGCACGGACGACTATGCCTCCATGGCCGAGACGCTGGCCCGCCGCGCCGCCGAGTACGCCAAGGGCGCAAAGGGACAGTTCGGCATAAAGCCGGATCTGCTGCTCATCGACGGCGGCCGCGGACAGGTGGCCGCCGTGCGCACGGCGCTGGCCGGTACGCCCTTGGCGGAGGTGCCCATCTTCGGCATGGTGAAGGACGACAAGCACCGCACGCGCGGCCTTGTGAACGCCGAGGGCAGCGAGATTGCGCTGGCGCTGCACAAGGGCGTATTCCCGTTCATTACCTCCATCCAGGACGAGACGCACCGCTGGGCGAACGATTACCGCAAGCGCCTGCAAAAGGGGCGCGCGTATTCCTCCACGCTGCAGAACATCCCCGGCGTCGGCCCGGCCACGAGCCGCGCGCTGATGGCACACTTTAAAACGGTGACGGCCGTGAAGCAGGCGGGCGAGGAAGAGCTCGCCGCCGCAAAGGGCGTGAGCCGTGCGGCGGCGAAGGCGGTGTATGCGTATTTTCACGGGGAGGAAGAAAACGCTGCAAAGGCCGTTTTTACAGAAGATCCGGCGGTGCCCCGGACAGGGGAGCAGGAGCAGAGTGAGAGGGTATAGAGGGACGGTACGAGGGACGGTCAGGGAAGGCCCGCAATCCCGCCGCGTATTGCCCATATGAAATGCCGGTAGCAACGTACAGACAATTTTACATGAATACATTCCGCCGGCAATGGATCACCGGTTCGGAACGCAGAAAAAAGGAGCGATAGAATGAAGCAGGAATACCGCGGCGTCATTTCTTTTATATTATTGTGCAGCCTGTCATTGATTTTTGTTTCCTGCGCGGTATCCGCACCGGCGTTATCTGTTTCGCCCGGGCCGTCATCGTCGGAGAGAGCAGCTTCTGCGTCGGTTCCGGATAGGGACGCCGCAACTGCGGCAGAAGGAGCCGCCGGTGAGGAGATCCCGGCCGAGGAGCTCTTTTTTCATACCGCTGCAGAAGGTACGGTGCATGATGCCGGCTTTTATGAAATTACCCTTCGCGAGGACGGGAGCGGAAATATTTACAATACAGATTTTGATGCATTGCGCAGAACGGTGCTGTGCAGCCGGCCGGGATGCAGCCATTGTGAGGAGGGCTGCAGCGGCTATCTTCCCTGCGCCGCCAATATCCCGGAAGTAATGGCCGCTTCCGATTTGCTGATCTTCGCCTATTCGGGAAACCCCTACTACTTCACAGACCTGGGCGATCAAACACTGGCCCGCGTGGAGATACGGGATTTGAATGGGGAAAACGCGCGGACGATCTGTACGTTCGATGCAAACGTTCAGTTGGATTTTAATTTCGCGTTCAGCGAATCGGCGCTGTTTGCGCTCGGAACCACGTTCCAGTCGGAAAGCACTGTTGCTCAAAGAGAAGTGATCAAAATCGATCTTGCCACCGGGGAGAAAACGGTGCTGGCCCGGTTTGACGGCGGATCGGAAGAAAGATATTATTTTGTGGGAGCGGCCAAAGGAAAATTGTTCTTCAAAAAGAGCTGGATCGATGAAGCTTTATTAAACGGAGCGGAGATCACGTCCACAGAAGACATCACAAACGCATTATCCTTTGCGCTGTTTACGGTCGATCCGCGCACGGGAGAAACCGCAGAGGTCCGGAGATGGGAATCGGGGGAAACGCTCCAGAAAATCGTGGGCGATGCCTGTTTTTATGTCAATCCCGGATCGATCGATCAACTCGATTTGGATACCTATGAGATAAAGCGCGTGGTTTCCGGTCAGGAATACTGCTCTCCGGATACGGTGGAGCAGGTGTATTTTATGGATCCGTATTTAATCTACAATATTCACTATCCCGCGGAGGATCCCGCGGACGCGGTGATCAAGCGGTTTGTTTGCAATGTGGAGACATTAGAGCTGCGGGAATCGACCTTGACAACAAGCTTTCGGGGAATTTCCGACCCGGTTTTTATTGCCGCGCTTACACCCCGGTTTTTGCTGGTTGGGTATTCCATAGAGGAAGTTCCCCCTGCCGAACAGCCTGCGTTTCTTTCCTCCATCAGAAGAAGATATGCGATGTTGGATTTTCAGGCCTTTGTTCAAAATCAACCGGATTACGCCATGATTTCCGAAGATTTCTGATAGATCGTCAATCGTCATTTGTGTGTAGCTGCATTTTTGCAGTTTTGCAGAGAAGGCTTTTGTTTGGATGCGGCGGATCGATTCCCCGAATATTTTTGATTGCAGCAGAAAGAGGATGCAGGATGGAGCGTCAAATCGTCATCATCGGCGGCGGGGCGTCCGGGCTGGCGGCGGCGCTGGCGGCGGCGGAAATTGCCGGCGGGCAGCGCGTCACGGTGCTGGAACGGCTCGACCGCGTGGGCAAAAAGCTGCTGGCCACGGGCAACGGCCGCTGCAATATCACGAACCGGAACGCCGCGCCTGAACACTACCAAACAGCCGACCCCGCCCGCCTTGCGCGAATGCTGGAAAACGTGCCGCCGGATGCCGTGCTCGATTTCTTCGCCGGGCTGGGGCTTTTGTGCGATACGCAGCCGGACGGGCGCGTGTATCCCTATTGCTATCAGGCGTCGATGGTACTGGATGTGCTGCGTGCGGCGCTGGAGCGCGCGGGCGTTTCGCTTCTTTGCGGCCAAACCGTGACGGGCCTGCGCCGGGGAAAAAACGGGCTGGCGGCCGAGACCGGGGAGGGGAAGACTTTTCCTGCCGCGCGCGTTATTCTGGCGGCGGGCGGCTTGGCCGCACCGCAGTTTGGCACGGACGGTGCGGGCTACGCGCTGGCGCGCGCGGCGGGGCACACGGTGCGCACGCCGCACCCATGCCTTGTGCCGCTGCGCTGCGCGGCGTTTCCCGCCGGGCTGAAGGGCCTGCGCACGAACGGCGCGCTGACGCTGCTGGACGCAGGGCGTACGCCGCAAGCAGAATTGCGCACCGAGTGCGGCGAAATTCAGTTTGCGGAATACGGTCTTTCGGGCATTCCGGCGATGCAGCTTTCGTGTTTGCTGCCGCAGGCAAAAAAGCCGGAGGTTGCAGTGGATCTTCTGCCGCAGTTTGCTGCCAATGAGGTGCGCGGGATGATCGAGGCGCGCTGCCAGAGCGGCAATTTCCCCACGCTGGAAACGCTGCTGCTGGGCCTCATCGGCAAAAAGCTGGGCTATGCGGTGATGAAGGCGTGCGGCCTGCAGCCGCTTTCCCGCACAGCAAAAAGCCTTCCTGCTGCCGGGCGGGACGCGCTGGCCGAAACGCTGAAACACTGGCGCTTCGCCGTGACGGGTACGCTGCCCTGGGCGCAGGCGCAGGCCACAGGCGGCGGCGTGCCGCTGGGCGAGGTGGATGAAGCCTGCGCCTCGCGCAAATGCCCGGGGCTGTACCTTACGGGCGAGGTGCTGGACGCCGTGGGCGAATGCGGCGGCTTTAACCTGCAGTGGGCCTGGGCGACGGGCATCGCCGCCGGCCGCGCGGCGGGCAGGGCTGTCACCGGGGAGACGTAAGAAACCTCCGGAGGAGCCGTTTGCCGGCGGGATGGCCGGTGCAAAGCGTTATGAACAGGGGAGGCGTATAAAAATGGTCGTGCGGGGCTATGAAAAAAAGGATCTGGACGCAATGATCCGAATCTGGAACGAAGTTGTGGAAGAGGGAATCGCTTTCCCGCAGGAGGAACTGCTGGACGAGACCACGGGGGCTGCGTTTTTTGCCGCGCAAACCTATGCGGCCGTCGCGGAGGACGAGCGCGATCATGCAGTCTGCGGGCTGTACATTTTGCATCCGAACAACGTCGGACGGTGCGGCCATATCTGCAATACAAGCTATGCCGTCAGCGCTGCCTGCCGGGGCCGGCATATCGGAGAGCAGCTGGTGCTGGACAGCCTGCGTCAGGCAAAACGGCACGCGTTTGCGATTTTGCAGTTTAATGCGGTGGTGGAAAGCAATCTGCATGCAAGGCATTTGTATGAACGGCTCGGCTTTGTGCAGCTGGGGACGATCCCAAACGGCTTTCGCATGAAGGACGGGCACTTCGAAAATATCTGCCCGTATTATCATGTGTTGTGATCTTTGACGGAACGCCGGGATCAAAAACACCCAAGCGGGCAACCGGCATCCTGAAATTGAGAGAGCGGCCGGGTTGAGAGGGCGGGCCAGGGGACCGGCTGTCCGTGCATTGCGGACAGCCGGTCCTTTTGTTTTTGCTCAAAATACAGAAAAAGGGAAAGAATTTTGTAAAATGCACAAAAAGTATTGCGTGGACATGCAAAAAGAAGTATAATAAAACAAATAATTAAAGCGATGAATTAATTGCATTTATCCCTCAAAAGCACACAAAGGCGATTGCGAAACTCCGCAAGCAAATTTCCCTTTAAAACAATTCCGCTCAATGAGGGGTACGGCTCCAAAATTTCTGTTGTCTCCAAAATGGAATTGCGAAATAATTCTGTGGAGGAAAC
>JAAVHN010000007.1 GCA_014799685.1 Subdoligranulum sp. | reverse complement strand
GTGTACCCCATCTTGCCGATGCCCTCCATCACTGCTACCTTCATGGTTCCGTTCATTGCTGTGACCTCCTTCAAATTTTTCATACTTTTATAAACTATTTACTTAAGTATTTATATTAAATCACGGGGAAGCGATTTTGTCAATGGGAAAGTTCTACTTTGTAGGACTGCATAGTTTTTTATGCTGATTTTTGTGCAAAACAACAGACCCGCTACCCAGCACAGGGCAGCAGGTCTGTTCCCTTGTTGTTCAGATGTTCTGAATGAATTGATCCACCTGCATCAGCGCCGCACCCACGGCGGCGGCCTCCAGCTTATAGCGGCAGAAGCGGAGATAGGAGGCATCCCGCCGGAAGGTGTTGCGCTCCTCCAGCAGGGTGCGCAGCGGCCCGCCAAACTCCTCCAGATATGCCCCCACATAGCCGCCCACGATTACGTCGCAGTCAAAGCTCATGTGGAGGTTGTTCACCGCCACCGCCAGATATTGCAGGTATTCCTGCCAGACCTGTTCCAGCTGGGGGTCACCGGCACGGAGACGGTCGAAAAAATCGGCCAGTTTGCCTTCTGTATAGTCAGCCAGCACCCGAGCGGAACAGTAGGCATCCAGGCACCCTTCCTTTCCACAGTAGCACCGGCGGCCGCCGGGGATCAGGGTATTATGGCCGAACTCACCTGCCCGAAGATGGGCGCCAGTGTAGAGTGCTCCACCGTTCAAAATCGCACCGCCCACACTGTTGCTGAGGGACAGGTACACCAAATCCCCAGCGTCCAGAGTTCCGTAGACCTCCGCCAGTCCGGCGGCGTTGGCGTCATTGAGAAAATGGCAGGGGTAAGGGATATACCGGCTGAAAAAAGCGGTGGGCACATCCTGGACGCCTAAGATGTGGGAATCGTCCAGGATGCCNTTCTCCTCCGCNACAACACCAGGGAGGGAAATACCGATCCCCAGCAGGCGCTCCCCCGCACTGTTGTCCGCCACAAACCGCTCCACCAGTTCCCCCAGACCGCAGGCATAACTGTCGTCCAGAGAAAACGGATAGGAATTNCGTGTCCAGTGCAGCACTTGTCCGCACAGGTCTACCAGAANGAAACTCACATGGTTGCGGGTGATGTCTACACCCAATGCCAGCTTTGCGTCCCGCACNGGNGCNTAGGCTTTCGCTTTGCGCCCCCCTGTGGACTCGTAGGAGCCGACCTCCTGGATTAAGCCCAATTCGGAGAGCTCCTTCACGTTTTGCAGTANNGTGGGCCAACTCANNGACAAGCGCTGGGACAGCTCCATTTGGGAAATATGGTCACAGGTCAAGACGCAGCGCAGAGTGTTGGATCGATTGCGCCGCTTTACATCCATGTTGCTGGCTGGGCCTGCCGGCATAGGTCACTCCCCGTTTCTATAATATGATGTTTTATAAAGACCTTATATTTATAATACCAGACAACCCCGCAAATGGCAAGGCTCTTTATCCGCTAATTATACTGAGGAGAAATATTCGATAATTCTATTGCTGCATAAGTTGACAATCTTTGCATGAGAAAATTAAAACAACATAAAGCATGGCAGGATAATTTTATTTCCTGCNGTGCTTTATGTTGCCGTACCTGCTTGCTGCCCCTCGGTTCACTTTGNGTCCCTGTAGAGTGCAACCCTTCGTTTTACAGGGATTTTTCTTGAGCAGAGAATTTCCTTTTGGATAAAAACTTGCTAACATCTTGACAACAGTATATACTGNAGTGTATACTTTTTCTGAGGAGGCGTTCGNAATGGAAGTTGCAAAAGTATTTGAATCCGGCCACAGTCAGGCTGTGCGCTTGCCGAAGAAATTCCGTTTTGAGGAAGATGAAGTTTTCGTTCAGCGTATCGGGGACGCCGTGCTTCTCACACCCAAAGATGCTGCATGGAAAACATTTATGGATGGCGTGAACAGCTTCACGGATGATTTCCTTGCGGATGGCAGGAAGCAGGACACCCAGCAGAAGAGGGAAGTATTATGACCTATATGCTGNATACCAATATCTGCATTTATGCCATCAAAAATAAGCCCGAACAGGTGCTTTGCAAAATCAAAGAAGCATACGCAAGCGGACTCTGCATTTCTGCCATAACGCTTGCAGAGCTTGAATATGGTGCTGCCAAAAGCCAAAATCCGGAAAAGAATCGGATGGCTATTTTGCGCCTGCTATCTATTTTTGAGGTGCTGCCGTTCGATGACTTTGCGGCGGTTGAATACGGAAAAATTCGTGCGGCCCTTGAAAAGCAGGGGACGCCCATTGGCCCTCTGGATATGCTGATCGCGGCCCACGCAAAGGCTGCCGGATTAACGATCGTCACAAATAACGGTAAAGAGTTTGCGCGTGTGCCGGGGCTTAAAATCGAGAATTGGGCGAGTTGAATATAAAATAAAAATCGCTGCATCTATAGTGTCTGACCTTGACAAGATAAATTGACAGATCGTTAGGGAGTGGGTCTGTCAACTTTTTATATATAGAACACCGCAAATTCACCCAGCCGCAGTGGTTTCACTGTGGCATTTTTTATTTGAGGAGGCAAATTGAAATAAACGTAATACAAAGAAGTAATGCGATCAAAGCCGGCCTGCGGAAAGGCTTTCAGGATGGCAGTTCCAAAATGGCAAGGCGCAAATTCTATGGGTAAGCCAGATCCGGCTCGTGCCCGGTGGTGTGCCGCCGCAAAACGGGGGTGCGGTGATTTTGGCGGAAAAGGAAACCCTTTTTCGTCACTCGACGATGCGTCGGTTGAAAAGAAAGCGCCTTTGGTGTATCCTGAAAGGCGGAGGTGAGGCGGATGGATGCAAAAACCTTTGGCCTGTTTCTTGCCGAATGCCGCAAAGAGAAAAACATGACGCAGGCGGAGCTGGCCGAAAAACTGCATGTGACGGATAAGGCCGTCAGCCGCTGGGAGCGCGGCGTCGGGTTTCCGGACATCAATACCATCGAGCCGCTGGCCGAAGCGCTGGGCGTGAGCGTACTGGAGCTGATGAAATCGCAGCGCATCACGGCGCAGGCGGTATCGCGGGAGGAAGCGGCGGAGATCGTTTCGGACGCGCTGCAAATGGGCAAGGCGCAGCACGGCCTATACCAAAAAAGTGTATTGCGGAGCCTCGGGAAAATGCTGCTTGTGATTTTTGCCCTGTTTTTGGCTTCCGTTCCGTTTTCCTATATTTTCACCGACGCTTCGCTCCTTGCAAATAAAATAAAAGGCAACGCGGTTTTTTATGACCTTCTGTTTGGCGCCGTGCGCGGCGTGCGCTTCTTGGCGGCCGTCGGCATTGCGTGCATCCTGCGTAAAAAAGAACAGGCACTATGCGCGATGCATGCGCAGAGAAAAACGCAGGTGACGGCCGCATTGGTTTTGTTTGCGGCGCTCGTATATAAGCAGATCGGGTTTCTGTTCGACATCAACGATATGATGCTGCGGCGGCTGGGCCTGATCCCCATCCGGAATTCCACGCTGCCGCTTTTGGGCGTGGTGCTGGACGTCACATTTACCGGCGATCTGCTTTGGTGCATCCTCGTGTGTGTAGTCATTTTGTTTGTGCCCATTCCTTCCCGGCGGAAAAAGAAGAACGCCGCGGAGCAGGGCGCGCAGACGCCGTCCGTTTGAAAGCGGAACATCGGGCGTTGGCATATTTGCAGCGGCACATTCGACACCGGTGTATTGAGCGCCGGGCTATTTGAAACCGCGCATCCGGTATGCTTACAGCCGGAGTGTTTGAAACTGACACATCCGTCACCGGCATATTCAGAACTGGAATATCAAAAACGATCAGCCGGGGCCTCCCTTTTGGGAAAGCCCCGGCTGTGTGCTTGTGTGTTTCCAGATCATATCATTCACAGGGTGTTTGCCGCCGCGCAGCTCACTGCGCCGCAAGCTCCATCAGCTCGCGCTCACTTTCTATTTCGCACGGATAGGGATGCTTTGCGGCGCGTGCTTCAAACAGGACGCGTGTTTTTTCGGCCTGCTGCGGGTTCTTGTCCCGCAGCAGCGCCAGCGCGTATTCGGTGCGAAGAATGCCGGGGTTCAGCCGCATTTTCTTCATCAGCAGGCGCTGCTGCTTTGTCAGCAGACGGCCTGCGGTTTCGCTGTCGTCCAAAAGCAGCGCGCAGAAAATGCGGTCGCAGGTGAGCAGCANNCGGTANATGCCGGCCATNGCNGTGNTNGCCGCNAACAGNCGGTCGATCAGCGCGGCGGCGCCCNCAATGTCATGCGCGTCCAGCAGGCGGTTCGCGCGGAACACCGCAAGGCTGACCAGCATGTAGTTGTCCCAATCGGATTCATCCGGCAGGGCAAACCATGCATCCGGCATCTCGCGCAGGCGCAGTCCGTGGGCCATTTGCTCGTTGATCGCCAGCTGCAGCCACAGCGCGCGCCGNGCCGCCGGGCTTTGGGCGAGCGTTGCGATATTTTTGCCGTCGTTATCCAGCATTTCGGTGCGCATCGGGATGCCGTTGAGCGCNGCGAAGACGAGGCCGACAAGCGCCGCCGCAAGAAAAAAGAACGACAGCAGCGGAATGCGCAGGGTAACCGGAACCAGCGCGCCGAACAGCACCGCCGAGAGCAGGTTCATCAAAGCGCCGCCCAGATTGTACAAAACGAACGGCATCTCCTCCGGTGGGCGGTCGGGCGGCGGGGACATCAGGCATTGGCCGCCCATGCCCGCGATGGNAAGCATGCGCAGNCGCAGCCGGCCGTTTTCGCGCAGCAGCATCATGCCGCCGACCGTGAACGAGCGGAAGCGGTAGCCCGTTGCGAGGCCAAACACGAGGTGTCCGGCTTCGTGCAGAACGGTCTGCNCCAGTATGGCAAGCCAGAGCAGGATAAAAATTCCGCCGAGAAAAATCAGGAATTCGCCGAAGGAATGCCCCGCGGGCAACAGCGAAAGGCCGGACGCNCCCATNGCNATGCCNAGGAANAANCCCAGCACCNCNCCAAGCCCNAGCCCCAGAATACGCCGGCGCAACGCGTGCTGCCTGCCGGGTGCGGGCTTATCGCTTTGTTCTTCCAAAACCGCAGGAAGACAATCCATATCGCGCTGATCCATCCTTATTTCACCGTCAGATCGCGTGTGGCCACCACATCCACGCCCGTGCCGCACACGTCGGACACGGCGATATCGCCGCGCTTTACGGGCGCCGTCAGGCACACGCCGTCCANTGCGCGCATCACGTCGGCCATTTTCTCCTTGGGCACGCTGCCCGCCGTCTTTACGGGGCAGCGCGCGATAGAAGCGCCCGTCACCTTCACGGTGCTCGTCACTACGCGCACGGGGTGCGTCAGTTCGTTTTTGCCGTATTCCGCGCCGCGCGGGCAGCCGTTGCCCGTCACGGCAAGCGTCTCTTCATCCACCGTCAGGCGGCAGCCCTTCGGGCACACGATACAAATGATATTGGCCATCGCTCACGCCTCCTCGATACTTACGGTGATGGCGCCGCCGGCTTTTTCCAGCAGCACCTTCGGCATGCTGATGCGCTCCATCTCGCCGGGGGCGAGGTGTTCGCGCTTGAACGACGCCAGCGCCGCGCCGCTCTCGTCCGTCACGCGGATGACGGAATCGCCGCACACGCGGTTCACGCGNAAGAAGATCTCGACGGTCTTCTCCACGTTCGCCATACGGATCTTACCCGGCACGGTGTAGGTGACGGCCGCGCCGTTTTTCACCTCAATCACGCGNCCCTCGCCCGCGGGGCCGTTCTGCGCAAACCGCGCCGCCGCGGCGCCCGCGCGCTGGCTTTCGCCGGTGACGAAATCAACCAAATCGTGTACGTGCACTACGTTGCCCGCCGCGAAAATGCCGGGCACGCTCGTCTCCATGTTTTCATACACCATCGGGCCGGAATGGCGGCGGTCCATCTCGATGCCCGCACCGTTCGAGAGCTCGTTTTCGGGGATTAGTCCCACGCTCAAAAGCAGCGTGTCGCAGTCGAAATGCATCTCGGTGCCGGGGATGGGCGCGCGGTTCTCGTCCACCTTCTGTACCGTNACGCCGGAGAGGCGGCTNTCGCCCTCGATGTTCGTCACGGTGTGCGAGAGATAGAGCGGGATATCGAAATCGTGCAGGCACTGCACGATGTTGCGCGTCAGGCCGCCGGAATAGGGCATTACCTCCACGCACGCCAGCACCTTTGCGCCCTCGAGCGTCATGCGGCGCGCCATAATCAGGCCGATATCGCCCGAGCCGAGGATCACCACGCGCTTGCCCACCATGTAGCCCTCAATGTTCAGATAGCGCTGTGCCGCGCCCGCCGTGAATACGCCCGAGGGGCGGCGTCCCGGGATGGAGATCGCCCCGCGCGTGCGCTCGCGGCAGCCCATGCACAGCACGATGGCCGCCGCGTCAAGCACGATGTACCCGTCGCGCGCATTGACGGCGTGCACCTGCTTTTCGGGCGTCACGGCCAGCACCATCGTATCGGTTTTTACCTCTACGTTCGTTTTTTGCACCAGCTCGATGAAGCGTCCGGCGTACTCCGGGCCGGTGAGCTCCTCCTTAAAATAGTGCAGGCCGAAGCCATTGTGGATGCACTGGTTCAAAATGCCGCCGAGGGTGTTGTCGCGCTCTAAAATTAAAATGCGCTTCGCACCGTTTTTTGCGGCGGCTTCGGCGGCGGCAAGCCCGGCGGGGCCGCCGCCCACGACGATCACGTCATAGCGGTTCAAAGCGGCGTTTGCCTGCATTCCTTCATTCGCCATCGTGCGCGCCCCCTTCCTTTGTTTTGCCGGTGATGATGTAGCTGCCGGCGCGGTCCTTCAGCACGTCCTGCTGTGGAATCCCCAGCTCACGCGCGATGATCTCGTGCACGCGCGGGCCGCAGAAGCCGCCCTGGCAGCGGCCCATGCCCGCGGTGCAGCGGCGCTTCACGCCGTCGATGGTGCGCGGGGGGATGGGGCGGTGCAGCGCGTCCACGATCTCGCCCTCCGTGACGGTCTCGCACCGGCAGATGATACGCCCATAGAGCGGGTTTTCCCGGATGGCCGCGGCCTTCTGCTCCGGCGTCATGTGGTTGAACCGCTTTTTTGTGCGCGAGCAGACATACGTTTCCTTCTTTTCCAGCGCGATGCCCGCTTCAGCCAGCAGCTTCACGGCCTCCTCGGCGATGGCCGGGGCGCTGGAAAGGCCGGGGCTCTTGATGCCGCCCAGCGTGACGAAGCCCGGCGCGGTGGCGGCNATGATAAAATCACTCTGGTCGGAATTCGCGCGCACGCCCGCGAAATTGCGGATGTTGTCGCGGAAGCTGACGCCCGGCACGCTCTTGACGGCNTTTTCGCGCACAAAGGCCAGCGCNTCGGCGCAGGTGGCGGTGTCGCCGCGCTCNGTGGGGGCGGCGTTCGGCCCNACGATCAGGTTGCCNTGNACCGTGGGCGAGACNAGCACGCCCTTGCCGTCCTTGTTCGGGCACTGGAAAATGACATGGNTCACCAGTGTGCCCTGGCTCTTATCCAGCAGATAATATTCGCCCCGGTTCGGCGTGACAGTAAAGCCCGGTACGCCCGCATAGGCCGCGACGGTATCTGATTCCACGCCCGCCGCGTTNACGACGGTGCGCGCNTCGATGTCGCCTTTATTTGTGTGCAGCCGCCAGCCGCCCTCGATGGGNTCGGCGCCNGTNACGGCCGTCTCCAAATGCANCTCCACGCCGTTTTGCACGGCGGCNTCGGCCAGCGCGAGGGCGAGATCCCACGGCTCCACCACGGCGGCGCTGGGCGCGTACAGCGCGCCGCACACCGCGTTGGAGAGGTTCGGTTCCATCGCTAACGTTTCTTCTTTCGTCAGTACGCGCACGCCCGGCACGCCGTTTGCCACGCCGTTTTCGTAGAGGTGGCGCACGGTGGCCATCTCCTCGTCCGAAAAGGCCAGCACGAGGCTGCCGATCTGGTCGTACTTCACATCGAACGCGGCGCACTGCTCTTTCGTCAGCGCGCTGCCGCGCACGTTCAGGCGCGCCATCCCGGTGCCCGGCTCGGGGTCGTAGCCCGCATGCACGATGGCGCTGTTGGCGCGTGTGGTGCCCATGGAGACATCGTTCTCTTTCTCCAGCACCGCGACGCGCAGCTTGTGCTGCGACAACAGATAGGCGACATTTGCGCCCACAATNCCGCAGCCGATCACGGCTACATCCAGCATAGTTGCATCCTCCATCGGCGCGGCAGCAGCGCCGCGCAAAATTCCGTTTTCGCCGTCCCTTGGGGCGAAAATTNTGTATCCTGATGCCATTATAGCGCAAATGCGCGTTCATTACAATTCAAAATTTAATAAAAACTCTGAAAAAACTCTGAATCGATCCGACACGNCGATTGATTCAGAGCTTCCTTAACGCCGTTTCGGAAAACATTCTTGCCGGCTAAAATTTGAAGTGCAAAGTGCAATGGATATTTTTACAGATAACGATCCAATTTGCATACTCCGGATGATCCTTTAAGCTTGAGGCGGCTGAATTTGAACGGTTTTTGCATTTGTAAAATCACTGTTTATTTTATGGGATTCCAACAGATCGCGGATCTGCTGCGGCAGGGCCACGTAAGATAAGGGCGTTTGGGGATATGACAACAGATCATAATTTGAGGCCGCCTGCTCTGACATATCAAAGCAAAACAGGCCTTTTTGAGACAGAGCTTCACTGTCACGCATCAAGTCATTGTCCTCGTATGCAACGCCGAAAATACATACCGTGGATGGTTCCAGTTCTTCTAAAAAATAATGTTCAAGGATTTCGGTTTCTTCTTTGCTGCAGCATACAAATTCCGGCACAACGTTGCTGCCCCCGCTTGTAAATGCGCCAATATAACCGTTTTTGTCCACGGCAAACCAAAGGATATCCCAAATTTGCAGATCAATATCTGTATATCTCACAAAACCGTCATCTCCCTCAACGATCAAGCGAATCTATTTGTTTGGATGCTCGGGAAACGCTGCAAAACTCACTCCACCTCAATGCCCTCTCTCGCGTACCCCACGCGCACCACCGTGCCCACGCCCGGTGTGGATGTGATGGCGATGGTGTGCCCTAACTTTTGCAGCACCTCGCGGCAGAGATACAGCCCGATGCCCGTGCTGCGCTGCCCGCCGCGCCCGTTGCCGCCCGTAAAGCCGCGCTCGAAGATGCGGGGCAGCTCCTCGGCACGGATGCCGATGCCCGTATCCTCGATGACGAGCGTATCCGGCGCGGCCGCATCGGGATAGATGCGCACCATCCCGGCGGGCGTGTACTTGACGGCGTTCGTCAAAAGCTGTTCCAGCACGAACGAAAACCATTTCGCGTCCGTCACGATGGTTCCGGGCAGCGGGGCAATCTGCAAAGAGATGTTCTTATTGTAAATAAACAGCGTTGACATGCGCTTCACGGTCTCGCGCACCAGCGGTTCCAGCGCGAGCGCGCGCGGGTCGAGGTCGGCGTGAATGGAGGCGAGGCGCTGATAGCCCAGCACCATATCGGCGTACTGCTCGGCCAGAAACAATTCCTGCGCAAACGCGCCGCGGCGGGCAAGCTCCGGGCTGTCCTGCAAAAGCAGGCGCATGGCGGCGAGGGGCGTTTTAATTTGGTGCGACCACAGCGCGTAATATTCCGACGCGTCGGACTGCTGCCGCGCGGCCTCGGCCTCGGCGGCGATGCGGTTTGCCTCCAGCGTCTCGATCAATGCGTGGTAGTCCTCGTCCAGCAAATCGCGCGGCTCGGGCAGCTCGGCTAACTTTGTGCCGCACTGCGCCAGCAGCATCCGCAGCGCTGCGTGCCGCCGGTAATACCGGCCGAAGCCGAAGCCAAAGAACAACAGCCCCACTGTGCCCACAAGACTGCACGCGTAAAGCGGCAGTTCGATCGGCGCGCGGTAGAGGATCGTGACGAGAAACAGCATGCCGAAGCCGAGGCCGGCCAGCAAAAACGCGCGCCCCATGCGGCGGCAGTAGCGAAAAAATACGGGCAGCATCGGGATGTTTTCCATTTACGCGTCCTCCACAAGATAGCCGAGGCCCTTCTGCGTGCGGATGAGGTCCGTCAGGCCGATCTGCGCCAGGTGCCCGCGCAGACGGGTGACGTTCACCGTCAGCGTGTTGTCGTCGATGAAGCTGTCGCTGTCCCACAGCGCCTGCATGATGTCCTCGCGCGGGACGGTGCGGCCGCGCCGCTCGAACAAAATTTGCAAAATGCGGAATTCGTTTTTTGTCAGCTCCAGCTTCTGGCCGTTGTAATGCAGCGATGCGTCTTTTAAATCCAGCACCGCGCCGCGGCAGGTAAGCGCGCTGACGCCGGAGCCGAAATCATACGTGCGGCGCAGCAGCGCCTCGATCTTCGCGATGGCGACGCTCAAATCAAAGGGCTTTGTCAGAAAATCGTCGCCGCCCATCGAAAGCGCCATCACAAGGCTCATGTTGTCGTTTGCGGACGAGATGAACAGCACCGGCGTTTTGCTGATCTTGCGGATCTCGGTGCACCAGTGATAGCCGTTGTAAAACGGCAGCGAGATATCCATCAGCACCAGATGCGGTTCCTTTTCGCAGAACAGCTCCAGCACGTGCTGAAAATCCGTGACATGGAACGCCTCGTAGCCCCATTTTTCCAGCTGCCGCTCCAGTACCTCGGTGATGACGGGGTCGTCCTCCACCAAAAGAATGCGATACATCGTTTGTTCCTCCCCGTGATTGTCTTTCGGTGATTCTATTCTATCATAATGCACGGGCGCAAAAACCGCAAGTCCTGCGCCGTTCAAAAAACGTTGCGGAAAAAACCTTACAAAAAGCCCACAAAAAACCTCTGCTATAAAAAACGTGTGCCGCAGCCGGGATTCTTCAAAACCCATCTTGAAAAGCGGCGATTTTTTGATATACTAATACCGGTTGCCATAGCATGAGATCCGCGGCCCGCACTGCCCCTTGTGGAGCTTGCGGGGGACGCAGCCCGGTGGCGGATTTGCCGGCGGAATGCGCCGGCGGAATGCGCATGGGGGCATCGCATCCGGAGATTTGATGTATCCCGGGATTTGATGCGTTCCGGGGATTGATGCGTTCCGGGGATTGATGCGTTCCGGGGATTGATGTATCCGGGAATCAGATAAGGAGACGAGAGAACTTGAAAATACTGTTCCGATATTTTGACGGCTACCGCAAGCAGCTGGTGCTGGGCCCGGCGTTCAAGCTGGCGGAGGCCATTTTGGAGCTGTTCGTGCCGCTTTTGATGGCGGACATCATCGACGTGGGCGTAAAAAGCGGGGATACCGGCTATGTGGTGCGGCGGGGCCTCTTCATGCTGGGCCTTGGCGCGGTGGGGCTTGCCTGCGCGCTCACCTGCCAGTATTTTGCCGCCGTATGCGCGCAGGGCTTTGGCCGCAGCCTGCGGCGGGATCTGCTGCGCCGCGTGTTCGGCCTTTCGCAGGCGCAGTTCGGCGCGCAGGGCGCCGATTCGCTCATCACGCGCCTGACGAGCGATGTCAATCAGGTGCAGACGGGCGTAAATATGTTCATCCGCCTTGCCATCCGCGCGCCGTTTCTGACGATTGGCTCGGTGGTGATGGCGTTTACCATCAACCCGAAGATCGCGCTCGTTTTCCTCGCGTCCACGCCGCTGATCATCCTGGTGCTGTACGTTGTGATGAGCCGCAGCCTGCCCTGCTATACTGACATCCAGCGCGGGCAGGACACCATCGTGCGGCTCGCCGGGGAGAATCTGGAGGGCGCGCGCGTCATCCGCGCGTTTTCGCGCCAGGGCGATGAGATCGCGCAGTTCGAAAAAACGGGCGACGATCTCTCCGGATTGACGATCCGCGTCGGCAAACTCTCCGCGCTGCTGAACCCGATCACCTCCGTCATCGCGAACCTTGCCATTGTGGGCATCGTCTGGTGGGGCGCAAATATTGCGCAGGCGGGCGGCATCGCGCAGGGGCAGGTGATTGCCATGGTGAACTATATGACGCAGACGCTGCTGGCATTGATCGTGCTGGCGAACCTGATCGTCACGTTCACAAAGGCCATTGCCAGCGCAAAGCGCGTGAGCGAGGTGTTGGTGCTCGAAAGCACAATGGCCGAGCCGGAATCCGGTGCGCCCGCAAAGCCCGGCGCGCCGCGCATTGCATTTGAAAACGTGCGCTTTGCCTATCCGGACGCGGGCGAAAACGCGGTGGAGGGCATTTCGTTTGCGCTCGAGGCCGGCCGGACGCTCGGCGTCATCGGCGGCACGGGCTGCGGCAAATCGACGCTCGTTCGTCTGCTCACGCGCGAATACGACGTGACGGGCGGCGCGGTGCGCGTGGACGGCGTGGATGTGCGCGACTATACCGCGCGCGGCCTGCGCGCAAAATTCGGTGTGGTGCCGCAAACAGCGCGCCTGTTCAGCGGCACGGTGCGCTCGAACCTGACGCTCGGCGCGCCGGACGCCACCGACGAAACGCTGTGGCAGGCGCTGGAAACGGCGCAGGGCGCGGAGTTTGTGCGCAGCAAGCCCGGCGGCCTGGATACGCCCATCGAGGAGGGCGGCAAGAACCTTTCCGGCGGGCAGAAGCAGCGCCTCACCATCGCGCGGGCGCTGGCAAAGCAACCGGAAATTTTAGTGCTGGACGATTCCGCCTCGGCGCTCGATTACGCCACCGACGCCGCGCTGCGCCGTGCGTTGCGTGCGCGCACGGCGGAAATGACGGTGGTGATGATCTCGCAGCGCGCGTCCACGATTAAGAATGCCGACCGCATTTTGGTGCTGGACGACGGCCGTGTGTGCGGCTACGACACGCACGAAGCGCTGCTGAAAAACTGCACGGTTTATCAGGAGATCTGCCGCTCGCAGGGCGTCGATCGTGGCGTCGATCAAGACCTCGGCCGGGATATTAATCGGAGCAGCGATCCGGGTATCGCTCGAAGCAGCAATCAGGACATCGATCAGGGCGGCGCTCAGGGGATTGATCAAGACAGCGATCAGGGCATTGCCCGGGACATTGCAAAAGGGGAGGTGGGCGCATGAACGGCAAAACATTGCGCCGCATCCTCGGCTATGTACGGCCCTACCGCGCGTCGCTGGCGGCGGCGTGCGTGGGCGCGCTCGCGAGCGTGCTGTTCACGCTGCTGGCTCCGGTGTTCACCGGGCGCGCCATCGACTGCATCGTCGGACCGGGCGCGGTCGATTTTCCGGGCGTTTTGCGCTGCCTCTGCCTGATTGCGGCTTCGGTGCTGCTGGCGGCTGTCAGCCAGTGGGTGATGAACGTCAGCACGCGCAAAATTTCCAGCCGCGCATCGAACGATATGCGCAGCGAGGCGTTCCGCGTGCTGAACCGCACGCCGCTCAAATTCATCGACGGCCATGCGCACGGCGATCTGATCAGCCGCATGGTGAACGACGCCGAGCTGGTGGCCGAAGGGCTTTTGCAGGGCCTCGTGCAGCTGCTGCCGGGCGTTGTCACCATCCTCGGCACGCTGTGCGTGATGGCGGCGCTCAGCCCTGTTATCGCGCTGGTGGTGGTGCTGGTGACGCCGGTGTCCATCGTGTTTGCGGGCTTTGTCGCAAAGCGCACGGCGGGCTTTTTCAAGGCGCAGAGCGCGGCGCAGGGGCGACTTTCCGGTTTTGTGAACGAGATGGTGTCCGGCCAGAGCGTGGTGAAAGCGTTCGATTACACCGACCGCTGCTTTGCCGATTTCGATGCGATCTGCGACGAGCTTTATGACACGGGCCTCAAAAGCGTGTTCTATTCCTCGGTGACGAATCCCGGTACGCGCTTTGTGAACGCCATCGTCTACGCGGCGGTGGGCGTGATTGGCGCGATCTCCGCCATCGGCGGCGCCATCACGGTGGGCCAGCTGAGCTGCTTTCTGACGTATGCGAACCAGTACACGAAGCCGTTCAACGAGGTGACGGGCGTCCTGACGCAGCTGCAGACGGCGCTGGCCAGCGCCGAGCGCCTGTTCGCCGTGATCGACGCCGAGACCGAGCGCCCCGACGCGCCGGACGCCCTCGCGCCCGGGCACTGTGCGGGCCGCGTGACGGTAGAGCATGTGGATTTTTCATACGTGCCCGCGGTGCCGCTGATCGAGGATTTTAATCTGGACGTACAGCCCGGCCAGCGCATTGCCATCGTGGGGCCGACGGGCTGCGGCAAGACGACGCTGATCAACCTGCTGATGCGCTTTTACGAGGTGAACGCGGGCGAGATCGCCGTGGACGGCAACCCCCTGCCCACCCTGCGGCGCGACGCGCTGCGCGGCATGTACGGCATGGTGCTGCAGGAGACATGGCTGAAATGCGCCACCGTGCGCGAGAACATCGCCTACGGCCGGCCGGACGCGACGGATGAGGAAATCGAAGCGGCGGCCAAAGCGGCCTACGCGCACGGCTTCATCAAGCGGCTGCCGGACGGGTACGATACCGTCATCGCACCGGGCGGCGGCAACCTTTCCGCCGGGCAAAAGCAGCTTTTGTGCATTGCGCGCATTATGCTGTGCCAGCCGCAGATGCTCATTTTGGACGAGGCGACGTCCAGCATCGACACCCGCACCGAGATGCTGGTACAGCGCGCGTTCGAGCGGTTGATGCAGGGCCGCACCAGCTTTGTGGTGGCGCACCGCCTCTCCACGATCCAATCGGCCGACCGCATCCTTGTGATGAACGCCGGGCACATCATCGAGCAGGGCACGCACGAGGAGCTGCTGGCAAAGCATGGGTTTTATGCGCGGTTGTATCAGAGCCAGTTTGCGGTGGAATGATGCCGGTTTGTTGAATCGTCAGAGCTTCGACAGTGAAACAGGGGTAGGGGCTTTTGATCTGACCAGAAGATGGTGTAAAAATAGAAGAACAGAAGAACACACAAAAAACCGCCTGCGGCAGGACATGCAGAGTCTTGCCGCAGGCGGTTTTGAGTTTTGGAATGTTTTTGCAAACGGGGCACGGAGAAGCAGGAAAGAGCGCCGAAAAAGAAGAAAATGGTTGCAAACATTAGCAAGGTGTCGTATAATAAACTTGGTAATGTGTGTTTTTATTGTCATTTTCGCAACTGATTACACATTCTGTTATATCTTATGGCAAAAAAAACAGAAAGATTCGAGAAATCGCAGGGAGAAAAAATGGCACTTGCTTTTGATTTCAGCCTTCAACCGGGAAAGACAGAGTATGCTCGATTCGATTTGGATCAGGCTTGCAACGCGCCGCCGCGCATCAGTGTGATCACGCCGATGCTGCAGACTGCGCGTTGCAGCATTTCACAGTTCTTTTATTGCATGCGCAACCAAACCTTTCCGTGGTTCGAATGGATCGTCCTGTGCAGTGAAACGATGACTCAGACCGATCGGGATCAGATAGATCGTTTCGCGCGGGAAGACCCAAGAATTCGACTGTGCTTTGTAAGCAGCGACGAGGCCACGGCCTGCAATACGGCGGCCGGTGAGGCCAATGCGGAATATTTGTGCTTTTACGAGGCGGGGCACTTGGTGGAACCGCCATTTTTAGAGACCCTCTATCTTGCTTTATCGCAGGAGGCTAAGGCGGGCTGGGCGTATTCATACGCTGCCATATTTGGACAAAGAGAGTATTTGTATCAGGAGAATTTTGACTCTGCCGATTTGAAAAAGAAAAATACGATCCCTATGCCGGTGCTGGTTCGCGCGAGGGATTTTTGGCAAAGCGGCGGTTTTTCCTGTGGAATGCAGTTCAGAGAGGCAAAATGGTATCTGCTGTTGAAACTGTTGGCACAGCAAAGCTTGCCGTTTCATGTGCAGCAGCCGCTTTCGTGGATTGAGAACCCTGCAGAGGATTTTTCAAAAGATGTATTGAAAAAGCTTCGGAATACAAAGTCGGAGAAAATGCACGACTGTGTACACCCCAAGATCCGTGCGATTTGCGAACGCATCCCTGATGGACTCCCGGCCCATCTTCACTATGGAGAAAAAAGAGACTTTTTTGCAGATATTCTTCCCTGGAACGAGGGGAGAGTTCTGCCGTTTGCAAGATCAAAGCTGAGAATTCTGCTGCTTTTGCCGCACATGGTGATGGGCGGTGCTGATCAGTTCAATCTGGATCTGATTGCCGGCCTTGACCCGGAACGTTTTGAGGTGAGCATCGTTACAACGCTGCCGAATACCAATGAGTGGCGACAGCGCTTCGCACAGCTGGCAGACGATATTTTTTCGTTGACATTCTTTTTGGATATGGAGCAGTGGCCGGCTTATTTGGACTATATGGTCCGCACAAGGAATATCGACCTTGTTTTGAATACCAACAGCTATTATGGATATTTTGTTTTGCCATGGCTGCATCTTCGTTATCCGGAACTGCCTTTTATTGATTATATCCATATGGAGGAATGGTATTACCGGCATGGCGGATTCGCACGCCCCTCCGGCGCGATCGGGCCGTTTTTGGACCGGACATATGTTTGCAACGAAAAAACGCGTCGGGTTCTGATCGACCATTTTGGCCGAAAGCCCGAATCGGTTCAAACTGTTTACATTGGGGTGGACGAAACAAAGTTTGATCCGAAGCTGGATATAACGCTGGCAATCACATTGCCGGAGGAATACCGCAACAAACCGGTCATTCTGTTCCCTTGTCGTATTTGTAAGCAAAAACGGCCTTTTTTGATGCTGAAAATTGCCAAACAGCTGCCACAGTTTGTATTTGTTGTTGTAGGAGACGGTTTGCAGTTCGAAGAGCTTCGGCACGTGTGCCATCAGGAGGGATTGGACCGGACGGTGTATTTTGCCGGGCCTCAAACAGAAATGAGGCCATGGTACAAGCTGGCGGCGCTCACATTGATCTGTTCGCTGAAAGAAGGGCTTTCTCTTACCGCTTATGAATCGCTTTCCATGGGGATACCGGTGGTGACCAGCGATGTGGGCGGCCAGCGGGAACTGGTAGACGAAACGGTCGGACGTGTGATCCCACTGCTGCAAAGCGAGAGCGAGGATGAGGATAACCGTAATTTTTCTGAGCGGGAAATCAAATTGTATGTTGAGGCGATCCAACAGGTGGTTTCCGAGGCGGAAGACGGGGCTCTGAAGGCCCGCTGCAGGGAAAGGATCCTGAACGGCTTTACGGTTCGCTGCATGCAGCAGCGTATGTCAGAGGAGTTTTTGAGGCTGACCGCACCGGAGGAATGCCAGACAAGACGGCAAAGGATCGAGGCCTTTCATGCGGCTGCCCCCCTGTTGGAAAGCTACGCGGATCTTATTGGAAATGTGGAGGAATTGACTGCACGACAGCAAAGGTTCGAACTGGCAGAGCTGGGAAAAGCACAGACTGCCTTAGACCAGATATATAGCATGCGCACCTTTAAGCTTATGCTATTGTACCAGAAAATCGTACACAACTCCTTTTTGGGGGAAATACGCTACTTTGTCATATGGCTGAAGCATCGCTTGAAAGGAGAGGCGCCCCCGCCGCCGTATCGGTTAGAGGAGCTCCGTGCCCGGAATTTCGATTTTACAGCAGAGCCCGGACTAAAGCCTTTGCAGCTGGCCGTTGCAAGTGTAGCGGATAGGCAGCCGCTTGTGAGTATTGTTACGGCGTTTTATAATGCAGGAAAGTATTTTGAGCAAACCTACAGATGCGTACTGGCCCAGACCTTCCCATGGTTTGAATGGATCATTGTAGACGATGGAAGCACCGATATGGAGGACCTGCGCCTGCTGAACCGCTTTGCTGCGACGGATACAAGAATCAAAGTGATCCACAGGGAAAACGGAAAGCTGCCGGCTGCGCGCAATACGGGTTTTGCAAACAGTGCATCGGATGTGATCATTCCATTGGATGCGGATGACTTGATTGAACCGACCTATGTGGAGTATTTGTATTTTGCGCTTAGGGCAGCTCCGGAGGCGGCATGGGCTTATACCGACAGTGTGGGTTTTGGCAGCCAGCAGTATCTGTGGAGAAGACCGTTTTCAAATTATGTGATGAAAACTGAAAATCTATTGGTGGCAACAGCAGCGATTCGGCGGGAAGCCTTTTTAAGTGTCGGCGGATATAAGGTTGAAAAATACGCGTATAATGAGGATTGGCGCTTTTGGCTTGAATGTATGCAAAAGGGCCTTTTCCCTGTGCATGCGGCATCCTATCAGTTCTGGTACAGAAGAAGCGAACAAGGGATGCTTTCCGGAATTCAAAAAGACACAGAGGTAAAGCTATTCAGTGAGAACATTATCAGGAACGCGGCCAAAGATGTACCGGTGGAAACCAGAAAGATAGAGTATCCGGAATCGATTTTGGACTATGAGGAAGGCCATGCATTTGCCGCTGATTTTAAAGAGAGCCAGCTTGAAACGAACCATGGATTACTCGTAGTTTTGCGTGAGTTGAAGGGAATGGAGAGCATTGAATTATGCGCAAGGGCATATGCGGAGCATGGCATCCCCATGACGATTGTCCTTGAAAAAAGCCTGGATGCGGGAAATGCACAGTATCTGCGTAATTTGACGGACCGCTTTTATTGTCTGGATGAATTTTTGTCCTGTGCGGACTGGAAAGAATTTGTGCAGTATCTTCTGTATGTGCATGCTCCCAAAACAGTGATTTATGAGGAGGGTGCAAGTGCTTTTCCGCTTTATCCGGAAGCGCCACCTGCCCCATATCAGTCGGCTGCATGCCGTTGTTTTTCCGATACCCGTAAGCTGGAGAAGCTTTTGCGTGCCAGCTGCAGAAAAATGGTCAGGGAGCTGACAAAGAAGAAATAAAATACGATAGGAAAAGAGGGCAGCGTAAAAAATGAGGCGGGTCATATGGAAAGAAATCGGGCGGGAATGGTTCCTCACCCGTATGCAAGGATGAAATTTCATCAAGGCGTAAAACGCTGCTTTCATCTGGCATTTTCATATATGCGAAACAGGGCGATCATTGATGAATAAAAGGAAAGGATGAAAGGTATCATATGAAACGCGTGTTGACACATGTACCCAAAATTGTTTTGCTTTTTTTGTCAGTGCAATGCTGTTTTTTCTGGGATATGGGATGATGCTGATCCCGCATTATTCGGTGGACAGTTATTCGGTTGCCATCGATCCAATGTGTATGTATTGGAGCGGATGCAAGGCAGGACGCCCGATGTTTATGATATTGATCAAGCTGTGTTTGGCATGGAAATTTGATTTGGTTCGGCAGCAATGGGCCGGCACACTCCTGCTGATCTTTGGATGCATTGTCTCTCACCTGCTTCTATATACGGCAGTACGTCGATATGCGTGTAAACAGCTGAGCAGAAAGAAAGCCGTGATGCTGTTCTGCTGCCTGGCAATGGCATTTTGCAATCCTTTCATGATTGAATGGTTCCAATATGTAGAAATTGCACCTATTTATGCTGTCTGTATATGCTTGACAGTATTCGGTACAGTACTTCTTTTGAGAAACAAACGGGGAGACTGGCTGGCCGCATTGCTGTGCTTGCTCATCGCTGTAACAGGTTATCAAGTGGTTATTGCCGTCTTTTTAATCTTGAGTGCCGTATTTTTGCTGATAAAATATGATTATCTTCCCACTTGGAAGGCTTTTTTGGAAATGGTGCGCTGCGTGGCGATTACGGGCATCGCAGGTGTTACATCTTTATTATGGGCAAGGTGGCTGCCGGTTAAGATGGGGATTGCTCCCAGACTTTCGGATTCGTCAATGCTGGATAATCTGCGGTATGTATTTTCCATACAGCCAAAGGTTTGGAAAAACACATTGAATCTTCTGCCCAAAGGAATCGTGGCAGGTTTTCTTCTGTTTTGTATCGTGCTGACGCTCATTCCGTTGATCATCAAAAAAGACTGGAAGCGTGTTCTTTGGATTGGATTTGTGCTTATCGGCTGTGCAGCGACGGTCTTTTTGCCGCATGCGGTAAGCAGTGAGCATTGGCTTACAGCGAGGGCCAGTGTACAATTTTTTTCTTTTGCCGCAGGTATGGCGGCCATTGCGATTTTGAGGGCTGAAAAAATGCGCACATATATGATTGATTTTGTGGCATTGGCTCTTTTGGCTGTTTTTCTGCTGTACAACAATCTGATCACACTAGACCAACAGCGGAACAATCAATACGATCAAGAGGAATGTAACGCGATTGCACAGGCGATTGAGCATTACGAGACTGATACGGGAATTGTGGTGACGGGAATAGCCTTCTGTACAGATATGCAGCCGCATTACAGTTATCCGGAGATCCGGTGGCATTGGGCGGAACTGAACATGCGTGCAATGATTGTTGAGTGGGGAGTGCATGATGTTGTTACCTTTTACACAGGAAAACCATTGGCGAACCGCGGTGCGATAAAACCGCCTGTATTTGAGGATCAGGACTGGAACGGGTTTGACCCATCCGGACAGATTTATTTTGAGGGGGATACGGTGTACTTTTGCGCTTATTAAGGCTGGATGCATATATTCAATTTTAGAAGATGCGGCAAAGGAACAAAAATGCACAGATGTTATATAACAGGAAAAGAAAGACATCGTGCTCAATACTGTTCTTACAGGACGCGCAGACAAAAATGGAGCATATTCAATTTCCTGCTATGACATGTTATGCAGATAAAATGATCATGACAGAGAAAGAATGAAAATGGAGGCTTGCAATGGCTTTTTATTTGAGTGTAACACTGGAAAGCGCGCTCATTGCGCTGGTTGCGCAAATATGGCAAAAACGCTGCAGCCGCGCTGGAAGTGCTCTCAGGCAGCAGGACAGAACAGGTTTTGCTGCGCTCGCGGTTTTATCTCTGTTACCTTACTGCCTGACAATGGGCTTGCGGTACGGTATCGGAACAGATTATTTTTATACATATTTGCCGACATTTAGGCTGGCGGTGAACGGCATTTATACACTGGATTTTGGCTATCAGCTGCTGACACGCCTTGTGGTGCTGTTTACGGATAACCCGACATGGATGTTCTTGTTGTGTGCTTGTGTGATCGTGGGGTTGACGGGAAGGGCGGCATGGAAATATTCCGAGTTGCCGTGGGTGACGATTTTGCTGTTTGCGGCAGACAGACATTTTTTCATCAGTATGAACGGGATGCGCCAATATATGGGGCTGGCTGTTGTGATTGGGGCGTACCGGTATGTGCGCGAAAAATGTTTGTGGAAATATGCACTCGTGGTGTTGGCTGCCTCACTCTTTCATACTTCGATGCTCATTTTCCTGCCGCTTGGACTGCTGATGTATCTGAAGATCAACCCTTTGGTTGGCGGCGGCCTCGTTGCGGTTTTGTCGCTGATGCGCAAGCCGCTGACGGCTGCGATCCGGTGGGCCGTATCATATACGCGTTTTGCCTATTATTACAATCAAGACGGATGGATCGTAGAGAGCCCCTATCGGGAAAAATTCTATTATCTGCTGATTCTGGCAGTGATCGCCAGTATTTTCTATTGGAAGAACAAGGACGATACAGGGTATCAGTTTCTGTACAGTTTGGAGTTGATCGTGTTGTATCTTTCGTTCAACCGATCCATCGTGATCCTGGCGGACAGGCTTTGCTGGTCGCTGGAATTTTTCCATTTGCTCCTGATTCCTAAAATCATCGTATCCTGCGAGAACAAAAAAATGCGTTGGCTTGTTGGGACAATTTGTGTGGGAGTGTGCGCTCTGTTCTGTTATTTTGAAATTTTCTATCACGGATATCATGAGGTTTATCCCTATCAAAGCGTTTTCAGTCTGGCGGCACAAGGTGCAGCGGCATAAATTTCCAATTTAAAAGAAGCTCCGGATCGACCGCCAAGATTGGACTGGCAATCGATCCGGAGCTTTTCAAAATTCACATTATCTTTACCAAAGCAAGCAAAGCCGGAGAAGATATCCCATTACCGATTGATATTCATTCATATTTTTGCATGGAAATGCTGCCGTTATTGCTGCTGCAAAAGTTCCCGATACATCGGACGGTCTGCTTCCGGTACGCTCAGCGCCGCCATGGCCTGCTCGATCGACCAGCCGGTATTAACGATCAAACCGCGAATCGCATTGATCATTCCTTCGACGATACCCTTTTCGATACCCTTTTCGATACCCTTTTCAATGCCTTCGACAACGCCCTTTTCAAAGCCCTTTTCGATGCCTTCGACAACGCCCTTTTCGAAGCCCTTTTCAATGCCTTCAACAACGCCCTTTTCGAAGCCCTTTGTAAGAGCCTTCTCCCATACATCGTCGCTCAGATTGCACATATTCTCCGCCTCCTCACTGATTGTAACGGTCATAGGTATATCAAAATCATTTTGCAGGATATCCTTTTTCTTTTCTGCGCCCATCTCACTGGAAAGCAGCACGCTCAACAGCTTCAAGATCCCGTCGCTCTCATCCTCCGCGCCGCCAAGGCACAGCATAATGACTGTCAGAAGATCGTAATCCGTTGTGGGTGCCTTTACCTGCCCCACCATGTTCTCTTCGGTCATGCGATAGCGCGTGATCGTGTTGCGTTGTTCTTTTTTGGGCGAGGTGCAGATAAAAATCGAATACACCTTTTTGATCTTCTCGTAGTGCTCATTCACGAACTCCGTGCCGTGTTGCGACGAGATCATGCGGCAGCAATAGTATATCGCCCGTTTCAAAAGCGGATACCCTGTGGAAGAGCTGCCTTGTGCCTCGACATTGATGATCAGCCGGATCAGCTCGCCCGTGGCAGGGGCTGTTGCGATGAAGCGGATGTCGTATACAATCGTCCCCTCCGTCAGCGAGGTTTCCTCGCCACCGATACCGTGAATGCGCGGCGCGGCATTTGTCTCATCCGGCATCACTGGCGTTTCGCCCACAGACGGCTCTCCCTCAATGTGCTTCTCCGCAATCTCATCGACCGTACAGTCCTTGTATTCCTCAAGGCAGCTTTTCATGATCCACGCGAGAATGATCTTTTCGCTCAGAAGCTTTTTGCACGCGGCATCGTACTGGGCTTTCTCCCGAATGATTTCAATGTCCCGCGCCAGGAAGGTCTCCGTGTCCATCGCATCCACCTCTTCCATTTTGAGTATATCATATTCTTTGAAAAAATTCTACTGGGAAATGATTTGTTCCATGCTTGATTTCACAGCATGAATTCCTCCGGGTCGTACTCCGGCATCTGCGGGCGGCGGCGGGGCACGCGGCGCAGGGGGTCGTATTCAAAGGCACGGCAGTGGTCGAATGGCTGCACCGTGCCTTTTTTGGCGCAGTGCAGCGAGCCGTCCGCCGCGCGCGCGATGTGCGTGCAGTATTCGCACGCGGGGGCGATGTTTTGGTCGAACAGTGTTTTGGTAAACATGAAAAAGCTTCCTTTCCCGGGCTTGCTCGGTGTCTGTGGAATGTGCGGCGTTCGGGGCCGCTTTCAGTTTGTGGTCGCTTTGTTTTACGAAAAAGAAAAATATGAAAAGCGGTGGTGTTTTTAGCGTTTTTATTAGTATACCCTTTTTTGTCTGCGGCGTAAAGCCCCGGATGGCTGCGGCGTAAGAACTCATCGCTATGAACGCAGAAGGCCGTGACGCATACGGGTAGCCGCATCCTGTATGGATGGCTGCCGTACGGGATGGCGCAATGCGCAAAATGGCTGGAATGCGTAAAATGAATGCAATGCACGGCACGAAGTATGCCCGTTTCACGCCCTCGCCCTGGGCCGCAGCGCGCCGCAGGCCAGCGCGCACAGCACAAACAGCACGGCCATCACGTCCGGCGGCATGCGCACGGCGGGCAGGATGGCCGCGTCCAGCTGCGCGCCCGCCGTCAGCGCATCGGGGAAGAGGCGCGCCAGCGCGCGCAGCAGCAAAAGCGCGAGCGGCAGATGGGCAAGGCGCGAAAAAAGCAGCGGCCGCAGCGATATTTCGGGCGACGTGAGCGCGCGCACCTGGAAAAACACCGATGCGCCCATGACGCTGAGCGCCGCGCAGCACAGTTCGGTGCGCCGCGCGCCGGCGGTCTCGCAGGCGGCGCGGCACGCGCTTGTCACCTCCAGCGGCAGCATGGCGCAATAGCGCAAAAGCGCGGGCGCGCCTGCCGGCACCACGATGGCCGCGAAAAACGAGAACAGCGTCACATAGCCGCACAGTGTTACCGTCGCGGTCACCGCGCTGCGTACGGCGGGGACGAAGCCGGTTTGCGCCGCTTCGGGCAAGGCGGCAGATGCAGTTGTGGTTTGCTGTGTTTTGGGCGCGGCAGCGGATGCAGTGTCGGCTTGCCGTGCTTCGGGCGCGGCGGAGCCGGGGGCAGCTTGCAGTGTTCCAGATATGTCGGATATGGAGCCGGTTTGCGGCACTTTGGATACGGCCAGACGGAAAAGGGAGTTCGGCGCGGCTTTTTCACCTCGGACAAAGCGGCGCGATTTTGTTTGAAGTGATGAAATGTTCGGGTTGGTAAATGCTGTCTGCTGTGCTGTGGCAGCCGTCGGAAAAACCGCCGCAGAACGGGGTTCCGCGGAACACGCCACCGCTGCCCGCCTCATGCGGTTCATGTGCGCACCGCCTGCCTGCCGCCGCAGCGCGGCCGCAGCGCATACCGTGCCCGCCGCAATGCCCCCGCACAGCAGCGACGCGCCCACCTGCGCCGCCAGCAGCAGGCGGCCCGCGCCCGCGCGTCCCAGCATCAGCGCGCCCACGCCGCCCACGATAAAGCCCGGGCCGGAGCCGATGGTGCATACCAGCAGCAGCGCGGCCTCACCGCGGCCCAGCTCGCCCTCACGGTACAGTGCATCCACCGCCTGCGCGCCGCAGGCAAAGCCGCCCAGCAGCCCGCACAGCAGCGCGGCCGGCGCCTTTTTGCCGCGCAGGCCCAGCAGCCGGGTATAGGGCCGCAGCAGCAGGCCGAACCATCCCGCCGCAGGGCTTTCCAGCAGCAGGCGCGAGAGCACCATAAACGGGAACAGCGCCGGGATCACCGTTTCGTAGCAAAGCCCCAGTCCGCGCANNACNCCGTTTGCGGCGACGGCCGGGCGCAGNACCACACANGCGGCGGCNAANANCAGCGCGAACGTTCCNAGCCANNNGGCNGCNGCGTGCTTTCCTNNGNAAAAATTCATAAACCGTCCCNCCTCCTCGATATATATGATTGAGCCGGAGGCTTTAGAGCGGTTCACCGAATTGGCGATATGCCGCCGGGATGCGCACGGNCGATCTTGAGAACTGCTCCNGGAGCCCTGAGNCCGATNGCCGGTGCGGCCTGTTGGTCGAACCGTGTTTTGTGTTGCTTCCGGGTTCATCCGGCACAGATCAAAAAGGGGGGACGGCCGGTGCGCAAAGCGAAAAAGCGCGGCGAACGCTATTCTTTCCGGCAGGCGATGGGCCTTGTGGCGCAGCCGGTGCAAACGGTGCTGTACGGCAAGCCCGCGCTGCACGCCGAGTGCGGCGGCGCACTGGAGATCGAAAACTGCCGCGGCATTTTGCAGTANGACGCCCAGCACCTGCGGCTGGATATGGGNCAGTGGACGGTGACGATCGAGGGCGACGGCCTTGTGGTGGAAAATTATCAGAAGACGATGATGACNGTGCACGGACAGGTGTTTTCCGTTCACTTCGGATATGGAGGCGTATCATGAACAGATGGGCGCGGTACGCGGCGGGCAGCGTGCGGTTCGAGGTGACGGGCGGGCGCGGCGAGCGCTTTTTGAACGCCTGNGTGGAGGCAGGCATTCCCGTGGAGCACATCCATCCCACGGATACGGGCTATCTTGCCACAGTCCCGCTGCGCGATTACAAACGGATGCGCCCCTTCGCGCGGCGCAACCGCTGCAGCCTGCGCGTGCGGGAAAAATACGGCGTCTATTTTGCGCTGCTGGCCTACCGGGGGCGGTGGGGCATCGCGCTCGGCCTTGCGCTGTGCGTTCTGGCGCTGTTTCTGGGCGGGGACCTCATCTGGAACATCTGCTTTTTGAATTTTACGCCCGAACAGGAGACCGCCGCGCGCGCGATGCTGTTNGAGCAGGGCATCTACGAGGGCGCGTTTCAAAACCACGAGGCGCTGATGCGCGCGGCGAGCGAGCTGTTTGTGGAATCGGAGGAATACGGCTGGGTGACGCTCAACTTCGTCAAGGGCCGCCTTGTGGTGGAAAAAACGCAGCGCGAGCGCCCGCCCGAGTTCATCAGCACCGAGATCACCAATGTGGTTGCAATCAGCGACGGCATCGTGCGGCGCATNGATCTGGTGGACGGCTATCCCGGCGTCGTTACCGGGCAGTATGTGGNGCGCGGACAGGTGCTCGTCAGCGGGATGCAGCTGAACAGCTACGAGCGCCCGATGTATACGCACGCCGAGGCCGACGTGTGGGCCGAGGTGGAGAACACCTATCTGTATACACAGCCGCTGCACGGCACGTCCACGCTGCCCACCGCGGAGTGCAAAAGCTACTANACGCTGTACCTGCCGTGGGGCGAGCTGCCGCTGTACCGGAGTATTGACCTCACCAAACCCGCGCAGCGGCGTGTGCTGCGCCGCCCTGCCGCGCCGCTGGGCTTCCATCTGCCGGTGCTGATCGAAGAACTGCAGGTGCGTCCGACACAGCCCACCGATTGGACACTGACNCCCACACAGGCGCAGGCGATCGCCCGCTCGCGCATTTTAGATTCGCTGTATATGCAGTTTGGCAAGTACGAGCTGCTGGAGGAGACGGCCGAGGTGCAGGAGGAGGGCGACTGCATCACGCTGGCGCTGCACCTGCGCTTTCTCGCCAACATCGGCGAAATGAAGCCGTTTCCCGATGAAATGCGCCCGGAGGCCGTCCCCGATACAATTTCGGAAGAAAATTCGTGAAAAATTTGTATGAAATGTGTACAAAATATCCTTTTACTTTTTAGAAAAAATTGCTATAATAAAATTGANTGATTCTGGTGCGGCGGCTTCGTCCGACGCGGGCGCTGAATTTTGTGGGCGCCGGTTCGGCGGCTGTCCGCATTTGGCANGGAAAGCCTCCCGCGGAGGATCCTGCGGCGGGGGATCATGCAGCCACGGGCAATGCAGGAAGGAATGCATCCGCCCGGATGAGGGAAATCGGAAAAGAACGGAAAAGAATCGAATCGCCCGATCGGAGGTGACGGAATGGAAGAATCGCTTTTGGAGCTGGACAGCGTGGACACAGCGCTGGCCGTGTTTGGAAACTGTGACGAAAACATCCGCCTGCTGGAGCAGGCATTCGGCGTGACGGCGGTGTGCCGCGGCACGCAGGTGAAGCTGACNGGCGGCGAGGAGGACGTGCGCCGCGCCCGCCGTGCGATGGACGCGATGCTGCGCCTGCGCGAGGGCGGCACGCCGCTGGAGGAGCAGACGGTGCGCTACTGCATNTCGCTGGCCGGCAGCGGCGAGGAGGAGCGCGTCGGAGAGCTGACGGGCGATTTTATCGCCATCACCGCCAAGGGCCGCCCCGTGCGGCCGAAGACGCTGGGGCAAAAGGCGTATATCGAGGCCATTGCCAAAAACGCCGTCACCTTCGGGGTGGGGCCGGCAGGCACGGGCAAAACATACCTTGCGGTCGCGATGGCCGTGAAGGCGTTCAAGGCGCGCGAGGTGAGCCGCATCATCCTCACGCGCCCGGCCGTGGAGGCGGGCGAGAAGCTGGGCTTTTTGCCGGGCGATCTGCAGAACAAGGTNGACCCGTACCTGCGCCCGCTGTACGANGCGCTGTTCGATCTGCTGGGCGCGGAAAANTACCAGAAGCTTTTGGAAAAGCAGCTCATCGAGGTGGCGCCGCTGGCCTACATGCGCGGGCGGACGCTCGACGACGCGTTCATCATTTTAGACGAGGCGCAGAACACCAGCCCCGAGCAGATGAAGATGTTCCTCACGCGCATGGGCGCGGGCTCGCGCGTGGTGGTGACGGGCGACGTGACGCAGATCGATCTGCCGGACAAGTCCCGCTCGGGGCTCGTCGACGCGCTGAGCGTGCTGAAAAACGTGGGCGGCATCGCGATGATCCGCTTTTCGGAAAAGGACGTCGTGCGCCACCGCCTGGTGCAGGAGATCATCCGCGCCTACGATAAAGCCGCCGCACAGCGGGGCAGAAGGTAGCGGAACGGCAGAAGGCNGCAGGGCGCCGGCCGCCCGCGCNTGGAAATGTGTTTGCCGGAGGCGTTCGCCCGGGGACAAGCCGCGCGGATGTGCCGCGCCGAACGCGGCAAAAGAAAAAGCCGCCTGCAGNGTTTTTGCGCCGGACGCGGCGGGGCGGATTGATGAGCGGGATGCGCAGGGCGTAAGAGACGTAAACAGATGTGTAAATAAAAAAATAAACAATAATGAAAGAAAGGACGTGTTGTTCCATGTCGCATAAGGTGTATATTACCAATCAGCAAAAGGCCGTAAAGGTGCCCTCCGGACTGCGCATCCTCATCCGCCGCTCGTGCCATGCCGTGCTGGAGGCCGAGCATTTTGAAGGGCCTGCGGAGATCAGCGTCACCTTTGTGGACGANGCCGAGATTCACCGCCTGAACCTGCAGTACCGCGGGAAGGATCAGGCCACCGATGTGCTCAGCTTCCCGCTTGGGCAGGACGGCAAATACGATGTGAACCAGGAGACGGGCGCCGCGATGCTGGGCGACATCGTCATTTCGATGGAGCGCGCCGTCGAGCAGGCCGCGCTGTACGGACACACGCTGCAGCGCGAGGTGGCGTTTTTGACGGTACATTCGATGTTCCATCTGCTGGGCTACGACCACGAGGCCGGGGGCCTTGAGGCCGTGCGCATGCGCGAAAAGGAGGAGGCCGCGCTCATCCAGCTGGGGCTGCCGCGCACGGTATCCTACAGCCAGGTGGACTAAAGATGAAGAGCCACAGCTTTGCGGCCAGCTTTCGCTATGCCGCGCAGGGGATCCGCGCCGCCTTGCGGGAGGAGCGCAACCTGCGCTTTCATCTGTGCGCCGCGTGCTATGTCTATCTGTTTTCGCTGTTNTANCCGTTCGGGCGCACGGAGTATCTGCTCATCACACTGATGGTGTGCGGCGTACCGGCGCTGGAGCTTGTGAATTCCGCCATCGAGCGCGCGGTGGACAAGCCCGANCGNGAGCACGACGCGGCGGCGGGCGCTGCCAAGGATATGGCGGCGGGCGCGGTGCTGGTGTTCAGCATTGGCTGCGCCGTGTGCGGCGTCGTGCTGTTTTGGGATGCTGCGGTGCTGAGACAAATTCTGGCCTTCTTTGTGCGGTATCCGCTTGCGGCGGTGCTGCTGGCTGCGTCGCTGGCGGCGGCGTGGCGGTTTATACAGGGGGAAAAGCCGGAGCTGCGGGGAAAGAAGTCGAAGTAAAGAGAGGGGATAAAAGGATGCCAATTGTTAAGATGACGGAAAAGACCCTCACCGAAACGCAGGAAGAAACGATCCGGCGCTTCCGGTATTATTACGACTGCAAAAAATGCTTCGCGCTGATTGGAGACTACGCCGTCGCCGTTTTGTCGGACGAATTTTCCGGCCAGGTGGAAAAGCTGGAGCGGGAGGCGCGGGAAAATTTCTCCGCGTTGCTGAACATCCCGCCGGATTTTTCTACTTATGTTATGGATGATCAATTTGGATTGGTGGAAATGGCGTGCGGGATCTACGCGGTCAGCCCGGAGAAACTGTCCGAAGAGGAGATTTCCTCCGGAAAGGTGAGCATCCGGACGGCCCTTGCGATGCGGGGCTTTTGCCTGGAGGCGTGCGAGGCAGGCCTGATCCTTGCCATCAATGACGAGGAACTGCAGACCGAAGAAAGTGGGAAGGAAGAAACATAATTGCGGCAGAAAGCAACAAATCAGGAAACAACAAAGTCAGTATTCATCGCGCTGGTGGGGCGGCCCAATGTGGGCAAATCTTCACTTTTAAACCGGCTGGTGGGCGAGAAGGTGGCCATCGTCACCTCGAAGCCCCAGACGACGCGCACGCGCATTACGGGCATTTTAACGCGCGGCGCCGTGCAGTATGTGTTTTTGGATACGCCGGGCATCCACCGCCCGCGCACACGCCTCGGTGAGCGCATGAAAAAGACCACGGCTGACTGCGTGGCCGAGGTGGATGCCGTGGTGATGCTGTTTGAGCCGTACGGCGCGCTGACAGAGCCCGAGCAGGCGCTTGTGGAGCAGCTGCGCGCCGGACACGCCCCGGCGCTTGCCGTCATCAACAAGACGGATACGCTGAAAAGGCCCGCCGACCTCGCCGCGCGCACGGCGTTTTTGGAGGAGCTGGGCGTGTTTGAGCGCGTATTTTCCACATGCGCGGCGGACGGCACGGGCTGCGAGGCGCTTTTGGGCGCGATGGGGGAATACGCGGCCGAGAGCCCGCACTATTTCCCCGATGACGCCTACACCGACATGCCGGAAAAGGCGCTCGTGGCGGAGATCCTGCGCGAAAAGCTGCTGCTGCACCTGCGCGACGAGATTCCGCACGGCACGGCCGTGACGGTGGAGCGCTTTCACGAGCGGCCGGATGGGGAGCTTGTGGATATCGACGTAAACATCTATTGTGAAAAAAAGAGCCACAAGGGCATGATCATCGGCAAGGGCGGCGCAATGCTGAAAACCATCGCGAGCGAGGCGCGCATGGAATGCGAGGAGTTCCTCGGCGTGCGCGTCAACCTGCAGTGCTGGGTGAAGGTGAAGGACGATTGGCGCGACAACGATTTTCTGCTGAACAATTTTGGCTTTCAGAAGTGAGCGGCAGCCGGGCGGCTCTTGAAAACCGGCATTGACCGGGATCGGCTGCCCTGCATCCTTTGTGTAATCGGTATAGCGGGCCGCAGCCGGGCGGCTTTTGAAAAAACAACATCACGGGCGCCGTTACGGCGTCCATGGGAAACCGGCAAAACAGGCATCCGCCCAGCCGCCCGTTTTGGACAACATTTCCGCTGATATGCGCGGTACAATAGGAGCATAGTAGGTTTGAACGGCGCGAAAAGGCTGACGAAGCACGGCAATGCTTGACGAAGCCTGCCGGCGCCGCGAAAAGCGGAGGTGTTCTGAATGAATCCGGGCGGTTTTTGGAAGCGGTTCGAGAGCAGCGGACAAATCGAGGATTATCTTGCCTATAAATCCGGGGAGCACAGCTCCGGGCAGTACGGCGACGTGCGAAGGGAAGAATGGGATGCGTACGACGATGACGACAACGGGGCTGGTGCTGCGCGCGACGAAGACGGGCGAGGCTGACCGCGCATTGCTGCTGCTGACGCCGGACGGCCTTGTCAGCGCGATGGCGAAGGGCGCTTTGCGTATGCGCAGCAAGCTGTTCAGCGGCACGGGGCTTTTTTGCTACAGCGAGTTTGTGCTGTTTGAGGGCAAGACGATGCATGTGGTGGACGCCGCGTCCGTGAAGCAGGTGTTCTGGGGCCTGCATGAGGACGTGGAGCGCATGGCCCTTGCAATGTATTACGCCGAGCTGGCCGCCACACTCTCGCCCACCGGCGAGGAGGCCGAAGCGCAGCTGCGGCTGCTGCTGAACAGCCTGTATTTTTTAAGCGAGGGCAAGCGCCCGCCGCGCCAGCTGAAGGCCGTGTACGAGCTGCGCGCGATGACGCTCGCGGGCTTCATGCCCGACCTTGTCGCCTGCGCGGACTGCGCAAAATACGAGGGCGGCGCGTTCTGCTTTGACGCGCTGCGCGGCTGCCTCTATTGTGCCGAATGCGCCGCAAAGCGGGACCTTGCCTGTAATTTAGACACCCCGGCACTGTCGGCCATGCGGTACATCGTGTTCAGCGAGGATGCGAAGCTGTTTTCGTTTTCCGTGTCGCCCCAGGTGGCGCAGCAGCTGGGCGCGGTGACGCAGCACTGGACGCTCGTCTGTCTGAACCGCCCGCTGCGCTCGCTGGAATTCCTGCGCACGATCTGGGAGCCGGGCGGGGGAGACGCAACAGCGGAAGATATGGACGGCACTGTGCCATCTGAACCGGAAACCAAACCGGAAGAAACAGGAGAATGAAAAGGAGACCATGGAACAAAAATACTTAACAGCCATCGAGCTGGATAAAATTTTCGCGCGCGCCGCGCAGGGCATTGTCTGCCCCGAGGCGCGGGCGCTTTTGCTGGAGCAGCCGTGCGGCCAGACGCCGGACGAGGTGCGCGACCTGTTAGACCGCACCGACGCGGTGACGAGCCTGCTTATCAAAAACGGCGCACCGCGTTTTTCATCCGTGGAGAACGTGCGCGGCACCGTGCAGCGCGCGGTGAAGGGCGGCGTGCTCTCGATGCGCGAGCTGCTTACGGTGGCCGATACGCTGCGCAATTTCCAGGAGCTGAACCAGTGGTATTCGATCACCGAGCACGACGCGCTGCCTGTGGACGACCTCATCTATGCGATGACGCCGCAGCCGGCGCTTGAAAAAAACATCAAGGAATCGATCCTCACGGAAAATGATATGGCGGATACCGCCAGCGATACGCTGTTCGATGTGCGCCGCAAAATCCGCGCGGCGGAAAACTCCATCCGCGATAAGCTCGATTCCATCACCAAATCGCAGTCGATGGCAAAATATCTGCAGGATGCCGTGGTATCGCTGCGCAACGGGCGTTTTGTGGTGCCCGTGAAGGCCGAGTACCGCGGCGAGGTGGGCGGCGTCATCCACGACGTCTCCTCCAGCGGCTCGACGCTGTTTGTGGAGCCGACGGCTGTCGTGGAGGCCAACGCCAAAATCCTGCAGCTGCGCAGCATCGAGCAGGCCGAGATCGAGCGCATTCTTGCGGCGTTCTCGGCGCAGACGGCAGCGCTGGAGCCGATGTTCACATTCGGTTATGACGCGATGCTCGCGTTGGACGTGCTGCTGGCCAAGGCAAAGCTGGCGCTGGAGCAGAAGGCGATGAAGCCGCAGGTAAACGACGCGTGCGCGTTCCGCCTGGTACGTGCGCGCCATCCGCTGATCGACCCGGAGCAGGTGGTTCCCGTGGACATCGCACTGGGCGATACTTACGATACGATGGTGATCACCGGCCCGAATACGGGCGGCAAGACAGTTACCTTAAAAACCGCAGGCCTTTTGTGCGCGATGGCGCAGTACGGCTATCTGATTCCCGCGCACGAGAGCAGCGCGGTGTGCGTGTTCGAAAAGATCTTAGTGGACATCGGCGACGAGCAGAGCATCGAGCAGAGCCTTTCCACGTTCTCGGGCCATATCCGCAACATCACGGGCATTTTGGCGCAGGCCGGGCCGCGCACGCTGGTGCTGATGGACGAGCTGGGCGCGGGCACCGATCCCGCAGAGGGCGCGGCGCTGGCCGTCTCCATCATCGAGGCGCTGCGCGGCATGGGCGCGCGCATCATGGCGACGACGCACTACGGCGAGATGAAGCTGTTCGCGCTGGAAACAGAGGGCGTGCAGAACGCCTCGTGCGAATTCAACGTGGAGACGCTGCGCCCTACGTACCGCCTTTCGGTGGGCGTGCCGGGCAAGTCGAACGCATTTCTCATCAGTAAGCGGCTCGGCCTCGACGCCGCCATCATCGAAAACGCCGAGACGCACCTTTCCAGCGAGGACCAGCAGTTCGACCGCATCCTGAGCCAGCTGGAGGAGCTGAAGTTAGAGCTGAAAACGCGCGAGGACGAAGTGGAGCGCCTGCGCAGCACCGCGTCGAACGCGCTGGCCGAGGCCGAGGCGAAGCGCGCGGAGCTCATCCGCCAGGGCGAGGCGGAGCTTGCTGCGGCGCGCGAAAAGGCGCACGATATGGTGCAGGACGTGCAGAACACGGCCTACGGGCTGCTGGACGAGCTGCGCAAATTAGAAAAGGATAAGCAGACCAGCGCCGCCCAGCGCGCCGCACGTGCCCGCGAGGTGGCGAAAAAGGAAACGGAGAAGCTGTTCGGCAAAACGGACGTCGCCCACGCGCCGCGCCGCGTGTTCGAGCCGCTGAAAAGCGTGACGCTCGGGCAGGAGGTGCTCATTGCCGAGCTGGATAAGCCCGGCATCGTCACGGCCCTGCCGGACCGCGACGGCATGGTGGAGGTGCGCGCGGGCATCATCAAAACAAAGGTGGCTTTAAGCGGCCTGTGCGCGCCGCAGCCGCAGCAGAAGGCGCCGCAGAAAAAATACCAGCCGCGCCGCGCGCCGTCATCCGGCAGCGGTGCATCCGGTGCGGCGTCCGATAAAGTCACGCGCACCGCCAGTATGGAGATCAACCTCATCGGCATGACGGTGGAGGAAGCCCTGCACGAGGCGGATAAATTCATCGACAACGCCGTGATGAGCGGCCAGACGATGGTGTACCTCATCCACGGCAAGGGCACGGGCGCGCTGCGCAAGGGCATCCACGAGCATCTGCGCCACCATAAGAGCGTGCGCGGCTACCGCCTCGGCGTCTACGGCGAGGGCGAGGCCGGCGTGACGGTGGTGGAGCTGAAATAATTTTTGCCATGCCGGAGAAGCGGACGGGAAAACAGAATGGATTGGGCAGGCGAAAAAAATGAGATTAAAAACCGTTATTTTGGAATGTGGAAATACGGAACAGCTGATCGAATTCTATGCAAAGCTTTTAGACTGGCCCGTTGTATTCCGGGAGGATGAATTTATCAGAATAGAATCGCCCGAAACCGGAATGGGCATCGCGGCACAATATGCTGAAAATTATGCCGTTCCGATTTGGCCGTCGGAAACGGGGAAACAGCAAATGATGGCTCATCTGGATTTCGGTGTGAAGGATGCAGTGGAATTACAGCAAATGCAGGGCAAAGCGATCAAGCTGGGGGCCAAAATCGCCGGGACGCAGTATGGGGACGGCGAATGGATCACGATGCTGGATCCGGCCGGGCATCCGTTTTGTATTGTGATCTGGAACTGACATTTTTTAGTTTGGCAAGAAATTTTTGAAAAAGCAGGAAAAAAACGAATCATAAAAAAACAAGCGAGCTGCGGCGGATGCCGTTGGCTCGCTTGTTTTGAATGATGCAAAATCGGTGTACTCCACCGGTGTGCCGCGGCCATGTGACAGTTACTTGGTGCTCAGCCGGTAGCCCACCTTATACACCGTCTGGATGCGGCTTTCCATCCGCAGTTTTTTGCGCAGCTTTTGGATGTGCACGTCCACGGTGCGGTCGTCGCCCTCGTAATCGTAGCCCCATGCCTGCTCTAAAAGCTGGTCGCGCGTGAGCGCGAGGTTGCGGTTGCGGATGAGCGTTTCCAGCAAACTGAATTCGCGCGGGGCGAGGGGCACCTCTTCGCCGTCCAAAAATACGCGGTAGGTGCCGAAATCCACATGGCAGCCGTCGAGGTCGAATGTTTTGTCGCCCGCGTTCACGCGCCGCAGTACGGCCTCCACGCGCGCGAGCAGCTCTAAAATTTCAAACGGCTTGACGATATAGTCATCCGCGCCGAGGCCCAGCCCCTGCAGACGGTCGGAGAGGTTGCCGCGCGCCGTGACGAAGATTACCGGCGTGTCGGGGTCCAGCCGCTCCTTTACCTCGAAGCCGGAATAGCCGGGCAGCATCACGTCCAGCAGCACGAGGTCGAAGTGCCCGGCCCCGGCCATCTCCAACGCCGCTACGCCGTCCCAGGCCTGCGCGGCGGTGTGCCCCACCAGCGTAAGATTGCGCCGGATCAGTTCATTGATCGGCTTTTCGTCCTCCGCGATCAGGATCTTTGCCATACTGTCTCCCTCCCTGTGCTTTATGATACGGCCGGTTTGTTATCAAGTTGTTAAGACGGGCAGTGCAAAGGCCGCGGCGGCGCAAAGGCCATGTCGGAGCAGAAAACGCGCCCGCGTTCAGGACAGCCCGCGCGGCCATATCGCAATACACCGGTTGCGCGTCGCGCCCAGTGCGGCGGTACAATTCCCGCGCGCGCTCCGCCGGGAAATTCCGCACATGTTTTCCGCGCCCAGTTCACCGGCAATTTCTGCGCACGATTTCCATGCCGAATCCGCCAAATTTCTTGACAATCTTTTGTACATATTATAAAATATACTGTCTGGAAAAATCAATCCAAAGCAAAAAAAGAGGAATGGGATAGTTATGGAACAGAAAGGTATTCGCAATATTGCCATCATCGCGCACGTTGACCACGGCAAGACGACGCTGGTGGACCAGATGCTCAAGCAGAGCGGCGCGTTCCGCGAGAACCAGCAGGTGGCCGAGCGCGTGATGGATTCCGGGGATATCGAGCGCGAGCGCGGCATCACGATCCTTGCGAAAAACGCGTGCACGTTTTTTGACGGTGTGAAGATCAACATCGTCGACACGCCGGGCCACGCCGATTTCGGCGGCGAGGTGGAGCGCGTGCTGAAGATGGTAAACGGCGTGCTGCTGCTGGTGGACGCGGCCGAGGGCTGTATGCCGCAGACGCGCTTCGTTTTGCAGAAGGCGCTGCAGCAGAACCTTTCGCTCGTCATCGCGGTGAACAAGATCGACCGGCCTGATGCGCGCGTAAAAGAAGTGATCGACGAAATTTTGCTGCTTTTGATGGATCTGGGCGCGACGGACGAGCAGCTGGACAGCCCGATGGTGTTCTGCTCGGGCCGCGCCGGCACGGCCAGCTACAGCCCGGATGAGCCAGGCAAGGATCTGCAGCCCCTGTTCCGGACGATCCTCGATTATGTCAAGCCCCCGGTGGGAGACCCCGCATTGCCGCTCTCGATGCTGTGCTCCTCCATCGACTACAACGATTTTGTGGGCCGCATCGGCATTGGCCGCGTGGAGAACGGCTGCATCAAGGTGGGGCAGGAGGTGGCCCTGTGCGACTGGCACGATAAGGAGCTTGCGAAGAAGGGCCGCATCACGGCGCTTTACAGCTTTGAGGCCAACGGCCGCACGCCGATCGAATCGGCCGAGGCGGGCGACATCGTCGCGTTCAGCGGCCTGACGGATATCAGCATCGGCAACACGCTGTGCGACCCCATGATGGTGGAGCCGCTGCCGTTCGTAAAGATCAACGACCCGACGGTGGAGATGACGTTCTCCGTGAACGACAGCCCGTTTGCGGGGCGCGAGGGCAAGTTCGTCACCAGCCGCCAGATCCGCGACCGTCTGCAGCGCGAGCTTTTGAAGGACGTGGCGCTGCAGGTGGAGGATTCGGCCACGACCGAATCGTTCCGCGTGATGGGCCGCGGCGAGATGCACCTTTCGATCCTGATCGAGACAATGCGCCGCGAGGGGTACGAGCTGCAGGTGTCGCCGCCCAAGGTGCTGCTGCACGAGGAAAACGGCAGAAAGATGGAGCCGATGGAGCATGTGGTCATCGACGTGCCGCTTGAGTATCAGGGCAGCGTGATGCAGAAGCTGGGCAGCCGCAAGGGCGAGCTGGTGCAGATGTCGCCGCTGGGCACCACGCGCATGCGCGTGGAGTTCCGCATCCCTTCGCGCGGGCTGTTCGGCTACCGCGGCGAGTTTTTGACGGATACGCACGGCGAGGGCGTGCTGAACACGATCTTCGACGGCTACGACGAATGGCGCGGCGATCTGCCCGCGCGCAGCTCCGGCAGCCTTGTCAGCTACGAGACGGGCGAGGCCGTGACGTATGGCCTGTTCAACGCGCAGCAGCGCGGCACGCTGATCATCGATCCGGGCGATAAGGTATACGAGGGCATGGTGGTCGGCTACAGCCCGGCGGGCGAGGACATCACGGTGAACGTGTGCAAGACAAAGCACCTCTCCAACACGCGCGCCTCCGGCAGCGACGACGCGCTGCGCCTGGTGCCGGTATCAAAATTCAGCCTGGAGGAAAGCCTTGAATTTTTGAAGCCGGATGAGCTGTTGGAGGTAACGCCGAAGAGCATCCGCATCCGCAAGCGCATTTTGAACCACGATCTGCGCATGAAGGCCCTCAAGGGCGGCAAAAACGTGGGCTGATCCTGCGCTTTGGCGTATAGATGCCGGTTACAGCCGGCAGCAGAACAAAAAGAGACCGCAGGGGCGGGGCGGGCCCCGCCCGCAATGACTGAAAGCCATTTCCCGGGGCGGAGCAGGCTCCGCCTCAGTTGCGCGCTTTTTGACCGCGCAAAGAAAGAGCGCAAAGGAGGAACGCGCATGACGACGCAGGAGATATATGCCCGCCGCCGCAAACGGCTCCAGGAGAAGATGGACCGGCTCGACCGGCGCGAGGCCGCCGCACTGGCGCGTGAGCAAAAGCACGATGAAGAGATCGCCCGTGATCTGGCGGGTGTTCCGGGCCATTTTGCGCACGGGATGAATTTCTATAAGTTGTTTTGGGTGTTCTTTTTGTGCTGCTTTTTGGGCGTTGTGGTCGAGACGCTGTACTGCTGGGCGGCGTCGGGCCACATTTCGCAGCGCACGGGCCTCGTGTGGGGGCCGTTCAACCTCATCTACGGCACCGGCGCGCTGCTGCTGACGGTTTGCCTGCACCCGTTCATCGGAAAGAGCGACCGCTGGATCTTTGCCGGCGGCGCGGTGATCGGCGGCGCGTTCGAATACTTTTGCAGCTGGCTGCAGGAGACGCTCATCGGCACGGTGAGCTGGGATTATTCCGGCTATATGTTCAATCTGAACGGGCGCATCAACCTGCTGTACTGCCTGTTCTGGGGCGTGCTGGCGCTGGTGTGGGTGAAAGAGCTTTTCCCGCGGCTGAACGGCTTCATCGAGCGCAACGTCTCGCGCGTATACGGCGTGGCTGTTACGTGGGTGCTGGTCGTGTTCATCCTGGCCGATTCGCTCGTGAGCGGGGCGGCCGTGCTGCGGCAGAGCCAGCGCAGGGCGGACATTCCCGCTGCGCACGCATGGCAGCAGGCAATGGACGAGCGCTTCCCGGACGAACGCCTGGCAAAGATCTTTCCCAGTATGGCGGTTGTGGAGCGGTAGGGCAGCTGCGTTTTTGCCGCCTTGGCCGCGCGGCGCCCGCCCGGTGCATAAATGTTCCCCTTTAAAAATGTTCCCATTTTATGAAACTTTTGAAAATTTTCGGGCCGAAGCATAAATCCCCGCAAATTTCCGCCGCTGCTGCATTGCAATCCCCGGAAAAATATGGTATGATTAAAAAAAGCGTTCATCTTTCCGGCAGGCCGGAGAGCGGGACGCTTTTGAAAATGGAGGTCATTTATGGAAAGCCGTACCATCAAACTGTACAACAAGAACACCACCGTCCCGCTGAAGGTCGTGCCCGGGCACTTCGCCACAAACCATTCACACGTCAACTACTATATCGACATGACGACGCTGAAAACGCGCGTGTCCGAGGCCAACGCCATTGCAGCTACGCTTGCAGGGCAGTATGTTGCAAATGCCATCGTGGATACGATCGTTTGCCTGGACGGCACGCAGGTGATCGGCGCGCTGATGGCGCAGGAGCTTACGCGCGCCGGATACGGTTCCATCAACGCGCACGGCACCGTCTATGTGATAACGCCGGAATTCGATTCCAGCAACCAGATGATCTTCCGCGACAATCTGCGCCCCATGATCGAGAACAAACACGTCATCGTGCTGATGGCATCCGTCACTACGGGCATCACCATCCGCAAGAGCATGAACTGCATCTCGTATTACGGCGGCATTCCGGTGGGAGCCTCGGCCATTTTCAGCGCGGTGGACGACGTGGAGGGCTATCCCGTCCATTCCATCTTCCACACCGAGGATCTGCCCGATTATAGAAGCTGCACGGTGCAGGAATGCCCCATGTGCAGGGCCGGCCAGCGCATCGACGCGCTTGTGAACAGCTTTGGATATTCCAAGGTGTAATTGTAAAAGCAAATCATACAAAAAGTAAAGGAACCTTTGAAACGGGGAGCGTTTCAGAGGTTCCTTTTTCAGTGTGCCGGAGTTTTTTTGTGGGAGCTTTCGGAAATGGATGGCTTCGGCTTTTGCGGTGCAAAGGCATTGCCAAACAAAACACACAGCCTAACGGGAGAGGGAGGCGCAGCGGATCACATCAGGTAGATCCCGTATTTGTTTTGCAGCTGATCTACCTTGTTGCGTGCGGCCGCTACCTGAGGGGAGAGGTTGTTGACCTGAACGGCGTATCTGGAAAATTCCGCTTCCATTGCTTTTGCAGCGGGGTCTTCGTATTTTGTTATCCATTCGCTTGCCAGCGTGTCGCGCTCGGCTGTCTTCTGTGTAAGCTGTTCACGCAAACTGTCCGCCTCGGCCTGCGCCTGCGCCTGCCCATCCGGATCCGGCGGGTCGGCCGCAGCGCAGGCATCCGCACGGGCTTGCGCCGCATCCACCTGCCCCTGAAGCGTCGATACCTCGTAGCTCAGGGCATCGCGACGCCCCATCAGTGCGTTCAGCTCATAGCCGTATGCCTGCTGGTACCGTTCATAGCTTTCGGCATGCAGCCTGCTTGCCTGTTCATATTCCGCATTCAGCCTGTTGTATTCCTCAATGGCCGCGCGGATTTCGGCCTCCTGCCGCTTCTGTTCCTCGGTGAGCTGCGGCGCAGAGGACGGGGAACCGGGTTGTGAGCTGCCGGAGGAAGCACCGGCAGCACCGGAGGGCAGGCCGCCCGGGACATCTTCTCCGGCACTCCAGCCCGCGTCACCCGGCGCCTGCGCATTGGAATTGGCGCTTGCTGCACTTTGAGAAGATTGGGCAGCGGAGGAAGCGGCGCTCCGGCTGCTGCTTTGCGTGCTGTCCGGGCCGCTTTTGGAGGAGCTGTCCGCCGCAAGGCTGCTGCCGGACCCGCTCGCCGCGCGCGATGCAAAGGAGCCGGAGCCGCCGTCAGAAATACTGCCGCTGTTTTCGCTTTCATCTGCAAAGGGTTCACCCGACGTACCGGAGGGGGTGCCCTCTGCGTCTGTCATGCTTTGCGGCTTGAGCGGCCCTGCCGGTGCGGCGAAAAGTATCGTGCTGCCCGCCGCCGCGCAGCAAATGCAGAGGAGAGCACACACAAGCACCGGCACAGCGCGCCGGGGAGAAAGGGCTCCATGCTCGATCTGCGGCAGGAGCGGCGGCCACAGCAGCCGTACGGCGCGGCGCACCGCAGCGGCGGTTTGGTAACGGGCCCTTGGGTCGATCTGTGTGCATTTGCGCACGATGCGGCGCATGCTGCCGCCGCACAGCTGCTGCGAGGGATGCATGCCCGTGAGCATATGGTTCACGGTAACGCCGAGCGCAAAAATATCGGCCCGGTGATCCGTTTGCACGATGCCGAATTGTTCCGGCGCGGCATAGCCCGCCGTGCCCAGCAGAACGGTGTCATGCCCGGCATGGCTTTTATACAGCCGCGCAGCGTCCAGATCCAATAAATATATCTGGCCGTCCTCGGTGCAAAGAAAATGCTCCGGCTTAATATCGCGGTGCACAATGCCCAATGCGTGCAGCGCGCTCAGCGCGTCACACATCTGGATCAGCGCCTTGCGCATCTCCGGGGGTGCCAGCCGCGTTGTGGTCATCGGCGTCCCGTCCAGAAACTCCTCCAATACGGAATATCCCTCTTCGCGCGGCAGGATGCGCAGAATCTGCGGCAGGTGCGGCAGCTGCTTTCCCTCCAAAAGGGTGTAAACATCAGACGGGCGGCCGGGATAATTGCGCAGCAAAAACCGTTTGCCGTCGGTTTGATCCTCCAGCACCACAAGCTCCTTTTCCGGCGTGCGTTTTAACAGGCGGACGACCGCGCAATGTTCCCGCAGCTCTTCGGGGATGCCCTGCCAGCACTCCATATGCGTCGCCTCCTCAGGACAGCGTGTCCCATCCGTTTTCATAAAGCCGTGTGTTCACTTCTAATAACGGCGTTTGGTGCATCAGACCGTGGATGATCACGGCGTCGCGCCGCCGCCGCGCGTACAAACGCGCATAGCCCTGCGTTTTCAGCAGGGTGTCTGTCTGCTCGTAGCTCAAACGCATGCCAAACGCCAGCGCCAGCAGCTTATCGCGCGAGGGGGTGCGGGCGCCGGAAAAGATCTGGTATCCGTAGATGTTGTTCAGCATCGCATCGTGAATGGCCTGCGCACGCGTGACGCCGTTTTCCTCCAACAGCTGCGCCAGCGCCTGGGGCAGCGGCTGCGCAATAAATTCCTGCCCGTTTTCCTGCAAAACGCGCTCGACCTGCGCCCCCTCGCGCAGGGTGCGCATCAATTTCCGTGTCTGCACGCCCATGTCAGCCGCACGACCTTTCCTGTTTTTCGATTTATTCAGAGCTTTCTTAGTCATTATACGATATAAAGCGCGCAATTGCAATTATGCTGTCAGCTTAACAAAAATAAGGTCGGATGTTGTAAACTGTATCAATATGATATATAATTTTTTGCGTGGTGCGGGCGGGGCCCCTCGCGCGCAAAAAACAACGGGAGTGATCAATGTAATGTATTGCAGCAAATGTGGAGCAAAGCTTGAGGACGGCGCCGCTTTCTGTCCTGCGTGCGGTACGCCGGTGGGAGGCACGGCTGCGCAGCCCAATGCCCCTGCGCAGGCGGCTGCCATGCAGGAAAAAGCGGATCCTGCAAAAGAGGCGCCTGCGAAGGCAGGCAAAAAAAGCACGGGTGTTTTGATCGGCGTTCTGGCCGGCTGTCTTGCAGTGCTGCTGCTGATTTTTGCGGTCGGCGGCGCGATGTCAAACCGCACGACGGCATCCGGTTCGGACGGCCCGTCGGGGGATGATGGAGCCGGCTACAGCGATGCGGACGGCGGCGATGACGGCGCGGCGGCTGATGCTCCGAACAGCGTTTCCGCGCCCGGTGCGCCGGATGCGGCCGATGCGGACGGGATGGGGCTCGACCTCTCGGAATTTGCCGATCTGGACCCGGCGTATACGCAGCTGTTCCTGCGTGCGATGGCGCCGTCCGTTTACAGCGGAGCGGAGGGCTTTGAGGATTACTGCCTGTTTGGCGATGAATCGGTGACGATCGGCGAGCTGCTTTACGGTATCTTTGGCGAGCATGAGTGGATCGACGATTCGCAGAACTACGAGGAAGCAGACGCCGCCAGCGTTTCTATTGATTTGAACGGTGAGCAGTACAAGCTTTATTTTGTGAACTTTTACGGCCGCATCACCATCGAGGGATATTCCGGCGCATCGGAGGGCGCCCTTGGGCTGGATTCTGAATACGGCACGGCCAATCTGCTGTACCGCCTGTGCCAGTATTACCATACCTATGTGCGGAACATTCCGATGGTATCCCGCGTCTCATCCATGTACGGCGACTGGCAAAGCGAGGACGGCTCGGTGGTACTGACGATCACGCCCGACACCTACGGCGGTGACAGCTACGAGATCAATCTGATCAGCGACGACGGCATTTGTGTGAATATCACGCGGAGCAACGACAATATTGATTCCCGCGTCCTGATGCTTTCGACCGACCTTTCTGTCATGTATATTTACGAAAATGAGTTTATGGGGTATGCGGGCGAGCTCGTGGGTACCTTTTTCCGTGCGGGCTGACGGTTTGATGCTGCCTGTTTGCAGCTGACCGTTTGCAGCTGCCTCTTGCATTCCCGCCCGCAATGGTTTATAATAGGCATCAGAAAGTCTGTTTCAGGGCGGGGTGCAATTCCCCACCGGCGGTGATCCGGCAGGTGCGGCGCATTTTTGCGCGGTATACGCCGGTAAGCCCGCGACCGGCGCAGTCTGCGCCGCCGATTTGGTGCAAATCCAAAGCCGACGGTAAACGGGCCGCTTTTCGGGAACATTTGAAGCGTGCTGTGTATGGGGCGTCCTTCCCGGTACATACAAAGCCGGCACAAAAGACGGCATGCTTCAAAAAGCCCGGTTTGCGGCGCAAAGTCCGGATGAAAGAAACGGCGTCGCACGCGATGCTCTTTCGCCCTTTTGCAGCAATGCAAAAGGGCGTTTTTTGATGGGAACTCCAAATCGATGGCCTGACGGCCCGATGGATCGTTGGATCCGCCGCCGGCCGGATCATCAGTTTATGCAGAGCCTTCCCGTTCCGCATCCGGCGGCAAAGTGGTTAGCTCGATCCCCCGGCAGACCTTCAAAAAATTTTTTGGAGGAATTCTCTATGAAAAACGTCTCGTCCAATGTCCGCCGCCTCACCACGCTGGCGCTGCTGGCGGCCGTCGCCGTCGTGCTGGTGGCCATCATCCATTTTCCGCTGCTGCCTGCCGCGCCGTTTTTGGAGTATGACCCCGCGGATATCCCCATTTTCATCGGCACGTTCCTATTCGGCCCTGCCGCCGGGTTTGCGCTTACGGCGGTGGTGTGCGTGCTGCAGGGGCTGACGGTGAGTGTGCAAAGCGGCGTCATCGGCATTGTGATGCATCTGCTTGCCACGGGGTCGTATGTGCTGGTGGCGGGCAATGTGTACCGCAAACGCCGCACGCGCAAAGCGGCGGTGGCCGCGCTCGTGCTGGGCACGCTGACATGGACGGCAGTCATGTGCGTGTGGAACCTTGTTTTTACGCCGATCTTCATGGGGTCGTCCGTGCAGGATGTGATGGAGATGCTGCTGCCGGTGATTGTTCCGTTCAACCTCATCAAGGCGGGCGTGAACAGCGTGGTGACATTTCTGGTGTACAAGCCCATCAGCCGCGTGATCTTTGGCGAAAAAACAGGCGAAAAAACGGAAAAGGCCACTTGACAGAATCGCAGGAGATGCTATATAATACAGTCAAACAAAATATCTTATCAAGAGCGACCGAGGGAACAGGCCCTGTGACGTCCGGCAACCTACCGAAAGGCAAGGTGCTAAATCCTGCGGGTAACACCGGAAGATAAGCTGAAAGCGCCCCCGGTGTGCAAAACGCCGGGGGTTTTATTTTCTGCGAAGATACGGGAAATCCTGCGGGAGGCACGTTCTTTTCCGGGTGTTTCCGGACGCTTTCGGGCGTTTCCAGATCTTTCCGGGTTTTCCCGGGCATTTCCGGATTTTTCCGGGCCTTTCCGGGTTGTCCCGGATCTTTCCGGCCCTGCTCTTGAGAAAAGGAGAATTTTAAATGGCAAAAAAACTGTTTACATCCGAATCCGTCACCGAGGGGCATCCCGACAAAATCTGCGACCAGATCTCGGACGCAGTGCTCGACGCGATGCTGGAGCAGGACCCGAACAGCCGCGTGGCCTGCGAGGTAACGGCCAGCACGGGCCTTGTGCACATCATGGGCGAGATCACGACAAACGCGTATGTGGACCTGCAGAAGGTGGCGCGCGAGGTGATCAAAGACATCGGCTATACGAACGCCGCCTATTGCTTTGACGCCGAGACCTGCGCCGTCATCTCCAACATCGACGAGCAGAGCCCCGATATCGCGATGGGCGTGAACCCCGGCGGCGCGGGCGACCAGGGCATGATGTTCGGCTACGCCTGCCGCGAGACGCCCGAGCTGATGCCGCTGCCCATCTCGCTGGCGCACCGGCTGACAAAGCGCCTCACCGAGGTGCGCAAAAACGGCACGCTTTCGTATCTGCGCCCGGACGGCAAGAGCCAGGTGACCGTGGAGTACGACGGCGCGAAGCCCGTGCGCGTGGACGCGGTGGTCATCTCGTCCCAGCACGCGCCCGAGGTGGATCTGGAGACGCTGCGCGCCGGCATCATCGAGCAGGTGATCCGCCCGGTGATCCCCGCCGAATTACTGGATGAAAATACAAAGTACTATGTGAACCCGACAGGCCGCTTCGTCGTCGGCGGGCCGCAGGGCGATACCGGCCTGACGGGCCGCAAGATCATTGTGGACACCTACGGCGGCTACGGACGCCATGGCGGCGGCGCGTTCAGCGGCAAGGATCCCACGAAGGTGGACCGCAGCGCCGCGTATGCCGCGCGCTGGGTGGCGAAAAACATCGTCGCGGCCGATCTGGCCGATCAGTGTGAGGTGCAGCTGGCCTATGCCATCGGCGTGGCCGAGCCCGTGAGCATCCGTGTGGATACATTCGGCACGGCCAAGGCGCCGGAGGAGGCCATCGAGGCCGCCGTCGCCAAGGTGTTCGACCTGCGCCCCGCTGCCATCATCGAGCAGCTGGACCTGCGCAAGCCCATCTACCGCCAGCTCGCCGCCTACGGCCATCTCGGCCGCGAGGAGCTGGGCGTGGCCTGGGAGAAAACCGACAAGGCCGACGCCCTGCGCGCCGCGCTGGCGTGAAGGCTTTGCGGTGGGGGATCAGGGATCGGAATACAGGGGCAAGCGCATAGCGTCCAGCGTGCAGTGTTTCGCGTTTGAAGAAAATCCCTGAATCCGTCTTCTTGCGAAAAATCATGCAAAACCGCTGTTTCTTCGATTGTTGGGGAAACAGCGGTTTTGTTTTGCTTTTTGGCGCATTTCCGCGGCCATTTCTGCGTTTTTGGAAGGCGTTTTTGCAGGGCGTTTTTGCAGGCAAAATGGGATAGCGCCTGCTTCGAGAATGGAAATTGTTCTTTTTTGCACTGTTTTTTGTGGGCCGCTTGACAGGGTTCATACAATGTGATACAATCTATATAGTTCAAAAACGAACAAAAATCGGAAAGGGGCAAAAAGTGATGGCACAGGAGGTCATGGTGCGGTGGCAGGGGATGCGCAAGCTGTACGGCAGCCTGTTTGCGCCGCTGCTCGCGCGTTATGCGCTCACGCAGACCGAAGCGGACGTGCTGATGTTCCTTGCCAATAACCCCGAATACGACACGGCGCACGATATGGTGGAGCACCGGCATCTTGCGAAATCGCATGTTTCGGCCAGTGTCGATGCGCTGGCGGAGCGCGGCCTGCTTGAGCGCTTTTACCGCGACGGGAACCGCAAAACCATCCATTTGCGGCTGACACCGCAGGCGCGCCCGATCACGGAAGAGGGCGCACGCCTGCAAAACCGTTTCGGCGCGCTGATGATTGCGGGCTTTTCCGAAGAAGAGGTACTGCAGATGGAAGCCCTGATGCGGCGCATGCAGCAGAACATTGAAGCCGCGCTGGCGGCGGAAAAGGCGGGCGGGAACGCCGAAAACACCGGGATCACCGGATCTGCCGGCCCGGAGGCGCTGGAGCGGGCTGAAAAGCTTGTCGCGCGCCTGCGCGCGGGCGATACGGCGGAAGTTGGAGGAATATTACAATGATCCGCCCCATATTGGCTTGTGAAGATCCGTATCGTGCGGCTGAAACATTTGTAAGCGCCGGATGGAAGCTTGATTTTTCGCAGCCTCCGGAAAGCGGGGATCCATTGGTTGGCGTGTCCCTGTTTGAGAATTCCATTCTGTTGGGGATCACAGATGGTTATGTAGCAAATGACGGGAAAAGGTATCTTGGCTGCGGTGTGGAGATTTATCTTACCATTCCATCGAAGCGTATGGAAGAGGTACACAAAAACCATAGCGGCCTGAATGCGGCCAAGATTGAACTGCAGCCGTGGGGAGTTTATGCCTTTGAGGTTTCCATTGAGAACTACAGGTTTATGATTGCCGCGGAATAACCGCATAGACATGCCGGAAATGCTGATGCTGTAAGCCAAAAATAAAATCACAAAAAGAAAGAGGAATTGCCATGCTGCTGAAATTCATCGTCTGTTTCATCGCCGGCCTCGGCGCGGGGCTGGGCACCGGCTTTGCCGGNATGAGCGCNGCCGCCGTCATNANNCCNATGCTNNTNACNTTCCTGCANATNGAANCCTANNAGGCNGTNGGCATNGCGCTNGCNAGCGACGTGCTNGCNAGCGCNGTNTCNGCCTATACNTATNANAANAACAANAANCTNGANGTGCGCAANGGNNTNGTGATGATGTNCTCNGTNCTGGTGTTCACGCTGGTGGGCAGNTGGGTTTCGAGCCTTGTNCCGTCNANNNCGATGGGCGGNTTNTCNGTGTTCATGACGATGATGCTNGGCGTAAAATTCATCGTNAAGCCCGTGATGACGACGAAGGAGAGCATGGCNGCGGTGTCCCGGCAAAAACGGTTCGTGCAGTCGGTGGCGTGCGGCATGATGATCGGCTTTATCTGCGGCTTTATCGGCGCGGGCGGCGGCATGATGATGCTGCTGATTTTGACATCCGTGCTGGGCTACGAGCTGNAAACCGCCGTCGGCACAAGTGTGTTTATCATGACGTTCACGGCCCTGACGGGCTCGCTGAGCCATTTTGCCATCGGCGGTGTTGCGGATTGGTGGGCGCTGGCGTTCTGTGTGGCCTCCACGCTGCTGTGGGCGCGCATCGCGGCGCGCTTTGCCAACAAGAGCACGCCCGAGGTGCTCAACCGTGCCACCGGTGCGGTGCTTGTGACGCTGGGCGTGGTGATCCTCAGCGTGAATTATTTTGCAAGGTAAAAAACGCGCAGACAAAAAGAAGACAGAAAAAGACAGGCCGGAAGACAACGCGTTGTTTTCCGGCCGCCTTTNATGCTTTATGCAGTTTTTCTCTTTCCTTTTGGAGGGAAAAGGACTATAATGGTAACGCAATACAATTTTCCTACGGAGGTTTTCCATGAAAAAGCTGCTCTTCATCTATAACCCCCACGCCGGGCGGGGCCAGGCCGGGGGAAAGCTGGCCGGTATTCTCGACGCCTTTACCCGGGCGGGTTGGCTTACCACTGCCTACCCCACCCAGAGCTCCGGCGACGCCCTGCGCATTACCAAAGAGATGGCCGCCNGCTTCGACCGGGTGGCCTGCTGCGGCGGAGACGGCACTCTGCACGAGGTGGTCAACGGACTGATGGCCCTTCCCGAAGGCGCCCGGCCGCCTTTGGGCTATATCCCCACCGGCACCACCAACGACTACGCCCGCAACCTCTCCCTCCCGCCGGAGATGGAGGATATGGCCACCCTGGCCGTATCGGGAACGCCCCGGGCGGTGGATGTGGGGCGCATGGGGGAGGAACACTTCATCTATGTGGCCGCATTTGGNGCCTTTACCACTGTGGCCTATGATACCCCGCAGCAGTTCAAAAATATCCTCGGCCATCTGGCCTACGTCCTCAAGGGCGCTGCCGAGCTGGCCNGNCTGAAAAGCTACCGTTTGCGGTTAGAGTACGACGGCGGCGTGCGGGAGGGGGATTACCTGTTCGGCATGGTCAGCAATACCGTTTCGGTGGGAGGAATTTTGGGCCTTCCCGCCGAAGAAGTGGTACTGGACGACGGCCTTTTGGAGGCCGTTCTGGTGGAGATGCCGGAGAGTATGAGCGATCTGAACAACGCCATCCTGGCTTTGGCCCGGCATGAGTACGGCGAGGANAGCGGGGTCATCGGCCTCCACTCNTCCCNCTTCCATATCACCTGTGAAGAGGCGGNGCCCTTCACTCTGGACGGGGAGTTCGGGGGGGATCATCAGGAGGTNNCCATCGACGCCGTCCATACCCCCGTCCGCATTGTCTTTGGGGAAAAATAGAAAAACTCTGCATCAACCGACGCGGCAGATCGGCGATTGAATCAGAGCTTNCCGATATTCCCGGTGNNNGTACACTTTGTNTTGATCCCAATTCGGTTTTTGTATTGCCGGGGCGNTGCGCCCTCAAAAAATCGNCTGTGCGTTCCATGCGCACTTCAGGTTTTTACTTCCGGCAATACACAATTCCGAATTGGGATTTTTTNTACGCNTGCAAGGCGCCTCCATGATCNGCCTGTCCGTCCGCCTCGCTGTAATNAAAATACGCAAAATCGGCATGGCTCTGGTGCGCGTCCATGTCCTGCGCGCAGATCGCCGCCATCGCGCCGGTAAACGCGCAGCGGCCGCGGCGCTGCTCAATATAGTCATCGCTCAAATGGCCGGCGGGCTGNNCGCCGCCCAGCGGCACGGCGGGTTTTCCGTTTGCCGCGCAGGCAAACCAGGCCTTGTCCCGCTCCACGCGCACGGACAGAGTGACCGCGCCATCCGGCAGGGGAATNGCGTCGCTGCCGTAAGAAAAATCCTTGCCGTCGCAGCACAGGATGCGCGCGATGCGGCAATTTTGCGTTTCGTCCCGGGTAACATAGGCATAGATCCAGTTGCAGGTATCATAAAACAGCGCCAGCCCCGCCGTCTGCTGGAAATTCTGGGGGAAGAAATCGAGCATTGTTTCAGCCGAGAAGCAATGGCTTTCCCAGCGCCGCGCGAACAGCGCCTGCTTGTGGTGGCTGGAAAGCGTCTGTCCGCCGTAGAGCCGCAGCCAGCCGGGGCGCGCGGTGAGGCTGTAATCACACTCGGGTTCCAGCGGGCCGCGCAGCGTTTTCAGGCTGGGCGGCAGGGGGCGTCCGGGCGCGAAATCAATATGCTCGCTGCGGCCTGCATCCATGCCGGGGCCGGGAAGGCCGGGCAATACAAGATCGGGATGGTGCGTTCCGTTTGCAAGGCGCGGCCAGCCATCCACCCAGTCGATGGCCTGCAAAGCCGTCTCGCGCCCCAGGGTGCAGCAGCCGCGCACGGTCAGCGGGCGGGCGCAGATGTGTGTGATGTACCACTGCCCGTCCTTTTTTAGAAAGCTGGCGTGGCCGCTTTTTTGCAGGGGGTTCGTCTCATCGTCCCACGCGGTGAGCAGCGGATGGAAGGGCGAGGCNTCCCACGGGCCGTCCAGCGCGCGGGCGCGCGCCACCGTGGCGGCGTGGTGGTAGCCCGTGCCGCCCGCCGCGCACAGCAGGTAATACCAGCCGTCCTTTTGCAATATTTGCGGCCCCTCGCAGATGCCCCAATCTGTGCCCTTATAAAAGTGCCTGCGTTCACCGATGAGGCGCATTGTCTTTGTATCGAATTCCTGGATTACCGTCCCCGCGAAGCCGGGGTTTTCCAGCCGCCAATCGAACAGCATGTTTAAAAAATAGTGCCTGCCGTTTTGNTCGTGGAACAGCGCGGGGTCAAAGCCGCTGGCCGTGACAAAAACCGGGTCGCTCCATGGCCCGGTGACGGCCGGGGCGGTGGTGATATAGTTCAGCGTATCCTTGAACGCCGTGCTGCTTTTGACATCGGTGTACACCAGCCAGAATTTTCCCTCGGCATACGAGAGGTGNGGCGCCCANANGCTGCCGGAGTTNTAGTTGCCGGGCAGGCCNCTGGGCACCATTTCGGGCCGGTCGATGGGGGCGGCCGCCCATTCCCAGCGCACCAGATCCCGTGAATGGTAAATGTCGATGCCGGGCCACCACTCGAAGGTGGAGGTGGCGATGTAGTAATCGTCGCCCACCTGTACGGCGCTGGCNTCGGGATGAAAGCCGGGCAGGATNGGATTTTTCATAAAAAGACTCCTTTGTGAAGGAATTTCGGCTCGTTGGCTGTTTGCNGCATCCGCCGGGCCGGATACAGGCAGACAATACAGGCGGCGCTGGTGCCTGCCGGGCTTACCAAAGATAAANGCCCTTGCCGGTGAGCTTCAGCACGGCCTCCAGCAGGTAATAGTCGCCGTAGGTGTAGTTCACGTTGTGCAGAGGGCCGTGGTAGTCGGCGCTGCAGTTTTGTAAAATGCCGTCGGTGGCCGTGTCCCAATCGGCCGATGCGTCCAGTGCGCGCAGCATGCGCAGCGCCGCGCCGGCGTATTCCGCTGCCCGTGCGGGGACGAGCGCGGCCAGCTCCAGCAGCCCGCAGGCAGCCACGGCGGCGGCGATGTCGTCGTGATACGGCGGATCGGCGGGCTGGCANAAATCCACGGGGAGCACGCCGCTTGCCGGAATGTGGGCGATGAAGTACGCGGCGATCTTTTCCGCCATTGCAAGATAGCGCGCCGCGCCGGTGTGCCGGTGGCTCATCACAAAGCCATACAGCCCCCACGCCTGCCCGCGCGTCCAGCTGGATCCCTGCGCGTAGCCCTGTCCGCCNTAATCGCGCACGAAGGCGCCGGTCTCGGGNTCCAGCTCCACAATATGGCGCACGCTGCCGTCCGGGCGCACGAAGTGCTTTGCCACCGTGTCGGCATGGATGGCGGCCATTTTGGCAAAGCGGGGATCGCCCGTTTCCTCGCTGGCCCAGTACAGCAGCGGAATATTGAGCATGGAATCAACGATCACCCAGCCGCGCGTATCGGAATCCTGCCCGGGAATATCGTTCCACGCGCGGANGAATCCGGCGGGGTTATACCGGCCTGCCAGAAGGCTGGCGGCGTGCAGGCCGCGCCGCCGCGCGCCGGCGTCGCCCGTCAGGCGGCAGTCNGCCACGGCGCTGGGCAGCCACATGAAGCCCACGTCATGGTGCAGGCCNTNATAGAGCCGGAAGCATTCGTCCAGCGTGCGCTCGGTGAAGCGCGCCGTTTCGGCATAGGCGCCGTCGCCTGTGGCGGNATACATCTGCCACAGCATACCCGCCCAAAAGCCGTTTGTCCACCAGCACAGGCCGTCGTCCGGCGGGTAGGCGCCGCCGCCGGCCTTGTTGTTGTGTACGCCGTCAATGGCGCGGGCGGGGATCTTTTCTGCGCTGCGCACGCGCACCGCGGCAAGCTTGCGTTCGAGTTTGGGCCATACCGCCTCGGCCCACGCGCGGGCCTCGCTGAGTTGTTCCGGCATAAAAATCACCTTTCCTGTATTTGATGAATTGTGAGAAGGATCAAAGAGTCTGATCGGATNAGAGGAGACAGATCAGACGGTTCCTTTCTATCGTAGCTGTCTTATGGCAAAGGTGCAAGTCCGATTTTAAAGAATCATGTTCGATTTTTAAAGATTTTGNCAGCCCGCCGGAGCGGATGATCACGGCATGGACAAAGTGCAGCAGGTTTTATTGACACCTTGCACAAAAAATCGTCACGCACTTTGGCGCATTCCGATTCGGGTGTTAAAAAATCCGACATTTTCCTAAAAAAACCATCTTTTTCGCAGGCGAAAAAAAACGGTACAATAAAAGCACGGGAACGGAGAGTACGAAGCGGGGCGGCAAGAGGCTGCACACTGTTTCGGGCCTTCCGGCAGCGGCACGGGACACGCCCCGGCCACTGANAGAACCCCAAAAGAAAAAAGGAGATGTTTTCGGATGAAAAAAGCACTGTCTATCCTGCTGGCACTGTGCATGCTGGCCGCGCTTCTGGTTGGCTGCGGCAGCACTGATTCCAGCAGCNCACCCGCTGCGGCGGACAACNCTGCTCCGGCCAATGATACGGCCGATGATACTCCGGCCGGCAGCATCGTCACCGAGCCCACCCAGATGACGTTCATCTTCGCCGACGGCGACGANACGTTCAAGACNATGATNAACAANGCNGTNGANGANTTCAACGCTGCGAACCCCGATATCACGATTACGATCGAGCCGGGCGACGGCGGCAGCTACANCGANTTNCTNATCACGAAGGAAAACGTGGGCGAATTCCCCGACATGATGGAAATGCGNGACACCGCGCAGTATGTGCGCGCGGGCAAGATCGCGCCGCTGAGCGACGAGGTGAANGCNCTGTTNANNNCGACNGTCGAGTTTGACGGCGTTACCTACACCGCCCCNTACGCCGGTGCGAACACGATGGGCATTATGTACAACAAGCAGTATTTTGCCGATAATAACCTCGAGATCCCCACTACGTTCGATGAATTCATCGAACTGTGCAAGACCATTCAGGAGAAGGGCGATATGGCCCCGCTGGTCGTGGGCGGCAGCGANGTNTGGCACATCGGNTTNNTGTATGANGTNGCCTANGCGAACAACATTCTGGTTGATGATCCTGATTTTATCCGGCACTGCTATGAGGGCAGCAAGNANTTCTCCGANCCGGCNNTGCAGGCGACGCTCACCGAGCTNNCCGAGCTGCTGAGCTACGCGCAGGANGGCTGGGCNTCCACGCCCGACGCGCAGATCACCACNTTNTTTGTGAACGATATGGCCGCGATGATGTTCTCCGGCACGCATATGTTCACNCAGATCANCGANGCNGNNCCGGACTTNGAGTACGGCTGGTTCGCAATCCCNGGCCATGACGGNNANNTNNANNTGTANGGCGGCGGCACCGCGCAGGGCTGGGCGCTGAGCGCCGAGGCCGCGCAGGATCCGAACAAGCAGGCNGCGTTTGACGCTTTCTGCAAATACTTCTTCGGNGATTTCTANAANGAGTACTGCGANGCNATGTCCGCCATCCCCACNACCGCCNAGATGCCCAGNCTGGATGTGNGCGAGCAGTTCCAGNCCGTTCTGGACGCNGTGGACGGCGCCGACAGCCTGCANCTGATGTGGAACAACGAGATCGGCAACAAGGAGCTGCCCCCGGATTTCCGCAACTTCATGTACAAGACCTGCATCGAGGTNGCCCAGGGCACNCGCGANGTNGCNTCGGCNTCGGANGAGCTGCAGAAGACATGGGANGTCGCGCTGCAGAGCTTNAACCCCACNACGGGNCTNGGCNTTGANTAAGCTGNCTTGCCNGTATNCCNACANAGGNAGANNATCTTNNCGGTNTCNGNGTTTTACGCAAAGCNCTGTGAANGCCNGCGTTTNCGGCAANGAAACNTAAACACCGGNGCANACCAACAACATTGTNCAANCCNNCAGGGAGCGCGGGGCNNNCCCGCGCTCCCTTTTTTACACATTCAAGCGCTCTGNACGCAGGGCCTTTGCAGAAACGGAGGGATCCCCGCCATGAAGCAGAAAAAGAGGAAATTCGACACNACGGCGTTTTGGTTCATCGCGCCCGCGTTCACGCTGTTTACGGTGTTTNTAATCATTCCCACGGTGTCCAGCCTGTACTACAGCCTNACCTCGTGGGACGGCATCAACCCGAATATCAAATTCATCGGCCTTGCAAACTATGTCGAGATCTTCACGAGCGCNCGCTTCGGCAACGCGCTGAAAAATACGGCGCTGCTCACCGTCGTGATTTCGATCTGTGAAAACGTGCTGGCACTGGCGCTGGCGCTNTTGGTGGACAGCGTCTGCCGNGCGAAAAANCTGTTCCGCGCCATTTTNTATGTTCCGGTGATTNTNTCCGGNATCGTNTCGGGCTTCATCTGGAAGATTATGTACAGCTACAACTTTGGCCCCATCAACAAGGTGCTGGAGATGATCGGTCTCGGCGCGTGGAAGCAGGATTGGCTGGGCAACGCGAAGATTGCCATCTGGGCCGTCGCCGTGGTNATGATCTGGAAAAATGCGGGCTATTACATGATCATTTATCTGGCGGCTTTGCAGGGCGTGCCGCANGACGTGATGGAGGCAGCCAGCATCGACGGCGCAACGGCGCTGCAGCGCTTCCGGCACATTACGATCCCGCTCATCTCCGGCTCGTTCACCATCTGCTTTACGCTGTCGCTTATCAACGGCCTGAAGGTGTTCGATCAGATCGCCGTCATGACGGACGGCGGGCCGGGCTTCGCCACCGAGACCATCGTGTATCTTTTGTACCGCTCCGGCTTCGGCGAGGGCCGCCAGGGCTTCGGCACGGCCGTNGGTGTGGTGCTGCTGTGCATCATCATGGTGCTGAATACCGCGCAGTCCGCATTTTTGCGCAAACGGGAGGTGCAGCTGTAATGGAGGAGAAAAACGCCCGCGCCAACGGGAAGATNACCCCGGTTTCCGTTGTGACGCTCATCATCACGATNNTNCTGGCGCTCNTCTTTATCTACCCGGTGTATTTCGCGATCATCTCGGCGTTCAANAGCAACGGCGATATNTTAAAAGCGCCGCTGGCNTTCCCGTCCNGNNTGTANCTGCAAAACTTNCAGGATCTGTTNGCCAAGACGGATTTCTTCACNGCCATCTGGCACACGGTCTTTCTGACGGTNGTNAGTGANNTNCTGATCGTTTTGGTGGTGCCGATCTCGGCCTACGCCATNGAGCGGCACAANAGCCGCGCNACNCAGNTNGTNTATGTNTACTTCACNGCNGGNATGATGATCCCGTTCCACCTGTATATGTTCCCGCTGTTCCGCGAGCTGCGNGTNTTCGGNNTNTACGGCACGCTGGCNGGCCCCATCATCAGCTATATCGCGGGCAGCGTCGCGTTCGGNTCGCNTTTGTACAGCAGCTTTTTGAAGGGNGTGCCCATCGATATCGAGGAGGCNGCCAAGATCGACGGCTGCACGGANTTCCAGGCGTTCTGGCGCGTGGTNTTCCCGCTGCTGGGGCCGTGCACCGCGTCGCTGGTGGTATTGAACGGCCTTTCCATCTGGAACGACTTTTTGCTGCCCTATCTGGTGCTGCCGTCGGATAAGGCCAAGACGATCACCGTCGCGGTGTATTCGTTCGTGGGCCAGTACACCGCCCGCTGGGACATCGTCTTCGCGGGAACACTCATCTCCCTNGTGCCTGCGCTCATCATCTATGTGAGCCTGCAGAAGTATTTCGTCAAGGGCATCATGTCCGGCGCGGCCAAGGGCTGACGCATTGCGCGCAATCAAAGCGATATGGTACAATAAAGGCGCGGGCGGCTTCGCCCGCGCCTATGGCGGTTTTCAGAATTGGCAATATGCAGATCGATGGCAAGCTTTGAGAAGTGTGATACGGCTGCCGAAAAAGATTTTCATTTAATGTGATTTGCGCACATGTGCCGGCAGCATTGCCTGTGCCGGTTGAGAAATTCTGCCGGAACGGATCGGACAAGAGAAAGGGAGGAGAAGCGCCATGCCCCGGGAAAAGCGGCCCGTGCGGGTAAGCCTGTTTGTCAAATTCGCGGTATGCATCATGCTGGTGGGCATCGTGCCCGTCGGCCTGCTTGTGACGGTGATGCAAAACCGCATGGTCGACACGTACCGCGCCAGCCTGCGCGAGACCTATGAAGAGGCGCTTTCGTATGCCGCCTACTCCATCGGGACGCAGCTGGATGCCTGCAACAACCTTTCGAAATTCTGCTTTTTTTATGACTACAGCTCCGACGGGGTGCTCCATTTTGATTACAAGCGGTTCGATACGCTGCGCTCGATTCTGACGGGCGAGGCGTTCCCGGAGGAAGAAAATCTGCCGCGCCGCATCGAGCAGGAGATGAGCCTGTTTCTGCATTATCTGAATAAGACGGATGCGACGATTGAGGCTACGCATTTTCTGTACGTGCCCGAAGGCGGGCAGCCTATTTTATACCACCGGGGCAATTATACCAATACGTTGTTCGACGACGAGCGTTTTTTGCAGGCGATCCGTGCAGAGGAGATCGACCGCGAAAGCCGCAAGCTGCTGCTGTTCCCCACGCACAGCTTTGACTATACCCGCGTCTCGGACGGCACGAAAAACGTGCTCACCGTGGGGCGCAATTACTACGATTTGACGCGCGCCATCGGGCAGGAGCGCTATGTGGGCACGCTGCTCATCGATCTGAACCTGCGGGAATTCAACAATGTATTCGAGCATCTCGAGCTTTCGCCGGACAGCGCCGTCTATGTGGTGGACGAGGACGGGAACTGCTTTTTCTCCACGGATGCATCCCTGATCGGCGCCGGCCTGCGCGCACTGGATGTGGAATTCGACGCCCCCGCCGAGGAGGGATTGCTGCTTTCGCAGCAGGTGGAGGGCTATGGCCTTACGATTTGGCTGCGGCTGAGCGGCATCCCCATCGAGACGCAGCTGAAAAGCATCCGGAATTTGATGTATCTGTGCATCTTCTCCTCGCTTGCGGCGCTTTTGATTGGCTCGATCTTCTTTTCCCGCCGCCTCACGCGCCCCATCCGCACAATCATGAACGAGATGGCCCAGGTGGAGACGGGCCAGTTCAAGCACCGCATCCCCGTCACCTCGAACGACGAGCTGGGCGAACTGACGGCGCGCTTCAACCGGATGACGGAGGAATTGGAGCACTACACCAATCAGGTGTATGTGGCGCGCATCCAGCAGACCGAGGCCGAGCTGACGGCGCTGAAAAGCCAGATCTATCCGCACTTTTTGTACAACACCCTCGAGGTGATCCGCATGACGGCCCTGAGCCGTCAGGACGAGATGGTGGGCCGTATGGTAGAGGCGCTGTCCGACCAGATCCGCTATCTGATCGGAACGGTGAGCGATGTGGTGCCGCTGCGCAGCGAGGTGGATATTTTAGAAAAATATATTTACCTGATCAACTGCCGGTTTGACAACAAGGTGGAATTTCAGTTTTCGTGCGATGCGCTGATGGACGTGGAGATCCCGAAATTGGTGCTGCAGCCGCTGGTGGAAAACGCGTTTATCCACGGCATCAAGCCCATGCAGGGCAGCGGGCGCATCCGGCTGACGGCACAGCGCAGCGGCGGCGACATCGAGCTGACGGTGATGGACAACGGCGTCGGCATGACGGCCGGGGCGGTGCGCGGTATCGAGGCGCTGCTGCAAAGCGACCAGCCCGGGCGCAAAAATGAATATCAGTGGGAGAGCATCGGCCTGAAAAACGTGCACGACCGCATGCGCTTTCTGTACGGGCCGGGTTACGGCATCAGCCTGTTCAGCACGCCGGGCATGGGCACGGTGATCAAGGTGACGATCCCGGGCGATCTGCAAAACAAACCGGCGACGGAAAAGGGGGAAGACGCATGTTCCGCATGATTCTTGCCGACGACGAGCCCGTGATCACCAAGGGCATCTGTATGCTGGTCGATTGGGCACAGCTGGGCATTCAGATCGAGGCCTGCTGCGATAACGGGCTGGACGCGCTGCACGAGATTTTGTCCCGCAAGCCCGATCTTGCACTGTTGGATATCTCCATGCCGGGGCGCACGGGGATCGAGATTTTAAAAGAGCTGCACGCCGCAGGCGCGGCCACAAAGGTGATCTTCATCAGCGGCTTTCAGGAGTTTTCCTACGCGCGCGACGCGCTGGCCTACGGCGCGGTGGATTATCTGTTAAAGCCCATCAAGCGCGAAGCGCTGCTGGAGGCTGTGGGCAAATGCCTGCCGGATGGCGCGCAGCAGCGTATGGTACACGCCGGGCAGGCCGTGCTGCATGCCGGGGACGAGGCGTATCGTGCCGCGATGCGTTTTGACGGGGGCAGTTGTGCCATCGCCGCGCTGACGGTGCCGGGTCTTGCCGAAAAAGAGGAGATGGAACGGCAGCTGATCACGTTTTCGGTGCTCAGCCAACTGGAGCGCATCACCCGCGCGCAGGGGCGCGGGGTCGCGTTCCAAAAGCAGAACGAGCTGTATCTGATCATCGAGACGGCGCCTGATTCCGGTGCGGGGGATTCCGAAGCGTATCTGCGTGCGCTGCTGGGACAGGTGCAGGAAGAGACCGGCTGGGCCGTGGGCGCGGTGTACAGCCAGGACACCGGCGAGACAACGCAGCTGCCGCCCCTCGCAATGGAATGCCGGCAGAAGTGCCAGTACTTTTACTTCTGGCAGCATCTGCCGGATACGGTGCTGCCGCTTTCGGGCGCCGTTTTCCCCGAAAAGGATCTTGCAGGTTTGCATGCGCTGCAGGCGCGCATCGCCGAACAGTTTATGGGGCAGGACCAGGCCGTGATGTGGCAGACCCTGCGCGCATACGAAGCGGCCTGCGCCGCCGTGGCGGACGGCAACCAGGATGCGGCGGTGTTTTATCTGCTCAGCTGCCTGCGCGCCGTCACAGAGCGCATGGCCGAGCTGGGCGTACAAACCGACAGCGCGCGCATGGTGGACGGCATGCTGGAGGCCGCCCGCGATACAAAGAGCTATGCCGGGCTGCTGGCGCTGTTTGAGAGCACCTGCCGGGAATTGTACGCCGGGGTGGCCGAAGCGCTGCGCAAAAACGATAAAAAGGATATCGTGAAAGCTACGGATTACATCAAGGCGCACTATAAAGAGAATTTGACGCTTGAGGTGATGGCAAAGCAGATCCACATGAATCCGTTCTATTTCAGCAGCTATTTTAAAAAGCAGACGGGCCGCAACTTCAAGGATTTTTTGAACGCGGTGCGGCTGAACCACGCGCTGGAGCTGCTGGTGGGCACCGACCTGCGCAGCTACGAGATCGCCGAGGAGGTCGGCTTCAAGGACTACCGCTATTTTACCGAGCTGTTCAGCCGCGCCTATGGCCGCACGCCCACCGCCTACCGCAAGGCCATGAGCGCAGCTCCCGCGCCGGAGGAATGAGGGGGACGTTCATGAATTGATTCAGGGGTTCCTTTATATTATGGATGCGCCGCGGATCCGCCGTGCACCCATTTGCCGCGCGCCATCACAGCCTTTACCTGCAAAGCAGCGTCCAGCAAAACGATATCCGCGTCAAAGCCCGGCGCAAGTTTGCCCTTATGGGCTGCAAGCCCCGCGACGCGGGCGGGGGTGGCGGTGGCCATCGTCACGGCGTCCCAAAGCGGCACGTTCGCCAGGTTTACCATGTTGCGCACCAGGCGGTCCATCGTGGCGACGCTGCCCGCAAAGGCCTGCCGGTCCGGCAGCTTCATCACGCCGTCCTCCAAAACGGTCTCCATGCCGTTGGCCTGCCGCAGCGTGGCGCCGTCCGGGATGTCGCTGCCCGCGGCGAACAGCGCGTCGGTGATGAGCGAGATCTTGTCCGCGCCCTTGCATTTATAGATCAGGCGCAGCAGCTCCGGCGGCAGATGCTTGCCATCCGCGATCACCTGCACGGTGAACGTGTCCTCCAAAAGGCCGGCCTCCACCACGCCGCCGAAGCGGTAGCCGTTTTTGCGGTGCACCATCGAACAGCCGGAATAAATGTGCGTGATATCCGTAAAGCCGTGCGCGGCGGCATCCATGCAGGTGTTGTAGTCTGCTTCCGCGTGCGCAATGGTGGCGGTGATGCCGCGTGCCCGCAGCGCCTCGCCCAGCGCCATCGCGCCGGGAAGCTCGGGCGCGGCGCCCATCATGCGAACGCCCTCGGGCCATTCGTCCAGCAGGCGGTTCCACAGCCCGGGCGCGGGCAGCGCCAGCGCGTCCGGGCTTTGTGCGCCGCTCTGCGCGGGCGAGAGGAACGGCCCTTCCAGATGCACGCCCGCGATGGTACATTCGTTGGTGATTTCCTGCGCCGCGCGCACGGCGCGGATCATCGAAAGCGTCAGTTCAGGCGGCGCGGCCAGCGTGGTGGGCAGCAGCGTCGTTGTGCCGTGGCGCGCATGGGCGGCGCAGCCCGCGCGCACCTGCCCGGGTGTGGCGTTCATAAATTCCACGCCGCCCCCGCCGTGCAGATGGATATCGACAAAGCCCGGTGCGGCGTACAGCCCCGCGCCGTCGGTGCAAAGCATGCCGGCGTCCGGCGCGGGCGGCGGCGCGCCGTATACGGCTGTAATGACGCCGTTTTCTGCGTCGATGGCGCCGTGCGGCACAAGGCCTGTGGGGGTGATGAGTGTGACGTTTTCGATCCGGATGCGCATACGGTTATTCCTCCTCATAATTTTTCAGCAAGTCGCGCAGCGTGGCTGCGTCCTCTAAAAACCGGGCAGCGCTGTCGTCCCGAACAAATTCCAGTGTGGCGTAGCGCGGGCATTCTCTGGGCGGTACGGCGGCAAAATAGGTGCGCCAGTCGGCAGCGCCTTCCGCGAGCGGTCGGCGCTCTGCGCGGTCCGTCCAGCAAAAAACGTGCAGATTTTCGATTTTCTCTGCAAGGGCGTGCAGTGCGCGGAGGTTTTCGCCAGGCGCAAGCCCCACCGGGGGCTGCCACAGCGTGCGCAGCCCGGGCACGGCCTCAAGCAGCGCCAGTGTGGAATCGAGCGTATCGGTGAGCGTATGGGCGTGGTATTCCGTTGCCACGGTGCAGCCGGCCTGCGCCGCAAGTTGTGCGGCGGCGGCAAGGCGCGCGGCAATGGCGGCGCGCTCGTCCGGCGGGCAGTCTGCGCTGCCGGTGCGCCCCGCCCAAACGCGGATGACGCGGCAGCCCAGCCAAAGCGTCGTTTGCAGCACGGGCCGGAAATCTTCTTCTGCGCCGGCGCGGTAATAGGAGCCATAGGCCGAGACTGTCAGCCCGTTTTCACGCGTGCAGGCAAGGGCCAGCCGGGCGGCGTTTTCATCTCCTGGCGGCACGTGGATGTCGCCGCCCCACTCGATGGCGTCCAGCCCGGCCTGCCGGGCCAATGCGGCCACCTCGGGGATGCTTTTCTGGCGGAATGTAACGGAGGTAACGCTTGTTTCCATATGGGTTTTCCTTTCATATGATCCCAATTCGGTTTCGTATTGCCGGGTCGATGTGTCTTCAAAAAATCGCCCGTGCTTTTTCCGGGCCTTTACGCGCGGCAACACAGAACCGAATTGGGATCTTATTTTGTACGCGGGCGCAGTGCGGGGAGCTTCAAAATCAAAATACTCTTGACAAAACCGCAGCGGAATGGAACAATATCATTATAGACGAAAAACAGGATAGAGAAAAGACATCCCCTGCCGCTTTTCCGGAAAGGAGCCTTGCCTTGAAAAAACTGCGCGGTCTTTCGCTGAATCTGAAGCTGCTTGCGTGCTTCCTCGCCGCAATTTTTATTCTCTCGGCGTTTCATCTCGGCTCATATGTGCGCCTGATGAAGGCGATGACGCGTGAGGCCGAGACCAGTGCCAATGAGCGCATGGCCAGCGCCGTTGCGCGTCTGGACGAGAGCTTTTCCCAAATCCGCAGCAGCTGGTTGGCGCTTACCTATCTGACACAGTTTCGAATGGCGGATAAAACAGGCGCTCCTTCCAACTATGAGATAGTTGAACTGTATGATAAAGCGGATCTGTATCTTGGCGGTGTCGATCACCTTGCAGGCTACGCCATCCTTTTCCGAAACAGCGATGAAATCATTACTGCGCGGGGCAGCTATGAAGACAAGGATTTCTTCTCCCGCTATTATATCAGCGACCTGTATCATGTGGATTTTTGGCGGGCGGAGAAGACCGTGTCCTTTTCTCAGCAGTTGTATCCGGCAACGACATTTACGCACAAAAGCGCCTTTTCATCAGGACAGGGCGGCGTGCTGCTGCCGGTAGCATTCAAATCCTATTGGAAAAGCAACACCACTGTGGTGTTCTTTTTGGACATTGAGCAGTTGTGCGCAAATGCGGACCCATATTTTACCAGTGATTTTTATCTGTTCAGCGCGGATGGCCAGCTTCTGTATTCCAGTGAACCGGAGCCGGAGCTGGACGTCCTGCCGGGTCAGGCGGAATCGCTGTTTGAAGTTTCAAACGGCGGCTATACCGTGCAGCGCACCTCGGCACAAGAGGATTTTATCTGCGTAAAGCAATTGCCCCGCAGTGCAGTGATGGGACAGATCACGAACAGTCTGTATATCAGTCTGTTTACGGCATTGGCAGCATTGGCTCTTGTCATTGCAATCGCCGCCGTATCCATCTGGCGTGTGCTGCACCCGGTACAGGATATCCTGCGGATGCTCCCGGCAAACGAATCCGCTGCTGGACACCGGGATGAGCTGCGGTATATCCAATCTCATGTCGAAACAATGCTGCGCCAGCGGGAGCAATATGCGCAGACGATTTCGCAAAAAGACGCAGCACTTTCAGGCTTTCTTCTGCAGTCGCAGTTGAAGAACATTTATGTAGAGTTGGATGCACCCGACCTGTCTGAAAACGCTTCGGAGCGAATCTTTCACATTCTCTATTTCCGCATTCATTACCGCAGCGGAACACTTGAAAGCATCTCGGCGGACCCATCGGCGGTGTCCTATTTGCTGATGGAAAATTTACGGCAGGCGTTGACGCAGCTGTTCGACGCCGCGCTGATCTTTCAGCTGGAACCAACACAATTTGTAGCGAAGGTGGGCCTTTCGCCTGCGAGCGGTACATTGGATGAGCGCATGCACAGCCTTTTAAAGCAATTGGATAACGAACGGGACTATGCGTTTTTCACGATTGTCCAAAGCGGCGCCGTTCAGGAGAGCGGCGAATTTGCCGGCGTATACGAGCAGGTGCTGAATGCGGCGCAATATGCGCTGGTGGAAGATCGCACCCAGCTTTTGCGGCTGCCATTTGAGCCGGATTCTGTAAGCAGCTTTTCTTTTTCACCCGGTCAGGAGCGGCAGCTGCGCGCGTTGGTGCATGACGGACATTCGGACGAGGCAGCCGAACTTACCGATCGGATCCTTGCCCATAATCTGGAGAAAGGCATCCGCCATATCCATATGATCCTGCTGTGTTCAGATATCGTGAGCGCAATTTTGCATGCATTAACAGAACTATATGGCGAAGAGAACATACCAAATGTGAACAGCAGCAGTGTATACAACGCGCTGCCTCAATGTGATACAGCGCAGGACTATCGGGAGCTTGTCTCCGGTTTTGTGCGCAGTGCTGCTTTGTGTGCTGCCGCGCAGCCGCGCGCGGAGGATGCCATTTTGGACGATGTGCAGGCTTTTTTGGAAAAGAACTATCAGCGCGAGTTCTCGATGGACGAGCTGGCACAGGCACTGCATCTTTCCAGAAGCTATCTTTCTACCTACTACAAAAGCAAAACCGGCGCGAACATCAGTGACCGTATCCAGTACTTCCGTATTCAGAAAGCTGTGGAGCTGTTGGAAGATACAAAGCTGCGCATTGCCGATGTGGGTGCGATGGTCGGCATCAGCAATATCAACACCTTTTTACGACAATTCAAAAAATATACGGGTATGACACCGAAGGAATACCGCATGAACAAACTCTCGGAACAGTGAGCATATGGGCACATTCAAAAGCGAAAAGAACATTCTGCAAGGGCTTCCCTCTTTCGCCGGGGAAGCCTTTGCTATATTTCTTTAGTTTGCCACATCCCGCAGGCGATTGTCTATTGTCAAATTTTTGTTTTCCATCAAATTGTTCTTTTTGCCGGCTTTTCAAACATGATGATGAAAGAAAACAAATTGAAAATTGTTTTTCGACGGGGAAACGGTTATGATAAACACATCGAAACGATGCATCGCGTTTTTCGAATATCCGTATCCCCGCTTTCCATATCACAAGAGGCAGAGCGGGAGACACAAATTGAAAGGAGCTTTCCGATGAAAAAGCATTTCCAAAAAATTGTATCGCTGCTGTGTCTTGGCGCTCTATTGGTTGGTATGCTGGCCGGCTGCTCATCCACATCGTCGAGCACGCCTGCTCCCGCTTCCACCACAGCGCCCGCATCCGGAACTTCCGGAACGGGAGAGCCTGCCGGGGACGGCCCGCTGTTTGCCGAACCGGTTACACTGTCCATGATGACGCCTTCTCATGCAAGCTGGCCGTTCCAGAGCGACTGGTATGTGATCGATCTGGTAAAAGAATACACGAACGTCAGCTTTGACATTACCAGTGTTGACACTGAGGGCTTTTCTGAAAAGCTGAACCTGCAGATGCTTTCCGGCGAGCTTCCCGATCTGATCTATCTGCTCAGTCCCGGCCTTGTAACAGAGTACAGCTCTCAGGGCGCGTTTATCAACATTTTTGATTACATGGACCAAATGCCGAATTTCAAGGCCTGGTACGAGCAAAACCAGCTGTACACGCTGAGCTATATGTCTGCGGACGGCGGATTGTACTGGTTCCCACAGCAGGGCGTGGAAGAGACGAACCGCCGCGGCTGGCTGTACCGCAAGGATGTCTTTGACGAACTGGAACTTGACATTCCGACCAATCAGGAAGAGTTCTACAATGTTCTTGTCAAGCTGAAAGAGGCCTACCCCGACAGCTATCCTCTGGGCTTCCGTTCCTTTGTCGGTTCTTTGAACCAGTTTAATATGATCGCGCCGTCCTGGGGCACCTATCATATCACCAACGAGGATAACCGTTTCTTCGGCTATGATTATGATACGGGTGAATGGATTTTTGGACCGACCTCGGATGCCTACAGGGAAATGGTCGCATTCTATCATCAGCTTTATGAAGAGGGGTTGCTGCTGCCCAACTTCCTGACGATCGACACGAACGGCTGGCAGGATGTCATGTCGAACAGCGATTCCTTTATTACGCTTGATTACCTCTCCCGTATCGACTTCTTCAACAATGCCGTGCGCGAAACAGATCCTGATTTCACGATGGCATATCTGCCTCCGGCGTCTTTTGGCAGCGAGGGCCAGGCAATGTTCCCCAATTCTGCCAAAGCGGCAATGGGCTTTGTGGTGTCCAGCCAGACAAAGCATCTGGATGAAGTGCTGGCGTTTGTAGACTGGATGTACACGGACGAGGCACGCGATCTGTTGAGCTGGGGCCGTCCGGGCGAACTGTACGACGAAGCCGCCGACGGTACACGCACTTGGAAGAATTTTGCGACAGCGGCCGAGATGAAACAGAGCACCGGCCTGCAGACCTACGGTTTTTATGAGCTGTACAATTTTGACGCCGAGCTGTCCACTTTCTCGGAAGATTGCCGCGCCGCAACGGTAGAAGCCCGCAAATATGATCTTATCGCACAGCCGGTTCTCGCGTTCACGGACGAAGAAAAGGAAGTGACGGAGACGATCGGCGGCCAGATCCAGACACATGTTTCGGAGGAAATTTCGAAATTCCTGTTGGGCGAACGCAGCATGGATGAATGGGACGCCTATGTTGCCGAGATCGAGGCAATGGGGCTGGATCAGCTGCGTGCGGTTCATGAATCCAGCTATGCGCGTGTACTGGCCGCGCAGCAGGGCTGATCCGTAAAGGACACAAGGGAACCTCTGAATAAATCGCCGCGCACGTCTCGACGGCAAATTTCCCGCCTGTCTTTGTCCCAAAATCTTGAAATACATACAGTATTCCTACGATTTTGGGACTTCGACAGTCGAAAAATTTGCTCGCCGATCCGACACGTCGATTTAATCAGAGCTTCCCAAGACAAAACTGACCACAGGAAGGGGCCATGTGCAGGACGGCGTCCGCCGTGGACCGCACATGGCCCCCTTTGTTTATGAAGGAGAAGGATATGTTTTCTGTCGGCATGATCGGCGCGGGGAGCATCGGCGCAAGCCACCTTGCGGCGGTGGAACATCATCCCGATACGCGTCTTGTGGCAGTGGCGGATATCGTATGGGAACGTGCACAAAAAGCCGCAGCCCCTTATGGGGCAAGCGCATACAGCCGGTACGAGGAAATGCTTGAAAAGGAGCATCCGCAGCTTGTCATCATCAATCTGCCCCATGGCCTGCACGAAACCTGTGTATTGACTTGCGCACAGTTTGGCGCGCATATGCTGCTCGAAAAGCCAATGTCGGTTTCGCACAAATCCTGTGTGCGTATGGAAACGGCCTGTAAAGCGGCGGATGTGCTCTTGCAAGTTGGCCATGTGCAGCGATATATTCCGCAGAACCGCGCAGTCCGCGCAATGATCGAAACAGGGCGTCTGGGCGAGCTTGCAATGATCTGCGATTTGCGCACCAACAATTATTTCACACCAAAGCGCCCACGTTGGTTTCTCAACAGAGCAATGGCAGGCGGCGGTATCTCCATGAACTATGCCGCGCATTCGCTGGATAAGATCCAGTATCTCACACAGAGCAGCATTGAGCGCATGACGGGAAGCTGTACTTATTTGCAGCCGGAAACGGATGTGGACGGCAGCGCGCAGATGCTGCTGCAAACGCAAAGCGGTGTCAGCGCAAGTGTTTCGCTGTGTGGATATTCTGTTGTTCCAAAGGACGAGACGATGCTGTTTTTCTCACGCGGCGCGCTGCGTCTGCACACGGGCAGTGATGTTGCATTTACTGTGGGCGGCACATATGAAGAGATCGACTGCACCTGTTATCCCAACGCATTTGATGCGCAATGGGCGGATTTTATCTCCGGCGTCCGGCAAGGGCGCATTCTGCATTGCGACAGTGCGTATGGCGCTGCGATCATAAAGTGGATCGAGCAGCTTTACGAAAAAGAATAACCGGATCATACCGCCCGTTCGGGGTGTTTGATGATTTTGCCAAAAGGAGGTCACCGCATGGCGATCCGCTCTGCACGAAACGGTGCAAAAAAACAGTCTTCCCCTTTGGGAAACAACAAAAATTTCTGGCAGCGGCTTTATAAAGACCGCTATCTGCTTTTACTTTTCCTCCCGTGTCTGGTTTACTATATCATGTTCAAATATGTCCCCATGTGGGGCGTGCTGATCTCGTTTAAAGATTTTAAGCCTTTCATCGGCTTTGCGGGCAGCAAGTGGGTGGGGTGGAAACACTATATCAATTTCTTCTCCAACCCGGATGCCCGGCGTGTGATTCGCAATACGCTTTTATTGGGTATTTATTCTCTTGTTTGGTGTTTCCCGTTTCCAATTATTTTTGCACTGGCACTGAATGAGGTCACTCGTACAAAATTCAAAAAATTTGTTCAAACCGTCAGCTATATGCCGCACTTTTTGTCCGCCGTGGTCGTGTGCGGCATGATCGTCAACTTCCTGTCGCCGATCCGCGGCATTATTAATATTATGATCAAAGCATGCGGTGGAGAATTCATCAACTTTATGTCGATTTCGGGATGGTTCCGCACAATTTATGTTGCATCCGAAATCTGGCAGTCCATGGGCTGGGGCGCGATCATTTATCTTGCCGCAATCAGCAATGTGGATCCGCAGTATTATGAGGCGGCGAAGCTGGATGGGGCGTCCCGTTTACGGCAGATCTGGTCGATCACATTGCCTTGTATCGCCCCCACAGTAACAACCATGCTGATCCTGCGCGTCGGCTCTGTTCTTGAAGTCGGTTTGGAAAAGGTGTTGCTGCTGTATTCCCCCGCAATTTACGAGACGGCGGACGTTATCTCTACGTATGTTTACCGTCAGGGCCTTATCTCCGGCAATATGAGCTATGCTTCGGCTGTCGGCCTTTTCAGTGCCGTTGTCAATCTTATCCTGCTCGTCAGTGCGAACTACGTCTCCAAAAAATTCAGCGAGACGGGACTTTTCTGATGACAAGGGAGGTCTATATGATAAAAAAGAAAAAATTTCACTTCAGCCTTTTCGATTTTGTGCTCTATTTGTTCCTGCTGACTGTTGTTGCGCTGATGCTTTTTCCGATGCTCCACATGCTGGCAGTTTCATTCTCGTCGGACATCTACGTTATGAAAGGGCAGGTAGGCCTTTGGCCCAAGGGCTTTACCACAAAGGTGTACGGCTATGTGCTGGAGGACAGCCGTATTTTCAAGGCATATGGCAACACGATCCTTTATACCGTGCTGGGAACCGCGATCTCTCTGACGATCACCGCGATGGGCGCCTACGCTTTAAGCGGAGGACGCATGATTGGAAGCAGGTTCTTTTCGCTGATGATCGTCTTTACAATGTTTTTCTCCGGCGGTATGGTGCCGACATATCTGACACTGCGCTCCTATCATTTACTGGATACCATCTGGGCAGTGGTCCTGCCGGGCGCTGTTTCGACATGGAACTTCCTTGTGATGCGCAGTTTCTTCGACAGCTATCCCTCGGAAATTGAGGAATCCGGCAAAGTGGACGGTTTGACAGACGCAGGGGTATTCTTCCGTTTGGTGTTGCCGACATCGAAAGCCGTGCTTGCCACCATTGGGCTATACTATGCCGTCAGCATCTGGAACGCCTATTTTACGCCGTTCATTTATCTGAACAATCCGGATCTTTTCCCGCTGCAATTGATTTTGCACGAATTGCTGAGCGCCGGATCATCGAATAATAATGCGATCGGTGATGTGCTTGTAATGCAGGAATCACTGAAATATGCCACTGTCCTCGTTTCCATCGCACCCATCATGTGCGTATATCCGTTCCTGCAAAAATATTTTGTCAAGGGCGTGATGATCGGCGCGGTGAAGGGCTGAGAAAAACGGGCGATATGATGATATCATGAGAATGCCCGCTGCGCCGGGGTGCGGCACAGCGGGCCTCTGCCGACAGGAGCGGCAAAATAGCGGATGCCGGATCGCAGCTGCTGGATGACAGGTAGAAAGAGAGGAGAGAGTTTCGATATGTGTAATGAGATCCGTTCATTCCAAAAGGACGCGCTGCGGGTGCGCGTATATGCCACCCGCGCTGAAATGGGCGCGGCCGCTGCGGCCGACGGCGCCGCGCTGCTGAGGGAACTGCTTTCACAGCAAAGCACGGTGCGCTGCGTATTTGCCGCCGCGCCCTCGCAAAACGAGTTTTTGCAGGCGCTGTGCGCGGCGCCGGGCATCGATTGGTCCCGCGTGACGGCGTTCCACATGGACGAATATATCGGCTTGGATGCGGCCGCGCCGCAGGGCTTCGGCAATTTTCTCAAGGAGCGCATCTTCGGCCGTGTGCCGTTTGCCGCGGTGCATTATCTCGCAGGCGGCGCGGCGGATATCGAAGCCGAATGCGCCCGTTACACGGCGCTTTTGAACGAGGCGCCCATCGACATCGTATTCATGGGCATCGGCGAAAACGGGCATATCGCGTTCAACGATCCGCCCGTGGCCGATTTGAACGATCCGTGCACCGTCAAGCGCGTTGCGCTGGACGAGACCTGCCGCAGCCAGCAGGTGCACGACGGCTGCTTTGCCGCACTGGACGACGTGCCCACGCACGCACTCACGCTCACCGTGCCCGCGCTGGCCGGCGCAAGGCATCAGCTGTGCATCGTGCCCGCGCCCACGAAGGCCCAGGCCGTGCGCGATACGTTGGAAGGGCCGGTTTCCGAAGCCTGCCCCGCATCCGTTCTGCGCAAGTGTGCCGATTCGGTGCTCTATTTAGACGCAGACAGCGCCGGGCTGTTGACGGAGGGATAATATGGATCTGTTCTTTGTTCCACAGCCCCAGCGGTGCATCCGGCTGACGGGCGAAGCAAGCGTTACGGGCGAAACGCCGGTGGTACTGTGTACCCCCACGCCGGAGGGGCGTCTTGTGCGCGCGGCGCAAAAGCTGTTCCGCGCAGTGCGCACCGAGACTGGCCCGTTCGCGCTGTATGCCGAGGGTTCGTTTGCGCCGGAATGCCCGGCGTGCCGGCCCGAGGGCTATCTGCTGACAGTGCGCGGCGACGCCGTGCAGCTTGCCGCGCATGACGCGGCGGGGCTTTTTTACGGCATGCAGACGCTGCGGCAGTATTTTGAAATGCCGTCGCATCCCGCGCTGGAGATCACCGATTGGCCGGAGCTCTCCATGCGCAGCGATTATCTGGACATGCGCGGCATTTTCCCTAAGATCGAGCATCTGCCGCACCTGGTTGAGGAGATGGCCCGGTACAAGCTGAACACGCTGGTGATCGAATACGAGGATAAGCTGCCGCGTGCCCGGGCGGAATTCTGCCACCCCACGCAGGCGCTGAGCCGCGCGCAGCACGCGGCGCTGCTGGCGGCGGCACACGAGAATTTTATCGATGTGATCCCTTTGCAGCAGAGCTTCGGCCATCTGGAATACGCGCTAAAGCTGCCCGAATATCAGCACCTGCGCGAGATCCCCGAAGCGCCAGGCGAGATGTGCCCGCTGCGCGAGGGCGCTTATGAGCTGGCGGCCTCGCTCATTGAGGAGACGGCGCGCCTGCATCCGGACAGCCGTTACATCCATCTGGGCTGCGATGAGGTGTGGAGCCTTGGCCGGAGCCCGGAATGCAAGGCCAGCGGCAAGAGCCGGGGCCTACTCGCCATCGAATTTATCAACCGGCTGGCGGAAAAGGCCGTCTCGCTGGGCAAAACACCCATCGTCTGGCATGATATGCTGGCCGATGTCTGGCGCGCGGACGGTATGGGCGAGGCCGGCAATTACGAGGAGCTGGCGCTCATCAACAAAAATATCGTGGTGGCCATCTGGCTGTACAGCCCCGACCGTGTAAACCTTGTCGCGCCGCGTCTGATGGAGGTGCTGCATGCACACGGCATCAAAACGCTGCCCTGCAGTGCTATTCGCGCCAGCGACCGGTGCGGCATGCAGAATTACCCCTGCATCGAACAGCGCCTGCGCAATGTGGACGCGTGGTGCGAACTCATTGCGCAGAGCCGCTGCGACGGCATGGTGAACACCAACTGGTGCAGCACGTTTTCGCTGGGCAATCCCTACGGCCTGTTCGAGACGAGCCGCTACACGGCATTTTATGCGGCCGACCGCTGCTGGAACCTGCATTCGGATACCGAAGCGTTTTTGGAGCGCTTTATGGGTGTGTATCACGGCGCATACGAGATCCCGCTCCTCAGCGGGGCCGAACGGCGGTATGATTATTACACGATGATCGGCCAGTATCTGCCGCTCATCGCGCGTAACCGCGATACCGCCGAGCTGATCTGGATCCTGTATCAGCAGGAGTATGCGGCGTCGGTGAACTTTGCCGCGTTCCGGGGCGATTTCTTTGCGGGCAGCAAGGTGGAGCTGGACTGCCTGCGCGAGCGCGCGCCGAAGCAGTACGCGCAGCTGCACAAGCTGGAAGAGCAGCTGCGCGCGGTGCTGGATCGCCTGCTGATGCCGGAGATGGCGCAGCTGTTCTTTGAATCGCGCAGCTATCCGAACCGGCTGTACCGGCGCGAGCTGGAACGCATGCTGGGGATGCCGCTGGAGTGAACAAAAACAAGTTGATTTTTTAGGCTGCTGCAGGTATTATGATGAAAACAGCCCCCGTGCCGGCCACCAGCCGGAACGGGGATGTTTTGACACAAAGATGTTTTCCGGAGGGAAGAAAAATGGACACAGAGCTGAAAATATCACTTTCGGGCGAACTGCCCGCCCGCTATGAAGAAGCGCTCTGCGCGCTGCGCGGGGAACTGGGCATGGCCATTGCGCCGGACGGCGTTCCCGTGCGCGGCAAAAAAGGGGACTGCCTTGCGGTATCATGTGACGGCGCAGAGATCACCGTGCAGTGGGCGCAGCCCATCCAGTTTTACCGGGCGCTCAGCTTATTGCCGCGCCCGCTGGCGGAGTGCTGCATCGAGGAAACACCCTGCTTTGAAACGGTGGGCATGATGTTCGATGTTTCGCGCAATGCGGTGCTGCTGCCCGAAACGCTGCGTACATTTTTACGCAAAATGGCGCTGATGGGCATGAACCTCGGCATGATGTACACCGAGGATACCTACGCCGTGCCGGGCCAGCCCTATTTCGGCTACCAGCGCGGGCGCTATACGTACGAGGAGCTGCGCGCGCTGGACGACTATGCCGGTATGCTGGGTGTGGAGCTGTGCCCGTGTGTGCAGACATTGGGTCACTTGAACCGCGCACTGCACTGGCCGGCTTTGCAGCATCTGCAGGATAATGATGAAGTGCTTCTGGCGGACGACGAGGAGACTTATGCTTTCCTGCGCCAGATCCTTGCGGCCGCCAGCGCGCCGTACCGCTCGAAGCGCATCCACATCGGCATGGACGAGGCGCACGGCGTGGGCATGGGCGCGCATCTGCGCCGCTTCGGCTACGAAAAGCCCTACGACATTCTGCGCCGCCATCTGGCCCGTGTGACGGAGATCGTGCAGGAGCTGAGTCTTTCGCCCATGATGTGGAGCGATATGTATTTCCGGCTGGAATCGCCCACGAACGGCTATTACGACGGCCCCATGCCCTCCGCGCAGGCGGCAGCTGCCGTCGTGCCCGGGGTGGATCTGGTGTACTGGGATTACTATCACATGACGCAGGCGGAATACGACCGGCAGCTGGAAAAGCACCGCGCACTGCCGGCACCCACCGTGTTTGCGGGCGGCATCTGGACGTGGTGCGGCCCCGCGCCGGATTACGAAAAAACGAAAATTGCCACCGAGGCAGCGCTTTCCGCCTGCCGCGAAGCGCAGGTTCCGCTGGTGTTTGCCACGGCCTGGGGCGACAACGGCGCCGAGGCGAACCTGTATACCACACTGCTTGGCATGCAGATGTACGCGGAATTTACCTATCACGGCTCGATGGATGCGGCGTGGCTTTCGCAGCGCCTGCGCGCCTGCTGTCAGGCGGATGCACAGGCATTCTGGGATCTGACGCGCTTCAACCGTATCGGGGGAATGTGTTCGGCCGAGTATCGTCCGGTAAATGCCGCGAAAATGCTGCTTTATCAGGACCCGCTCGTGCAGCTGTTTGCCGCAGATCTGGATGGCTTGGCGCTTTCGGCCCACTATGCGGCGCTTGCGCCGCTGTATGAGGCATACGCCGCCGCGGGCGGCGAGCTTGCGCCGCTGTGGCGTTTTTACGCGCTGCTGGCGGATGCGCTGGCCAAAAAGTGCGCTTGGCACGAGCAGGCCGCGCGCGCCGTGGCCGCACAGGACAGGGCGCTTGCGGCAAAGCTGGCCGAAGGCCTGCCGGAGACGATCGATGCCGTTGATGCGCTGCGCGTGGCGTGGGGTGCGCTTTGGAACGCCGCCAACAAGCCGCAGGGCTTTGAGGTGATCGATGGGCGGCTCGGCTGGGTGATGGCGCGGCTGGATACCGCAAAGCGCCGCATGCTTGCGTTCGCGGCAGGGGAGTGCGAAACGATCCCCGAGCTGGCCGAGACGCCGCTGCCCTATCTGCTGCGGCAGGACGGCACGATCGACGGCTGCTACCGCGTGGGCGATATTTTCTCCGCGTGCAAGATCGACGGGTAAACAGTTTCCGCGCTTGTTTTCCATGGGAACTTCTGGATCGTTGAATCGGAGCTCCCTCAAATGATAACGCTCTGGACCGGTCGCCAGCTCTTTTTGCCGGTTGGTCCAGAGCGTCTTTTGCCTGAAACGACATATGAAAAACAGGTCACGAAGAGGAGCCATTGCCAAATAACAATGTTTTGAGGTTCTGTCAATCGGTAAAGGAGTGATTTTGATTGTCTGAAATTGATTTGATCGCGTCGGATGCTGTGCTGGCGCTGGCCCGTGAGCTGGCTTTGCCGGATGCTGTGTGTGAACGCCTTGCAGAAAGCGCCGGTTGGTCCCTGCGGGAGGACGGTGCAGCACAGTGTATGGCGCTGACTGACCCGGATGATGCGCCGCATGCGTGGGCGCTTCTGCACGATGCGCTTGCTGTAAAAGATGCCGACGGGATGGGGATGCTGGCACTGTATCTTGCTGCTGCCTGCCACACACGCGCAAGATACCGGGAGCTCGGCATGCCGGATGAGGTTTTTTTTGATACGATGGGCTGCTTTTCCCGCTTTTTGGAGGAGACTCGGCAAAGTACCGGGCACTTTGTATTTGACCGCGGTTTCTGGGCGTGGCGGCAGCTTTCATGCCGTCTGTTCCGGCTGGGTACGCTGGAATTTGAATACCGCACCGTCGCACCGCACGAGCCGCTCCCGCCCGGCCTTGCGCCGGGAGATGCCATTCTTTCGGTACATATCCCCTCGGATGCCTGCCTTTCGGATGCTGCGCTGCGCGATTCGTACAACATGGCTCAGTGCTTTTTTGCGGGACCGGGCGCGGCGGTATGCGCGCAGGGTATGCCGCACACTGTCTTGTGCCGCACATGGCTGCTGGCCCCCGCGCTGAAAACACTGCTGCCCGCCGGTTCCGGTATTTTGCGCTTTGGCGCCGATTACGTCCTCTATATAGAAGAGCCGGAGAACGAAGATTTTTACCGATGGCTGTTTGGCGGAAAGAAGCCGCTGGAGCAGTTGCCGCGTGAAACAAGCTTGCAGCGCGCCGTGGCGGCACACCTTGCACAAGGAGGAAAGATCGGTGCAGCGGGGGGCGTTTTTGTGGGCGATATGTCCATGCTTTGACATGGGACACAACCGGATGGGCGACAGCGTCCGGCAGTGTTTCGCCCTGATTCCTTGATCATGTGAGGAACACGGGAAGAAGATCTTTTGCAAAACAGGACAGGCCCGGAAATCGGATGCAGGATCGCAGCCGGTTTAAACGGATGCTTCAGGCGCTGCTATTTCAAAGCATCATAATCGATCTTCCGGTCTTTGAAATAATATTCTTTGTCGTGCTCATTGATCGCGCGCAGCACGCGGCACGGGTTCCCCACGGCCACCACGCCCGCGGGAATGTCCTTCGTCACCACGCTCCCGGCGCCGATCACTGAGTTATCCCCAATGGTGATGCCGGGCAGCACGATCACGCCCGCGCCCAGCCAGCAGTTTTTCCCGATGTGAACAGGGATGTTGTACTGATAGGCCTGTTCGCGCAGCTGGGGCAGAATGGGGTGCCCCGCCGTGGCGATGGTCACATTCGGCCCGAACATTGTGTAGTCGCCCACATAAATGTGGGTGTCGTTCACCAGAGTGAGGTTGAAATTCGCATAGACGCCCTTGCCGAAATGCAGGTGCGCGCCGCCGAAATTGGCGTGCAGGGGCGGCTCAATGTAGCAGCCCTCGCCGATCTCGTCGAACATCTCCTGCAGCATGGCCCAGCGCTTTTCCGCCTCCAGCGGGGAGGTTTGATTGTATGCATGCTGGCGGGCCAGGTGCTGCATTTGCTCGGCCATGATCTCGTCGTCGCCGGGCAGGTACAGCTCGCCTGTATGCAGCCGTTCCTTCATTTTACTCATGTGTGATCTTCCTTCTTTCGGGGCGTTTCAGAACTTTCCTTGTTTTGAAACGCCTTTTGAATGTGCTTTTTTGCAGCGCGTGGCAGAATGGAACGCGCCGCCGCGCGGGGCCACGCAGAGACGCAGGGATAAACCGGATCAGGCGCTCAGGCGTTGAACACCAGCTCGTCCAGCCGGCGGAATGCCTCCTGCACGCGCGAAAGCGGCAGGGCAAGATTCATGCGGATGTGGCACGGGCCGTGGAACGGGCGGCCGTCCTGCCAGATGACGCCGACATCCCACCCGGCGCGCAGCAATTCGTCGATGGTTTTGCCGTGTGCTTCACACCAGCGGGTACAATCAAGGAACAGCATGTAGGTGCCCTGCGGTTTTGATACCTCCACGCCCTCGAAATGCTCTGCGATAAAAGCACAGGCGTAATCGATGTTGCCTGTCAGCACCGCGCGCAGCTCGTCCAGCCATGCGTGGCCCTCGGGCTGGTATGCGCCGATCAGCGCGTGCATGGAGAGCACGTTCATCGAATTGTAGTGGCACAGCGAGCTCTCTTTTTCCACGCGGTCGCGCAAAACGGGGTTGTAAATAATGTGGTAGCTGCCCACGAGGCCCGCGAGGTTGAACGTCTTGGACGGCGCGTACACCGCGACGGTGCGCATGCGGGCATCATCGCTGACACTCTGCGTCGGAATATGCTTGTAATCACAGAGGGTTAGATCGGACCAGATCTCGTCCGAAACCACCTGAACATTGTGCTTTTGGTACAGCTCCATTGCGCGCTCCACTTCCCGGCGCTCCCACACGCGGCCGGTGGGGTTGTGCGGCGAGCAGAACACGGCGGCATGGATCTTGTTTTCGACGATCTTCTTTTCCATATCGTCAAAATCCATACGCCAGACACCGTTTTCGTCCTGCACGAGCGGGCTGTGGACGATCCGGTAGCCGTTGTTTTCCAGGCTGTGCGTAAAGCCGATGTAGGTGGGCGAATGCAGCAGAACGTTGTCTCCGCGCGAGCACATCACGTTCAGCGCGCTGACAACGCCGCCCAGCACGCCGTTTTCGTAGCCGATGCATTCCTTTGTCAGGCCCGTGACGCCGTTGCGTGTCTCGTGCCAGCGGATGATGGAATCGAAATATTCGCCGGTGGGGAAGAAATAGCCGTAGGCCGGGTGCGCCACGCGCGCGGCCATCGCTGCGGGGATGCTGGGCGCCGTGGGGAAATTCATATCCGCCACCCACATGGGGATCACGTCGTAGCCCTCCTTCGGGCCGCCGGGCGCCATGGGGGAAAGGCCGGGCGCATCTACGGCGATGGCGTCTTTGCCGTGCCGGTCCATAATGCTGGTGAAATCGTATTTCATATCGCTTGTGTTCCTTTCTGTTTTGCGGCTTGTCCTCGCGCGAAACCGCAAACTTCTCAAAGTAGTTTGAGCAGTTTCCCAAATCGCCGGTCTGAAGACGGTCAATTTTGAAACCACCTCATTCTGTTCTATCATACCGCTTTTGGGCGAAGGTTGCAACCAAAAGACGACAAAAAGACCCGGAAAGCTCCAAGCCAAAGACAGCAAAAAGCTCCAAGCCGGATATTTTTGCAGGAAGGACGTGCAAAGGGAGATCCGAAGCCTTCCGATATTGCCCGGGCTTTGCCCGCGCTTGCTCCCGTTCTTTGCATAAGTACGCCTGGTTTGTGATTTTCCTAACACCAGGGGCCGATCTTGCAGGCTGAAACAAATTTGAAAACGGAGTTGTTGTTTTTGACTGAATTTTATCGTGCGCTATTGTGATATTTACACAAAAAAGGTAAAATTGGCGTTGACGGTATTGACATTTTACAGGGAAAGCATTAAAATTATAACAGAAATCCAGAAAACGTTTTCATTTTTTGACGAAAAGCATGATTTCGGAAAATGTTTTTTCTCTGCTGATGTTTGATCAAAATAGAAAAAATTATTTTCAGGAAAAATAAAATTTTGGCTTTTATTTTTTTGCAGCGCTTGAAAACGCTTTCACAGCTGGAGACCATGGACGCAGGGAAGCAGGTGCAGGACGGAAGATGAGCAATGTTACGATCCGGGATGTGGCACGGCGGGCGAACACCTCGCTTGCTACAGTATCGCGTGTGATCAACGATCAGGGCAATGTGACGGAGGAGCTGCGGCGCGAGGTGCTGAATGCGATCCGCGATCTGGATTACAGCCCCAATCATGCGGCCCGCTCGTTGGTGAAGCGACGGACAAACAATATTGGCATCATTGTGAATAACCTGCACGATCCGTTTTTCTACGATCTGCTGCGCGGGTTCGAGGATGGGGCGCAGCAGACGAGCTATGATGTGTTGTTTTGCAGTGTGGTGAACGGAGAAGCGGCGACGAAAGAAAAATATGTTCGCCATCTTTCCAGCGGCGTCGTGGATGCCATTATTTTGTATGGCTCCTATCTTACCGATGAGGGCGCTGTTCGTTATCTGCGTGAAAACCGCACCGTGGAATATGTAATGATTGAAAATGATATCCCCAATGTTTCGTGCTGCAAGCTGTTGGTGGATAATCTGGGCGGCGCACAGGATGCGGTGGAGTATCTGATCCGGCACGGGCACACAAAGATCGCCCATATCTGCGGCAATCCCAATAAAAAGGTTACGATGGATCGTCTGAACGGTTATGTGAACACAATGTGCAAAAACGGCCTGGAGGTGCGGGAAAACTATATTCAGCATACCTCTGTAAAATATTGTTCCGGTTACGAGAGCATGCAGCGTCTGCTGGATCTTCCGCAGCCTCCCACGGCGGTGTTTTGCTCGGACGATGCCATTGCAAGCTTTGCCGTGCGTGCGGCGCTGGATCGCGGCCTGCGTATCCCGCAGGATATTTCCATTATGGGATTTGACCATCAGACGATTTTGCCGGATCGGTATCGCGGACCGGATATCACATCGATGGAGCAGCCATTATATACCATTGGGCTGGAAAGCATGCAGCTGCTTGGCCAGCGCCTGTCGGCCGGGGAGCCGCAGCCTCCGGTGACAAAGCTTTATAAAACACATGTTGTGGAAATGGAAACCGTTGGCCCTTGCGGCAAATGAGGAAATAACGCCGGGGGGAAACAGTTTTGGAAAGGGAAACAAAAATGCTGGATTACAATCATTTGCTGACAGGGAAAAGGGTATTTGTCACGACCGGTGCACGCGGCATCGGCAAGGCGATCGCGCTGCTGTTCGCACGGCAGGGTGCGGATGTCGCGGTAGGCGGGCGCAATGCGCCGTGTCTTGCGCAAACAGAGCAGGAGCTGCAAGGGATCCGTTCAAACAGCCGCGGGATCCTGTGCGATCTTTCCGATCGTGCACAGACAGAGCACGCGTGCGACGTTTTGCTCGAAGTCTGGGGCGGTGTGGATATTCTTGTGAATTCCGTAGGCATCAATCAGCATGTGACGGCGCATGAATACGACGAGGATGTATTGGCGCGCCTCTTCGAGACAAATTATAAAAGCGGGCTGCGCTGTATGAAAAAATTTGTGCCGGGCATGCTGGAACGCGGCTATGGAAATATCATCAACATTTCATCTATCCACAGTGTGATGAGCATGCCCGGATACGTGATGTACGCCGGCACCAAGGGCGCAGTCAACGCCTCGGCCAGGGCAATGGCGCTGGACTATGCCGGAAAGGGGATCCGCGTCAACACCATCTGTCCGGGATTGATCCTCAGCGATGCGGTACAGGATGAGATTGAAGGATATCCCGAGGGCGAGGCGCGCGATGCGTTTATGAAATTACTGGTTGGCATGCAGCCCCTTGAACCCGGAACAATGGAGGATGTCGCCAACGCCGCGCTGTTCCTGGCCAGCGATATGTCGTGCTACATTACGGGACAGACCATTCTGGTAGACGGCGGGGCAAGCATAAAGGCGCATCCCTGACGAAGCGCAGGCGGGAGAGACGGCATGGATGCAAAATTGATGGCGCCCGGCGCGGGCGGCGCTTGTGCGGACAGTGTCTGTGCCGAGGGAGGAACGGAAATGGATTTTTATGAGGAAGTGGGGATCGCCCCGTATATCAATGCGCATGATACGTATACCGTCTATGGGGGAAGCCGTATGGCTCCGCAGACGCTGGAGGCAATGGCGCAGGCGGCCCGGCACTTTGTAGATATGGAGGAGCTGCAGCGCACATTGGGGCAGCGTATTGCGCAGATGACGCATAATGAGGCGGCATTTTTGTGCAACGGTGCTTCTGCAGGCATGCTCACCGCGGCGGCCGTTTGTATGGCAAGGGGCAGTATGTGGCGCTTTTCCCGCCTTCCGGAAATTGTCCGCGGTACGGCCGGGGAGATCGTGACGCTGCACTGTCAGCACAACGCTTACGACAAGGCCATAGCGGCATCGGGTGCGCGTGTGGTGGAGGTCGGCGATGCAGATGAAACGCCTGTATATGAATTGGAGGGTGCGCTGAACGAGAATACGGCGGCAGTGTTTTACTTTGCCTCCGCGTTATATGCGCGCGCGTCTCTTCCGCTTGAGGAAGTGATCCGCATCGCACATGGACGGGGTGTTCCCGTTGTGGTAGACGCGGCGGCACAGCTTCCCCCCGTGGATAATTTGTGGCGCTTTACACAGATGGGGGCGGATCTGGTGATTTTCAGCGGCGGTAAAACGCTCTGCGGCCCACAGGACAGCGGATTGATTCTGGGACGGGCCGATCTGATCGAGGACTGTATCCGCTTTGGCGCACCGGCACACGGCGTGTGCCGTTCCGGCAAAATATCCAGGGAGGCCATGGCGGGGCTTTATACCGCGATCAAGCTGTATCTGCAGACAGACCAGACGGCCCATACAGCGCAGCTGCGCCAGATGAACGAGACGATCGCGCGCGCATTGGAGCCGCTGGATGCTGTAGCGCGCACAGAGATCGTACCATTTGGTCCGGTGGGCCAGACCTATCCGAGGCTTTTTGCCTATTTGAAACAGGGGATCGATGCCAAAGCAGTGCGCGATGCAATGCGAAAAGCGCATATCTATATTGGCATTGAACCGGAAAAAAACGCAATTTATATCAGCCCGCTGAATCTCAGCGCAGAAGAGGCGGTACAGGTGGAGCATTGCCTTGTCTCCGTCCTGACAGCGGGGCCGGAGACAAGGCCGTGAGCCCTTGACAAGGTGGCAGTGTGCGCGGTGCGCTGCAGGACCGGCCCATTTAAAATTTTTTACAACAGAGGAAGGATCATTTTTGGCTAAAATGAAAACGTTTTCAGAAACGTTTTAGGAAAAAGGAGGAGACCCATGCAGCAAAGAAGCGCTTTTTTTCGGCGGCATGAAGCAGAGCTGCGCAATTTACTGGCGCGCTGCCGGCGCGAATTGTTGGATGATGTGATCCCGTTTTGGGAGAAGCGTGTAGTCGATGAGGTTTATGGCGGCTACCTGAATTGCTTCGACAGACAGGGAGTGCTGCAAAGCGGATGCAAGCCGGGCTGGTTTGCAGGACGCAATTTATATATGTTTTCTGCGCTTTACAACACGATAGAGAAAAACGGCCGCTGGCTGGAAATCGCGCAGGTGGGCAGGCGTTGGATGGATACGTCCTTTTGCGCAGGCGGGGGACGGTATAACCAGATGATGAGCCGGGACGGCAAGGTGATCAATGGGTTTACCTCTGTATTTACCGATCATTTTCTTGCCAAGGGAATATATGAATATATTCTTGCCGCGGGACTGCAGGGAGACGAGCAGGAGGTGGCTCTTGCACGGGGGATCACCGACCAGCTGCTGCGCGATGTGGCCGATCCGGTTATCCAGCGCATGGAGGGCGTGCCGGAAGGCATGCAGAAGCACGCCATCAATTTTATGACGCTCATTGTCGCGCTGGAAAGCTGTAAGCTTTTTGAAAACGTTTACAGAGAAGTGCTCGACGTATGTGTCCACCGTTCGCTCCATGTTTTTGCAAACGATGAGATGCAGGCCCCGTTCGAATACGTCGGCGCGGGGGGAGAGCCCGTGCTGCACGGTGAGGGCCGGCTCGTGGATGCCGGGCATACAATGGAGTCTCTTTGGTTTTCCATCCATGCGGGGGAATTGTGCGGCCGGCCGGAATACTACCGTCGGGCCTGTACGGTGATGGATTGGGTGCTGGCACGTACCTACGACACAGAGTACGGCGGTTTTTATCAGCATGTGGATGTAGAACATACCGTGCCGCAGCAGCCTTTTCTGGTCAGTTCATACATAGATATCCCCGCGGCATGGAATGATAAGATCTGGTGGGTCCAGGCAGAGGGCCTGTATGCATTGGCCGCTGCCGCACTGTATGGGGAAAACGAGCACTTTTTTACTTTCTTTTTACAGATGGCGGATTATGTGGAGCATGCGATGCGCGATCCCGTTTACGGGGAATGGTACAGTGTGCTGCGCCGGGACGGCTCCATACGTGCGGACCGCAAGGGCTTCGAGCTGAAGGGGCCGTATCATGTTCCGCGCTGCCTGATGCAGCTTGTCGTATTGCTGCAAAGGTATCTGGACGGAACACTGCCGCTTTACACGTAATTCTTGCCGGAGACGGTGCAGGAGCCACCGCTGCGGCTGAATGATAATAAAACAAAACAGGAGGACAGAAACATGAAAAAAGCATCACGACTGATCGCGGCCCTGCTGGCACTGACCCTTGTGGTCTGTCTGGCCGGATGTGGGAACAATACGAGCTCGGCAGGCACGGCTCCCGCCGGCAGCGTTGGAAACGACGCACCGGCAGGCGGTGTGACGACGATCGAATGGTGGACGCCCAACTGGGATGAAGCGGTGAGCCGCGAATTCGTAACGGAATTTGAGGCTGAAAACAGCGACATCAAGGTGGAGCTTGTCATCACCGACTGGGACACCTACAAGGATAAGATTACAACAGCAATCAGCACGAACGGCGCGCCGGAGGTCGTCACCATTTTGCTGACAGACGTTGCGCCGTTCGCTCGCAAGGGGCTGCTGGAGCCGCTGCGGGATCACGAGACAGCCGCGGGCATCGATTTTGACGATTTCATCGAGGCTGCGCTGGATATCACCTCGGTGGATGGCGAGGTATACGGCATGCCGTTCCGCTACGACGGTTCCGGGATCTATTATAATGTAGATGCTCTTGCCGCCTATGGGTATGATGCATTCCCCGAGACATGGGACGATATGCTTGCGATGTGCGAAAAGATGAAGGCGGACGGGAAATACGGCTTTGCATGGCCCTTGGGCAATCAGGCCAACGCGGCAACGCGTCTTGTGCAGCAGCTTTATACCTTTGGCGGCAGTGTGCTGAGCGAGGATGAAACAACCTGCCTTCTGGATTCGGATGCCGCAAAACAGGCCCTTGGCAACATTGTGAATTCCATTCAGAATGGCTATGCTTCTCCCAGCAGCCCGGAGCTTGATAATACCACAATGCGCGAGGCCTTTGGCGCCGGCGAGATCGCGTTCAATATTACCGGGCCATTTGACGCAGCGACGCTGGATGCGGATCATCCCGATCTGAATTATGCCACGGCAGTAATCCCCGGTATTGGAGGAATGGGCTGCACAACGGCAAACGGCTGGTGTGTTTCCATGCCGAAAAATTGCGATGAAGCCAATAAGGAGGCTGCCGCGCGGCTGCTGGCGTTCATTTCCCGGCCCGAGAACCAGGCGCGCCTGACGCAGACCTTCCCGGCCAGCAAGACCTCCATTCAGAACGAGAGCTTTGCGACGGACGTGCTGAAGCCCTTTGCGGATCAGCTCGAAAATTCCCGCCCCGAGCCGGCTTATACCCGCTGGGCGGAGATCGAACCCATTATCTATGAATATATTCAGAGCGCTGTTTCCGGTGACCGTTCTGTGGAGGATGCCTGCGAGGGTATGACTGCGGATATCAATGCACTCCTTGCCTCTTAAAGAGGAACGCTGCTGAGAACAGACACCGTTTGACCGAAGGCCCCGGTTTTGGCCGGGGCCTTCGGCTTGTACCGCATGGCTCCGGGTGTGCCGCCCGCCCGGGGAAGGGGATGCATCACGATATTCGGGGGCGGCAAATGCCAGTGTGTTTTCCCAGTATGGAATTATCGAAAGGAACCACGCAAATGAAAAAGAGTCTCCTTACAAGGGATGAAAAACGCGCCATTCCGTTTTTGCTGCCAGGAGTTCTGGTGACGGCGCTGCTGATCCTGTATCCGCTGGGCTACATTATTTCCATGAGCTTCAGCGATAACGCTGTTGGGGCGGGAAGTTTTGCCGGGCTGGATAATTACGTAAAACTGTTTAAAAATCCTCAGTTCCCCAAGGCGATCGTCAATACGCTGGAATGGACACTGGCTACAGTCGTGTTTTCGTTCCTGATCGGGTTTGCGCTTGCCTTGCTCATCCACCGCAAATCGATCCGTCTCAGCGGAATGTGGCGCGGCATGATTTTTATTGCATGGATCATTCCGGGCGTTGTGAAAGCGACGGCATGGAAATGGCTGTTTACCACAGACGGCGGCATCGTCAACCATATGCTGCGCTCCGCCGGGCTGATCGCGGAGGATATCCCGTGGCTTACCAGCGCCAAATACGCGATGCTCTCCGTCATCATTGTCCAGGTATGGGCCTGCGCACCATACATCATGCTGATGATGACGGCGGGATTGCAGCAGCTGCCGGCGGATCTGTATGAGAGCGCGGATCTGGACGGTGCAACATGGTGGCAAAAAATTGTCCACATTACGCTGCCCCTGCTCAAGGATATCAGCTTTATCTGTATCCTGATGGTGCTGGTATGGGCCATCAATGAGTTTTCGCTGATCTGGATCATGACATCCGGCGGATACAACACCACCACGCTTTCCCTTTTGGTATACAATCAGTTCAAGGTGCTGAACATCAATTCGGCGTCCGCCAGCGCGGTGATGCAGCTGGCGATCACGATGGTATTTGCGGGACTGTATGTAAAATTTGTCATCAAGGAGGACTGAGATATGAAGGCGAAAAAAGCAAAGCACGTCCTCGCAGATCTTGCAACATACCTGATCCTGTTTTGCGCGGTGCTGCTCGTTCTGATGCCGCTTTTGTGGATCATCAGTACCTCGCTTAAGCCGTCTGCGGAGATTTTTGCAAAGCCGCCGCACTGGATTCCAAATGCGCCCACGATGCAGAATTATATTACCGTGCTCACCGAGAGCGCGATCCCCACGGCTTTTTTAAACAGCTTTCTCACGGGCCTGATGGCGGCGCTGGCCTCACTGGTGCTGGGCGGATGTGCGGGCTATGCGTTTGCACGGTTTCGGTTCCGCGGCAACAAGCTGCTCTCGCTGTTTATGCTCATCAGCCAGATGCTGCCGCTGACGGTTCTGATGATCCCCATGTATTATATGGAAAATACCATGGGGCTGATCGATACCCGCTTCGGCCTTGCAATGGCGCATTTGATCATCTGCATGCCGCTCGTCACATGGATGGCGCGCGGATATTTCCAGGGGATCCCGCGGGAGATCGAGGAAGCGGCGATGGTGGACGGCTGCAATACGCTGCAAACGCTCCTGCGCATTTTACTGCCCCTGCTGCGGCCTGCATTGGCCGCGACCGGTATTTATGCGTTCGTTTCCTCATGGAATGAATTTGCGCTTGCAAATGTGCTGACGCGCTCGCTTGCCAGCCGCACGGTGCCGATCGCACTGAATGAGTTTTCCTCATTTTTTAAAGTGGACTGGGGCCAGACCATGGCCGCCGCAGCGATGATCACCTTGCCCATCATATTGGTGTTTATGCTGATCCAAAAACAATTTGTCGAAGGTCTTGCCAGCGGAGCGGTAAAGGGATAATGGGCGCAGAAAGGAAGACAGCGGTATGAAAATGACGGGAATGGATGTGCGTCTGATCGTTACGCCGCCGCCGCACGCGGGCGGTAAGCTGTGGTATACTGTTCGGATTCACACAGATGAGGGCATCGATGGACTGGGAGAATCCATGCCGCATTTTGCATTTGCCGGAATGGAGAAAAGCTATCGGACTTTGGCATTGTGCGCCTATGAGCGCTGGTTTTCCAATCGGGACCCCTTCGGCCGGGATGCTCTGATGCAGGCCGCCTACAATGAATTTTGCGCCGGGCATCCGGACATGCTGGGGATGAGCGTGCTGAGCGCGATCGAAATGGCGATGTGGGATATCTGCGGTAAGGCGCTGCGAAGGCCCGTCTGCGATCTGCTGGGCGGTGCGCACCGGAAACGGCTGCGTGCATACTCGTATATCAGCTATGACGACATGCGCGCAAATGGGAAGAATTATGCCGATTTGGTGGGAGACCCCGCTCTGGTGCGCGAGCGCGCGCTGGAAATGGCGGAGATGGGTTTTACGGCGTTGAAGATCGATCCGCTTGAGTACCGTATTCCCCTGGGCAGTCAGCCTCAAAAGCCATACCCGCTGGAGCGTGAGGATTTTCGGCGGACACACGCGGTGCTGGATGCGCTGAAGGATGCTGTTGGAGAGAGCTGCGATATCCTGATCGGGACACATGGCCAGATGACAACAGCCGGAGCCATCCGCTATGCAAAGCATCTGGAGTGTTACGATCCGCTGTTTTATGAGGAACCGGTGCCGCCGGGAAATATGGAGGAAATGGCAAGGGTTCAGCGGGCGACGTCGATCCCCATTGCCGCAGGAGAGAGGATCATGACGGTATACGAGGCGTCGTGTGCGGTGGAATGCGGCGCGCTGGCCGTTTTGCAGCCGGATCTTGGCACCTGCGGCGGGATCACGCAGGCATACCGGATGGCTGCGGTTGCACAATCGCATTTTGCCACGCTGTCGCCGCATCTGTGGGGCGGGCCGATCCTGACAAGCGCCGCCATACAGCTTTCTCTGAGCATTCCGAATTTTCTGATCCAGGAATGCATTCTCACCGCGGATGGATTTTACCGCACGATCGCGCCGCACATGCCCCGCTGGGAAAAGGGATACCTTTATCCTTCCGGCGGCGCCGGTCTCGGCGTGGAATTGGACGAAAAAACGCTGGAGCAATATCTTCTGCACTGAGGGGCTTCCGGACCGGCCGGGCCAGGATGCGCCCGGGAAGCGATTCAGAGGTTCCTTAGATACAGAAAAAGAAAAATAGAAGGAGAAGATCGATTATGGGTGAAACAGGAAAACGTTTGGAACAGTTGGGAATTACCCTGCCGGTACGCAACCGCAAGGGAACCGGCGCGGTGGACGCCGTGCTGGAGGGCGATTATCTGTATCTTTCGGCCCATCTGCCTGTTGACGCAGACGGCAAGCCCGTTTATGTGGGCAAGGTGGGAGCCGGGATCGACATGGAAACCGCTTATGCCGCGGCGCGGCTGTGTGGTTTGAATGCGCTTGCGACGGTGAAAGACTATGTCGGTGAGTTGGACAGGGTGGATCATATTGTCAAGGTATTGGGGCTTGTCAACAGCGCCGGGGATTTTTCAAGCCAGCCGGCAGTGATCAACGGCTTTTCCGACCTGATGGTGGAAGTATTCGGCCGCCGCGGCCAGCATGCACGCAGCGCAATGGGTGCATTCGCACTGCCCATGAATGTTCCCGTCGTGGTGGATATGATCGTCAAGCTGCGCTGAGCGCCACAGGAGGAAGACAGAATGGATACCATCAACAGGATCATTGTAAACGGTGCAGAGACGGAGCCCGTTTACCGGAAGAAGCGCGGCATTGTGCTGCTGCGGCGCGAAGGCAGGTATATTTATATTTCCGGTCACGGCCCGGAGGATCAGGTCACGGGAAAGCCGCTGTATCAGGGCCGGATCGGGGAAGAGCTTACACTGGAAGAAGGACGTGCCGCAGCGCGGGAATGTGCGGTAATCATTCTTGGTGCGCTGAAGGATACGCTTGGCTCGCTGGAGCGCATCGAGCGATTTGTCAAGGTATTCGCGCTCGTGAACTGTGCCGGGGAATTTACGGATGTGGACGGCGTGATGGACGGCTTTTCCGATACGCTCACAGAGGTTCTGGAAGAGCGCGGCTATCACGCGCGCACGGTAATGGGCACGCATAATCTGCCCAACGGCAATATTCCGTGCGAGGTGGAAGCAATCATTTCGGTGCGGGATTGAATTTGCATTTTCAGAAGTCTCATGTGTTCTGCCATGGGCGTGGGGGCGGTGTGTTTTGGCAGGTTGATGCGGGATGCCATTTTGGCGCCGGCATCTGCAAAAAGGAGAGGTTTTCATGAAGACAGGAAAACGGCTGGATGCCAATTGGGAATTTTGCGGTTTTTCATCGCAGGGCTTTCAGCCGCAGCAAGCGCTGGAGGCGGCAGACGGGACGGAGTGGCTTGCCGGCAATGTGCCGGGTGACGTGCAGACGGATCTGATGCGGCACGGTAAACTGAACGACCCCACGATCGGCACGAACGATGTAAAAGCACGCTGGGTGGAGGAACGGGTGTGGGTGTACCGCACCTGCTTTGAGGCAGCGGCGGATATGCTTTGCGCCGATGTACTGGAGCTCTGTTTCGGCGGGTTGGACACCTATGCCGATGTCTATGTAAACGGACGGCTCGTGGGACAATATGAGAATATGTTTGTGGAACACACTGCGGATATTCACGGCTGTGTAAAAAACGGAAAAAATATGCTGCATGTGATCTTTTACCCCGTTTGTATCCGCGCGGCGAGACCGCTGCCGGAAGGGTTTTGGATCAACTATTCCACAGAGCGGGCCTATGCGCGCAAAGCGGGGTATTCCTTTGGATGGGATTGGACGCCCCGCGTCGGCACCATGGGGCTTTGGCGCGCCGTGGAGATGCGCGCCGCATGCGGCGGCTGTATCGACGGCCTGCAGGCCTTTACGCTTTCTCTCTCCGGAGATCATACGCGGGCGGTTCTGCAGTTCCGGGCGCAAACGCGCCGCTTTGCCGGGGGAACACGGCTGCGTTTTTCTCTGCTGGATGCCGGGACGGCCGTTTTGTGTGCAGAGACGGCGGAGGACATCTGCGAGGCAGAGCTTTATGAGCCGAAGCTCTGGTGGACGCATGATATGGGAACGCCCTTTTTATACATTTTGCGCGCAGAGCTGCTGGATGCCGGGGGAAATGTTCTGGACAGACAGGAACGGCGCTTCGGTGTGCGTACGATCGAGCTGCGAAAGAGAAATGAAGAGGGCCGGGCGTGCTTTTTGCTGGTGCTCAACGGCAGCCCCATTTTTGCACGCGGTGCAAACTGGGTTCCCATGTCGAACCGCCTGGCGGATGTATCCGAGCAAAAGTACCGCAAGGTTCTGCGGCGCGCGCGGGACGCGGAGATGAATATGCTGTGCGTCTGGGGCGGCGGCATTTATGAACAGGATGTGTTTTATGATTTTTGCGATGAAGAGGGGCTGCTGATCTGGCAGTATTTTATGTTTGCCTGCGGGGAATACCCGGATTTTGACGCGGGGTTTGTCGAAAATGTAAAGGACGAGATCACAAAGGCCGTGGAACGTCTTGCAGCGCACCCGAGCATCGCCCTGTGGGTGGGCAATGTGGAGAGCAGCATGCTGTGTGAAAAGATCGGCCTTACGCGGGAAATGTATGGCAAAAATCTCTTTGAGGTAATGATTCCGCAATGGCTTGCAGAGCTGGATCCCATACGCCCCTATTTGTCCAGCTCCCCGTGGGGGGAGCACAGCGCCAATTCCATGGAGGACGGCGACCGGCACAATTGGGACGTTTGGTTTCAGGATCTGCCCTATACGGAGTACTGCGCCGATACAACATGTTTTGCCAGCGAATTCGGTCTGCACGCCGCCCCTGTGCGGCAAACGGTCGAAAAATATTGCGGTGTAAAGGACCCTTCCATCGACAGCTTTGCGTTTCAGTATCTGAACCGGGATCAGGATGTTTCCCGTATGATGTTTTATCTGCGCGAATACACGGGCATTCCATGTGATCTGGACGCATATATCAACGACAGTATGCTGGTGCAGGCCCTGGCGCTGCAGTGTGCCTGCGGCCATTATCGAAAGCGGTTTCCCGCCTGCGGCGGCGCGCTGATCTGGCAGTTGAACGATTGCTGCGGCGCGCAGAGCTGGAGCCTCGTGGATCACGACAATATCCCCAAGGCATCGTGGTACTTTGCCCGTGCCTTCTTCCGGCCAACGGCGCTTTATCTTGAAGAGGACGGGATGCAAACAACGAAGGTATGGGTTATGAATCAGGGCCGGCAGCCTGTACACACGAGCGTGATTCTGGAGGCAGGGGATCATTTGGGGTCCAAATGCCTGTATGAGACGTTGGATGTCCGGCTAAAGCCGGGAGAAACGCGCTGCATCCGTACGGTGCAGATGGGAGGGCGGTTTTATCCCAATGTGATCCTTGCAAACCGGCCGAGACTGTACTATTTGGCCGCGCGTTTTGAGGGGCAGCAGCGCCCGGTCACGAGGTTCTTCGAACGGCCAAAGGATCTTTTGCTTCCGCCGGTGCACCTCAGGGAGGAATGGGAGGCGGATCGCGTTACGCTTACAGCAGATGTTTTTGCTTTTTTTGTCCATCTGGAGGGCGATCTGTTTGGCTTTGAACCGGAGGATAATTACTTTGATATGCTTCCCGGAACCAGTCGCTGCATCCGCTTTTGCATTGAGGACGGCGCGCCTCTGGAGCGCCGGGGCCTGCGATGGACGGCGCGCAACAGCGCCGGCAGAAAAAAATGAAAAGAGGCGTTCACTATGGAACAAGCCCGTCGTTTTGATCTTTTGCTGAAAAACGGCCATGTTATCGATCCTGCGCAGGGTTATGACAGCGTGATGGATGTGGGCGTGCTCGATGGCAGGATCGCAGCCGTCGGGCCCGGCCTTTCCCGGGAAAACGCAAAGAAGGCTTTGGATGTAAAGGGAGAATATGTTGTACCCGGGCTCATCGATATGCATTGCCATTGCTATCCTTTCTTTCCGCCTGCGCCGGACAGCCTTGCCACGATCCATCCGGACGCGCACATGCTTCAAACCGGTGTGACTACGGCGGTAGACGCGGGCACCTGCGGATGGCGTGATTTTATCCGTTTGAAGGAGAACATCATTGACAAAGCGTGCGTGCGTGTGCTTGCGTTCATCAATATCGCTTCAGGCGGGATGGTGCACATGGACACGGAGCAGAACTGTGCAGAAATGAATCCCCGTTTGACTGCGGAGATGGCGCGTCAGTACAGTGATGTGGTAGTAGGAATCAAAACAGCGCACTATTGGGTAGGAATTCCGTTTGATGAATCACACGCCCCGTGGGCGTCGGTAGACAGTATGGTGGAGGCGGGCGAGCTCTGCGGCAAGCCCTGCATGGCCGATTTCCAGCCGAATCTGCCGCTGCGCACCTATCCTGATCTGATTCTGAAGCATCTGCGCCCCGGTGACATCCATACGCACGTTTACGCGCAGCAGTTTCCGATTTTGGATGAAAACGGAAAGGTGAATGATTTTATGTTCCGTGCGCGGGAGCGCGGCGTGCTGTTCGATCTTGGGCACGGAGCGGGCAGCTTCTGGTTCAGAAACGCATTTCCGGCTCTTCAGCAGGGATTCTATCCCGATACCCTTTCCACCGATCTGTATCTCGATAACGCAGCGGGGCCCGTTATAGGTCTGCTGCATATTATGTCGAAGTATCTCAGCATGGGAATGCCGCTGCAGGAGGTGATCTACCGCACGACGGCACGACCTGCGCAGGTGCTGGGCCACCCTGAATTGGGCAGCCTCGCTGTGGGCAGCTGCGCAGACATTGCGGTGCTGCACCGTGTGGATGAGCCGGTGCATTTTGCCGACAGCGGCAATGCGCGTATGGCGGGTACGTCACGCCTCGAATGCCGTGCTACCATACGGGCGGGCGAGATCGTATATGACCCGTATGCGATCTCAATGCCGGATTGGGAAACGGCGCCTGCCGCCTATTGGACAGCGCCCGGTAAATTGTAAAAGCCGGTTTGGCCTGCATTCAGCTTCAGGAAGGGACTGCCGCAAAAGCCCTGATAAAAGAAAAAGCCGCGCCGAAAGCCCGAAAGGGTTTTTCAGCGCGGCTTTTTTGGTGCGCCCGGAGATTTTTCGGAGCTTCCCTTGTAAAAAAAGACGGGTATGCTATACTGTATTTGGGAATATCCGCGTGCAGCGGTACAGTCTGGCGGCGCGCTGACGCCGGCGCAGGAGGCATCCAAACGGGAGCACTCCGTGCAGCGGCCCGGCCCGGAGACTGTCCGCCGCGCTTGTGTCCGCCGGCGGCCGGGGCGGGCGTTGCCGCGAGCTGCGGCGTGGGTCGGGGCATACGGGAGAAAAACTGGAAACGGGATGAGGGGATCATGGCAAATTTATGGACGAGCCTTGCCAACAGCGGCGTGTTTTTGGCCGTGCTGGCGGGCGGTTATCTGTTAAAACGGCTGGGCCTGTTCCAGCGGGAGGACGCAAAGCTGCTGTCGAAAATCATCATGAACATCACGCTGCCCGCCGCCATCGTCAAGGGGTTTGCGGGTGTGGAATTCAGCGGGGCGCTGCTGTTGACATTCCTCTTTTCGTGCTGCGTCAGCGCGGCGCTGCTGGGCACGGCGGCGCTGCTTTCGCGGGGCAAAACGCCCGTTGAGCGCGGCACGACGGTTTTGAATACCAACACGTTCAACTGCGGCAATTTCGCCATCCCGCTGCTGTCACCGCTCGTCGGCGCGGACGCGTTCGCGGCGATGTGCATGTTCGACGTGGGCGCGGCGCTGTTCACCTACGGCCCGAACACGGCGCTTGCGCACCATGTAATGGGGGACGGGGAGGGCAAAACGACGCCCGGTTCGATTTTAAAGCGCGTGTTCCGCGCGCCGGTGATGATCGTCTATCTGGCGCTCATCGCACTGAGCCTGCTGCACTGGGAACTGCCGGAGCCGGTCATGCGTGTGGCGGTGATGGCGGGCAATGCAAACTCGTTCCTTGCGATGCTGTGCATCGGCATTCTGTTCGAGGTGCGTTTCCCGAAGGAGGGGCGCGCCACGGTGCTGCGCGTGCTGGGCGGGCGCTGCGCGGTATGTGCGGCCGCGGCGCTGCTCGCATGGTTTGTGCTGCCGGTGCCCAGAGAAATGGCCCGCGCGCTTGTGGTGATTCTGTTTGCGCCGGTGGCGAACTGTGCGGCGATGATCACCGTGGAAAACGGCTGCGACGGCACAGTGGCGGCCGTGATCAATTCCGCCAGTATGGTGCTGAGCACGGTTTTGATGACGCTGCTGCTGGCGGTGCTGCCGGGATGAGGGCTTTCCGCTTGTGCGGGCGGCGCTGTTATTCTTGTTTTTGCGGTGTCGCCTGCCGGAGGGGCTGCGGCGAAGCATCCGGCTGCGGCCGTTTTTTTGTTTCTTTTGGGGATGCTGCTCATTCAGGATTTTTCCGGCAAAAAAGAACGTAAAAAAGTCCCGCTGCCGTTTGACAATCGGCTGCAAAGCGCCTATACTGAAAACAGTACAAACGCCGCGCACCGCGCCCAAATACGTGAGGTGCGCTTTGGGGCGGCGGAAACCGACCGCACCGCCTCCCCGGCGGGATCATTCTGTGTGGAAAGAAGGCTTTTTGAATGAAAAAACGTGTAGGGATCCTTACCTCGGGCGGGGATTGCCCGGGCCTGAACGCTACGATCCGCGGCGCAGCGAAGGCGCTCTATCAGCGCTTCGGGGACGATGTGGAGATTGTCGGCATCCTCAACGGATACGACGGCCTGATCAAGGGCGATTGGCGCGAGATGCAGCCGTATGATTTCTCCGGCATTCTGACGGTGGGCGGCACGATTCTCGGCACAAAGCGCACGCCGTTCAAAAAAATGACCGTTGTCGAGGAGGACAATGTCGACAAGGTCGCCTCCATGAAAAAGACGTACAAAGAGGCGAAGCTGGACTGCCTGTTGTGTCTGGGCGGCAACGGCACGCACAAAACGGCGAACCTGCTCAGTGAGGAGGGCCTCAATATCATCGGCCTGCCCAAGACGATTGACAACGATATTTACGGCACGGACGTGACGTTCGGCTTCCACACGGCTGTGGACATCGCCACCGAGGTGATCGACCGCATCCACACCACGGCCTCCAGCCACCGCCGCTGCATGGTGATCGAGATCATGGGCAACAAGGCCGGCTGGCTGACGCTGTATTCCGGCATCGCGGGCGGCGCGGATATCATCCTCATCCCGGAGCTGCCGTACAACATCGAGAACGTCTGTGCGGCCATCCAAAAGCGCAACGATCAGGGCAAGACGTTTTCGATCATCGCCGTGGCCGAGGGCGTGTATGACGTGCGCGAGGCCGCCATGAAGAAAAAGGAGCGCGCGGCGGCGCGTGCCGCGGCGGGCGAGACGACGGCGACGAACCGCATCGCGCACCAGATCGAGGCGGCCACCGGCTTCGAGACACGCGTCTGCGTGCCGGGCCATATGCAGCGCGGCGGCAGCCCCTCCGCCTACGACCGCGTGCTGGCCACGCAGTTCGGCGCACACGCGGCCAAGCTCGTGGAGGCCGACCACTACGGCGTGGCTGTGGCGATGAAGAACAATATCGTCACGGAAAATCCGCTGAAGGCCATCGCGGGCAAATCGAAATTCGTGCCCGACACCTGCGATATGCTCACGGTCGCCCGCCGCATGGGGATCTGCCTCGGGTAAGCTTCCCGGCGCACCGATCGGAAGCTGTCGGGACAGGCGCGCGGGAGTTTGCACCGGCTGCGGTTTTGCGTTTGACATCCCGCACAAAAACTGCTATAATCAAGCAAAATGTAAAATGCCGTGAGGAAGAGTGCGCCCGCCGGGCGTCCGCCGAAAGCGGCCCTGTGTCCAAACGCCTGCCGCAATCCCGGTGGGCGCGGTTTGGGGGATCGATCCCAACGATGCCCCAGGGGCCGTTTGACAAGAGAGCCGGGAAAGGTGAAAGCCGGTGCGGATAAGGCTTGCGCTGTCGCTTCGGAGCAGAAACGGGGAAAGTGTGTTTGTCGGCTGATGCCGCCGCGCCGACGGCTGGTTATGCCGCCGGCCAATTGGACCGGCCGGNNCGCAGAGCCGTCGGGCCGCAGCAGTTGCCGCAAACAGGCCGGTAGCCGTTTCCGTATGCCTGCGTTAAAGGCAAGATCGAGTGGCCCTGCCGCACCGTGCGGCGGGCAATTTGGGTGGTACCGCGGTTTTTTTGAAGGAAGCTTTGCGTTTGATCCGCCCGGCCGGTTTGGCCGGGCGGCGGATGAAAAGGTTCCGTGACAGAGCCGTCCCATGTATAACAGCATGGGGCGGCTTTTTTGCCGCCCCGGAAAGGGAGTATCGGAATGAAAGAGCTGGCAAAAATTTACGACCCCTCCGCCGTGGAGGACAAACACTATCACAAATGGGTGGAGATGGATTATTTCCACACCGAGCGCGACCCGGAGAAAAAACCCTATACCATCGTGATGCCGCCGCCCAACATCACCGGGCAGCTGCACATGGGCCACGCGATGGACGAAACCTGGCAGGATATCCTCATCCGCTACAAGCGCATGCAGGGCTATGCCGCGCTGTGGGTGCCCGGCACCGATCATGCTTCCATCGCCACCGAGGCGAAGATCGTGGCGAAGATGAAGGAGGAGGGCCTTACCAAGCAGGCCATCGGCCGCGAGCAGTTTCTGGTGCGCGCGTGGGACTGGAAAAAGCAGTACGGCGGGCGCATTGTGGAGCAGCTGAAAAAACTGGGCTGCTCGTGCGATTGGAAGCGCGAGCGCTTCACGATGGACGAGGGCTGCAGCAAGGCCGTGCTGAAGGTCTTCAAGAAACTTTATGACGAGGGGCTTATTTATCGCGGCGAGCGCATCATCAACTGGTGCCCGCACTGCAAAACGTCCATCTCCGATGCCGAGGTGGAATATGAGGATCAGGCCGGATCGTTCTGGCACCTGAAATACCCGGTGGTGGGCAGCGACGAATTCGTCGAGCTGGCCACCACACGCCCCGAGACGATGCTGGGCGATACCGCCATCGCGGTGCACCCGGACGACGAGCGCTATACCCATCTGCACGGCAAAACCGTGCTGCTGCCGCTTGTGAACCGCGAGATCCCCGTAGTGTGCGATACGTATGTGGACCGCGAATTCGGCACCGGCGTTGTGAAGATCACCCCCGCGCACGACCCGAACGACTTCGAGGTGGGCGTGCGGCACAGCCTGCCCATCGTGAAGGTGCTCACAGACGACGCGCGCATGACGGACGATTGCGGCAAGTACGCGGGCATGGATCGCTATGAGGCGCGCAAGGCCATCGTGGCAGACTTAGAGGCGGGCGGATACCTCGCGTCCGTAGAGCCGCACAGCCACAACGTCGGCACGTGCTACCGCTGCGGTACCACCGTGGAGCCGATGGTGAGCAAGCAGTGGTTCGTGAAGATGGTGCCGCTGGCCGGCCCCGCCATTGAGGCCGTGCGCGATGGGCGCATCAAGTTCGTGCCCGAGCGCTTTGATAAGCACTATTACAACTGGATGGAAAATACGCGCGATTGGTGCATCAGCCGCCAGCTCTGGTGGGGTCACCGCATCCCGGCCTACTACTGCGACGCGTGCGGGGAGATCCATGTCTCCGAGACGATGCTGGAAACCTGCCCGAAGTGCGGCGCGCCCGTGCGGCAGGACGAGGACACGCTGGATACCTGGTTTTCCAGCGCGCTCTGGCCGTTCTCGACGCTGGGCTGGCCCGAGCAGACCGAGGATCTCGCCTATTTCTATCCCACCGACACGCTCGTCACGGGCTATGACATCATCACGTTCTGGGTCAGCCGCATGATCTTCTCCGGCCTGACGTACACGGATAAGGCGCCGTTTGAAAACGTGCTGATCCACGGCCTTGTGCGCGACGCGCAGGGGCGCAAAATGTCCAAGAGCCTCGGCAACGGCATTGATCCGCTCGAGATCATCGAGCAGTACGGTGCGGACGCGCTGCGCCTGACGCTCGTCGTCGGCTCCACGCCGGGCAACGACATGCGCTTCTCGGACGAAAAGGTGAAGGCGAGCCGCAACTTTGCCAATAAGCTGTGGAATGCCGCGCGCTTTGTGATGATGAACCTGCCCGAGGATTTTGCCCCCGCCGCGCCTGCGACGCTTTCGATGGCGGACAAATGGGTGCTTTCGCAGCTGAACACGCTCGTGAAGAACGTCACCGAAAACCTCGATAAATTCGAGCTCGGCCTTGCCGCGCAGAAGGTGCAGGATTTCATCTGGAACGTGTACTGCGACTGGTATATTGAGATCGCAAAGCTGCGTCTTTCCAGTGAGGACGCCGCCGAGGCCGGCAGCGCGCGCCAGGTGCTGGTGTCGGTGCTGAAGACGGCGCTGGCGCTGCTGCATCCGTTTATGCCGTTCATCACGGAGGAAATTTACACCGCACTGCCCGGCGCGTCCGAAACGCTGATGCTCGAGGCGTGGCCGGTGTACGACGCGGCGATGGACTACGCCGCCGAGGAAGCGGGCTTTGAGAAGATCATGGATCTGATCAAGGCCGTGCGCACGCTGCGCGCCGACATGGGCGTGCACCCGGCCAAGCGCACGTCGCTGATTTTGGAGACGGCGGACAAGACGCCGTTCGAGGCGGGCGCCGCCTATCTTGCCAAGTTCGCGTTTGCCAATGAGGTGACGTTCACGCAGCAGTTCACGGGCGATACCAAGGGCACGGCGCAGGTGGTCACGCACGCCGCGCGCGCGTTTATCCCAATGGCGGAGCTGATCGACAAGGAAAAGGAACAGGCGCGCCTTGCGAGGGAAAAGGAAAAGTGCGAAAAGGAGCTGGCCTCCATGGCGGCAAAGCTTGCGAACGAGGGCTTTGTCAGCAAGGCCCCCGCGCACATCGTGGAGGATATGCGCCAAAAGCACGCCGCCGCCGCCGAAAAGCTTGCGAAGATTGAGCAGTCGATTGTGGCGCTGGAGAGCTAATATGTAATTCAGACATATCGATAAAAATAGTTAGGAGAAATGCCATGTCTGGAATTGCGGCCCTTTTGATATTTGCCGTGGTTATTGAATTTTTTCTTTTTCTATCAAAGAAAGTATTTCGGAGAAAGAAAAAAACAGAAACAATGTATCCTTACGCTTATTATCCGCAGCACAGTCAAACTACCTCAAATTGGCTGCGATATAAATCAAAAACTTACTTTTTTACAAAGAATGAGTTGTATTTCTATCGAAAATTGCTCGAAAGTACAAAAGAAATGGATGTGACAATTTTTTCTAAAGTTCGACTTGCGGATATTATTGAACCCAATGTCAGTTCGAATTATTGGCAAGCAGCATTTCAAAAAATAATGGCAAAACATGTTGATTTCCTTATATGTGATAGTAAGGTGATTCGACCCCTGCTGGTAATTGAGCTGGACGATAGTTCGCATCAAAGGGCAGATAGAGTTGCGAGGGATGCTTTTGTGGATGGTGCGTTAGGATGTGCGCACGTTCCAATTTTGCATTGCTATGGTACAGAGGACTTAAGAGCGGAAATAGAAAAGATATTAGCAACCTCATTCAGCAGATAAGAAAGTTGCGAAAAGAGAGGGATCGTTGCAATGGACGAAGTTTTATTCCGCCCGGCACGGGTGGAGGATGCTGCGGCAATGCTGGCCTATCTGCGGCAGATCGGCGGCGAGAGCGACAATTTAACGTTTGGCGCCGAGGGCCTGCCCTTAACGGTGGAGCAGGAGGCGCAGCGCCTTGCCGCCGCGCAAAACGACCCCAATTTTGTCATGCTGGTGGCNGAGTGCGGGGAAGAACTCGTTGGCGTGTGCGGTTTGTCGCGCATGCCNCGCGCGCGGCTGGTGCACCGCGCGGCGGTGGATGTCAGCGTGCGCCGGGCGTATTGGAACCGCGGCGTTGCCACAAGGCTGATGACACAGCTGATGGCGATGGGCGAAGCCGCGGGCGTGACGGTGTTTGCACTGGAGGTGCTGGAGGATAATCTTCCGGCAATTCATCTGTACGAAAAACTCGGCTTTCGCACGGTGGGGCGCATGGAGCGGTTTTTCCGCATGCCGGACGGCCGCTATCGCGCCGCGCTGATGATGGAGCGGCTGGTGTAGTGTTTTCTTGTTTGGCATGCAGGAATTACGTGCGCGTGGGAGTTTTGTGCGCAGAAAGATTCAGACGGCGAAACGCGGCGGCGGGGCTGCCGCGTTTCGTTTGGGATTTGAGAAAATTCATCATTCACAACGCATCATTCATAATTTGCAAGGCAGAAGCTGCGGTCGAAGTACAAATGTTCTTTAGTGAACTNCTATATTTATATGATATCGCAAAGGGGGACACCGGCGATGAACTACGACGAGGCGCTGGCATGGGTGCACAGCCTGCCGCGGCTGGCAGAGCATCCGGGCATCGAAAATACGCGCAGGCTGCTCGCGAGGCTGGGCGACCCGCAAAAAGAGCTGAAATTCGTCCACATTGCGGGCACGAACGGCAAGGGCAGCGCTACGGCGATGCTCGCTTCCATTCTGTGCAAAGCGGGCTGCCGCACCGGCATGAGCGTCAGCCCNTACGTGTTGGATTTTCGCGAGCGGTTTCAGATAGGCGGNGAAATGATCGCCCCGGACGTGTTGGCCGCGCTGTTGAGTGAGGTGCGCGCGGCGGCGGAAGATCTGGCCGCGGAGGGCTGGGACAGCCTTGTGGAGTTCGATGCGGNGACGGCCGCGGCGCTGCTCTGGTTCGCGCGCGAGCGGTGCGACATTGTGTGCCTCGAGGTCGGCCTCGGCGGGCGGCTCGATTCCACGAACGCCATCGAAAATACGCTNGTGGCGTGCATCATGCGCATTGCAAAAGACCACACCGAGCTGCTCGGCGATACCGAGGAGAAGATCGCCGCCGAAAAATGCGGCATTCTGAAAAATCGCTGTACGGTCGTCTGCTATCCCGACCAGCCGCGCGCGGCGATGGACGAGATCGTTCTGCGCGCGCAGAAGGCGGNCTGTTCGCTGGTGATCCCGGAATTGGAGGATCTGCGCTTTTACCGGGCGCGCCCGCTCGAAAACCGCGTCAATTACGGCGGATATGATCTTGTCATTCCGTTTCCGGGGCGGCATCAGGCGTATAACGCCGCTGTCGTGGTGGAGGCCGCGCTGGCGCTGTGCGAAAAGGGTTTTGAGATTCCGGACGAAGCGATCCTCTCCGGCATCGCGGCCACGCGCTTTCCCGCGCGCATCGAGGTTTTGCGCCGCGACCCGCTGGTGATCGTGGACGGCGCGCACAACCCCGACGGCGCGCGGGCGCTGGCGGCNGCGCTGCGCTGCGNGGGCCTTTCCGGCTTAACAGCAGTGCTGGGCCTTTTGCACGGCAAGCAGCCCGAACAGGTGCTTGCGGCGCTTGCGCCATGCTTTGCGCGCGTGTACACCGTGCGCGCAGACAGCCCGCGTGCGCTTTCCGCCGGGGAACTGGCGGTGCTGGCAAAGCGTCATTTTCCNCATGTGGTGGCGTGCGGCAGTGCCGGCGAGGCGCTGCGGCTGGCGCAGGACGACGCGCCGAACGGGCTTGTTGTGTGCGGCAGCTTGTATCTGGCCGCCGAGGCGCGGGCGCTGCTGGCGGGAGAGCGCTGAATGTTTTTTGCGGCGGNCGCCGCCGGGGCATGGCGCNGCTGCTGCGGCAAAGCTGCCGGCTGCCCCGGCTGCGNCAGGGTGTATTCCAGGCAAAAGCACTTTGGGTGAAAAACGTTTTTTCGCACAAAAAGAGGATCTGCGCAAGTGCAGGACAAAAAACGCAACACTGCCGGAGCAGTGCGAAAATGATCAGCGATTTATGCAGGGTTTCCCAAGACCTGCGACGCAAATCAACAAAAAATACAGGGCATATCGTCTATGATAGATGCATAGGCGGTATGCCTCTTTTATTGGATGGGTTTTCGGGATAGATTTCCGATATGCGCCGGGAGCCGACGGGATCGGAGTTTTTTCGANAAAGAAAACGGAACGNTCNGGCGGGCTNCCGCGCGGCTTTACAAAATTGACCACAACAGGGGGGACGAAAATGACACAGGTAACGCTTCGGCAGGANGGAAAAACGCTGACGGCGCTGCTGTCCGGCGAGATCGATCACCACGGCGCGGCGCAGCTGCGGACGGCNATTGACGAGCGCATCGCCGCCGCGTCGCCCGCGATCCTGGTATTGGATTTTTCGGCGGTCACGTTTATGGATTCTGCGGGCATCGGCCTGATTTTGGGCCGCCATAAGCTCGTCAGCGCGCTGGGCGGCGTCGTGGTGGTGCAGAAGGCGCCCAANGATATCCGCCGGACGCTGTCCGTCGCNGGCATCGAATCGAAGGAGTAACGACGTGTGAAACGCATAGCAGGCTCTCCGGGGCAGNGGCCAATTTTCGGCCGACATGATTGATACAAAATGATTGGAATAGGAGTGTTCCGCATGAAAGCGCTGAATACGATCCGGCTGGTCTTTCCCAGCCGCAGTATAAACGAGGGGTTTGCGCGCAGCGCCGTCGCCGCGTTCGCCGCGCAGGCCGACCCCACAATGGACGAGCTGGCCGATCTGAAAACGGCCGTGTCCGAGGCTGTGACGAACTGCATCGTCCATGCCTACGCCGACCGCATNGGCAATATCACGCTCAGCGCCGCCCTGTACGAGGATGGTACGCTGCGCGTAACGGTGACGGACAAGGGCTGCGGCATCCCGGATGTGGCCAAGGCGATGGAGCCGCTGTTCACGACGGGCGGCCCGGAGCGCGCGGGCCTTGGCTTCGCGGTGATGACAAGCTTCACCGATTCGCTCAAGGTGTATTCCGCGCCNGGCAAGGGGACGCGCGTCGTATTGGAAAAGCGGCTGGGCCGCCGCTGATCTTCCCGCTACATAGAGCAGTTTTCAGAATTGTCCATACACACGCGTCAATNCACAAGATTGACGGCAAAATCNGGGGANNGCCAATTNTGAGAAACGCTCAAATCAAGAGCCGGGCATGTGGGGCATNCGCATCTGCCGCCCTGCGGCCCTGCGGAAAGGAAGCGGGAAAATGTCGCCGACACCTGTTGTACTTGGCCCACGCGCTGAATTTATCGAAAATAATTTAGGTCTTGTTCACTCCTGTGCCGGGCGCTTCCGCGGGCGCGGCATCGAATACGACGATCTGTTCTCCGCGGGCTGCATGGGCCTTGTGAAGGCCTATGACGGCTTCGACGGCACGCGCGGACTGTGCTTTTCCACCTACGCCGTGCCCGTGATTTTGGGCGAGATNAAAAAGCTCTTTCGGGACGGCGGCACCGTCAAGGTGAGCCGNTCGCTGAAAGAACTGAGCCTGAAGATCAGTGCNGCNCGCGAGCGGTGGATCAAGGAAACAGGGCAGGAGCCGACTGTTTCACAGCTGGCACAAAAGCTGGGCATCACACCTGAACAGGCGGCGGAGGCGATGAACGCGGCGCTGCCCGCNTTGTCGCTGACACCCGCGAGTGATGAGGACGGCGGCCGGGAATTCGATATCCCGCAGGAAAGCTGCGAGGAGACGGTGTCCGATCTGCTCAGCCTGAAAAGCGTGCTCGGCACGCTTGCGCCCGANGATCGCACGCTGATCTACCTGCGCTTCTTTAAAAACAAGACACAGAGCGAAACCGCAAAGGTACTGCATACCACGCAGGTACAGATTTCGCGCCGCGAACGCAAGCTGCTCGCCGCCATGCGCCAGCAGCTGGTGGTTTAGCGGAAGAATTTATAATTCATAATGCATCATTTGCGGGAAGTACGATGACGNACTGCGAGAGGTTTTGATTGGAACCNGAATGCGCAGGTGAGAAAAAGGGGGCGTTGAAAAAAGACGCTCCTCTTTTTATATAAAGGGATCGTTTTGCGGTGGGAGANATATCGAAAAAAANGGGAAAAAAGAAAAAAACGGAAAAAAAGCAAAAATTTTTCAAAAAAGGAGTTGACAAAGGGAGNGGGGTTGTGGTAATATAACANAGCTGTCCGATGGGGCGGGCGCCGGGGCCGGTTGGCCGGGTGNNCTGCACCGAAGAAAAAGCAGGGGAGCGAAAAAAATATCAGAAAAGGGCTTGACAAAGCTGATTGAATCTGATATAGTAAATAAGCTACCCCGCAGGGCGG
>JAAVHN010000006.1 GCA_014799685.1 Subdoligranulum sp. | reverse complement strand
CGGCGCCGCTCCGTGCGCATCTCCGTTCGGAAAATATTCTGCTACGCTGTCATCTACTTCCATACGCCATTTTCCATCCATACCGCGGAACCAGCCGGTTTGCCACCGGATATCCATGGCCGTTTCGCCTTCCCGTTCCATCTGCTTTGCCATGTTCAGCGCCGCGCGTTCCGTTTTGTTCAGGTTTGCATTTTCCCCTATATAGCTGAACCTTTCGCCTTCCACAACACCCGCTTCCCCGCGCAGGAGGTTTACCATGGTGCGTTCGGCTTCATCCAGCATGGCTTTTTCGCTGCCTGTGAACTTGATCACAAGGCTGTTCTTAATCCCGCGCAGAACATCAAGGAAGCTTTCGATCGCGCTGCGGTCGTGTGCCACGGCCTGCACCAGCCGCTCCGGGTCTTCGATCAGACGCTCGAAGGTTTTCAGGCACACGTCCTCTTCCAGCGCGGCGGTGTTGATTGTGCCGTCCGCATTCATCAGGCTGGCAAGTGCCGGGCTGTTTTCGGCGGTGTAGTCCGCACGGATCTTCTCGGCGTACTGTTTCAGTTCCGCGTTGCTTTCGATGATGCGCTGCACGGAGGTTTGGAATGCCTCAAATTTCTTTGCGTCTGTCACCTTCATGCTGTGCCCGGCCTCATGTGCTGCTACGCAGAATGCGCTGGTATCGCTGGCGAGGTTCACCGTCACCGTATCCCCGTTGATGAATCCATCCACACCGCTGTTTTCCTCGTAAATGTATTGCAGCTTCAGCCCAGTGATCTCCATCAGCTTTTCCGCCGTATTCAACTCGATGCCCTTTGCCTTGCCCTTTTCCAGCGCCTGCTGGCGAACCCTTGCGTTTTGCTCGGCGATCGCCTCCGCGCTTGCCGGTTCGGCAGTGAGGCTTGTTTGTTGAGTGGTGTCCCCGGAGGTTCTTTCCGTGGACATATCGGGTGCATTCGGAAGCGGGCTGGTTTGGTGTGCTGCTTCGGTTGTGTTTGTTTGGCCGTTCTGCGTCACCGCCGCGCTATTTGCCGCCGGAAGTGAAACGGCATTGGAATTCGCATCCGTCCTTGTCTGCGCTCCCAACTCGTTTCCTATCGGGAAAAAGATAATGTTAGAGGAAGCCTGCGGGCCGTTCTGTGCCGCTGCCGTGTTGCCTGCCGCCGGAAATGGAATGGCGTTGGAATCGGCCCCTGTGTGTGCCAATGCTTCCAGATCGCTTCCTGTCGGGAACATGATCAGGTTCGAAGTATCGAGCCCGCTGAGATCCACTGTGTTTCCGGTCGGGTTCGCCGCCGGAGAAAACAGGCCGTCGAAAAATTTGTTTTTTGTGTCCGCCCAATTCGCGGCCGGCTGGCGGCTCCATGGGCTGTTTGTACCTGCATCCCCAATCAGGCTTTGCATCGCTGCGTCTGCCCTTGCCAGATACGTATCAGAGATGATCTCTCCGTTTTGCATCGCGTTTATCGCCGTGTCCACAGTATGGGCGTTGCGCATTTCGGCCACATCGCTCGGGATGCTCATCATCGCACTTGTCAGCGAGCCGATAAATCCTTCATAAAACGCGTCCGGCAGCGTATCGCCCATCGTTTCCCAGAAGCCGCGCTCGTCGCCGTTCCACATCTTTGCAAAGTATGCGTCTGCGATCGCGCTGATGAATTCCTCCGCACCCTCGCCCAGCGTGTTTACAAGATGCTTCAATGCCGCGCGGCCGGTGTTGCTTTGCGCCATTCCCATCAGCCAATCATCCAGCACGCCCTTGTTCAGCCCCGGAATACCGCCGCCGAGCTGTTCTGTAAGTACCTCCATGCTGCCCGAAAGCATGCCGTACAGCAGCGCCGTTTCCTCGTCGGCGCCGCCCGCGCGGGCGGCTCTGCCGCGTTGCCGAATAATAAAATACACAAAAACAAACAGATTCCCCGCTTCGACCGCAGCGGGGAATCTGTTTGTAATGCGATTTTATTGAGGTCTTTTTGTAATGATGAAAAGTTATGCCGAATCAAAAGCGATTTTCAATCAGAATGCGGAATATGGAGTAATCCTTGATATGCTGCTTCATGTTTCAACTACATAATAATACCAATGATCGCATATTTTTTCTGTGTAATATCTGTCGCCCAAATTGGCAAATTCCCAGCCATCTCCTGATAGAGTCAAATCATGAGGATCAGAAGTAACAGCTTTCTCTGTTGGCGTATCAGGATCCACCCAATAAGCCCCCTTTATCCTCCCGTCATAAAACTCAAATGTGACTATCTGAAGTTCATCAAATAAACTGAAGTCTATGCTGCTGATTTTCAGATTTTTCATAAAGCTCTGCAGTTCTTCACTTGTTGAAAAACCCGGCCCCTCGTCTCCCAACAGATAACGTCCATCAGGCAAGCGAATAAAGTTCATATATGTTGTAATATTTTCTCCGCTTACATATACGCGTGCCATATCATAACTGCGCAAATCTTNTACGATCATTTCCAGAGCGTCTTGATTTTCCAACACGCTCTCGCAGATATCCTTTTGAGAGAAATGGGGAGTTCCCATATCTGCCATTAACAGAACCGAAATGAACAAAATCCAAAGAATAAGGGCTGATGCTACAATTGATGCAACACATGACATTATGATCATGATTGATTTCTTAACAATCATGATCAGCTTCTTAATGAACGGCGTCATAAAGTTCCACCCCCTGTCTTATAAATGGAATGTCATTTTCACCATCACCATATGATCCGTCAGTATAAACGAAAGGATTAAAAATATTGAGCCAAGCCCATTGTTCTCCCTCTTTCTTTGCCAAATCTGCCAATTCTTTTTGGTTATAAGCGCCGGCCCCCAAATATAAAATCTCTGCGGGCCATCCCATTGCACTTCCCAAATATCCATACGTTAAATTTCCCAGATTCTCAGGTTGTACTACTTGACCATTATATGCAATAGTATCGTCCATACGGGAAAGGGGACGAACATTTCCAAATTGCATTTTCCAAGAATCTTTTACTTTAATATCCCATGGGCCCTCTCCTTTCACCTGGGAAACGAACCATGCAATGTTTGCCCCTGCTAAGCGTGGATTATAAATGGAATGGTTTCGAAATTCTTGCTCAACTTCATGTAAGCGTGCATTAATCACCGTGGTATAGTCTATGTAATATTCTCCATCAATTTTCACAACACTTAATCCTGCTGCCCGGTCATTGTCTGTCAACTCCGCATTCATAGCCTGATAAGTTGGATGATTGGGATCAACTGTTTCACTTGCTCCTGATACCTCCCACCATTCAGGTGCATGCTTTTTTGAATCTGATTTATTATTTAGTATATCACTTCTCCTTTTGTCTGGCAAGGCTTCACTTTCCGGTGCCGTTTCATCGTTTTCAGGCTTTACAAGATCGCTTTCTGCATTCTGTACCTCAATTTCATGCTCCTGTATATTTGCAGCATTTGGGGCATGATTCACCATCGGTGGAAAGATGATGTTCGAAAGATCCTGTTTGTTTCCCTGTGCTGCAGCCGAATTTTCGAACATTGGCAGTGGGATATAATTCGACGGGAAAAGGTAACCGAGATTTCCGTTCCCTGCGTTCTCCCACGACTGCGTTGCAGCACGGTTCCATGTGCCTCTCAAATCCATTACTGCTCCACTCAGGCCTTTTTCACTCCCATAAAGTGGCGAAGACAATCCCTCTGCAATGTGTGTGTCTTCCCAAAGCCGCTTTGTTCCATTTTCGGGCAAAAAATCAAAATGCTGCTCAACCGTGACCAATTCCGGCTCGTAAAGATTCCATGCAGCTGCAAGTGATTGCCGATTCGATGCAAATTGGGTGTTTGCATTTGTCTCTGTGTTTGTGAGCCTCTGCGCATCCTCCAACCACTGCCATGCGGGCACGGTATAGCTGGGGTCGGCCGCTGCGCCGAGTGCCTGCAGAGGCGTGGTGTAGGTGGGGTCAGCCGCTGCGCCGAGCGCCTGCAGAGGCGTGGTGTAGCTGGGATCGTTCCTTGCCCCGAACGCCCGCAGGGAGGCGGTAAGGTCATCACCCCACCGTGTGCCCCGAATGTCGTTTGCACCCGCCTCCGCGTTTGCGAGGGGCTGCGCCGCGGCGCTCCCATAGAGCGTGGACGGCAGATACACCGGCGATCGATCCCAGTCTGCGCCAGACCCGATGCCCGCGCCGCCATATGGTGTTGTCGCAGCACCACTGTATGGTATTGTAGTCGAACTACTGTACGGCACCGCCCTTTTGTTCCCTGATTCGGCCTTTGCCGTGGGTATTTCTGCACCGGTGCGGGCCTGGTCCACGGCTTTCTCTTTGGCCGCCGGCTGCCGCAGCTTCGGCATATCTTCCTCCAGCATCAGCCGCAGCACCTCTTCGCCCAATTCGCTGGGTGTTTTTTCCCGCTTGCTTTTTTGGGCGCTGCTCTGCAAACGCTGTGTGCTCTGCCCGGTGTCCCATTCATTGCTTTGCAGCGTACTTTGCGGCGTGCTCTGTGTACCGGCATTCACTGTGCCGGAGCCGCCATACAGCTGTTTTTCTTTTTCTCTTGTGCTGTAAAGATTCTTTGCAGCCATTTGTTTCCTCCTTTACGCCTCCCGGGGCGCTGCGCTTGCAGTGCCCCGGGAGATTTTTTACTCCATCATCCGATTTTTCCCGCAATGGTTTTTGATTTCGGCTCCGACAACTTTGTGACCACATTTGTTGCAGCCGCGCCCAACTTGCCCGCAGAATCTTTCGATACGTTCTGATTTGTCTTCGTAACAGTATTCGCGGCAGCGGAGGTGTAGCCGCCCCCGCTCCCCGTGCTTGCCGTCTGCCGGGCCTGCGTCGCCTGCGCCTGCATCAGCGCGTCGTTCTGTGCCGACTGCAGCTGCGCAAGCTGCTGCGACTTGCTCTGCTCCAGCTGCGCAAGGCCGTTTGCATAGGTGTTGCTGTAGCCCAGCAGTTTTTCCTGCGAGGTGTTCGCAAGATCGGCCAGCTTTGTCTGGTAATCGTAATCGTAGCCCGCCTTGGCGTTGTTGTACGTATCCAGATCGCTCGCCTTGCCCGCGGCGAGGTCGGACGCCAGCGCGCCCAGCTG
>JAAVHN010000005.1 GCA_014799685.1 Subdoligranulum sp. | reverse complement strand
GGGTATTCGTTCTGAGTGTGAACGAGGACGGAACAATGACGACCGCCGAAGGCAACGTGAACGGCAAGGTCATGATCGGAGCCACGCGCACCATCGACGCGAACCGCATCTACGAAATCNGGAATCCCGCGTAACCGCACCCCGCGGGAATTGCAAAACNCCGCACCGCATTTCCCACAGCCAAAACGCCCGCCCCGGCCAAAACCGGAGCGGGCGTTTTCCGTTTCAAATATCCGAACGATCAAAAATATCCTTTTACTTGCTTTCCGCCGCGCATCCGCTGCACCCCGCGCACCCGCTGCAGCCCCAGAGCGCATCGGCGGTGGGCTGCCAGTTTTCGGCGTAGGGAACGCACTTGTCGCAGAGGTGGTCGGCGCTTTCGGGCGACTGCAGGTCGGTGGAATGCGCGTCCACCTTTTGCAGCATCGCGCGCAGCTTTTCGGGGTTTTCCAGCATCGGGCACGGGCGCAGGTGGTTTTCGTTGAAGGGCTGGCCGTCGTGGTAAGCCTGGAACAGCGGTGAGCGCAGCACCTCGAGCAGCGTCTTCTCGCGGATGTTGGAATCGGAATAGTGGATGAATACGCACGGGTCGGCGTCGCCGTTCGCGTTGATGTGCAGGTAGCGCCGCCCGCCCGCGATGCAGCCGCCGACGAATTCGCCGTCGTTCTGGAAATCCATCGCGAAAATGGGCTTTGTGCTGCGCACCTCGCGGATCTTGTGGTACATATATGTACGCTGCTCCGGGGTGGGCAGCAGCCCGGCCACGGCGTCGTTGCCGACGGGCATGTAGTGGAAATACCACACGAACTTTGCGCCCCAGGCGATCATCTGGTCGAAATACGCGTCGCTGCTGATGGAATCGAGGTTCTGGCTGGTGTAGCAGCAGCTGATGCCGAACGGCAGGCGCTTTTCCTTTAAAATCTCCATCGCGCGGACGACCTTTTGGTATGTCCCCTGCCCGCGCCGCGCGTCGGTCGCTTCCTCAAAGCCCTCGACGCTGAGCACCGGGATGAAGTTCTTCACGGCCAGCAGCTCGTCGGCAAACGCCTCGTCGATGAGCGTGCCGTTCGTGAACGTCATGAATTCGCAGTCGCTGTGGCGGCGGCAGATTTCCATCAAATCGGCCTTGCGCACCAGCGGCTCGCCGCCCGTGTAGATGTAGAAATAGATGCCCAGCTCCTTGCCCTGCGTGATGATGGAATCGATCTCGTCCACCGTCAGGTTCAGCCGGTTGCCGTATTCGGCCGCCCAGCAGCCGGTGCAGTGCAGGTTGCAGGCGGAGGTGGGGTCCAGCAAAATCGCCCACGGGATGTTGCAGTTATACTTTTCGCGCAATTCTTCCTCGCGCGGCCAGCCGATGAGGTTGGCGTTCAGGATGAAGTTTTCAAACGTCGTGCGCAGAACGCCTTCGTCGATGTCGCTCCAGAGGCTCCAGAGCAGCTTGTGCATGTTGTTGTCCGGGTCGTTCACCACCGCGCGGAACGCGTCGCGCTGCGGGCCGAAGTTTTCCGGATCGTCCCCGGCAAAGCGGTCTACCCACTCCATCAGCCTGGGCAGGTTCTGGTCCGGGTCTTTGCCGATGGTATCAAAAATCTTTTTCAGTCCGAAACGTACCACTTTGTTGGAAGCGTCCATTTTGGGTTCCTCCTTTTAAAAATTCAAAAACGTTTTTGCGAAAGCTTTTTATGATCTGTTTTGGATGGTCTGCCGGGCCTGCCGCTTTGGCAAACCCGGCAGATTATTCCTCTCTCTTATTGCTTCGGCTCCACCGCGTCGGTGCGATAGAGGAAGTTCACCTGGCCGTCCATCTCCTCGGAGATGCCGGAGAACGAGCGCCAGCCGCGCGATACCTCCGCCGTTGCACGGATGCGCCCGGTAAGCCCTTCCAGGCCGCCTTCAGCCGCATCCACCAACTTCTGAATACCCTTCTCGTTGAATTCCTGCAGTCCGCCGGAGAGCTGCATCGCGCCGTCACGCAGCTGCGTTACGCCGTCCGTCAGGGCGGGCAAGCTGTTTTTCAGCGTATTGACGCCGTCGCACAGCTCGCCCGCGCCGCTTTGCAGCTGTGCCGCGCCGGCCTGCAGCTGCGCCGCGCCCGCGTTTACCTGGCCCGCGCCCGCACACAGCGCATCCGCGCCCGTCGCCGCCTGCGCAACGCCGGCGGTATACTGCGTAAGNCCCGTATAGAAGGCATTGTAGCTGTCCAGCTGGGCCTTCAGCGCCCGGATGCTGTCCGCACCGGACCGCGCCGCAGCAGCCGCGGCATTGATCTGCCCCTGCACCGCATCGGAGCCCATATTCTGCGCGATCGATTCGGCGATCTGCCCGTCGGTCTGCGCCGCGATCATGGCCTGCACATCGGGCGACTGCAGCTGCGCGGCCACCTCATTCGCGATTGTTGCCTGCAGCTCCGGGCTCTGCAGCTGCGCATCGATGGCTGCGGCCACCTCGGCCTGCTGCTCCGGCGTGACGCTGCCGTCGGCGATCCCCGCGTCATAGGCCTCCTGCGTCAGGCCCTGCGCGGCCAGCGCCTGCGCCTGCGCCTCGCTGCGCGCGCCTGCCGTCACCTGCTGTGTCACCTGCGCGGTGATCTGCTGTGCCACGGTGTCCGTAACGGCCGCCTGGATGGCATCCCGCTGGGCATTGACGGCCTGCGTTACGGAATTCTCCGCGCTGCTCTGCGCCGCCGCATATGCCGTGCCCGGGTTGAGCGTCTGAATCAAGCCTGTCAAAACCTGGTCGTAGTTTTCGATTGTCAGCGTCGGGACGGAAATCTGCGGCGGAAGCTGTGCCGCAAGCTGTGCGTTTGCGGTGGCCAGCAGCGTATCAAACACCTGCCGCGCGCCGGCGTTCAGCGCCGCGCTGTTCCCGTCCAATGTGTGCAGGCCGTCCGCAAGGGTATTCGCGCCGCCCTGCAGCTGAGCCGTTCCGTCCGAAAGCGAGGACGCGCCGGCATGCAGCGCGCCGGCGCCGCTTTGCAGCTGGCCCGCGCCGTCCGCAAGGCGTCCCACGCCCATCGTCAGCTCACCGGATTTTTCCAGCAGCGTGCACAGGCCGTCATACAGCTGCGACGAGCCGTCCAGCAGCTGGTCCATCGCGTCGGTCAGCGCATGCAGCGAATCGCGCAGATCATCCACGGAATCCAGCTGCTCGGTATCGATCTCGTCGAACGGCGCCTTGGTGGCGACGGTGATCGTATTGCCCAGCTCGAAGTTTTTCACATCGGCCGTTACCTCGAAATAGCCGGGGATCTCGAATTTTTCCGTATCGACCTGCAGGTTGTTTTGCAGGCCGGGGAACGCGATGCCGATCACGGTGATGCGGCTGCCGTCGTTGACAATCTTGCCGTTCGATACCTGCACGTTGGTAAACACGTCGTTATCCAGCAGCATGCCCGTCATCATGGCAAACGGCATGTAGATCTTTTCCTCTTTGCCGTCGATCTCCACCATTTCGTATTGCTTGTTGATATAATCGAAGCGGATCGTCACCTTGCCGCTCTTGCCCGCAAGCCCGGCGGGAGAAATGCTCTTGCCGTCCAGCCAATACGAGATTTGAAGGGAGACCGGCAGCTCCTTTTCGATCTCGCCCTGATAGTACAGATCCTCGCCGTTCGTATCCCACAGGAGCGAGCCGTCCGTGCCCGCCGCAGGCGTCTGCGTGCCGCGCACCGTCTCTACATTCTGCAGCCCCGAGGCATCTGCGATCTGTGCGCTGCCTGGCGTATTTTGGATCCAATCGCTGACGATGACCTTCTGCACATCGCCGGTGGCATCCGTGAGCACATATACCATTTCGTCCTTTTCCACGCTGGACAAAAGCTGCGCGCCGGAATCTTTCCCCGCCGCCGGCGCGGTGTCCGCCATGCTTGCCGCATCCGCAGTGCGGGCGGTATCTTCTGTCTGCGCCGCATAGGCAACGGCGCCTGCGCCTGTGATCAGCAGCCCCGCACAGGCTGTAACGGCGAGACCCTTCAAAAATTTCTTTTTCATACTGTGTTATCCCTCCGATAAAATGCTGGTTTGAAGGAAGCTCTGATTAAATCAACGGGTCAGATCGGCGAGCAAATTTTTCGACTGTCGAAGCATCAAAATTGCAGATAACGCCTACGGCGTTGTCAGCTTGCCGGCCAAGACGATGGCCGGCATCCCGCCTTCGGCGGGCACGCTGTACTTGGTGTATTTCAAGATTTTGATGCAAAGACAGGCGGAAAATTTGCCGTCGAGATGCGCCCGGGGATTTATTCANAGGTTCCTTGGACCGCGGCGGCAGTTTCTTCTTTTTTGCGCTTTTGCGCCGCGCGCATATCAAATGTGGTGTGCCGGATGAGCCCATCGCANAGCATCAGCAGAGCCGGCAGGAAGAAAATCACCGAGAACATGCTCACNAGCGCCCCGCGCGCCATCAGCATGCACATCGAGCTGATGATGTCGATATCCGAATAAACCGCGACACCGAACGTGGCCGCAAAGAGGCCCAGCCCCGAGACGAGGATCGACGGAATCGACGTCGCCAGCGCGGTGCCGACGCTGCTGCCGCGATTCGCGCCNCGCATGCGTTCCGCTTTGTAGCGCGTNGTCATGAGGATGGCGTAGTCCACGGTCGCGCCCAGCTGGATGGTGCTGATGCAGATGGGTGCGATGAACGGCAGCGACTGCCCCAGATAGTGCGGCAGGCCCAGGTTGATGAAGATCGCAAGCTCGATTACCGCGATGAGGATAAAGGGCAGCGAAACGCTTTTTTCCACGAGTGCGATGATGAAGAAGATCGCGAGGATGGACACCGCGTTGACNACCTGGAAATCGCGGTCGGTGGTTTCGATCATATCCTTCATGCAGGGCGCTTCGCCGATNAGCATGCCGGACGGATCGTATTTTTTCAGCACCGCGTTCAGCTGCTCCACCTGCTCGTTCACAAGGTCGCTTGCGACGCGGTATTCCGAGTTGATGAGCAGCAGCTCCCAGCGGTCGCTCTTTAAAATTTCGCGGACGGAATCGGGCAAAATCTCCTCCGGCACGCGCGGGCCCAGNACNGATTCGAGCCCCAGCACGTATTTNACGCCGTCGATCTGCTCCATTTCCTCGATCATGGCCCGCACCTCGCGCGAAGGCAGCGACGCGTCGGCCAGCACCATATGGGTGGAAGCGATGTTNAATTCCTCCGAAAGCTTCGTGTTGGCGATGACGTATTCCATATCCTCCGGCAGGCACTGGCCCATGTCGTAATAGACCTCGTNGTTNGTNTTGCCGTANCCGTACAGCGCCGGGTAGATGAGCACTGCGAACAGGATGAGGCAGACCGGGAACCCTTTGACGACGCCGCGGGAGAACCGGTGCGCATCCGGGATGAGCGCCTTGTGCTTTGTCTTCTGCAGGGGTTTATCGAACACAAGAATCAGCGANGGCAGCACNGTCACGCACCCAATGACGCCGAAGATTACGCCCTTTGCCATTACGATGCCGAGGTCGCGCCCCAGCGTGAACGTCATGAAGCAGAGCGCCGCGAAGCCCGCAACCGTTGTGATGCTGCTGCCGACAACGCTCGTCAGCGTCTCGCGGATGGCGGCNGCCATGGCNTCTTTNTTNTCGGCGTGCCGCTGCCGCTGCTCGTTGTAGCTGTGCCACAGGAAGATCGAATAGTCCATCGTTACGGCAAGCTGCAGCACGGCGGAGAGCGCCTTCGTGATGTAGGAGATCTCGCCCAAAAAGAAGTTCGTGCCCAGATTGAGCAGGATCATCATGCCGATGGATGCGAGGAACACGAACGGCACGAGCCAGCCGTCCAGCAGGATCAGCATGGCAAGGCACGCAAACAGCACGGCCAGGCCCACATAGATGGGTTCCTCCGCCTCGCACAAATCCTTCAGGTCCGTCACCAGCGCGGACATGCCGGAGACGAAGCACTGCTTTCCNGCGGCGGCGCGAATGGCGCGGATGGCGTCCATCGTAACGTCCGCCGAGGTCGCGCTGTCGAAAAAGACGGCGAGCATCGTGGAGTGGTCGGTGTTGAATTCCTGATACAGCTTATCGGGCAAAAGCTCCATCGGAATGGANACATCTGCCAGCGTGGAATACCANAGCACCGTCTCCACATGGTCGATCTGTTCGATCGTTTCACAGAGCGCCGCGACATCGCTTGGCGGCATTTCCTCCACAATCACAAGCGAGAACGCGCCTTTGCCGAAATCCTCCATCAGCTCGTTCTGGCCGATGACGGTATCGATGTCTGCGGGCAGATAATCCAGCATGTCGTAATTGATGCGCGTCGCCGCCATGCCCAGCACCGATGGAATCATCAGCAAAAGCGCGGCGACCAAAATGGGAATGCGGTATTTTACCACCGCTTTTGAAAAACGCACTATCGATCGTTCCTTTCTTTCTTGGGGGTTNCGGGAGTTGCAGGAGTTGCGGGAGTTGCAGGAGTTGCGGGNGTTGCGGGAGTTGNAGAAGTTGCGGGAGTTGCAAAAGCTGCAAAAGTTCAGGGTTCACAGGTGCTGCGGCGGGGCGCCGGAGTACTTTCCTTTTCGGTTCCNTGAAAGCCGCTGCGCGGGTGAAGCGCCGAGGCGGCGAGGTGCCGGNATGCCGGGACGCCGGGTCAGAAGCCCACGGCGCTCTCCCGGTAGTCTGTTACTTCGATCACATCCGGCTGCTGGTTTTTGATAATCTTCACAGCCGTCAGCATCGTGCAGAGGCTCAAGATCCCCTCGCTCAGCAGCGTGACGCCGATCAGGATNGTCAGCACCATGCTGCCCTCCCCCGGATGCAGCATCAGCAAAAAGCCGCAGATGGTGGAGAGAACGGCAAAGATCATCGTCAGCCACCAGGTGGAGATGCCNAACTGCTTCGACTGCANCGCGATCTGCACCTTGAACAGCCCATCCGTCAGGATGAAGAAGCCGATGGCGACGCAGAGGAATGTCATCAGGCTGCCGGGCCGTGCCAGCAGCTCGATGCCGAGCACGATGGCNAGNACGCCGGATGTNAGGTCAAACTGAAACGCCAGGCGGTACAGATCCCTCGAAAAATAGCCGATAAGCCGCGCGGCGCCGAACAGCAGCATCAGCACGCCGCACACGATGCTGAGCGCGGACGCCGAAAAGTCCGGNAATNCGATCATGGCGATGCCCAGCAGGCACAGCGCACATGAGACGAGGATNCAGCCGATTTTCGCCGTTTTGATCATTTTTTCAGAACGCATGAGAATGTCCCCCTATTATAAGGTTGCAATGAAATGGGTTGGAAACACGGGNNGGTTGGAGCTTTGGGCNGGATNTGGNGCTTTGGGCCGGATGTGGTCCGGGGCCCCAGGCTGAACGCAGGCTGGGCGGTTTGGATGCCGGATCCGCTCGGAACCTGGGGCGGGTCGGACACCTGAGCCGGTTGGAACCCGGGGCGGTTTTGATATCTGAGCCGCTCGGAACCCGGGGCGATTGGAATCCGGTCTGCCGGGCATTCGAGCCTGCGCTCCCTCCGTCCTCTTGTTTGATTTCAGTATATCGAACCGCTGCCCTTTTCGGAATGGGCAAAAAAATACCCGCTGCCCGAAAACTGGGCAGCGGGAAGTGTTTTATATGGAATTTGGGCAGGGCGAAGGCCGCTGTTCAAAAAATGGATACTCCCTGTTTTTTTGTCTGGAATTTGGGCAAACCGGGGGATTTGCCCAAACGATATCCAAGCAATCCCTAAGCAACATCCAGGCGGTCTTCGGGCGGTTTCCGGCACAGCTTTGCGCGTTTTTCACCATGTGCGTGATGCGCATGGCAAAAACAGCAAAGCCGCCCGGGCAGCCCTTACGCCCCGCCTTTGATGCTGCGGCGGATGATCTCCTCGTGCAGGCCGTCAAACAGAGAGATGATGCGGTGCAGATCCTGCAAAGCATCCTCCGGCATGCCGCGGCTCACCCAATCGAGCGATGCGCCGAACAGCTCCAGCGTCAAAAAGCGCAGCAACAGATCCCGGTCTTCCTCGTGCATGGGCTTGTCGCCAAAGGCCGTATCACAATAGGTGGTTACAATGTAACTGCAGCACCGCATCAGGTACTGCTCATAGACATCGCGGCTGACGGAATTGAAAATATGCAGAATGGCCTTTTTGCGGGAGAGCATCGAGTGCATCGCCGTATCCACGCATTCCTCCAAAGAATCAATGCGCGGGTATTTCCGGATGAGCCGGTCGGCGGATTCCGTGATGATCTCCTCAATGAGCGCCGGGATATCCTGATAATGATAATAGAAGGAATTGCGGTTGATGCCGCAGTCCTCCACGATGCTGCGCACCGTAATTTTGCTGAGCGGCTGTTCGGTGAGCAGCTTCACAAACGACGCCTTGATGGCTCGCTTTGTAAAATTGGGCATTTTATTTTGCTCTCCCCTTATGCTTTCCGCAGCGCTTCCTTGCCGCCCATGTAGGGGCGCAGCGCCTCGGGAATGCGCACGCTGCCGTCTGCGCAGAGGTTATTTTCCAAAAGCGCGATCAGCATACGGGGCGGCGCCACGCAGGTATTGTTCAGCGTGTGCGGCAGATAGTTTTTGCCGTCTTCGCCCTTGACGCGGATCTTCAGGCGGCGGCTCTGCGCCTCGCCCAGATTCGAGCAGCTGCACACCTCGAAATATTTCTGCTGGCGGGGGCTCCATGCCTCGATGTCGCAGCTCTTCACCTTCAAATCGGCCAGATCGCCCGAGCAGCACTCCAACTGGCGCACCGGGATATCAAGGCTGCGGAACAGTTCCACGCTGTTTTTCCACAGCTTTTCATACCAATCCATGCTCTCCTCAGGCTTGCACAGCACGATCATCTCCTGCTTTTCGAACTGGTGGATGCGGTAGATGCCGCGTTCCTCCAGCCCGTGCGCGCCTTTTTCCTTGCGGAAGCACGGCGAATAGCTCGTCAGGGTCAGCGGCAGCTGCGCCTCGGGAATGATCTGGTCGACAAAGCGGCCAATCATCGTGTGCTCCGAGGTGCCGATCAGATACAGATCCTCGCCCTCGATCTTGTACATCATGGCGTCCATCTCGGGGAAGCTCATCACGCCCTGCACCACGCTGCCGTGCATCATAAACGGCGGGATCACATACGTGAAGCCCTTGTTGATCATGAAATCGCGCGCGTAAGCCAATACCGCCTCGTGCAGGCGCGCGATGTCGCCGACAAGGTAATAAAAGCCGTTGCCGGCCACGCGGCGGGCGCTGTCCAGATCAATGCCGCCAAAGCTTTCCATGAGGTCGGTGTGATACGGGATCTCGAAATCGGGCCGGGCCGGCTCGCCGAAGCGCTCCACCTCCACGTTTTCGCTGTCGTCCCTGCCGATGGGCACGCTCGCGTCGAGCATATTCGGAATCACGAGCATCCGGCTGCGCACTTCCTCCTGCAGCTCGGCCTCGCGCACCTCCAGCGCCTTCAGCCGGTCGGCCTGCTCGGTCACCTGCTTTTTCACCTGCTCTGCCTCGTCCTTCTTGCCCTGTGCCATCAGCGCGCCGATGCTCTTCGAAAGCTTGTTGCGCTGCGCGCGCAGGCTCTCCGCCTCGGTGATGGCCGCGCGGTACTCGGCGTCATACCGGATTACCTCGTCCACGAGCGGCAGCTTCGCATCCTGAAATTTCTTTTTGATGTTCTCTTTTACAAGCTCGGGATTTTCCCGCACAAATTTGATGTCCAGCATAATTGTATTACTCCCCTTTTCGATAGCTCTTTGATAGCCCTCTTTGCGTTTCTCTCTTGTGCGTTTCTCTTTTTTGTTTTGCGGCGCTTTTTATCCCCTGCCTCCTTACAGGCTGAATACCGGTCGGAACAGCGGTGCTTTTGCCATGCCGTTCATACCATGTGCCGCCCGGCCAAAAAGGGATTTCTACATGTTCTCTTTTTCGTATTTTCCCAGCAGATTTGCAAAGGCCCTCAGCTGATCGTCCGAATAGAAGCTCACCTGCAGGCTGCCCTTGCCGTCCTTGTACTGCACGCGGATCTCGGTGCCCAGCGCCTCGCGCAGGCTCAGTTCCACCTCGCACGGCAGCGGCGGGCGCGCCTTCTCCTTGCGCGCACGCGGTTCTTTCATCATTTTTTTGCAAAGCGCCTCGGCCTGGCGCACGTTCAGCCCATCCCGGATGATGGCCGTGGCCGCGGCCTCCTGGTCGGACGCCTCCGGCAGCGACAAAATTGCCTTGGCGTGCCCCGCCGAGAGCTGCCCCGTGCGCAGAAGCGCCAGCACGATCTGCGGCAGGTTCAAAAGGCGCAGGCTGTTTGCCACCGCGCTGCGGCTTTTGGAAAGGCGCGACGCGGCGGCCTCCTGCGTATAGCCGCAGCGCTCCATCAGCTGCTTGTAGCCCATGGCTTCTTCCACAGGGTCCAGATCTTCGCGCTGTAAGTTCTCGATGAGGGCGATCTCCATCGCCTGCGCGTCGGTGATCTCCCGGATGACGGCCGGAATTTCCACGAGACCGGCCAGCCGTGCCGCGCGCCAGCGCCGCTCGCCCGCTACAATGATATATCCCCCTGTGGGGGACGGGCGCACCACGATCGGCTGCAGCACGCCGTGCTCGGCAATGCTGGACGCCAGCTCATTCAGCGCCTCGTCGTCAAATTTTTTGCGCGGCTGCTCCTTATCCGGCTCGATGTCCGACAAAGGCAGTGTCGCGGCATTTTCCTCGCTGCCGCCGGATCCGGTATCCTGGAACAATACATCCAGCCCTCGGCCAAGGCCTCCCCTTTTCGCCATTTGTTACGCCCCTCTCTTTCGGTTGTTCCTGATAAACTCCGCCGCTAAGTACGCGTAGGCCTCGGTGCCCTTGGAGGCGCCGTCGTAATAATTGATCGGCTGGCCATAGCTGGGCGCCTCGGAAAGACGCACATTGCGCGGAATCGTCGTTTTGTATACCTTGTTCGGGAAGTACTTTTTCACTTCCTGCACCACCTGCAGCGTCAGGTTCAGCCGCCCGTCGTACATCGTCAGCAGAACGCCCTCGATGTCGATATAGGGATTGTACATCTTCTTCACGTTCCGGATCGTGCCAATCAGCTCGGAAAGGCCCTCCAGCGCAAAAAACTCGCACTGGATCGGCACCAGCACCGTATCGCAGGCGCACAGGCCGTTCAGCGTGAGCAGATCGAGCGACGGCGGACAATCGATGAAGATGAAATCGTACCGGTCGATGATGGGCGTCAGCGCTTCGCGCAGGCGCGCTTCGCGCCGCGGCATGTTCACGAGCTCCAGCCCGGCGCCCGTCAGCTGGATGTTCGATGCCAGCAGATCCACACGGTACTGCGTATGGATGATGGCGTCCTCGGCCCACGCCTCGCCCATCAGAAGCTGGTAGACGCTCCGTTCGATGCTCCGCTTTGTGACGCCAAAGCCGCTTGTCGTATTGCCCTGCGGGTCGAGATCGACGATCAGCACCCGCTTGCCCTGTGAGGCGACGCTGGAGGAAAGATTGACCGCCGTCGTCGTTTTGCCCACGCCGCCCTTTTGATTTGCCACCGCAACTACTTTGCCCAAGATATTCTCCTCGCTTATTGCTTTCGTTTTTTGATTGTTCCTGATTGGGTCGTCTGAATTAGTATAGCACAGCGGGAATCGCTTGAAAAGTATTTTCGGGGAAAATCACCGGAAAATCAGCAGAAAAAACAGCGAAAGGCATGCCCGGGAAATCGGTAATGTTCCACGTGGAACATTTTATGCGATTCATGATACCAAAAGCACGGCTTAAAACACGGCATAAAATACGGCTTGCAAATGGTATCCTAAGCGTTTTCACCGGATGGCCACCGGGAGACCAAGGCTGTCGGTATTTATTACTCGTATATCTTCCCCATATACAGCATTTTTGCAAACGTTTGAAAATCCGGTTTCTCCCACGCAATGTCATTCGCGGGGCTTTCGGAATAATCCTCGGCCCAACCGGCCATTTGTTCCAAAAATGCGGGGATGGTTGTGTTGGCCCATTCCTTTGGATGTTCCTCAAAATCCGACGACAGGCTTCTCACAAACTGAATGAAATCGTTTTTATTTTGAATGTTTTCAATTTGCTCAATCACATGGTTTCCCCCTGTATATTTCTTTCCGGAAATGCCGGGACGGGGCACTGCCCGCCGCGGACGGCCCCATCAGCTGTTATTTTCTCTTGCAAACTGATTTTTTCCCAGCCTCAATACTTCATTTTTATGTTCCAAAATCAAATGATACATCCATTTATAGATGTATTCCTCATGATCGCTGATCCATTCATCTACTTTTTCCGTTTCGCGGAACCATTCCTCCGGGTAATCAGAGCCTTTCTGATATCTTTCATTTGCATAATCGTGTATGCCGCACGCATAAACATCGGCCATTTGTTCTTCACCAGTTGCTCTTAAAAAGGAAAGTACCCTTTCAAATTTTCCCTTTTGGAACGCTCCGCTCTCGTAATATTGCCATACACCGCACCGCACGCTCATCCCATGCCAATTGTTCAGTTCCATATACATAAAAGCAATGTCCGGAATATCCGCAAACGGCGTACTCTTAAACCTGTGATAAAACAGCATGAAAAAATCTCCTGCATGCTTCCAAAAGCTTTTGTCTCCTGATAATTCGGCAGAAATGATCTTTTCGCTGATTGCCTGATTCGTCATATTCTATCTCCATAACGCTTGATTGCTGTTCCGGCTGCTTCATCAATCCACAGGAGTTTTCAGCAGATTCCCCTTCGTACAGTAGTAATCGAACCACTGCAGAACAAGCGGGAAATCGTTGTCCGCAAGCACCAGCAGCTTTTCCCCTTCAAAGACAGTGCAAAAACCGTGTTCAAACGATAATTGATTGGCGCCGCCGGGAAACGTCAGCCCCCAAAGGCTCTTTCCCTGATCAAAGGCCAGATCCGCGATTGGCATTCCCATGTAAGCGTGAAGCCCCTCTTTTTGCGTAAAATCGATGCGCACAAAGCTTTTTGTCTCATTCACCCAGACATCCCACTTCGGGTTCTTTTGATATGCGGAAAACACGCCGCCCAAAACCTGATCGTAGGCTTGCCTGTAATATCCCTGGATAAAGGACAGAAGCTTTGATAAGTCTTCGGGAGCAAACTCCGTGTGGAGGCGATAGTTTAAAGTGATTTGTCCGGATCCATAGAGGATCGGATCGGCAATCACTTCAAAACTTCCCACTTCAAAGCATCCGGTATCATCTGTCTTCGTCATGCTGTGCTCCCAAATCCCGATTTATCTGCAAACAAACATCCCATATTCCTTTGGAACGCTCAAGATCCCATCAACTATATTTTGTTCCAAAACCTTTTTCATCACATCTCTGCTTATATTGCTGATACCCGTCATGCCGGTAAGGGAGTAGATGTAATTTAGCAGATCGTCAATATTTGTGACTTCTAATGAGTCACTGTATTCCAGCATTTCTACAGATGAAAAATATTCCGCAAGTATTTGCTTTCCGTTTTGAAGCGTAAAGTTTTTATTTACCCTTTCTCCTGCTCCATAGGGTTTCAGCAAACCGGCAATAAATTGGACAATACCATGTTCGCCATAAGTGGCACAGTAAAAGGCGCCTTTTTCTTTCAGAACTCTTTTCACCTCAGACAGTCCCTTTTTTAGATCAGGGACATGATACAGCATCATATTTGCTATCACGATATCAAAACTGCCTGATTCATATGGGATCTCCTGAATATCTACAACTTGACAGGTAACATTATGATGATTTCCAATCGTATGGCGAGCGGCTTCCAGCATTCCCTCTGAAAAATCTGTCAGCACAAGCTCGGAACACTGATCTAAAAGCCCGATATTTTTCTTCCACATCTCTCCGGTACCACATCCAAGCTCTAATACTCTCATTCCCCCGGTGATCTGATAATGGGATGCGATCCAATTTCCAAACCCTTGCTGATTCACAGAATATTTATCATGGATGGAGATTCTTGTATTCAAGTTTGCCGCAGTTTGGTATTGCTCTTGAACGACTTTTTTCTCGTTGATCGCGCTCATGGGTTTCCTCCGTAAATTCTGATTTGCCGTTTTGCAGCGTATCGTATCTCCGCGGAAAAGCTAAAGATCATGTAATAACCACAAATTGATAAAATTGCCAAAGGATTCTCTCAACAGAAAATCATCAAGATGGCCTGTCGGGTTTGCCTATATCCGGTATAGGCAAACATAGCAAATGATCAAGATGGTCTGCCGGATTTGCCTATATCCGGTATAGGCAAACATAGTAAATTATCAAGATGGCCTGCCGGGTTTGCTTATATCCGGTATTGGCAAACCGAGCAAATGATCAAAGAAAATTTCACCCGAAGGCGAAATATCCCTGTTTCAGCGCTTTTTCCCATAATAGGCACGCAGCACCGGTTCCAGCTCCCGCCATTTGATCTCGTACCGCCGGCGGTAATCCTCTACCGTGAGAGAGGGCTGGATGACCTGATCTTTTCCCCGATACCGGACCGTGTGCGTCTTGAACGCGTCCGAATCCGGGTCTAAGCCGTAGGCGCCGTCCAGCAGCTCCCGGCCCTCCTCGACATTCCGCAAAATCACCGAGACGACAGAGAGACCCTTCTCATTCGGCGGCGTGAAATCGTGGATATCCACGCCGTGCGCCAGCAGCTCGTCCAGCACTGCCTTCAGCATCTCGCGCAGCTGGCGGTTGCCGGTTTTGGTCTGCTCAACGTAGTAGCTGGGATAGGTGCCATGGACAAAGTGATCATATTCATACAAAGCCTGCTGCCAGGCATTGACAGATGTAAAATCGCTTGTAAACTTCTGGTTTGGGTCCATGCCCATATCCAAAAGGCGGCGCAGCAGCAGAAAATACTCCTTCGATCGTTCCTTGCTCTGTTCCGATACATGGTCCCCTGCCCGCATGAAGCACTGGCCCACCGCCATATACCAGATGGGGGCGGATTCGCTGTGGGGCTGGGTGGGCGCATCCCGGAAGTTCACGTCCGCGCCCCGGTCCAGCAGCAGGTGCGCCACCTTGGGATTGTCGCTCTTGATGGCAACCATCAGCGGAGACTGGCCGTCGTCCTTCTTGGGCGGGGCCTTGGCCAGGCAGGAGATCAGCTCCGGCTTTCTGTCCAAAATGGCGGCAACCTCGTCCACCTTGCCCTGTCGGATCGCTGTAAACAGCTTTTTCATGGCTTCTCCCCCGTTTGCGGATAAAATGGTTTTGGTCATTTGCTCTGTTTGTCGATTCCGGATATAAGCAAACCCGGCAGACCATCTTGAACATTTGCTCTGTTTGCCGATTCCGGATATAGGCAAACCCGGCAGACCATCTTGATCATTTGCTCTGTTTGCCGATTCCGGATACAGGCAAACCCGGCTGTCCATCCCGGTTCGCCTGTATTCTGATAAATAGCATAGCATGAATGCGGCCGATATTCAATCTCTGTTTTGCCCGGATGCAAGGCTAACACATGAAAAACAAATTTGAATCAATTCACAGTATAAACCCGAAAAAACACGAAATTCAATTCAAAATTCATCGTAGATTTCGCTTTTGATAAATTTTTGAGGTAGAATCCTGTCTGCCAAATCAAAACATTGCAAAAAGTTTTTCGTGCGTTTGCCCTGTGCCCGGTTGCCCCGCCTGTCTCCCGCATTTACAGCGGGCGTCGGTCTGCACCATTGAATTTCATTGTTCCACGTGGAACATTCCGCATAAACTATGATATGAGCATGATCGGCGCGGGCCCCGACCGCATCCCCGGACTGCATCCGCACACTTTCCCTTGTATGAGACCACTTTCCATTTGTATCCTGTTGCACAGTATGGTACAATAACCTCAAATCCTTTCGCCTTTGGCAAAAAATGCAGGGCTTCATAATCCCGCAAAAAACGCGCGCTTTTGCTTTGAGAACATTGTACCATGCGGCACCGCTTCCCTTATTCGCGCGGGCCTGCGCATCCCGAAAGATGATTCGCCGCGTTTGCCCGTAACCGTATAGGCAAATGTATAGCAAACCATCCGGGAGTTTCGTAATGCTTACATGGTCTATTGCCGTATCGCTGGTCCTGCTGCCCTCCCCGTCCTGGCGTTCGGTCTTTCAGCGCCATTCGGCGTTTTGATTTCGCTCTATGTATGGGTGCCGTTTTTGCTGCTTTTCTGTTTTCAGATGATGTGAGGTGCTGTGTATGTCTTATTTTTTCCTGACCTGGTTCATTACCGTACTGCTGCTGATACTGCCATTTCTAAACTTCTGGTTGATTCATCTGGTACATTTCGCCGTTTCGATCCCAATCTATGTAGAAGCGCCTCTTCTGTTGCTCTTCTGCTTTTTGGTAATGTGCGGCTATGGATATATCATCACAAAAGCCATGCCACACAAACCGTCCACCCGGGCGGGACTATATGCGCCAATGCTTTTGCCTCTTATCTGGTATCTGCTCCATACAGGGATATGTAATCTATTCAATGATATCAATTATACAGCGGATTTTATCGCAATTTGTACGCTTCATTTTTTTGGCGTATTCACTTCCGAGGCGGATCTACTGATACCCGGATGCGATTTATGGCATTCCGTCCTGCTCTGGAACCTGCTCTACGATGCCGTTCTGATCTTGGGATTTACGCTTGGGGAGCGGCTTTCCGTAAAGAAAACGGGCGAGACGCGCATGCGGTTGTTTTATAAAAAACGAACGGCGGTGTTTCTAATCCTTGTGATCTCCGCCTATTCTTTCAGTGAAATCGCACTTTTGAAACAGCGTGAAAATATTCTGGACTTCGCACATCCTTTCCAGGAATACCGATATGACGGAGGTTATTCCAGTATTCCTCTGCTCCCCTACGACGTAACCAGAAAAAATCATAGTTTGGCCGTGCCGCAGGAACCTGCTGCTTTTTGCATCGCCGATCCGCTGGAAATGCCCATTCTGGACGGCGCGGAAGCCGCCTACCCCGTTTACGCCGCCTTTGCCAACGCCTGTTACGCGGATATTGCCAAAATTCAGCGAAACGCACAAAAAGCTGCTGCGAATGCCCTCACGACGGCCCAGTTTCAAAACGCCATCTCCGATTCGGATGCCGTCATGCCGGTCCAGTTTCAAAACACTGTCTATGCTTATGAAAAGCTGCTGTCCGGAAATATTGATATTTTCTTCGGTGTACGCCCCTCCGAGGCACAGCTGCAAATGGCAAAGGAGGCCGGTGTGGAGCTGGTATTGACACCCATCGGGAAAGAGGCATTCGTTTTCTTTGTAAATGAAAACAATCCGGTAGACGGTTTAACCTCTGAACAGCTCCGCGAGATTTACTCCGGTGCAATCACGAACTGGCGCAGGGTCGGCGGCAAGAATGTAAAAATCCTTGCGTTTCAACGCCCTGAAGGTTCCGGTTCCCAGACCATGATGGAATATTTTATGGGCGCTACACCTTTAAAAGAGCCTCTGCAGGCGGAATATGAATTCGATGCGGGCAGTGTGAGAATAAAAACAGCAGCGTATGAAAACAGCGCATCTGCATTAGGTTACAGCTTCCGTTTTTATACCACGATCATGATGATGAACTCCGGCGAGGATGTGGCCGGCATCAAGCTGCTGCGTGTGGACGGTGTTTATCCGGATACCGAAACGATCCGCTCCGGGGAATATCCCTATACAACACAGCTCTATGCCATTACCACCACCGACCGGATGAAAGCAAAAGACACCATCGAACCGTTTCTGGAATGGATGACCGGCCCGCAGGGGCAGCAGATCGTTGCCGATACCGGATATGTGGCAATTGATTCGTAACATGCTAAAAACAGGCCGCGGCAGCCTGCGCGACGGGCTGGGCGACGGCCTGAAAACAAATGCTTGCAATCCCTTAAAATGTATGCTATAACTGTATTGCGTAATTTGTATATGCTCATGATACGGTTGAGCGTTTCTACCAACCGCCTTAAATGGTTGACTACAAAGGAATTTGTGGTCAACCATTTTTTATAGGGAGGAAACAGAATGGACTACGATGTGATCATTATCGGCGCGGGCCCCGGCGGCATTTTTTCGGCGTATGAGATTGCGCACAAAAGACCGGATTTGAAGGTAGCCGTCTTCGAAGCAGGGCATGCCCTGGAACAGCGCAAATGCCCAATCGACGGGGAAAACATAAAATCCTGCATCAGCTGCAAAACCTGCTCGATTATGAGCGGATTCGGCGGTGCGGGGGCCTTTTCGGACGGAAAGTACAACATTACCAACGATTTCGGCGGCACACTGCACGAATACATCGGCAAGAAGCACGCCCTCGAACTGATGCACTATGTGGACGAGATCAATTTGCGCTACGGCGGCGAAGGCACGAAGCTCTATTCCACCGCGGGAACATCCTTGAAAAAAGAATGCATCCGCCACGACCTGCATCTTTTGGATGCCTCTGTCCGTCACCTCGGCACCGATATCAACTATGTCGTGCTGCAAAACCTGTATCTGGATTTGAAGGATAAGGTGCAGTTTTACTTTGATACGCCCGTCGAATCGCTGCGGGTTATAGAGGGTGGTTATGAGATCCGGTGCAGCGAAAGCACCTGCACCTGCCGCAGCTGTATTGTATCTGTGGGGAGAAGCGGCAGCAAATGGATGGAGGGCGTCTGCAAAGCACTAGACATCCCCACCCGATCCAACCGTGTGGACATCGGCGTGCGCGTGGAGCTGCCCTCCGAGGTGTTTGCCCATCTGACGGACGAGCTGTACGAGAGCAAAATCGTCTACCGCACCGAAAAATACGGCGACAAGGTGCGCACGTTCTGTATGAACCCCAAAGGCGTTGTGGTGAATGAAAATACGAACGGAATTATCACCGTGAACGGGCACAGCTATGAAGACCCGGCAAAGCATACGTCGAACACGAATTTCGCGCTTCTTGTCGCCAAGCATTTTTCAGAGCCGTTCAAGGATTCCAACGGGTACGGCGAATCGATCGCGCGGCTCTCCAATATGCTGGGCGGCGGCGTGATCGTGCAGCGCTTCGGCGATCTGATCCGCGGGCGGCGCTCCACGCAAAGCCGGATCGAGGAGGCCTTCCTCACGCCCACCCTCAACGCCACGCCGGGCGATTTGAGCCTGGTTCTGCCCAAGCGCATCCTCGACGGTATCATCGAGATGATTTATGCCCTGGACAAGGTCGCGCCCGGTACGGCCAACGATGATACGCTTTTGTACGGCGTGGAAGTGAAGTTTTATAATATGGAGGTCGAGGTGGACGAGAAGCTGCAGTCCCGGTACGAGGGGCTGTATCTCATCGGCGACGGAAGCGGCATCACGCATTCACTCTCCCACGCCTCCGCCAGCGGCGTGCATGTGGCGCATCATATCATAGAAACGATGTAAAGCAAAATATGGATCGCGATCTGCTGCCTTTTCCCATACAGGATATGCGCAAATGGAAAAACCATCTTCTGATTTTGCTTTACAGAGAAACCGCGCTTGACTGCATAACTGAAAATAATGACTGAAATGCCCGCTCCGGGCCCATTCCGGAACGGGCATTTTCTGCATTTTCTACAGACTGCGTAACAAAGATCTTTCCGGCCGCGGTTTTTTGATTTACACCACATTGCGCGGTATGGTAAAATAACTTCAAAAGAAAAAGTGGCCGCAAAGCAGCCATTTGTTTTCACCGCCGTTTGATTCCGGCAAAAAACAGATCACTACGCCCGAACGCACAGATTTACAAAACAGAAAAAGGTGCATCGTATGTCTTATTTTTTCCTGACATTGTTCATCACGGCATTGATGACATTCCTGCCCCCGCTGTTTATCTATCAAACGCTCCCGGCGCACGATATCCTGCTGCCGGATTTTGTAAGCGTACCGCTTTTGCTGGTTTTCTGCTTTTTGGTGATGTGCGGGTATGGGTATTGCATCACGAGGGCCAGGCCCGATAAACCGTCCTCCAGAGTGAGTCTTTATGAGCCGCTGGTGATCCCGCTGATCTGGTATTTGTTCAGCACAGGGTTCTGTAATCTGCTCAACGAAATCCGTGGGCTTATCCCATTCGTTCTCCCCGTTTGTACGCTGCATGTGTTTGGCATGTATGTCTCCGATGGCGGTCTGCTGATCCCCGGGTGCAGCCTATGGCATTCCATCCTGCTCTGGAACCTGCTCTATGACGCTGTTCTGATCCTGGGGTTCGCGCTCGGCGAGCGGCTCTCTGTAAAGAAAACCGGCGAGACGCGAAGGCCGTTTTCTTACCATAAAAAGAGGATCGCAGCATTTCTCGTACTCGTGATCTCCTCCTATTCCCTCAGCGAGATCGTGCTTTATAAGCAGCGCGAAAACATTGTGGATTCGGCGCGTCCCCCCTATGAATTCCGGTATGCCGGCGGCTATTCCAGCATTGATTTGCGCCCCTACGACGTAACAAACGAAGACAATCTTTTGGCCGTGCTGCAAGAGACTGCCTCTTTTTATATCACCGATCCGATGGAAATGCCCATCCTGGACGGAGCGGAAGCCGCCTATCCCGTCTATTCGGCCTTTGCCAACGCCTGTTATGCGGATATTGCCGAAATCCAGAGAAAGGCCGAGGATCAGAAAAATGCACAAGGGTCCGATTCGGATGCCGTCATGCCGGTCCAGTTTCAAAACACCGTCTATGCCTATGAAAAGCTGCTGTCCGGGGACATCGATCTCTTTTTTGGCGCATACCCCTCCGAGGCGCAGCTGCAGATGGCAGAAGAAGCCGGCGTGGAGCTGAAATTGACGCCCATCGGCAAAGAGGCGTTTGTTTTCTTTGTAAACGAAGACAATCCGGTAGACGGTTTAAGCTCCGAACAGCTCCGCGATATTTACTCTGGCCGCATTACAAACTGGCGCAAGGTCGGCGGCAAGAATCTGGGCATTCTCGCGTTTCAGCGCCCCGAAAATTCCGGTTCGCAGACAATGATGGAGCATTTTATGGGCGATACGCCTTTGAAAGAGCCGCTGCAGGCAGAATATGAGGCCCCTATGGAAGGTGTGATCCTGAAAACGGCAGACTACGAAAACAGCGCATCCGCCCTGGGCTACAGCTTCCATTATTATACCACGATCATGATGATGAACTCCGGTGAGGATATATCCGGCATCAAGCTGCTGTGCGTTGACGGCGTTTATCCGGATACCGAAACGATCCGTTCCGGGGAATATCCGTACACGACGCAGCTTTATGCCATTACCACCACCGACCGGATCAAGGCCAAAAGCACCATTGAACCGTTTCTTGCATGGATGACAGGCCCGCAGGGGCAGCAGATCGTTGCCGATACCGGGTATGTGGCGATCGGTTAGAAATCCTGCTGCTGCACGCCGGCCCCGGCATTTCTCTTATCCAAAACAAACTGTTCCAAATTGGTTCTGTGATGATATTTTACAGAGGCTGATTTGTCCTTGCTCAGGATAATATGATTCAAATCAATCCCATTCAGCGCGGCAATGGCCACGGCATAGTGGATCACATCGGCCAATTCGTTGCCCAATTGCATTTGTAAATCTTCATCCCCCGATGCCTTTCTGCCCGCCCTTTTGTTCAGCACCTCGGCGACCTCCCCGATTTCCTCGACAAGCTTCATAAACAGGCTCTCATCGATTCCGCCATTGCTGTAATGATCCAGCAGATATGCTTCCAGTTCCTCTATCGTAACCTTCATGGCAAATCACCTCTCTGCAAATAGAAACTGCATCTTTTCCCCTTCATCAAAACAGGGAACGAGCAGCATCAGCGGTACTTTGCCGCCATTTCTGCACTGCTCTCGGCAAAAAGCAACCGGGAGACTGTCTGCACCGTTTCGATCGGGAGTTCGGCCAATCCGCCGCGGTCTTTTTCCAGACGTACTTCAAATGCGCTCACAATGCGTTCGGCGGCCAATCCATGCCCATTCTCCGCTCTTGCAGCGTCGGCCTGGCCTGCAAAACGCTCCAGCATTTTCCGCTCTTTGGAGTAGATCAATTCCACTAACTTGGCACGGTATTCCAGATCTTCATTTGTGATGTCCGGATAACGGGCTTGATCCATGGCGTGCTGTGCCTCGTGCTTCAAAAGAGATACCTGAAAATCTTCCGACTCCAGATCATAAGCAGCTTTGACGCAATGGATCAGCCCATCGCCATTGGACCAGCCGCCGGTACCCGTCTCGCCGAAAGAGATATAGTCCAGCCAGCTTTTCATAATAAACCCATCCAGAAACATGACGGCGTAATTCTGCGTGCCCTCCGGCAGCTCCACCACATACGTCCTGCGTTCCTCTCTCCTCCATATGTAAGGGCCGTAATACCCACCGGTTCGTCCCATCAGTGCGTGAAGCGATTGTTTGCGGAACGCCGCCGCGGCCATCTCCTCCAATTCTTCCATCGAAAGATCAGATGATGCCTCAAACCGTTCCGCCAACCGCCCCCGCAGCCGCTGCGCTGCCTCCTGTTCAGGCAGCTCCAGATAAAATACATCCCGGTAATACTTTTGATAAGCCAGAAGGATCTCGTTCAGCTCCGCGTCTACATCGTACGTAAGGTAATGCTCCTCCCTGTACAAATCCACGCCCTTCTGATAGAGCGCCGCCGTTTCCGGAAACTGTTCCAGATACGCCATTGCCGCCCGGAGGTTTCCTTTTACAATCATCTCCTGCAGGATAGTTTTATCAAATTTTTTCATAGCAAATTCTCCAAATTCAATTTTTCAGGTCTTTCATCTATAGCATATCACCAGCATAATCAATATTCAATCCCTTACAATGTTCCACGTGGAACATTGATGATGGTTTGCGGCATTTGCCTATCTGCGATATGGGCAAACAGAGCGAACCGACATGATGGTTTGCCTCGCTGGGCCATATCTCGTATAGGCAAATGCGGCAAACCATCCTGATGATCCGTTGAATAAACGCGCAAAGCGGGCCGGGTTCCCTCGTGGAAACCTTCCCGCTTTCCTTGTCTTTTCCCTGCCCGTTTTCCCTGCCGCTTTCCTGTCGCTTTCCTTGTCGCTTTCCTGCCCGCTTTATAAAACAAACCACAATATCATGCAAACCATGTAACACAAAAGATCGATTTGATTTTGCTCTGCAGCAAAACCGCATACCCGAAAATGCCGCTCCGGTCCGGTTCCGGAACGGCATTTTCTATAAGCTGAGTGGACAGGCGGCATGCCCGGACTGCGCGGCCATACTATGTGCCCGGACTGCGCAGCCAGACTATATGGCCGGACTGCGCAGCCGGGATTCCCCGGCCGCGGTTTTTTGGAGTTTACACTATCTTACGCGGTATGGTATAATAACCTCAGGCTGCCGCTGTCGCGGCCGCGCGGTCTGCTTTACAGACGCTGATGCGGCATCGCATAATAATCGCCTCAAAGCTTTCCGCCGGCGGCCGCAAGGCAGCAGCTTGCTTTCACCGCCGTTTGCATTCGGCAAAAAATACCCCACCGCGCGCAAACATATGGGTATATATATCCGGAAAGGAGTTTCGTATGTCCTATTTTTTCCTGACATGGTTTATGACAGTGCTCATGCTGATACTGCCCATGCTCATGAATTTTTTAATTTTTCTTGCAGAATTCGACGGTGCTGTCCCGATCTATATCGGTACGCCGCTTCTGCTGCTGTTCTGCTTTTGGGTGATGTGCGGCTATGGATATCGCATCACAAAGGCCAGACCTCATAAACCGGCTACCCGGGCGGGGCTTTATGTTCCGATGCTTTTGCCGCTGGTCTGGTATTTATTCAATGTGGGGCTCTGTAACCTGTTCAATGAAACCGGTGGATGGACGCCGCTATTTCTCGTATTTTGGACGCTTCATTTTTTCGGTACATTCACGTCCAATATGGGTTTGATGATCCCCGGATGCAGCCCGTGGCATTCCATGCTGCTCTGGGATCTGCTCTATGACGCTGTGCTGATGTTGGGATTCACGCTCGGCGAGCGGCTCTCTGTCAAGAAAACCGGCGAGACGCGCATGCGGTTTCTTTACAAAAAGCGAACGGCAATATTTCTTGTGCTTGTGGTCTGCGCCTATTCTTTCAGCGAACTTGCGCTTATGAACCAGCGTAAAAATATTCTGGATTCCGCAGAGCCCACCCATAATTTCAGCTATGCCGATGGCTATTCCAGCATTGATCTGCGCCCCTACGATGTGACAAACGAAGAGCATATTTTGGCTGTGCTGCAGGAGCCCGCTTCCTTTTCCATCACCGATCCGCTCCGAATGCCCATCATGGACGGGGCGGAGGCCGCCTATCCCGTCTATTCCGCTTTTGCCAACGCCTGCTACGCGGATATTGCCGAAATTCAAAAAGAGGCACAGGAGCCCGATTCGAATACGATCATGCCAGTGCAGTTTCGAAATACCATCTATGCTTACGAAAAACTGCTGTCCAGCGACATCGATATCTTTTTCGGCGCCCGCCCCTCCGAGACACAACTGCAAATGGCGAAAGAAGCCGGCAAAGAGCTGGTATTGACTCCCATCGGTAAAGAAGCATTCGTTTTCTTTGTAAACGAAGACAACCCGATAGACGGTTTACGCTCCGAACAGCTTCGCGATATCTACTCCGGCGAAATCACAAACTGGCGCAGGGTCGGCGGTGAAAATGTGAAGATCCTCGCCTTTCAGCGACCGGAAAATTCCGGTTCCCAGACCATGATGGAATATTTTATGGGCGATACACCTTTGAAAGAACCTCTGCAGGCGGAATATGAAACCAGTATGGGAGGTGTGATCCGCCAAACGGCAGACTATGAAAACAGCGCATCTGCCCTGGGTTACAGCTTCCGCTACTATACCACCATCATGATGACGAATTCCGGCGAGGATATGTCCGGTATCAAACTGCTGCGCGTGGACGGCGTTTATCCGAATACCGAGACGATCCGCTCCGGGGAATATCCTTATACGACGCAGCTTTACGCCATTACCACCACCGAACGGATGAAAAACAAAAGCACCATTGAACCGTTCCTTGCGTGGATGACCGGCCCGCAGGGGCAGCAGATCGTCTCCGATACCGGGTATGTGGCGATTGGTTAGAAATCCTGCTGCTGCACGCCGGCCCCGGCATTTCTCTTATCCAAAACAAACTGTTCCAAATTGGTTCTGTGATGATATTTTACAGAGGCCTCTTTGTCCTTGCTCAGGATAATATGTCGCTTTCCTTGTCGCTTTCCTGCCCGCTTTATAAAACAAACCACAATTCGGTTATGTATTACCGGTGTGATATATCCGATCCCAAAAAGGAGATACATTTCTATAAATTTTGTCATTGGCAATACGCAGCCGAATTGGGAATAAAAATATGTGCCTTGTTCAAATCATCCCGACCAATTGCCTGCACAGCATGACAAGATCGTACCGGACGCCCTCGCGGGTATTCCAGCCCCGGCTCGACCATTCATCTCCGGAAAGGTCGTCGCCGCCATAGATCAGCGCGCCATAAGCAAAGCCGCGGAACTGCGCAACGGCGATGCACCCGGCCTGCTCCATTTCCACGATCTTCGCGCCTTCCTCTTTTCTGCGCGCGATGCGATCGGGCGTCTCGCGAAAAATTGCGTCGGTGGTCCAGGTAATGCCGGAAAAATAAGGGATCTTCTTCTCATCGAGGTGCTGTTTGATCGTATTCACAACCTGCGGATCGGCATTGATCACTCTGGACGGCGCGATATACTTGTACGAAAAGCCCTCGTCCCGGATGGCGCCCTCCACAACCATCACCTGCCCAACCTCGATATCCGGGTAGAGCACACCGCCCCCGCCGCAGAACATTACCTTCGTAATGCCCAGCGCGTGAAACAGATCCAGGTTTCCCGCACAGGCAGGACAGCCCACCTGCCCCAAGGTGAGCAGCACATCGGGCTGCCCGGCAAAGCGATACACCGGAAAGGGATTCTCGCCGGGGATCACCCTTTCCTCGGTAATCTGTCCGCCGGCGATCAATCTGTTCACAACATCCGGAAAAAATGTAATTATCATTTGATCCGTATCAAACTGATCGTGCGCAAAATTGGCTGGGTTCAATTTTGCCGTCGGGCTGTCGTCAAATTCCAATACCGGAAACGCATTTTGATAAAACATACCGTGCTCTCCCATCAAATTTTCATCTATTGTTCTCCGAGTATATCACATTATATTTTGAATTTCAATCCGCAGCAGCTGAAAACAAACACGTGATTTATAAAATGGAGAAAACCGCACAGCTTTCTTTAAAATTGAAAGCAGACAGTCCGTTCAACCAAAAAATGAATGTTCCAAAAATAAATATTAAACAGCTTTTCCGAATGGAAAACGGGACAAAGCAAAAAAGGCCGAAAGAATTTTCTCCCGGTCCTGTGATATGCTTTCTCTATAAGAGACAGTGAAAAACTGTCGAACATGGAGGGAGCACTGTTTTCCCGGCTCTGCACGCTTTTTGGGCCTTTAACATTTCTTTGGAGCCTTTAACATTTCAAGGTTTCCCGGAAAGTGCTTCTTTATTTTCCACACAGTGTGCCGTCGGGATACGCACCACATATTCGATATAATCAGGCTGTTCGCGCTTTTCCGCCGTTGCGGGAATGCCGTTGCCCGTCATCAGCTTCACGGCGCGGTCGATGGTATTGACGAAAATACGCACATCCCGCACCATGATGGTGCGTTTCTGCTTTGGCTTTTGATTCAGAAGGCGTTCCACCATCGCCTCGGTCTGCTGCACATTATACGTATGCTCGGCGGCGGCGCGCAGCGCCTTTGTGCGCTGCTCCGAAGAAGGCAGACGCAGCACCGCACGGGCGTGGCGCTCGGTAAGGTTTGCCGCAATACAAATTTCCTGCTGCTCCTGCGTCAGCATCAGCAGCCGCAGCTTGTTGGCAAGCGTCGGCTGCGCGATACCGAGCTTTTTGGCGGCGGTCTCCTGCGTGCAGTTCCAAAGATTGACAAGATCGCGCAGCGCCTTTGCCTGCTCGAACGGATTCAGCTGTTCCCGCTGCAAATTTTCCAAAAGACTGAGCGCGGCCGTTTTTTCGTCCTCAAAATGATAGATGATCGCCGGAATGCTCTGCATGCCCGCCAGCTTACAGGCGCGCAGACGCCGCTCACCCGCGATGAGCTGATAGCGTCCGTCCACCGTAGGCCGCACGCTGATAGGCTGCAAAAGGCCATTTTGCAAAATACTGATGGCCAGCTTTTTCAGCTCCAATTCATCAAATACCGCCCGCGCCTGAAACGGCGAAGGCAAAACCTTCTCCACCGGAAGCAGCCAAACCCGCGCCTGTTCCTTCAGCTTCTCCTTCGCCATGTCCGCGCACCCCTTTTTTGATCGGTAAATTTTTTTGAAAAAACAAAAAATAAAGATGGTCTGCCGGGTTTGCCTATATCCGGTATAGGCAAACATAGCAAATTATCAAAATGATTACCTCATATTTATTTGCAGATAATTTTCCAATAGAAAATCTTCCCAAAAGAGAAAGAAAAGTTTCCTCTATCTGTCAATCAAAATAAGATTTTTCGATGAAGGCCCCGTCATGTCTTCTGACTACTGTTGAGGGGCCGCGAAAAATCGTTCCTTTGCGGCGCTGTCCAAATCTTTGATTTGGGTAACAGCGCCCACGCAAGGGACGCCTGTGAACAGGGTGCGCGCAGCGTGCCCTGCGAACGGCTGCGGCCCACTGCGTTTGCCGTCGGGGTTCCAAGGGGGCAGTCTCCGCGCTAAGAGCCTCGCTTCGCTCGGTTGCGCTCCGAAACGCGCCTGCGGGCGCAGTGCGTGCGCAGGCGGAGTGAGGCGTTAAGAAAAAATTCAATTCGCAATGGAATTTGGAATTGAATTTTTTTAGCCGAACAAAAAGCCCCTTGGCGTTCTTTCGCTTCCTTTCTTGTTGTCAAGAAAGGAAGGACGTCCCCCCACAGAAGATGGCTTTTCAAAACAAGCAACCGTCCCTCATAAAACTNCTGGGAAATAAATCCAAACAAAATAAAAAGACCGTGCCGTGGTTTTGCCTTTAAAACCANTATANCACGGTCTTTCNGNANAATCCAGTATTTTCCATTGACACCAATCGACGAGGGGCTTGTCAACGCAATGGGGCTTTTGCGATCTTTCCGCCGTTTCTGGGGTAAACGNACGAAGTCTGCGATATTTTTTCAAAGAACAGCAGCGTGCGGGCCGANCCATCCGGCAGCNTAAACGCGCGGCTGTCGTGATATTTCCCGCCAAGCTTTTCTACTGCGCCCATCGCCGCTTGCAATTCATCCCCGGCGCCGCTNCCCTTCATAGCAATGAACATGCCGCCCACACGTACCAAAGGCAGACAGTATTCCGCCAGTACCGGAAGTGCAGCCACCGCACGGGCCGTCGCCACGTCAAATGCCTCGCGCCAGCGCTTGCGCGCGGCTTCCTCCGCGCGCTCNTTGGCAAATTCGGCTTCAATGTCAAGCTGTGCGCAGGCATAGCGCAGAAAATCCACACGCTTGCCCGTCGGTTCCAGCAGCGTCAGTTCAATTTCGGGCTTATACAGCTTTGTCACAATGCCGGGAAAACCCGCGCCCGTNCCCACNTCCACCATCTTCCCGTGTACCTCCGGGCACGATGCCAGCAACAGGCTGTCGATAAAATGCTTGTTTTCGATCCCTTCGGCATCCGTAATGGCCGTCAGATTTACCTTTTCGTTATAAGAAATCAAAATAGACGCGTACTGCGCAAGCTGCTGCGCAATGGGCGCGGCGTCAATGCCATATTCCGCCGCCTTTTCCGTCAGGCGCTGTTTGTCGATCATGCTTTTTCTCACCTTTCTCGCTTTNCCCGNAACCATACCNGTTGTTGGGCTTCGCCCAAACCCACCAGGGGTTTCACCNCTGGACCCCACCGCCCTTTGAAAAGGGCGGCCCTAAACTTTGTATATTTTTAATTTTTTCTCCACATCCAGCTGCGTATTGCCAATACAAAAATGCATGGCACTGCACAGACAATTTTATGGAAGATAGTTNTNACCAGCAAATACAAAATCGAAATCGAATTGAAATCATTTTTTNGCGCTGTTTCAATTTTTCTGTGCNTATGCGTGTTCNCTGCGCCATTTTTCAAGCGCAACCGTTAAGAATGCGATNTCCGCGGGGCCTACGCCGGGGATGCGCGCGGCCTGNCCGATACTGCGCGGGCGAATCTTCGCAAGCTTTTCCCGCGCCTCCAGGCGCAGGCCTTCCAGCGGCGCATAATCGAACCCGGAGGGAATCGGCGTCTCCTCCTGCCGGCGCACGGCATTGATCTGCGCNCGCTGGCGCTTGATATATCCCTCGTACTTGATCTCCGTCTCCACACAATAGGCAATGAACGGCGTGATGCCCTCTGCCGACGGCAGCATCCGGGCAATGTCCGCATAATGCAGNGCCGGCCGGCGCAAAAGGTCCCCCGCCAAAGCGCCGCCGGAAAGCGGCGGTTCGCCTTTTTCCTGCAGCACCGGGTTCGCATCCGCCGGNCGCACGGTCGTGGCGCAAAGGCGCGCAATTTCCGCCNGGCGCAATTCCCGCCGCTGCAAAAACTCCGCCCAGCGCGCATCATCCACCAGGCCGATCTCGCGCCCCAGCGGCGTCAGGCGTTCGTCGGCGTTATCCTGCCGCAGNTACAGCCGGTACTCGCTGCGGCTCGTCATCATACGGTACGGATCCAGCACGCCCTTTGTGACAAGATCGTCGATCAGCGTGCCGATATAGCTCTCCTGCCGCGCCAGCACAACGCCCGGCTTNCCCTGCACCGCNCGCGCCGCGTTGATTCCCGCGAGCAGGCCCTGCGCGGCGGCCTCCTCATAGCCGGAGGTGCCGTTGAACTGCCCCGCGCCATACAGGCCCGCGATGCCCTTGCATTCCAGCGTGGGCAAAAGCGCCGTCGGGTCAACGCAGTCGTATTCNATGGCATAGGCCGGCCGCATGATTTCAAGATTTTCAAAACCATCAATTGTGCGGTACATCGCGTTCTGCACCGCCTCCGGCAGGCTGGAGCTCATGCCCTGCAGATACATTTCCTCGGTGTCCAGCCCGCACGGCTCCACAAAAATCTGATGCCGTTCTTTATCGGCAAAGCGCACCACCTTGTCCTCGATGGAGGGGCAGTAGCGCGGGCCGATGCCCTCGATCATCCCGCCATAGAGCGGGCTGCGGTGCAGATTTTCCCGGATGACGCGGTGCGTCTCCTTGTTTGTGAACGCGATATAGCANTCGACCCGGTTTTTCATTTCGCCCTTTGTCAGGAACGAAAANGGCTGGATATTCTCGTCGCCCGGCTGGCGCGCCAGGCGCGAAAAATCAATGCTGCGCCGGTGTACGCGCGCGGGCGTTCCGGTTTTGAAACGGCGCAGCGGCAGGCCCGCATTTTTGAGGCATTCCGTCAACGCGCAGGCCGCGTGCTGTCCGTCCGGCCCGCTCGCAAAGTTAGATTCNCCCACAAAGATACGCCCGCCCAGATAGGTGCCNGTCGCAATCACGACGGCCTTTGCCGTGTAATACGCGCCCAGCTGTGTGGCAACGCCGCACACCGCGCCGTTTTGGATGTCGATTGAAACGATCTCGGCCTGCTTCAATTCCAGATTTTCCGTGCGTTCCAACAGATGCTTCATGTACGCGTGGTATTTCCGGCGGTCTGTCTGCACGCGCAGCGAATGCACCGCCGGGCCCTTGCCCATGTTCAGCATCCGGCTTTGCAGAAAAGTCGCATCCGCCGCAATGCCCATCACGCCGCCCAGCGCGTCGATCTCGCGCACCANGTGCCCTTTTGCCGTGCCGCCGATGGACGGGTTGCAGGGCAGATTGCCCACGCCGTCCAGCGTCAATGTGAACAGCGCCGTCTTCGCGCCNANCTTTGCCGCGGCGCACGCCGCCTCAATGCCCGCGTGCCCCGCGCCGATTACAACGACCTCATAGCCGCCCAAAATATCCAAGCTCCCGCCCCTTTTCCCGGATCAAATATTCCAATTTAAAATTCGCATGTTCAAAAATCATGCAAAACAATTTTTTCATTTTACGGCGTTTTCTCGTTCGCATCACACAATACGANCCAAATACCCCTGCGTGCAAATAAATTATATCATGCGGCCACGGATCTGTCCACCGTACAGATCTGCCTTTCACCGCATGCTCTTCCCCGCGCANTGGACAATATTTTAGGGGTGTTTNCAAAAGCGGATTTGATGATCAGATCNTTCAAAAAGCAGAGCTGGCAAATGTGCATCTTTATGTATCAGACACGATCACAAACTGCAAATAGCGGCTGCACCCCGCATTTCTTTCGGTGTGCAGCCGTTGCAGCAGTCTTACGTGTTTTCCTCAAACGGGATACGCATTCTGATGATGTCCTCCCTTGCGCAGGTCTGCCGGTTTCTTTGCAGCNGGCTNCATGGAACACCCTNCTTTTACGATACTTTATGTATATTGTACCACAAAAAAGAAGGACATAGAGGGCGCNNTATAGGATATCAGATCCGCCGTACATATACCGTGTTCGCATCAGGATCGTTGCCCAAAGCTGCGCATATCAGCCATGCAAAACCAATGGCAAATACCAGACTGATCCCAGCCACAAGAATCGCGGCGATCAAAGCCAATTTTACAAGGATCATGATAACCTTCAGAACTTTTTCGCCAGTGCTCAGCATGTTCCAGGGAGACGCTTTTACTTTCTTCAGTTTTCTCATCAGTTTCTTCATTTTCGATCCCGAACCTTTCTTAGATTTTTAAAGCAGTTTTGCTTGTTTGCACCTATGAAACGATTGAGAAAGCTTTTCGGTTGTAAATATTTGAAAAATTTTTNAAAAATTTTCAGGGAAACTCTGATTCAAATGGTGACTCTCGTGTTCGCTGCCGTTTCCAACCATCGTTCTGCGTATGCCCTACCGGCATTTCAGCCCCCTCTCTCAAGCTCAGCACTTGGATCAGCTAAAATCCTGCAGCAGGAATTGACAGAGTCACCGCACACAGATCATCCAATTGACAGAATGCCCGATCGAAAATAAAAAGGCCGCTTCAGAGAGGATAAAAACCATCTCCAAAGCGACCTTTTTAATGCCGTTTTTTCAGAGAAAAATCNGTTTTCGCTTTGATCTTTTCATCGTANTGNACTTACTGCTGAACTTTCACCATACCGGTATGGTAGCTGTTGCGGTCACCGTTGAGTGCATGCTGGAACATGTGCTGTTTCAATTCGTCATAATCGAACGTCTCGAAACCACAATTACAGCTGTAGAACGGCACTTCAACATAAACAGGCTCGGTCNCTTCTTCCGGCGGAAATTCGACTGTGATCGTGTATTTGGAAGTAGCGGTATAAACCTGGTTTTCTTCCTCGTCTCCTGTCTCTTCCTCAGGCGGAAACTCGATCCGGATGACAGATTCAGAAGTAGCGGTATAGACCTGGTTCTCTTCCTCATCTTCCGTCACCACATTGATCTGCTGCGCCTGCTGTGTGTTCTGAACTGCCTGCGGGGGATTTTGCTGAACATTCTGAGCAGTCTGGATGGACGGTACAGCCTCAGCATCCCCNGCATCTTCTGCTGCTTTGGCGTCATCGGTTTCAGCCAATTCAGCTGCAGCGGCTGCAGCCGCTGACCCTTCATCAACGGCCGCTTCTGCCGTTTCTGCCGCTTCAGTCTCTTCTTTTGCAGCATTCTTATCTTCCGCGGCTGCCTCATTTTCTATGGCTGCCTCTTCTATTTTGGGAACGGTAAGCGCATCTGATTCCACAGCCAAACCCTCATCATCCGCCTCGGCAATGAATGCATTACTCCCGGCGGCAACATGGATACCCGCCCCTGCGGTTGCGGAGTTCACCGTCCCTGCAACGATGATTGCCGCGAAAACAGCGCCGGACAAAATCTTCATCATAAGTGTTTTTTTCATTTTCGATCCCGAACCTTTCATAGATTTTTTCCAAGGCAGTTTTGCCTGTTTGCATCCATGAAACGAATGAAGAAACCGGATGGTTGCAGATGATTGAAAAAATTTTTAAATTTTTTATTCAAGGACATGAATGTCGCTGGTAAAGGGCTGTCCCTGGGGAGGCGCCCATTCGCTTGGCCAATAGGTAGTGGATGGATCGATGCTGAACGTGATATGCCGGCCTTCATATTGGTCCATGTTGCCGGCGTAGTCGATGCAGATCATCAATACCTCATTGCTGGAATAACGATCGCTTCCGCCGCTGTGATGGAGATACAAATTCTGCGGCGCATCCAGCACGATCACATGATAGGTCGCGGTTTGATAATACTCACTCTGGACATAGGGATCAGGCGCTTCCTGCAGTCCGAGCAGCTCGATGATCTTATCATAACCGTATGCGCCGACAGTACCCGTAAGCACAATGCGGTCCCCATCCGTAGGAAGCACATCGCTACCGTCTGAATCAGAGAGCGCAGCCTCGCCTGATTCCGGCGCCGTCCATCCGTCCAGCGCGGAAAGGTCCGCGATCTCGTGCCAATCGATCGCAATGCGGGTGATCGAATCGGGCACAAGGTCGATCCGGCCGGTCCAGTAGACCTCCCAATGAGGAGCATCTCCATCCAGTGTGATCCGTGTAATCTTGGCTTCACCGGTTCCGCTGGACCATTCCGTAGCAAATATCCCCTCTCCGTCTCCGGCCATGGTGAGGCCGCCGCGGTACCCGCCTGCGCCCGCAACACCTTCCATCACCGTTTCGGCCGGCTGGCGTACGGTTTTTGTGTCCGGGTCATATTGGAAAAAGCGGGCATAGCTGATAAAATCCTCGGTTTCCACTTCCAGCAGCAGTGTCGGAACCGGGTCGTCCGGCCGCATTTGCACCAATGCATACCGATAGCCGGTTGGCACAAGATCTGCTCCATATTCATAACGATCCGCCTGCCCAATGATGATGCGGTATTGCTCGAAAGCCGCGTCGATGGGCGTAAGCTCTTCCGGCGCCGCGTCTGCGGCGGCAGACGCCCCCGGAATCTCTGCATTCTCCCGGTCCATATGATCCTCCATGGAAGACGGCTCCGAAGGCCCGGCAGAGCGGGGATCGATCTGTGCCGCGCCAAAAATACCAATGCCGATCACAGCAGCAGCGGCAAGCGCAATGACCCCGATCTTCAGCGCACCAAGACCACCGGCGGCAGCTGCCGTGCCTCCGGCACCCGCCGCGGTTCCGGTCGTACCGGCTGAGGCAGCGTCCGCTGCTCCGGTGTCAGCCATTGTTCCTGCCGTACCTGTTCCGGCGGCTCCGAATGCTCCGGTTCCCGCTGCGGGCCCGCCCGTTTCGGCTCCGGAAGTACCCAAGGCTCCGGTATCCGCTACCGTACCGGCTGTACCGGCAGCAGCGGCGCCCACAGGCTGCGCGGCAAGAACAGCCTGCAAGATCTGCGCATCCGGCACCTCGGCCGCACCTGTTTTCAAGCTGCGGAACAGCAGCAGCAGGAACGGAAGCGGAGCCAGATTGTAGAGCTTCGTACCCTTCTTTTCCAGTTCCAGAACCTTCTTTTCAATTTTGCCGCGCGCATACATCAGCCGGCTCTTGACAGCGCTCTCGGAAGCGCCCATGGCAGCAGCGATCTGTTTTACGGACATTTCCTCATAATAAAACATACCGATGGCCGCGCGCTGGTCCTCCGGCAATTCCTCAAGGATTTCCTGGATCAGACGCTTCGTCTCCTTCTGGTCGATCACCTGATCCGGAAGATCCTCACTGTGCGCATCCGGCAGCAGCTCTTCCACGGGCGTATCCTGCCCGTCGTCAGAGGTCATTTCCGCAAACAGCACCGGGCGCTTCTTTTTCAGATGATCCCGGGCCGTATTGGCAGCGATCTGCCGTACCCATGGCAAAAATTTTGTATCGCCCTCGAAGGTATCCAAATGGGCAAATGCCTTTAAATAAGTATCCTGTACGATATCAAACACCGCATCCTCATCCTTGATCATGGATTTGACGGTGTAAAATACCTTGCTGTAAGTTTTTTCATACAATGCGCTGACGGCATCCTGATCACCGGCGCGCGCCGCAGCTACCAGCTTCGCAAGCTCATTGCCCTGTGGAACGGGCTTTCCGCAGTACTGACAGAATGCAGCATCTTCCGCGATTTGTTTTCCGCAAAAAGTGCAATACATGATTTATTGATCCTCCTCCGGTTTTTGCCCCACGATATTTCGCAGGATATCCGCCTTTTTCACCGCACTGATCGGAAATGATTCAACGACTGCCCGGATCATGCGCCTGATCATATCATCCGGCATGTTCTTCTCTCCTTTTCTTCGCCTTTTTGGGTGTTAACCCTACACCTGAAAAACGAACAGAGAGTGCTGCCGGTTGCAGATATCCCGCAAATTTTCCAAACAGAGGCCTGCCTGCAGATCAGCCCTTCATCCCGCGCGACTGCCTGTCCATATCCTCAACGACGATATCAAAAATTTCGCCCAGCGACGCGCAGTATTCCAATACCTGCCACGGCTCGTTCGTATGAAAATGGATCTTCACGCAGGTCTCGTCTCCCACGGCCAAAAGGCAATCTCCCTCGAAATGCGCAAGAAAATAAGCGCGGATCGCATCCTCGTCCAAATCATTTCCCTCGATCAAAAGCTGTGTATCATAGCGAAATTCCATTTTACCCATCTCCCCTCAAAGCATCACTGCGCACATTCTGCCGTGCATCGATATATTTCTGGATCTCCCGCATGCCCTCCAAAATCTCCTGCCGGGAAAAATCCGCCTCCTTCAACTCGGCATCCGTCCACTTTTCCAGGTCTGTATAAAACTGCAGCGCAACGCGCAGAAAATCATATTCCGGATAGCGTTCCAGCATCTCAAACAACAGGTTTTCCGCGCCGTTCACATCACGCGCGTCCAGCATCGTGCAAAGCCGCCTGTAAAGCAATCCGCTTTCCAGAAGGTTTCCCTGCTCATCAAAATCCGGGATCGGCGCCTGTACCTTCATAAACAGGATCTCTCCCAGCATACGCCCCATATCCTCGATCTGGCGCATGTAGTAATCATGATATGCCATGAACCATGCCTCCTCTGTCCGGCTCTTTCTTTCCTGCGCATTTGATACAAATGATAAACGAAACGTAATATAGAGGTAAAATAATACAAAAATCATCAAAGGCAAAACATAAAAAGCAGAAAACAGCGTTTTCCGGAAAGGAACTGTGCAGCCTATTTTCCCACACAGAATTTCGAAAACACCTCGTCAATCACATCATCCGTGGCGTTTTCTCCCGTCAGCGTATAGAGTGCGTTCAGCGCGTCGTCGATGCACACGCCCACGGCGTCGATCGTCATACCGTTTTGCAGCGCATCCAGTGCGTCCCGCAGGGCATCCTGCGCGGCGCGGGCGGCGGAAAGCTGGCGTTCGTTTGCCAAAAGGCACGCGTCCGGGTCGATCTGCGCAAGCCGCAGCGCATCCGCGACGGCGCGCTCTACCGCGGGTAAAAATGCAGCATCCCGCGCACTGATGGAAATTACAGAGGTAAAATAAGGCCGCAGCGCATCCTGGCTGAGCTTTTGCAAAAGATCGCTTTTGTTGACAATCGCCACCGCCGGGCGCCCGGCGCATTTTTCCGCCAACGAAAAATCGTCCGCGGAAAGCGGCGCAGAGCCGTCGAACACGGCAAGCACGAGACCCGCGCGCTCCAGATGCCGGTAGCTGCGCCGAATGCCCTCGGCTTCCACAGCATCGTCCGTCTCGCGCAGGCCGGCGGTATCGGCCAGCAGCAGACGCACACCGGCCAGCTGAATCTCCTGCTCCACCACGTCGCGCGTCGTGCCCGCAATGGGCGTGACGATCGCGCGCTCGAAGCCGGAGAGCAGGTTCAAAAGCGTGCTTTTGCCCACATTCGGGCTGCCGACGATGGCCGTGCGCACGCCGCGCCGCAGCACCGCGCCCGTATCGTATCCCGCAATCAGCGCATCCAAAACGGACCTCGCCGCACAAAGCGTATCAGACACGACGGCATCGGCAAGCTCCGGCACATCCTCCTCGGGGTAATCGGCCGCGGCGGCAATGTGCCCCGCAAGCGGGAGCAGCAGCGCGCGCACCGATTCAATCTTTTTATACAGCGCGCCCTCCATCACGGCCGCGGCGGCGTCCGCCCCCTGCCGGGAGGACGCGCCGATGATGTCCATCACGGCCTCGGCCTGTGTGAGGGAGATGCGGCCCGATAAAAACGCGCGGCGCGTAAATTCGCCCGGCGCGGCAGGCGCGGCGCCCGCCGCATGGCAGGCGCGCAGCAGCCGCGCACTGACGGCACTGCCGCCGTGGCACGAAAGTTCTACCACATCCTCGCCGGTATAGCTGCGCGGCGCGCGAAAACAGAGCGCGACTATCTCATCACAAATCACGCCGTCTTGCACAAAATGGCCGAACAGTGCGGTATAGCCGCGCGCTTTGCGCAGATCCTTCTTCGGATCCTTCGGCCGGAACACGGCCGCAGCCACTTCATACGCGCGCTCACCGGAAATGCGCACCACGGCAATGCCGCCCATCCCCGGCGGCGTGGCAAGAGCCGCGATGGTCGTTCCCTGTTTGTAATCAAACTGATTTTTCTGTTCCACGTTTCTTTCAATCCTTATAAAACCAATAGACGAGCTCATCCGAAAACGTCAATCCAAGTTTTTTTTGCAGCGCAAGCGATGCCTCGTTGTCATGAACGATATGGCAGAATGGGATGATTCCCTGCTCCAAAAAACGGCGGATCTGCTCCGCTTCCAGCGCATAGCCGAGGTGATGCCGCCGGTATTTTGGGAAAATATGCAGCATTCCCATACTGCCCTCGGGATGTGCGCCGATGAAACCTGCAAGCGCACCGTCGAGAAACGCGCCCAGCACTACGCCCGCCGCAAGGCGCTCTTTTGCATAATCCGCATCTATCACGTCGCCATAATGTTCCACAACGATCGCTTCATATTCCGGCCCGAGCATCTTAAATTCTACGCCGGGTACAGATTCCGGCGCTTTTTCCTCCATGTAGCAAACCTGCACGCATTTTTCCCAGAGGCGAAAGCCCGTTTTCTGCTGTACAAGCCGCGCAAGATGGTCCCCGTGCACGGCGTATTGCGCGGCAGGCTCAAGCATGGTGAGCATCGCCCCGGCCGCCGCTTTATCCTTCGTATGAAGCAAAATCAAATCGCTCGAAGGCTCGTGCATCATAATCGCGTTTTGTGTACACAAGAGCACTTCCCCTGTGCCGCGCCGCGCGATTTCCAAAAAATCCGCACCGCCCACACGATCGTCCGCGAAGTATTCCCATGACGTCATAAAACGATCTCCTCGCCCAGAATTTTGATCCATCCAAGCCGGCGCCACAAACTGACCTCTTCAAAACAAGCTACGCGCGAATCGGGCATTTTCAAAAGCACCAAATCAATTTTCTGACGGTCTACTGTGCGCCGTGCAAGCCCGAAGGAAAGCTCCGCAAAGGTTTCCGCACCGATGTACCCGGGAATGCCGTCCCGGTCCTCATTCATCACAAACAGCAGATCGGCTCTTGTGATGCTCTCCATAAAATTCCGGTAAATTTCAGGATAGCATTGGATCAGGCACTGCGGATCAACCGGCTTTGGAGCGTCCAGTATTTCGCAGCCTTTTTCTTCAAAAAAATTCTTCCAACGCTGAATTTCCGCCTGCAGCCGGACGCTTGCCGAAATTACGACTTTCAAAACTTTCTCTCCCTCAAAAAACCGTCCGGAAGAAGCAATGCTTCCTCCGGGCGGCTGTGTATTCAGGATTTATCTCTTCTCGCCCTTGAAGATCTCAACCTCCGTCATGGGCAGGTCGCTTTTAAACGTGCGTTCGTCGCGGTGCAGATTGCCGCAGATGCAGTTTTCCTCGCCCTTTGCGTCCAGCGGCATATAGTAGCCGCATTGCACGCAGCGCGCGTACAGGCCGGGCTTGCGCTTGAATTCCTTGGCCAAAAAACCCGTCGCGCGCGGGCCATGCCCGATATACGAGAAATTCATGCTCTTTTTCAGCGCTTCCTGCTGCGCGGCAATCTGCGTCTTGTCGACATTCCAGTTTTTCATATCCATAAAACAGCACTCCTTATGTTGGCTTTTTCAGAATGGTCCGATAGCTTTAAAACCGATCACGGAAAAACATAAAAAAGTATTTTCAAACATACGTCTTCAAAAATGTGTTCCGTGATCGATTCAAAATAGCTGCGATTCGCCGCGGCAAAAACGCCGCCGGGACGCCAGAGCCGAAATTTGCGATTTTTCCCGGCCTGTTTTTATAATTTTACTCCGTTTCCCCGTTTTCGCCGGCATCGCCGCCGTCCGCACCGGCTGCCGCGGTCTCGCCGGCTTTGGCCGCTTCTTCGGCTTCCTCGGCTTCAAGCGCCGCCAGTTCCTCGGCCGACGGCTCGGCCTCGCCGTCCTCCTCGGGCTTCACGGTCTCCTCCTCATCGGAATGCTCGGTGCGCGCCACGGTGACAACGCGGTCGCCCTCGGCAAGGCGCATCACGCGCACGCCCGAACCATAGCGGCTCTGTACGTTGATATCCGCCACGTGCATGCGGATGATGATACCCTCCAGGCTGATGAGGATGATGTCGTCCGTCTCGTCAATCACCTTGAGGCCCGCCACATGGCCCTTGCTGCCATAGTTGCGGATGCCGAGGCCGCCGCGATACTGCGTGCGGTAATCGCTCTCGCTCGTGCGGCGTCCCTTGCCTTCCTCCGTCACCGTCAGCACCGTCGCGCCCTCGCGCACAATGCCGACGCCGACCACGTGATCCCCCGCTTTCAGCCGGATGGCGCGCACACCGGTGGCCGTGCGGCCCATCGGGCGCGCGTCGCTCTCGTGGATGCGGATGGCCATGCCGCCGCGCGTCGCGATGATCAGCTCATCCGAACCGCTCGTGATGCGCGTCCACGCAAGCGCATCGTCCTCGTTCAGATTGATGGCAATCAGCCCGGTCTTGCGGATGTTGCTATAGGCCGAGAGCGGCGTGCGCTTGATGACGCCCGAACGCGTCACCATCGTGAGGAAGCTTTCCTCGCTGCCCTCCGGCACGCGCAGCATGCCCGAGACCTGTTCGCCATTCTGCAGCGGCAAAAGGTTCACGATATTCACGCCGCGGCTCGTGCGGCTGCCCTCATACACCTGGTACCCCTTCAGACGGAACACACGGCCCTGGTCGGTGATGAACAGCAGGTGGTCGTGCGTGGAGGCGAGGAACAGCTCCTCGACGAAATCCTCCTCCTTGCGGGAGAGCGCCGTAATGCCGCGCCCGCCGCGCCGCTGCGCCTGATACGTATCGGACGGCTGGCGCTTGATATAGCCCGCGTGCGTCAGCGTGAAAACGCAGGTCTCCTCGGGGATCAGATCCTCGATGTCCACCTCGCCGGAAACGTGCGCGATCTCGGTGCGGCGCTCATCGCCGTACTTTTCGCGCATGGCGTTCAGCTCGTCCTCCACCACCTGCAGCACACGCGCGTCGTTGGCCAGAATATCGCGCCAATCGTCGATCTTTGCTTGCAGCTCGCCCAGCTCGTTTTCGATCTTCAAAATTTCCAGTCCGGCCAGCTGGCCCAGCTGGAAATTCACGATGGCCGTCGCCTGCGGATCGTCGAACGCGAATTTCTCCATGATGGCGGCCTTCGCCTCGGGCTTGCCGCCCTTGCAGGCGCGGATCGTCGAGATAATCTCATCGACGATATCCACCGCACGGCGCAGGCCCTCCAAAATATGCGCGCGCTCCTCGGCCTTTTTCAGATCAAATTCGGTGCGCCTGCGGATCACCTCATCCTGGAATTCGAGGTATTTCTGCATCATTTCCTTGAGCGTCATGATCTTGGGCACGCCCTTATCGAGCGCGAGCATGATGACGCCGACGGTATCCTGCAGCTGCGTAAAGCGGTACAGCTGATTGAGCACCACCTGCGGGTTGGCCTCGCGCTTTACCTCCACCACGACACGCATGCCCTCGCGGTTCGATTCGTCGTTCAGATCGGAGATGCCGTCGATGCGCTTTTCCTTCACAAGGTCAGCGATGTTCTCGATCATACGCGCCTTGTTCACCATATATGGAATCTCGGTGATGACGATCTGGAAGCGCCCGTTCGATTTTTCCTCGATGGACGCACGGCCGCGCAGTGTAATCTTGCCGCGGCCCGTGGCATACGCCGCGCGGATGCCGCTGCGCCCCATAATTACGCCGCCCGTCGGGAAATCCGGCCCCTTGATGTGCTCCATCAACCCCGCCAGCTCGATATCGGGGTCGTGGATGAGCGCGACAAGCCCGTCGATCACCTCGCGCAGGTTGTGCGGCGGAATGTTCGTAGCCATGCCCACGGCGATGCCGTTCGAGCCGTTGATGAGCAGATTCGGCACCCGGCAGGGCAGCACGGTCGGCTCCTGCTTCGATTCGTCGAAGTTCGGCATGAAATCGACGGTGTTTTTCTCGATGTCGCGCATCAAATCCACCGAAAGGCGGCTCATGCGCGCCTCGGTGTAACGATAGGCAGCGGGCGGGTCCCCATCTACGGAACCGAAGTTGCCCTGCCCTTCCACCAGCGGATAGCGCAGCGAGAAATCCTGCGCCAGACGCACCATCGCGTCATAGACGGAGGCGTCGCCGTGCGGGTGGTACGAGCCCAGCACCGCGCCGACCGTGTCGGCCGACTTTTTGGTAGGGTGCGAGGGATCGTTGCCGCGCTCGTGCATCGTATACAAAATACGCCGGTGCACGGGCTTCAAGCCGTCGCGCACATCGGGCAGCGCGCGCGCCGTGATAACGGACATCGAATAATCGATGAAAGCGGATTCCATCTCTTCTTTGATGTCCCGGACGATATGCCTCGTCCCTTCGGTGATACTGTTTTCGATCATGTTCTCTTCCTATTCTCTCTATACGATTCGATTGCGTACTCTAAAAATAAAATTTTTTGAAACACACCACGCCGGTATGTCGCGCCGGCGCTTTTTTCAATTCTCACAGAAAATCAAATTAAATATCCAAATTCGCGTAAGCGGCGTTCTTTTCGATAAATTCCTTGCGCGGCTCCACCTTATCGCCCATCAGGATAGTAAACGTCTCGTCGGCGGCCATCGCATCCTCGATCGTGATCTGCACGATCACGCGGTTTTCGGGGTTCATCGTCGTCTCCCACAGCTGCTCTGGATTCATCTCGCCAAGGCCCTTGTAGCGGCTGATCTTGGTGCCCTGCCCCATCTCGGCCGAGAACTGCGCCATTTCCGGATCGTTGTAGGCATAGCGCACCTGCTTGCCCTTCTGCAGCTTAAAGAGCGGCGGCTGTGCGATATACACATATCCCCCCTCGATCAGCGGGCGCATATAGCGGAAGAAAAATGTCAGCAGCAGCGTGCAGATATGGCTGCCGTCCACGTCGGCATCGGCCATGATGAATACCTTGTGGTAGCGCAGCTTCGAGACGTCGAAATCCTCCCCGAGGCCGCAGCCCAGCGCCGTGACGACGGGCGTCAGCTTGTCGTTGCCGTAAATTTTATCAATGCGCGCCTTTTCCACATTCAGCATCTTGCCCCACAGCGGCAAAATCGCCTGGATTTTGGAATCGCGCCCCATCTTGGCGCTGCCTCCGGCGGAATCGCCCTCGACGATGAAGATCTCTGTCTTGGAGGGATCCTTCTCGCGGCAGTCGGCCAGCTTGCCGGGCATACGGCTGTTTTCCAGCGCCGATTTGCGGCGCACCAGCTCGCGCGCCTTTTTTGCGGCCTCCCGCGCGCGCGCCGCCTGCAGGGCCTTATCATAAATCGCCTTGGCAACGGCGGGATTCTCCTCGAAAAATTCCTTCAGCTTTTCATAGACGATGCCCGAGACAAGCGTGCGGATCTCGGTATTGCCCAGCTTTGCCTTTGTCTGGCTTTCAAACTGCGCGTCCGTCAGCTTCACGCTGATGATCGCCGTCATGCCCTCGCGCACGTCCGAGCCGGAAAGATTATCGTCCTTTTCCTTGATATAGCCCTTTTCACGCCCGAAATCATTGAATACGCGCGTCAGGGCGGATTTGAAGCCCTCCTCGTGCGTACCGCCGTCCGCCGTATTGACGTTGTTTGCGAACGAAAGCAGCAGCTCGTTATAGCTGCTGTTGTACTGCAGCGCGATCTCGGCGATGGAATTGTTCAGCTGCCCTTTCAGATAGATCACGTCCGGGTGCAGTACCTCCAACTGGCGCTTTTGATGGAGATAGTCCACAAAGCTGCGGATGCCGCCCTCGTAGCACATGCTCTCCTGCCGCTGCCTTCCGGCGCGCTCGTCCGTCAGTGTAATGCGCACACCGGCATTCAAAAACGCTTCTTCCCGCAGGCGGGTGATCAGTGTATCGTAATCGTACTCCAATACCTCGAACATCTCGGGATCGGGCTGGAATGTCACCGTCGTGCCGTTGGGCTGGTCCGTCGCGCCAATCGTCTGCAGATCGCCGTCCGCCACGCCGCGCTTAAAGCTTTGCCGGTAAAGGACGCCCTCTTTGCGCACCTCCACCGTCAGCCGTTCGCTCAGCGCGTTCACAACGCTTGCGCCCACGCCGTGCAGGCCGCCGGCAACCTTATAGCCGGAGTTTTCGCCGCCGAATTTGCCGCCCGCGTGCAGGATTGTGAACACCACCGTCACAGCCGGGATGCCCATTTTCGGCTGGATGTCCACCGGGATGCCGCGGCCGTTATCCACGACGCGGATGCTGTTTCCCTCCTCGATGGTCACCTCGATATGGTCGCAAAAGCCGGCGAGCGCCTCGTCGATGGCGTTATCGACAATCTCATATACCAGATGATGCAGGCCGCGCGGGCCCGTCGAGCCGATATACATGCCCGGTGTCTTGCGCACGGCCTCCAGCCCTTCCAATACCTGGATCTGGCTGCCGCCGTATTCCTGCTGCGGATGCTGTTGTTCTGCCATAATACCTCTCCATACTTTACAAACTGCTTTTTTATCTGATAATAATACAAAAAGTATTGATTATAGACCGATCATTTTATTTCATAATTCATAATCTGTTTTTGCAATCTGCGTTTGCAGAAAATTGGATGCAAAACCGCGAATATACTTCTGTCTTTCCGGGAAAGTGAAGATTTCAAAAAGCTTCTCTGAACTTTGAACACTACGCTCTGCTTACAGGTTGCTGATGCCCTCCACATAGCCGCTGCGTTTTTTCAGCGTCCCGGCGGAGATCTGGCTCAAATAGACTGTGTGCGGCTCGCCCACCGTGACGATAAAGCTTTTGGGCAGCTCTTCCGCCACCGTAACGACACGGCCTGCCTTTTGTGCCGCAGCCAGATAGGCGCGCGTATCGCGGGAAAGCGACGCCGTGTCCAAATCAAAGATCCCAAGGATCTCTTTGGTGCGGATGATGCTTTCCTGTCCCAGATGCAGATACACGATGCGCACCTCCCTGTTTTCTATTTGGAAATCATCCCATCATGTTCCGAAAAGGCATGATCAAAAATACAAAGATCCATTTTTCCATCCCAAAAATTATGAATTATGAATTTTGCATTATGAATTACTCAAAACGCCGTTCTCCATCCGGCAGATCTTGCCGCCCGTGCGGCCGAACAGGTTCGCGTCGCACGCTGTCACAATCGTCTGCCGGTGCGACATACGGCACAAAAGATACGCCTGCCGCGTCTCGTCCAGCTCCGAGAGCACATCGTCCAGCAGCATCACCGGGTGCTCGCCCGTAATCTGCCGTGCCCCGGCGGCCTCGGCCAGCTTTAAGCTCAGCACCGCGCTGCGCTGCTGCCCCTGGCTGGCAAAGCGCTTCGCCTCGCGCCCGTCCACAACAATCGAAAGATCCTCCCGGTGCGGGCCGGCCGTACAAAAGCCCGCAGCCGTATCGCGCCGGCGGCTCTCGTGCAGAATGCGCGCAAGATCCGCCGCGTCCTCGCACGAGGCTTCATATTGCAGCGTCAGCGTCTCGCCGCCCCCGGCGATCTCGCGGTAGGTGCTTGTCGCCTCGGGGCCGATCAGCGAAAGATACTCCCGGCGGCGGCGGCTCACCTCGGCGCCGCTCTCGGCTAACTTTTCGTCGAACACGTCCAGCAGGCCGTCCGCGTCCGGCGTCTGGAAATACTGTTTCAGCAGCGCGTTCTTCTGCGTGACGAGCCGGGTATACCGGCGCAGCAGCGTCACATAGCCCGGGTACAGCTGGCAAAGCGCCGTGTCCAAAAAGCGCCGCCGTCCCTCCGGCCCGCCCTTGACAAGGCTCAGATGTCCGGGATCGAACACCACGGCCGTGAACGTGCCGGCCGCGTTCCCCGCAAGGCCGTGCGCCACGCCGTTCACGCGCGCCGTGCGCGTCTTGCGCGCGCCGGGATTCCCGCCGACGAAAATGCGGATCTCGTTCTCGCGCCCGCCGCCCTCTGCGACGCCCTCGGCCACGGCATATTCCGCGCCCTCGCGGATCAGCTCCGCGTCCTTCGCGCCGCGAAAGCTGCGCCCGCCCGTCAGCATCCAGACGGCTTCAAGCAGGTTGGTTTTGCCCTGCCCGTTTTTGCCGCAGATCACCGTCAGCTCGCGCCCCGGCTCAAATACGGCCGACGCGATGTTGCGGTAATTCTCGATCGTCAGTTTTTCAAGGATCACGCGCCCGATACCCCGATTTCGGTTCCGTCGAAGCACACACGGTCGCCCGGCCGGATCTTCTTGCCGCGCATCGTGCATACATCGCCGTTTACCGAGACAAGGCCCTCCTGTACGGCGGCCTTTGCCTCGCCGCCCGTCTCGCACAGCCCGGCGTATTTCAAAAGCGCGTCCAGCTTGATGAATTCCGTGTGGATCACGATGCGGTCAGTCATTTTTGAACCTCACCGGCAGCACGAGGAACAGGAAATCATCGCCGTCCTCCGGCAGTACCTTTACGGGCGAGAGCGGGCCGTTCAGCTCGAAGACAAGCTTGTTCGCATACGAATAGCGCAGCGCGTCCAGCAGATAGCGGTTGTTGAAGCCGATCTCCACCGGCTCGCCCTCGATCTGCGCGTCGAGCTCGTCAACCACCTTGCCCAGTGTCGTCTGGCAGCGCACGGTGATCTTATCGTCAAACGTGATGCGAAGCGGGTTTTTCAGCCGCTCGGTGATGATCAGGCCGGCGCGCTCGATGGCGCTCATGAAATCGCGCACATCCACGGTGACGCGCGTGCGGAAGCCCTCGGGCAGAACGCGCTTGTAATCGAGGAAATCGCCCTCGATCAGCCGGCTGATCACCGTATACGACTGCGAGGAAAATACGACAAAGCGCCGGTTTGCGGCGATGTGGATGATCTCGTCTTCGTTGGTAAACAGCTTGATGGTCTCGCTGAGCGTTTTTGCCGGAATAATGATGCTGATCTCCTTTGCCGCCGTAACGGGCCGTTTCGTGATCGCAAGCCGGAAGCCGTCCAGCGCGACAACCGTCAGCTGCTCTGGCTCAATCACAAACAACTCGCCCGTGTGTGCAGGTTTTTTGTCGTCCACGGAGACGGCATACAGAGTCGTTTCCACCATTTCGCGCAGGGTGGCCGTGTCGATGTCCAGTGTCTGATCCGCGCCGGGCTTCGGCAGATCGGGAAAATCGCCCGGATTCATGCCCATGATATTGAATTCCGGTACGCCGCCCTTGATGGTGGCGTTGCCGGTCTCACTCACGGTGATCTCGATTTCATCGCTCGTCAGCTTGCGGATGATGTCCCCGAGCAGCTTTGCCGAGAGCACGATTTCGCCCGGTACCAGCACATTTGCCTCGATGCTGGTGGTGATGCCCATTTCGAGGTCGTAGCCGGTGAGTGTCAGCTGGAAGCCGTCGGCCTTCAGCAAAATGCCCTCCAGTACGGGGATCGAGCTGCGCTGTGTCGCGGCCTTGGATACGCCGGTTACCGCGTTTGTCAGTAGGGTGCGGTCGCAAACAATTTTCATGGATGACGCTCCTTTTTCCTGCTTTTCAGAGAAAGATATGAATAGTCGTAGTAATAGGGGCTGTTGATTTGTGAAAAGATGCCGGATCTGCTGGAAACAGCCGTGTTTTGTCCGCTTTTCTTTCTGTGAAAAGTGTGTTGAAATGCGTTTCGCTTTCAACAGCGGGTTTTTTCCTGCTGTGAAGGTCTGTGGAAAAGAATTGTTAATTGTTGAAAGTCGTGTTGAAAACTTTCCGGCTTGTCATTTGTCAAACGGGGGAACCGTTTCTTTTGGTGCAGCCGTCTGCAGAATAAAGGGATCGCTTTCCTGCCGGCCGCCGGGCAGAAAACAGGTGCGGCGCTCCGGCAAAGCCGGGCAGGCGCTACGCGCGCACGTTTTTGATGATGTCCTCCACGGTTTCCCGCATGCGGGCGTCCTTTTCCATCTGCTTGCGCAGGATTTTCACCGAGTACACCACCGTGGAATGGTCGCGCTTGAATTCAGTGCCGATGTCCTCCATGCTCATCCCGGTGATCTCACGCATTACGTACATGCTCACCTGGCGCGCCGTGGATACGCTCTGGCTGCGCGACGGCCCGCGCAGAAGCTCCGGCGTGGTGTTGTAGGTGCGCGCCACCTCGGAGAGAATCTTCTCCACGGTGATGGGCGTCGGCTGCGATTCGTTCAGGATATCCTTGATGGCGTTCTGCGCCACGCCGATCACGGGCTGGATGCCCTCAATTTTGCGGTAGGCGTTCAGCTTTTTCACCGCGCCCTCCAGCTGGCGGATGTTGTTCTTCAGCCGGTTTGCGATGTACTCGGCCACGTCGTCCGGCAGGTCCATGCCGAGCAGGTCTGCCTTGCGGCGGATGATGGCCATGCGCGTCTCAAAATCCGGCGGCTGGATGTCGGCCGTCAGGCCCATCTCAAAGCGGGAGCGCAGGCGTTCCTCAAGGCTTTTGATCTCCTTGGGCGGCCTGTCGCTGACAAGCACAATCTGCTTGCCGGAGTTGTACAGCGTGTTGAATGTATGGAAAAATTCCTCCTGCGTGGATTCCTTGCCGCCGATAAACTGGATATCGTCCACCAAAAGCACGTCCGCCGCGCGGTATTTGTTGTGGAATTGGGCCGTGGTGTTGTCGTGGATGGCGCTGATGATCTCGTTGGTAAATTTTTCGCCGTCCACGTAAACGATATTGTATGCGGGATAATTTTTATGGATTTCGGACTGGATGGCGCCCAGAAGATGTGTTTTGCCAAGGCCCGAATCGCCCCAGATGAACAGCGGGTTATAGGCGCCGGACGGGTTTGCCGCCACGGCCTGCGCCGCCGCATGCGCAAATTTGTTGTTGGAGCCGACGATGAAATTTTCGAAGGTGAATTCGTAATTTCCCATATTCTCCGCGGGCGCGGCAGCCGCCTCGCCGGGCGCGGCGTCGGGCAGCGTGAACTGCAGCGCGACGTCAAACCCCAGCAGCGTGCGGAACGCCTCGGCCAAAAGCTCGCGGTAGCGCGTATCCACGATGCCCAGAATAAATTCCGATCGGACGCACAGCGTCGCGGCGCCGTTTTCAAACCCGACGGGTTCGATGCCGTCGATGAACAGGTTATAGGTGGCCAGGGCAAGGCGCTCTTTGCAGTATTCCTTTACAGCGGCGAAAACCTCGTCAAAAGAACTCATGACTTCAAAAACAACTCCAAACGTTACGATCTCTCGGGGCAGGCTCCGATCAACGGCCGCCTGCGCGGCAGACGTCAAAAGCAGTCTGTCCTTTGCTATATACGTTATTAAGTATAGCACAATTTTCAGGTTGGGACAATTCTTTTAGAGAGGATCGAGAAAATTTTTCGCGTTTTTTCTCTGCTTTTTCCATCAGTATGGGCCAAAATGCGGAAAATGAAACGGCGAAGCGAATAATACGGCAAAGGGCGCTTCATACGGCACGGCATACAGCGCTGCAAAACATGCTGCCTGCGGCGCCGCAGCCGGCCTGCTGTGCCGGCTGCTTTTGGCAAGGCGAAAAACAGGAATTTTGCATTCAGCGCGCCGCGGTGCGCCGGCCCGGGCGACTGTACCGGCCCAAAGGATGGCGTGGGAAAGGCACGGTCTGTTCAGGCTGTTCCAAAAGAGAACCCAAAAAGCCCCAAAAGGCCCAAAAAAAGCCTGAAAATCGAAAAAAGTGTTGACAGAAGGCCGCTTTTTCGGGTATACTTTTATGTTGCAGGGTTGTCTTCTTTCGATGACAGCGTTTCCTTGTGTTTTGTCAATACGGCATCACAATATGTTGTGATTTTGCCTTACTATGAGGAGGAAAATTTTATGAAACGTACATTTCAGCCCAAAAAACGCCATCGTGCCGTCACGCACGGTTTTCTGGCCCGCAGCAAGAGCCGCAGCGGCCGCAAGGTATTGAATGCGCGCCGTGCGAAGGGCCGCGCCAAACTGACCGTTTAAGGAAAAGCATTCCCCGGCGCTGTTTTCTGCAGCAAGAAGCGGACGGCCTTTGGTTTTGTCCGGGCACTTTGCGCTATGTTTTCATGGCGTGCCGCAAAGCGAGGCCACTGGATCAGTGGCCTTTTTGCGTATGCTTTTTCAAAAAATATGTTTCGGTACTTTGCGGAAATCTCTGCGTCAGGCGCCGGGTACCCTCCGGGCGGCATGGGAAACGGCATCAGGATTCGTCTGTCCTTGCCGGAAAATCTGCCTGCCGGTTTGACCCGCCTGTCAAAACCAGAGTTTCCCCGACGGAAGGGATCGCGGATGCGCTATCGTCCCCTGACACACAACAATGAATTCACGCGCGCCTATACGCGCGGCAAATCGTTTGTCCATCCCCATGTGGTGCTGTATGTGAACCGCAACCGGCTGGGCCATACGCGCGTGGGCATCACCGCAAGCAAAAAGGTCGGCAATGCCGTCACGCGCAACCGCGCGCGCCGCGTCATCCGCGCCGCGCTGCAGCAGACGTTGCCGCCGGATGTGGGCGGATACGATCTGGTATTTGTGGCGCGCGGGCAGACGCCGCGGCTCAAAAGCACGCAGGCGGCGAAAACAATTGCGAAGCTGCTGCGCGCCGCGGGCGTTTTGAAGGACCCCGCATAGGCAGCCGCGCACCGGCAGCATCAGCATAAGAGGCCGCTCCCATTTGAAGTGACAGGTTTGAAGTGACAGGCGACAAATGATCAGACGTTTTTTTATTTTTCTCATCCGCTGCTACCAGAGGTGGATCTCCCCGCTGCTGGGGGATAACTGCCGCTTTTACCCCACCTGCTCGAGCTATGCCATCGAGGCGCTTCAGGTGCACGGCCTTTTCAAGGGCAGCCTGCTCACGGCATGGCGCATCCTGCGCTGCAATCCCTTTGGCCGTCCGGGGCTCGACCCTGTGCCGCCCAAGGGGAAATGGCGGCCGGAAAAATAGCGGGGCCCGGCGCGCGGCCGCACAGGGACAGGATGCGCGGAACACGTCCGCCCGGAATGCGTCCGCACGGTTTTACACATTTGACACCGAAATACGCACCGGATGCGCGCGGTGCGTCCCACCGATAAAAAGAGAGGCCGTTTTGTTTCAGGCTGCGGCTTTTCACAATAACCAGCCCGGCGCATGGGCAGAACAGGACAAACAACATGAGTTTTTTAGGCTTCCTCGCACCCATTTTCGGCATCGTCATGGACTGGATCTACCGTTTGGTTCCAAACTATGGCTGGACGCTGATCATCTTTACGCTGCTGACAAAGATCCTGATGTTCCCGCTCAGCGTAAAGCAGCAAAAGAGCACGGCCCGCATGGCCGCCTATAACCCGATGATCCAGGAGATCCAGAAGAAATGGGCAAACGATAAGCAGCGCCAGCAGGAAGAGCTGATGAAGCTGCAGGAAGAGACCGGCATGTCCATGACGGCGGGCTGCTGGCCCATGATCCTGAACATGCTGATCCTCTTCGGCATCATCCAGGTGGTATACCGCCCGCTGCAGTACATCCTGCATGTTCCGGCAGATCTGATCACGCAGGCGGTGGAATATGCGAACAGTTCCCTCGGCATGAGCCTTGTGGCAAACAACTACACGGTGCAGAATACGATCATCAACATCGTAAAAGAGACGCCGGCTGCGTTTGCGTCCATTTTCAGCGCCGAGCAGATCGCGAATATTTCGGCGTTCAACTTCCAGTTTTTCGGTCTCGATCTTTCCAGCGTGCCCCACATCGGGTTTGACAGCACCGTTTTCACGGCGGAGAATCTGCTGCTGATGGTGATCCCGATCCTCTCCGGCGTCTCGATGATCCTGTCGCAGATCATCATTACAAAAACAAGCGGGCAGGATATGCAGGGCCAGAACCAGATGAAAATCATGATGTGGTTCATGAGCATCATGTTCGTTGGGATCGGCTTTACGATCCCCGTCGGCTTCTCGCTGTACTACACCGTGTCCAACGTGCTGGTGCTCGGGCAGTCGCTGATTTTGAAGAAGATCTACGATCCGGAGGAAATGAAACGTCAGGTCCAGGAGGAAATCGCGGCCAAGCGCGCCGAGAAAAAGAAGAAAAAGCAGGTAAAAGTAGTTGCCGCGGACGGCGCCGAGGAAGTAAAGGAAGTAAGCGAGGCGGAGCTTGCCCGCATCCGCCTTGCCCGCGCCCGCGAGCTGGAAGCAGAGCGCTATAAGGACGAATAAGCGCCGGTTTTACACGCACAAGGAGGATAAAGATGGTACGTGAAGTGATCAAGACGGCAAAAACCGTGGAGGAGGCCACCGAACTCGCATTGGCAGAGCTGGGCCTTGGCGCGGACGAGGCCGGGATCGAAGTATTGGAGCTGCCGCAGCGCAAGCTGTTCCGCAGCATTCCCGCAAAGGTGCGCGCCTATGTGGAGGAGGAAGACGAGGAAGAAATCGTCCCGGCGCCGGCCGCGCCGGTGAGCGCCGCGCCCGCAAAGAAGCCCGAGCCGCCGAAGGCGAAGCCGGAGAAAAAAGAGACCGCCGCGCCGAAGAAAGCGGCAAAGCCGGAGCCGAAGGCAGAAGCGGACGCGCCGAAGTCTGAGGAGCCCGCAGCGCCGGAAGAGATCATCGACCTTTCCGAAAACCAGAAGGCGCGCGACGCCGTGGAGTACCTGCGCGAGGTGTGCGCAAAGATGGGCGTGGACAACATCGAGATCACGCCCGTGCGCCAGGGTGAGGCCACCGTGCTGCGCATCGAGGGCGAGAATGCCGGCACCCTCATCGGCCACCGCGGCGAGGTGATGGAGGCGCTCAGCTACCTCACCGGCCTTGTGGCGAACCGATCGGGCGGCGATTATATGAAGATCGGGCTGGACATCAACCATTACCGCTCCAAGCGCGAGGCAAATTTAGTGGCGCTTGCGAAGCGCATCGGCGCCAAGGTAGCGCGCACCGGCCGCGGCCATACGTTAGAGCCGATGAACCCATACGAGCGCCGCATCATCCATTCCACCATCAGCGAGATGGAGGGCGTCAAGAGCGAATCCATCGGCGAGGGCGCAAACCGCCGCGTCGTCATTTCCTGCACGAACCCGAATGCCCGTCCCCCGCGCGAGAACCGCGGCGGCAGAGGCGGGCGCGGCGGCCGCGGCGGCGCAAACCGGAATTACAGCGATCGCGGCCCGCGCCGTGATCGTGACGGTCGTGACCGGGACGGCGGCCGCGGCCCGCGGAGCAGCACCCCGCCCCGCGAATTTGCCGACCGTCCGCGCGACCCCTCCGCCGCACCGGTAGTGCCGGTGCGCACCGAGACGATCAACGACGGCGCCGATCTGCCGCTGTACGGGAAGATCGAGCTGTAAAGAACAGGGAAACCTCTGAATAAACCCGCAAAATCGCCGTGCGCGTTTCGGCGGCGAATTTTCCACAGAGCAAACGCAAATTGTTGAAAAAACCACGCGGAAAGGCAGTTGCCCTTTCCGCGTGGTTTTTTAGGTGATTTGCGGTATTTGTCCATCACTGCCTGTTTCACTATCCGCGCACGCAGGGGTGATAAGTCAGTGAAACAAGCTTGTCCCGTTCAAATTTCAGCACAAATGCGCAAGGAGTATGGATCTTTCCGTTTAGAATCGTTTCTTTCCCAAACTGGATCCGTCTTGTTTTTTCATTTGCGTTTACCACCGTGATCCTACAGTGTTTTGTCAAATAGGCACAGATCGCTGCGCCATGGGATACGGCTGCAGCCATTTCTCCCTCCCGCAGCAGTCCGAGTATTTCCCCGATGCAGGAATTCATGCGGCAGGCTGTCTCGTTCATAGATTCGCCGTTTCGGTTTTTAAAATCGTAATTTTCATATTGCTTTGCCCAAAAAGTCTCATCCAAGCTCTCCAGATCCCCCAAAGCGCGCTCCTGCAAGCGTTCATCAAAAACGATTTCTTTTGATAAATAGCCTGCTGTTTCAGCCGCCCTTCGGTAAGGAGAGGAATATACGCATTTGCAGCTTTCGAAGATTTTTTGCGCAAAAAAGATTTTTGCCAGCGTTTTGCCTGTTTCGCTCAATGGAATTTTATCATTGGGGATCCCCGCCGTTCGCTGCGGTTCAGAGTGCCGGACCAATATAATTGTTTTCATAATGAACCCCTTTGTTCCGTCACAGAAGCTGTTTTGTTTTTCGAGCATGAAGTATAACACATTTTTCCGGATTTTAGAACATGATTTTCGCACATTTTTCCGAGAAAACAGGGCATCAAAAAATACATTTTTCCGAAAAACGAAAACAGCCTGTTATAGAACCACGCTGAAAGGCGATTGTCCTTCAGCGTGGTTTTTACGTTTTACTGCACGATAACAGTGGATGAGAACAGCGTTACTTTTTCCCGCGCAGCATCCGTTTCAGCGCATTGATCGGCCCGCCGTAGCCGTTGGCTTTGTCTTTGCGCAGCCGGCCGACACATTCCCAAATCACGGGCTTGCCGTCGAACACGAGGCCGCCCTCCCCTGCGCCTGTCAGCTGGTGCGGCACCTCCTCGCGCGCGTTCGAGACAAGGCATTTCGAAAAATCCCACTGCGGCGCGCCGGTTTCGTCCGCACTCTGTGCCCAAACGCTGAACACAAGGCCCGCCGCTTCGCCGTAGCAGAAGCGCTCGAACAGAATGCGCCCGTCGTAATACACCGTTACACGGTCGCGGAAATGCGTGTGCCCCGCGCGCTGATAGCGGAATCCGACACATTTTGCGTTTTTGATTTCCGAGATGACTGAAGAAAAATTCATGGCTTTGCTCCTTTTTGTGCTCGTTTGTTTGTTATCGTTTGTCCGGCGTCCGGCAGCGATCCGGCAGGGACAGACGCCAGTCATTCTTCTTTCAGGAAATGCTCTGGCGGGGTCGGAATATTGGATGGAATGGCGTCAGGTGTGCTGGACGGGATATTGGATGATCCGCCGCTAAAGTACGCGCGGCGACCGATGGCGATTGAGTGTGACGAATGGCGATCAAATGCGCCCGATTGCGATTGATTCAAAGATCCCTCAGACGTTCCACACAGAGGCAAATCGTTTGCTCGACTTCTTCCCGATGGCGTTCCAGCTCCGTGAAAAGCCCGGTTTCGCCGTGGCCGATCAGGCGATAGAGTACCCGGAGCATTTCCGCCTCGTACAGCGGATGATCCGGGGAGGGAAGATTCTGCGCCGGCATCACCTGCGGGTAACGCATTGCTTTTTTCACGCTTTTGGAACAGAAATAGTCTAACAGTGCGGGCGGAACGATATCCCTTCTGTCTTCGCCCAAAAGCTCGCGCGCGATGCGGATCTCCAGCCCGTAAATATTTTGAATGCCGCCCTGCCAATACCCGAATTCAAACGGAAATTCCATGTCGTGTACCGCCTCGCAGAGCGCAAGTGCTGCCGGTTTGTTGCTGTAAATATAAAGCCAATACGCAAGGGTACAGTAGCGGCTCATGTCCATGGCGCTTTTGCAGGAGCATTTCTGGAGCAGCCGCCGGCAGGGCTGCAAAATCGTACGGTAGACCTTCGGCGTGTTCCGCGGCCCGTACTGCGCAAACACCGCCTGCAAAAGCGGCGTGATCCGTTCGTGAAACGCCAAAATTCCCTGTTGTGTCTGATTCATGGTCTTATAGCTTTCCATGATAGGGACATGGGTTCAGCCTTAACCAATGTTGTGTAGTTTTAAGCATTTCCAATATTCCGTTACCTTTGTTGATATGGTTTTAAGCAATTTGAAGCAGCTTCGGTCGTATACCGTGTTGTGTACTACGATATCAGTTCCACAACTCCCCGATAAACTGGAATTGGAATTGCCCAATTTTAAGGGAAGTTATCCCTTGCCATAGGGCATTAACAAAGTCCTCCAAAAGCCTTGAAAACAAAGGATTTTTCGCAGTGACTTCGCCTTATCCTTTTACTCAGTTTCACACAATGTTACCCTTGTTCCGGCAGCCCATAAGGGCAAAAGCAAGGGAAAGAAAATCTCATAACACGACATGACAGAGTGTGGCAATCGAGAAACTGTGACGTATGTGCGAATATATTATAGCGGAGAATTTCAAAATGGACAAGTACATTTTTGACGAGAGCAACGGCCTGTGGTATGAGCGCCAGGGAGACTATTACATTCCCTGCCTGACCTTACCACCAGAGGAAGAACAGTCCATCGGCCTGTGGGGTCAGCGGCACCTGCGGTATATCAAGGAACATCGCAAAGCCCTCTACACCAACTTGCAGTTGAGCGGCAAGCTGAACAGCTACTTGGCCGACATTGACCAGCAGGCACAAGATTGGTTGGAAACCATCATCCAGCAGATGGCCCAGGCCCAAGGTGTCACTGAGGCGCTGAAAGCTACCAACCAAATGGCGTGGGTCGACAGGATGAACAACATTCGGGTTAGCGCGATGGAGATCGTGGGCAAAGAACTCATATATGCATAAACATAGTTGACGGCGGGGAGTATTCCTCGCCGTCATTTTTGCTCTATCCCCTTATGCCCTCTTGTCTGCATTGTAAAAACAAGCCCCAGTTGTTTTTGCCCAAGTTTCCATGCCTTGCATACAAGCGGGAATTTCGCTACAATAAAGTCAAGATCAAGGCCAAGATCAAAGCGAGGAGGTTCCATCATGGACAACAACCTGTTAGGTGAGCAGATCGCCCAATATAGAAAGGCTGCGGGACTGACCCAGGATGAGTTGGGTAAGGCCGTTGGCATCAGTGCCCAGGCAGTGAGCCGCTGGGAGTGCGGCGGTGCACCGGATATCACGCTGCTACCTGATATCGCGGAGCGGCTGGGGGTGTCCATTGACGCTCTGTTTGGCCGGGAGAAAGGGGAGCAGGCGGACGTGGAGGACACGGTGCGGCGGTGGATCGCCAGCGTTCCCAAGGGCCAGCGACTGAACGAATTGTGCCGGCTGGTGTGGTCAGCTATGGGGCCGGTTGTTCTGCTGGAAGGCAGAGACTACAAGACTGCCCCGAAGTTTAATCGCGAAAGCCGCTGCGAGTGGATCGATGAGGCGGATGGAAAACCGTATCCCGTCCTGCGGCGAATATCTGTTTTCCAAGAGGACGGCTTGGTGTTTGGGGTTAATGCCGATGATATGTCCTTTGTGTCCATCTGGCCGGAGCCAGAGGCTGGCTATGAAGCGTTCATGACCAAAAACAGCCTGTGCCGCGAGCTGTTCCAAGTGCTGGCCATGCCTCATTGTCTGGAACTGCTGGAATATTTGCACAGCAAACCCGCCCGCGACTTCCGCCACTACACTCCCGGAGCAGTGGCAAAGGCTCTCGGCATTGAAGTCCAGGAGACAGAAAACCTAATCGCGGCATTGACAGACCTGGGTTTGCTGAAACCAGCAACACTGGAAACGGAGGACGGGGTATGCCACTCCTTCCGTACCTGGGGGTATGACGCAATCGTACCGCTCCTTTATTTTGCACGTTGGCTGACCTCTGGTGGCACCCCTCCTACTACTACGGCTGGGCGGACGGCCCCTGTGCTTCGGAGAGAAAAATGGAAAGAAAACGAGGAAGATTGACATGACATACTATTTGAAAAAGTTTTGGAAACAGAATCTTGTGGTTCTATTGATTCAGATAGTCATGTACGGGCTGATCTCCTGGCAGTCCCTGGTACAAATCCAGATGTTCCAAGCGATCTTTGACTGGAACACTCACCGATTCCTTATGATTGTAGCTCTCAACACCGGGATATGGTTGACGGCCTCAGTGTTGGAAATCCTATGTGAGAAATCCGCTTCCCACGCAATTCTGGTCATGAACAACCAAGTCAGGCGGGATATGGCTGCCACACTGCTGCACAAAACACATCAAGACTACCACGCCCAGGAGAGCGGAGAATACCTGTCCTGGCTCACTACCGGTGTGGAGCGCATCGAAGACTCCGCATGGAATTCGTTTGTCTGCCTTACCGCCTATGTGACGAGGGTCATTACCAGTCTGGTGGCGCTGGCTACCCTCCACTGGTCTCTGCTGCTGGCTTCTGTGGCGGTGGGATTGATTCTGCTGGCCTTGCCCCAACTGTTCCAAAAGAGGATGGAGCGTTTAGGCGAGGTCTGCGCCCAGGAGCAGGCCGCAGCTACCGGGAAACTGAAAGAACTGTTGGGTGGGTTTGATGTGCTGTGCTTCTTTGGCAGGAAAGACCGTTTCCTCCGGGGCATCGAACAGGCCAGCGATCAGATTGAGGAGCCAAAGTACCGGCAGGCATATATCCAGCGGGCAGTTTCTGCTGGTGTCATCGGGAACGTCCAGACCCTGCTGACTGCTGGCACTACCGTCCTGGTGGCCATTCTGTCCCTCAAGGGCATCATCATCCAGGCTGCACTTACCGGCACCGGCAACCTTTGCAGCTACGTCAGCAGCGGCATCAAAGAGATTGCGGCTCTGCGCTTGGGGCTGGCCTCCTCCAAAGCATACTTTGACCGCATCACCGTCCATGACGATGGAGTCAATTGCCAGTCCAAGACGGGTATCGACCCGGTGCAAAACACCATCGCCGTAGAGAACCTGAGCTTCAAGTACGGTGAGAAGCCTATCCTGCAAAACCTGTCCTTCCAGTTCCAGAAGGGCGGCAAATTTGCCCTCACCGGCCCCTCCGGCTGTGGAAAGTCCACGTTGTTGAAGCTCCTGCTGGGCTGGCTGCCGGACTACGGCGGGGCTATCCGCTTCGATGGCAAAGACGCGAAAGACTTCACCCCGGAGCAGCTTCAGCAGCAGATGAGCTACATTGAGCAGAACGTGTTCCTGTTCAATTCCACCATCCGGGACAACATCACCCTGGGCGAGACGTTCACCGACGAGCAGATGGAAAAGGCCCTGCGGGACAGCGCTCTGGCGGGCGATCTGGCCTCCATGCCGGACGGTCTGGACACCATTGTGGGCGAGGAAGGTGGCAATCTCTCCGGCGGGCAGAAGCAGCGGGTGGCCATTGCCCGCGCCCTGATCCATGACCGCTCCATCCTCCTGGTGGACGAGGGCACCAGCGCCCTGGATCAGAAGAACGCTGACATTGTGGAAAAAAGCCTGCTGGCCAATCCCGACCTGACGCTAATCCTGGTCAGCCACCACCTCACCCCGGAGCGGAAGGGGCAGTTCACCCAGGTGTACGATTTGCAGCCGGTGGCACCTCATCTGCAATCGGCATGAGCTACGGAAGGCTCAAAAAGTACAGCAAAAGCACCGCACAACCCGTGCGGTGCTTTTGTCATCTGCTGTCCCTGTCAACGACCTTCCTGTGTGGTTGTGGCTGTTGCTGTCTACCCTCGGCCTGCAAGCGCCGCAGCTGCTCCCGGACGCTCCTCGGTGACCGGGGCGGGTTGCTCTTGGCGGGCCGCTGGCGCTCCTGCACCATCCGCTCCCATTCGGCCAGTTCCCTGTTATACTGGCCCACGACGGCCTCGGCCTTGCGGTAGGTGGCTGTAAACGCCTGCACATCGGGATAGCCCTCCGCCTGGACGATGGCAGGAAGCGCGTCCAGCCTGCGGGAGATTTCGCCCTCCGTCTGTGCTATCTGTTCCGAGAGGGTCTTGCGCTCCTTGCCCTTGAAGATACCCGCCACCCCGGCAAGCTGCTGTTTTAAGTCGGGCAGTACCTTGTCCTGCAAGTGCCTGATGCTCTTGGCCTCGTCCCGCATCTTTATCATCAAGCTCCGCATGGCGCGGAACTCTGCCATATCAATGTCCAGTGTGGGCTTCGACGGTATCTCCCGCTGACGGATCAGCCCTTGCAAGAAGTCCCTGGCCTTACCCACAATGGTTCGGAACAGGTGCGGGAGCCATCCGGCCTGGTGGATGGACTGCCGCACCCTCTCGTGTATTTCGGTCTGCTTGACCTCCAATATCTCCGCTTCGGAAATGCCCGTCAGGAGCGCCATGTCCGCCGTCCGATTCCACTCCTGCCGCGCGGCGTTATCTGCCTTAATCTCCTCCGCCTTGGGGTTGTTCTTGCCAATCTTCTTGGTGGGGAGGTACACGCTGGCAGGGTCAAAGACCGCAAGCCTGCGCTCTGGATCGCTGACATAACGGTTGATGAGATCGGTGTAGAACTCCTTGACCTCGGCCACAAAGCCCTCCTGCTTGAAGCGGGCGTCCTTGATGCTGAACATATGGCTCTCATAGACCTCGCCTTTCTTGATGACGGTACAGCCGGGGCGGATTTGCCCGTCCTTCCCAGTGATCTCCTTCTTGGTGCGGACGTGNTTCCCGGCNTCGTNATAGAACATACTGCGGCTGGCNATNTTGACCTCNGGCTCCGGNANCANCCGCCGCTCACTGAANATCAGGTGGATGTGGTAATTGGTCTTGGCCTTGTTGTGGTGCAGNCCGGACACACACTCCACATTGTACCGCCGCCGAAATTCCTCCGTNAACTCTGCCAAAAGNNGCTGGGGNTCNTANTCCGTGAACTCCTCNGGCANAGCGATGATGAACTCCCNCGCCTCGATGCACNTTCCCTCGGTGCCGCTCCGCTTGAACTCCTGCTGGTTTTCCCTTGCAAGGGAAGTCCAGAANGNGGCGTCGGCGGTGTGATAGGTGGCGTACAGNTTCTCCTGTCTGGCNGGGCTGGTNACATAGGANATGCGCCCCTTGACATTGGACAGCTTCGACATNTGGATGAAGCTGTGCCGCNTCATGCCCCCGTCCTTCCTCCGGCTGCGTCAGCCGGTGCGTGGAGCGCCAGCGGAACGCAGAGACGATTTGNGACAGTCCNCNNNNCNGCGGACTGTCNCAAATCGCATCGCCGCGCCAGCGGCGATGGCCCCCGGCAGGGCGAAATACACAGAGTACAAACCGNAGGTTTGTGCGATGGGTGTATTTCGCTCTCAAACGGCGAGGCCTTTGANGTGGCGTTCGCTCCGCTCACGCCCTTTCGATTGGCGTCCATCACTCCACTCCCCGCACATCGTCCCTGACCAACAGNTTCCGCCCCTGGTTGGCCGACATGAACCGCTCCAGNGTGTCGCTNCGGATGATGGTCTTGCGCCCNACNTTGAGNACNGGCAGNTTCTNCCACTCCACCAGCTTCCGCATGGTGTTCCTCCCGATGCCGCTGCACTCGGCGGCTTCCTCAATGGTCATGCCCATTTTNATGGTTGTCATTGGTGTCACGCTCCTTTCNATNTACTCATTTTGCAACCNNTGCTGATTTATTATAATCAGTTTGCNACNACTTGTCAACTCATTTTAAGGGNNNTCAATAANATNNTTTGAAANATNGGGTTGCAAATTAAATCNNCTTGTGCTATACTAACACTCGAAAGGAGGCTGGGCCGATGAACAAAGACATAGCCTTTACCCCAAAGCAGGTCGGACAGCGCATCAAAGAGCGCAGGAACGAGATCAATATCTCCATGCCGGAACTGGGCAGGCGGGTAGGGGTAAACAAGTCCACCATCCAAAGATACGANACAGANGGGGTAGATCCCAAGCGCACCATGATTATCAACGGACTGGCGGAGGCNCTTCTCACCACCCCCGAATGGCTGACAGGGCTGTCCGATGAAAAGGAGTACAANTCCAAGACCCTGTGCCANATGGATATTGAGAAGCACATAGCNGCCTATCTGGACGANNTGACGGCNACNGTCAAGGGNGANCCGCACCANCAGCTTTTGACCACCTTCCTGGGNCGGATCGTTGACCTCTACTCCGTGTTCTGCGTCCANTTCGCCAGGGCGATGGCCGAGGCAGACCAAATCGCGGAGGACGAGGGNTTGAAGAAGTCCCTCATGCGGTACGCCATTGAGTCCGGGGCCNTTACGGANAAGGTCTACCGCAGGGAGATGGAGGAGCCNGTGGAGGACATGAAGCGGTTCATGGACGGGCTTCTGCACATCTATGACGAGGGACGNAGCAAAATGAAGATGGGNGATCTGCTGAGCATCAGCGANGAAGCCAGAGAACGCCTGAACGAGCAANCTTGATCCGTGGCACCTTGACAACNAAAAATGCCAGTCAGTACGACTGGCTGGCGTGACATGATTGAANGCACATCATACGTCACAGGCCCGATTGCCACGGATAGAAAGGAGTAAAATTTATCNATGGCAAAAGGTTCTGTNCGCAAAAAAGGNAAAAAGTGGTACTANCGCTTCTATATCGAGGANGAGAGCGGAAACCGGGTGCAGAAGGAGTACCCNGGCACCGAGAGCAAGTCCGANACGGAAGCCCTTCTCCGNAAGGCGATGGAGGACTACGCTGAAAAGAAATTCGTGGCGAAGCCGGACAANCTGACGNTGGGCGGCCTCCTGGATTTGTGGGTGGAGGAAGATCTGAAGCCTGGAAATTTGAGTAATGGGACGGTTTCGCTTTATACGGGTACGGTAAGGCGCATCAAGCAGTACCCCATCGGACANCGGAAGCTGAAAACNGTGACTGCCGAGCATTTACAGAAGTTCCTGGACGATCTGTGCTTCGGTTATCAGAAGCCGGATGGCACGATNGAACCGCCCAAGAGCAAGGGCTATACCCACTCCTTTTCGGCGGTCTTGCAATCGGCGTTCCGTTTTGCGGTGTTCCCCAANCGGTTCATCAGCTTCAACCCCATGCAGTACGTTGTCCTGCGGAAGAACAAGGAGGAATACGACCTGTTCGACCAAGGCGGGGATGCCGCCGCGCCNACGATNTCCCANGAGCAGTATCAGGCNCTNATNGAGTACCTGGANCGCCGCAACCCNGCGGCGNTACTGCCCATNCANATCNCCTACTATACCGGGCTTCGCATTGGGGAGGTCTGCGGCCTGACTTGGCAGGACATCGACCTGGACGGGCAATGCCTGACNGTCCGGCGAAGTCTCAAGTACAGCAGNACGAGGCACAAGCTGGAACTCGGCCCGACCAAACGGAAGAAGGTTCGCGCTGTGGACTTCTGCGACACACTGACGGCGATCCTCAAAAAGGCCAAGAGGGAACAGAGTAAGAACCGCCTGCGCTATGGCGAACTCTACAGCCTTAACTATTACACCGAGGTCAGGGAGAAAGACCGCATCTACTATGAGGTCTATACCCTGCCGAGGACGGAGGAAGCGCCGGAGGGGTATAAGGAGATTCCCTTTGTCTGCCTCCGGCCCGATGGGGCAATAGAGACGCCGGGGACGCTGGAGATCGTCTGCCGGACGGCGAGGAAAAAGGTGCCGGGGATGGAGGACTTTCATTTCCACCAACTCCGTCACACTTTCACGAGCAACCTCCTGTCCAACGGGGCCGCGCCCAAGGACGTGCAGGAGCTGCTGGGGCACTCGGATGTCAGTACCACAATGAACATCTACGCTCACTCCACAAGGGAAGCAAAGCGTACCTCTGCCCGACTGATGGATAAGGTGGTCGGCGGTGAGTAAAAAACTTTCCCTTGTTTCAGCCCGTAAGGGAAAAAACAAGGGAAAGTGCATAAGGTTTGAACATTCAGTTAGCGGAAAGCCTTGAAATATCAAGGGTTGCAGAGGATTTAACAGATAAACCTGAATTTATCTTTCAAACAGTCCATCCGCTATCAGTAATTCAAGAACACGCGCCTCCCGCTCAAACATCATCTGATTATACGGACTTTGCATTACCTGGCGATTCTTCCTGATTGCAACATCTGGTTCAACGTATTCCAGGGTATAGGTTTCCTTCGCTTCATAGTCATCAAGTTCTTGCAAAACAACCTCATCTGCTGTTTTGCAAAGATAGTAGTAGTTATCCTGAATAAAGCACTCCGTTTCGTCCCCGTCGCTTCTTTGAATTCGATGCACATATCCATATTCTTTGACTGTATCAGAAAGAACGACTAAACCCGATTCTTCACGGGTTTCCCGAATCATCGCATCCACGGGATTTTCTCCATTCTCAATCCCCCCGCCGGGAAACTTGTAGTAGCCGTATTTAACACTGTAAATCATCGCAACTTTTTTTCCTTTGATAATGATGCTTCTGGCAGAGTTGCGGACAAATGAATGCGTACATTTATCGTAGTCCTTTTTATCCATTTCAAATAGCAATCTCATGGCAGCCTCCTTAATCACAAACCCTGACAAAATTCCGCCGGGGCCGCTCAGCCCCGCACCGGATGCATCGCTGCGTGCTCGCGCTGCAGTTCTTCGATGAGGGCAAGCAGGCTCCAGTTTTGGTTGGTTTCCGTCAGCACGGCCTTCAGCGGGATGCGGATGCCCTCGCTGCGCAGCGCCGAAAGCAGGCCGTCGAGCCCAGCAGAGGTAAACCCCGCCAGCACCAGCACCGGCTGTTGCGGCGCGCGGCCAAAATAGAGCTGTGCCGGTTCGCCCTCATAGCCCGCCAATACGCCCACCGGCTGCAAAAGCTGGTACGGCGCCACCTCCGTTACCGCGATGCCCAGCGCCGCGCAGATCTCCCGCACAGCGCCGCCCGCGGGTGTTTCTTTCGGCAGGCCGTAGAGCAGCACGCGCGCCGCAGGCGCACCCGAATCTGCGCCTGCATCTGCGCGGTTCTGCGTCTCAATTCCCGCCCGCTGAGGAAGATGCTTTTCCGTCATTGTGCCGCACCGGCTTTCTGTGCCGCCGTGTTGTTCCCCGGCTGCGCCGCGGTATCATGCGCTGTCTGTACAGCGCCGTCTTTCTGCACCGTCACACCGTTCACCGGTTTCGCCGGATCGTTCTTCTGCGCCGCATCCCCCTTCGAACCCGCAGTATCCCCCGGTCCTGCGCCGTCCTCCACTTGCTTCAAATAGTACACCCGGGAGGAAAAATCCGGCATCAGCCGCACGTTTTCGTTGTAGCCCGTCCCCGTGAACGCCTGCTTTTGCTTCACGCCCGCGTACATCAAAAGATCCCCATAGGCGGTGTAGCGCTCGGTCTCGCACGGCATCATGTAGCGGTCGGCCACGGCGTGCATCAGGTGTCCGCCGGTGTTCACCTTTACCGGCAAAACGTGGTTCAAAAGCCCGCCGAAGGTGCGGATGTCCACCACCTGGCGGCGCGCTTCCATCTCGTACAGCGCGTCGGGCCGCAGCATCGCCAGCCGCAGCGGCGGTTTTTCGCTGTTCGGAACAAGCAGGTGCAGATATTCGCCCACCAATGCCTCGTCCCCGTCGGGCGAAATGGCCATCCATTCGCACTTATTTTTTCCAAAAGGCGGGCACAGCCGCACAAAGCGCCCGTACTGGAACAGGCGGCGGTGCTGCTTATAATAGGCGATCTGCGCCGCCACAGCCTTTTGCTCGGCCGGGGTGAGCTGAGAGAGATCCAGCTCGTAGCCCAGCACGCCGAACGCCGCCACATTGAAGCGGCTCTCGATGGGGCTGGTGCGCGCCGTCTGGTGGTTTGGCGCAGCCGAGACATGGCAGCCCATCACGCTGGGCGGGTAGCCGTAGCTGGTGCCGGTTTGGATCAGCTGCCGCTCGTAGGCGTCGGTGTCGTCGCTCGTCCAGATCTGCGGCATGTAGCAGAGAATGCCGAGGTCAAACCGGTTCCCGCCCGAGGCGCAGCCCTCAAAGAGAACGTCCGGGTTCTTTTCGACAATCTCGCGGAACACACGGTACAGCCCTAAAATATAGCTGTGGGAAAAGCGCCCCTGCTCCGCCAGTGCCGGGCTGTACTGGTCGGACTGGTTGCGGTTCATATCCCATTTTACGTAGTCGATGGGCGCGCTCGCCAGCGTCGCGTTGACATTTTCGATGATGTAGTCCTGCACCTCGGTGCGGCAGAGATCGAGCACGTACTGGTTGCGCCCGACGCTCGGCTCCGTCCCGGGCGTGCAGACGATCCAATCCGGGTGCGCACGGTAGAGATCGGAATCGGCGTTTACCATCTCCGGCTCGAACCACAGGCCGAAGAGCAGCCCCATGCCGTGCACCTTTTTTGCAAGGCCGTCAAGGCCGCCCGGCAGTTTTTTGCGGTTGACATTGTAATCGCCAAGGCCCTTGGTATCGTCATTGCGCGCGCCGAACCAACCGTCGTCCAATACAAACAGCTCCGCGCCGAGGCGTGCGGCGTCCCTGGCGAGGCTCAAAAGCTTGCGCTCGGTGAAATCGAAATAGGTGCCCTCCCAGTTGTTCAGCAGAACGGGGCGCTCTTTTTTGGCCCAGCTGCCGCGCACGATATGCTCGCGCACAAATGTGTGCATATTTTCGCTCATGCCGTTTTTGCCCGCGCGGCTGAACGTGAGCACGGCCTCCGGCGTCTCGAAGCTTTCGCCGGGTGCGAGCGTCCACGCAAAGCCCTCAGGCTGGATGCCGGCCATCACGCGCGTTTTGCCCCATGGGCTCACCCCGGCGCAGGCCGCGTGGCTGCCCGAATAGATCAGGTTGAAGCCGTATACCTCGCCCGAAAACTCGGTGGCGTCAGGCGCCGAGAGGAAGAAGAACGGGTTGCAGAACGCCGAGGAAGCGCCCGTCGTGCTGCCGAAGGTGTGCGCGCCGGCCGCAAGCGGCGTTTCGGCGATATGGCGCTCGCGTCCCCACGCGCCGTTCAGCGTCGAGAGCACATAGCCGCTGCCGGGCAGGTCGAGCTGGTAGCTCATGGCCTTTTCCAGCGTCACCGGCCCCGCGGCGTTGTTCTGCACGCACAGCCGCCGCGTGATGACGTCGCATTCCGGGTATACCGTGTAGTACAGTGTAACACCGATATTTTGCGGCGAGGTGAACTCCAGCGCCAGCGTTTCGGCGCCGCCGAACGCGCCGGGCATGCCTTCCGGAGGAACGCTTCCCTCCAGCTTGCGGGCGCAGACAAACGAGAGATCCAGCGTGCGCCCGCCGGGCCGCTGCGCGGTTTCGTCCCAAGACAAAATGGAAAGGCTCTGCGTGCGGTAATCCCCCTTTTGCAGCGGGGAGAGTTCCAGACACAGATGGTCGAGCGAGAGCGTCTTATCCGACGGATGCCGGATCACGTCCGATCCATAGCTGATGTCCGTTTTCTGGCGCAGCGGTTCGGAATTCCGCACGCGCACACGCGCGCCATAGTGCAGATTTTCTAAGAGCCCGTCCCGCACGGCGAGGTAGTAGCCCGTGTGCGCCGTTTCCAGCGCGAACAGGTTTTCGTTTACGGTGATCAATCTCCATGCCCCCAGTAGCTGATGATATTTTGAGCCGCAGGCGCACCGCGCGCACGGCATTTGAGATTCTTGTAATCCGGTTTTTTGGGGAAGGCGCCGGTTTTCAGGGAAAAATCCTCAGCCGCTTCCCGCTTTTCGCCGGATATACCCTGACAATGGTTGAAAAAACGGATGCATCGCGCCCTTTCCATCGGGTCAGGCAAAATATCCCCATCTATTATGCTATATTTTTTTCACAATATCAAGATATTTTAAGCAAATTATCCATAAATTACACAAAAAGTCCATGCATTTTGTCAATAGAAAAACGCGGCGGAATGGTGTATAATCAAATCAAACAAAAGGAAAAGGGGTGAGTCCCATGTACCCGGCAGAAGAAACCGTGCAGCCGGTGCAGGGCGCAGCACCTCAGACGAACCGCTGAAATCAAACTCCGATAAAGGAGCGGCCTTCCCGCAAAAGCGGCGGCCACAGTGCTTTGCAGGGTCTCGTCTGGAAGGAAACGCGCTCTGCTCACGGCACGCACACCGGTACTCTGTACGATAGAACGACGGCAGGGATGAAAAATCCCGTCTTACCGCTCCGGTCAGGGAAACAGCTTATAAATTGCAAATATGTGATACGTGATACGCGGATATTTTACGCGGGCAGACACGGGCAATGCGTTTCTTTTGGCAAGATGTCATCGCTCTCCAGAGATCCGGCAAAAAAGTGAAGATAGATTTTGGGAAAGGGATTGGAACCCATGCACTGACAAATGTTCCCGGATACTTTTTCCGCGCAGAGGCAGAGAATACTTTGTTTCGTGACAATGAGAAAGGAATCGAGACCCATGCAGTGTTGAGAAGGGGGCAAAGCCCCAAAATGCGTTCGGGCAGGCAATGCAGACGAGAAATGCGGCCAAAAGCCCAGACCGCTGATGTTCGATCAAACCAAAAATCACAAATTCACCCCCGCGGCGCACCTTGTGCCGCGGGGATTTTGTCATTTGCGGCAAGAGCTTGCCTTGGCAGATCATACGCCATTGATTCAGAGGTTTTTCAACAGTTCCAAATCCACGCCCAACAGCCTTGCACAAAAATAGACAACGGCCAGCGGCAAAAAGAAAAGCACCGGAAACAAAAGGCCGGGAACAATGTCCCTATCATAATCGGAGAATACTTTTTCAGGGGATTTTGTATAATAAAAAACCAATTTTCCGGGAGGATCGGAATATTTGGAGCTTACACTTTTCCGGTATTTTTTACCGTTCGCCTCGTATTCATAAATTGCATGTGACGCTCTGTCCTGGAAATCATCCGATACATCCGTCCATGCCTTGATCCGGGTTCCCGTGACGGTTCTTCCTGCCGCTACCGCCTCTTTTTTCCTGCGTTTCTGCGCATCCTGCCTTTTCAGGATCCATCCCATTTCCAGGCCATAGAGCGCAAGGACCGCCGCACCTATAATCAACAGCTGGGGATTCGAAACCAAAAATTTCCACTCTTCAAATGCCAAAGCCATTTCGCCGCCGAATCCATCGGGAGCGCCAAACACGACCATCAAGAGAAAAAACACCGCAAGTAAAGTCAGGAGTGACCAGCCAAAAATGCAAAGGCCCACACCCTGCATTTCCGTTACTTCCTCACAGGCCGCCTGCCACGGATTTTTCCGGTTGTAATAGATTATAATTTGCTCCCGGCATTCGCTGCCAGCGGGGTAAGTGATTTTTTTCCGGTATGGGTTCCCGTCCACCTGATATTCATAAACCGCACAACAAGTTCCGTTGGCGCCCGTTTCTTTTTTTCCTGCAATCGCTTCACGGTACGATCCCTGCCGCTTCGCTTTTCTGATCAGTTTTTGTTTCCAGTTTTCCGCGATCCTTCTTCTCCTTATGAATCCAAGATAACCAACCAGAACAGCAAAGCTTAGTGCGATCGCTGCACAAATTTCATCCGACATACGCTGTTTCTACCTCGCTCTCCCCTGCTGTTTTGGCCTCGCGCTCCCTTGCCGTTTCGGCCTTGGTCTCCCCCGCCGTTTCGGCAAGATACGCCTCCAAAATGCCGGCGGCTTCGGCGGCGAGGCGCGGGCAGGGGCGTTTGCGGTAATATTCGGGCGTGCGGGCTTCGGCCTGCGGCGTGCCCTCGGGCACGGCAAGGCCGAGCAGCTCCCGGCAGACGATGGAGCCGTTTGCCGCGCGAAAGCGGGCGGCAAGCTCTTGGATCATCGCATAGGTCTGCGTCTTTTTTTCGCCCGTCTCCGGGGCGCCGTAGCCGCGCAGCATCCCTGCCGCCAGCACCATGCCGCTCACCGTGCCGCAGGTCTCGCGCAGCCGGCCGATGCCGCCGCCAAAGCCGCTGGCCATGCGCATCACGGTTTCCAGCGGCAGGCCCATCTCGTCGGCGAAGGCCCCGGCAACGGATTGCGCGCAGTTGTAACCCTGCAAAAAAAGCGCGTAGGCGCGCTGCGCCCTGGGGCTCATTGCGGCGGGGCCGACGGATCGGTTTTCCGCAGGCGCCGTGCAGGGCTCGTTTTCGACGCCCGCTTTTTCGGGGCCGGTTGGGCCGTTTGCCGCGTTTACGCAAACAATTTCACCCGGCCTGTTTTCAGGGTTCAGTGCGCCGGCGCCGACGAAACGGTTTTCCGCATCTGCGCCGGTTTCCTTATATGGTCCCCTGCCGCCGTCCGCCATGTGTACCGCGTCCGGCCCGCCTTTCCCGCTCACGGCTGCACCGGCGCAAAGGCCGTCACGTCGAACAGGCCCCGGTCGGTGAGGCGCAGCTCCGGGATGACGGGCAGCGCCATGAATGAAAGGCTCGTGAACGGGTCCACCGGGTACGGAATGCCCATCGCTTTGGCTTTTGCAAGGATCGCCCCGGCCTCATCCTGAATGTTCTCCCACGGCGCGGTGCTCATCAGCCCGCCGAGGGGCAGCGGCAGCGCACCCAGAATTTTGCCCTGCGCGGCCAGCACGTAGCCGCCGCCGATCTGCTTTAAATGGTTGATCGCCAGCACCAGATCCGCGTCGTTGTCGCCCGCCGCGATCACATTGTGGCTGTCGTGTGCCACGCTGGTGGCGATGGCGCCGCCCGTGATGCCGTAGCCCTTCAGCGGGCAGACGGCGATGCCGCCGCCGCGTCCGTGGCGCTCCACGACGCACAGCTTCGTATAGTCGGAATTTGGCGCAAACAGGCCGTCCTGCGCGGGCACTTCTTCGATGGCGTGACGCGTGACGATCTGATACGGCACCATCTCGATCACATGCGCAGGGCCGCGGACGGGCAGCGCCAGATCTGCCGGCGTCACATCGCGGAAGTGCACGGAATGCAGCATCGCCTCGGGCGCCTGGACGGCACGCAGGCCCGCAAACCGCTCCGATACCGGGCGGCCGTCCTTATACACGGTGTTTACCGTCACTTGTTTTAAGCTGTCCAGCAGCACCAGGTCGGCGCGGTAGCCCGCCGCCACGGCGCCCAGATCGCGCAGGCCGTATTCGCGCGCGGCGTTCCAGGTGGCCATTTTGATGGCGGTAATGGGCTTCATGCCAAGGCTGATGGCCTGCCGCACGTTCCAGCGCACATGGCCGTCGCGCGCGATGTCGTCGAGGTGCTTGTCGTCGGTGCAGAACAAGAAGCGGTCGGCCGGCAGGTCGCTGTCCAGCATGCCGTTTACCAAAACAGAGAGGTTTTTCGCGGCGCTGCCCTCGCGCACCAGCACCGCCAGCCCGGCGCGCAGCTTTTCCGCCGCCTCGGCAAACGTGGTGCACTCGTGCTCGGTGCCAATGCCCGCCGCCGCGTAGGCCTGCAGGTCTTTGCCCGAAAGGCCGGGCGCGTGGCCGTCGGCGCGCTTGCCGGCGTCTGCTGTCAGCGCCAGCTTTTCCAGAACTGTCTCCTCGCCCGCCACGGCGGCCGGATAGCACATCACCTCGCCCAGCCCCAGCACGCGCGGATGCGAAAAGAACGGCGCCATATCGGCGGCGGTAAAATCCGCGCCGTTTGTCTCGAACGGCGTGGAGGGCACGCTGGAGGGCAGCATCAGATAGACGTTCAGCGGCAGGTTTTCCGTCGCGTCCAGCAGGTAGCGCACGGCCCCGGCGCCGCAGACATTGACGATCTCGTGCGGGTCGGCCACCACGGTGGTGGTGCCGCTCTGCGTGACGGCGCGCGCGAACTCAAACGGCGCGGCGAGGCTGGATTCGATGTGCACATGCGCATCGATAAAGCCCGGGCAGAGGAATCGGTCCGTGCAGTCTAACTCCTCCATGCCGTGATAGCTGCCCACACCTGCGATCACGCCGTTTGTCACGGCCACGTCCGCCGTGACAATCTCCTCGGAGAACACGTTCACCACATTGACGTTTTTGAACACAAAATCGGCCGCCTCGCGCCCGGTGGCCGTATCGATCAACCGTTTGTCCGCCTTCATCTTTTCTCCGCCTTTCTGTTTGGGCGCAGATGTTCGTTTCCCGCGGGAAGGGCGCCATCTGTCCGGCTCGTTTGCCGGACAGGCGGTCCCCGGGAGGAAAGTGCATCCCGCGCCGCCGTTTGTCTGATTCAAATGATATATTTCAAATATTATAGCGTAAACCGGCTGCCGGTTCAATCTTTTTTGGGGAAAAGCGGAATAAATATGATCGACGGCATGGAAAAGAAAATCTTTTCCGGGCGTTGCAGTGATGCCGCCGCGTGTATCGGAGCGGCCGACCTGTTGTTTGCGCCGGCAAAACGTCCGGTCGTACAGCATCCGGCTCACGGTGTCCGGCCGCCCGCCGCTTTCACCAAAAACAGAGAAAAGCAGCGTAAATCCTGCAGCGGAAGATCTTTCAAAAACGGCGGCGGTGTGCTATACTGATTATGGCATGGGGAAACAGAATCGGGTTTATGAAGTGAAAACCACAAAAACGCCCAAGGGGTGAGCAGGCATGAAAAGCATTCAGGGGATCCCGGCCTCGGCGGGGCTGGCCATGGGCACGGCGCGGTATCTGCGCCATGTGCAAAGCGGGCTTGGGCGTGCGGTGCGCTCGCCCAAAGAGGAGCAGGAGGCCTTCGACGAGGCCGTGCGCCAGGCGCAGAACCAGCTGGCAAAGTTAGGGCAATCCGCCAGCGCGCAGGACCGGGATATCTTCATGGTGCAAAGCCTTTTGCTGGAGGACACGGCGCTGCGGGACGAGATCACCTCGTATATCTCCGTGGGCGCCAGCGCGGCGGCGGCCGTGGAGCGCGCGGCGGGCATTTTCTCCCGCAGCATCCGCGCGCTGGACGATCCCTATATGCGCGAGCGCGCCTGCGATATCCTGGATGCGTGCCGCCGCGTCGTAAAGATTCTGGACGACCAGCCGCACGAGACGCTGCACCTGACAGGCCCGGCCATTTTGGTGGCCGACGAGCTGTATCCCACCGATATCGCCATGCTGGACCGCAGCCTTGTGATGGGCTTTCTCACAATGGCCGGATCGCCGGACGCGCACGCGGCCATCATTGCGCGCACGATGGGCATTCCCGCGGTGGTGATGGCGGGCGGATCCGAGGCGCTGATGGAGTGCGACGGCCTGACGCTGGCGCTGAACGGGGACACAGGCGAAGCGTTTCTCGACCCGGACGACGCCACCCGTGCGCGCTTTACGCACGAGCTGCGCCAGCTGCGGCGCCATATGGTGTCGCAGCAGCAGCTGCACACGGTGCCGTGCACCACGCAGGACGGCACCCATATCACGCTGCTCGCGACCTGCACCTCCGAGGACGACGTGCGCGCCGCCATGGCCATGGGCGCGGACGGCATCGGCCTGCTGCTGGGCGAGTACTATTTCGAAACGCAGGCGCACGACGACGAGGAGGCGCAGTACCGGTTTTACAGCGCATGCCTGGAGGCCGCGCAGGGAAAGCCCGTGTTCGCGCGCGTGTTTGACGTACCGGGCAGCGCAGGAAAAAGCTGCACACTGGGCCTGCGCGGCGTGCGCGGCTGTCTGGAAGATCCGGAATTTTTTGAAACACAGCTGCGCGCACTGCTGCGTGCGGGTGTTCTGGGCAATCTGCACATTCTGCTGCCGATGGTGTCCGCGCGGGAGGAATTGGAGCGCGCGTGGGAAATCGTGGAACGCGCCAAAACAGCGCTGCGCGAGGGAGGCGTTTCGTTTTTGGAGACGGTACCCGTCGGCATCTCGCTCGAAACGCCGGCGGCCGCGCTTCTGGCGGGTGATCTTGCGCGCCGCGCCGCGTTTTTCCATGTGGATACAGACCTGCTGAGCGAATACGCTTTTGCCGCCGACCGGACAGACCCCCAAATGAAACGCTATCTGCCGGACAGCTCCCCCGCGGTCTACCGTCTGCTGCATTTTGCCGTGGAGGCCGCGCGCGAGGCGCACATTCCGCTGTGCCTGTGCGGCGCAGGCGCCTCCCGCCCCGCCCTGGCCGAGACCTATGCACGCATGGGTGTGCGCACATTCACCATGCCCGCCCGCGAGATGATGGCCGTCAAGACTTATCTGATGGGCATTACGCTGTGACGGACAGATGGCGAACAGCGGAAAACGCGGCCGGCCCGGGGCAGCCGATTGAAAAAGGAATAAAAATAAGAGGGAAAGCAAGCCCGCCGCTTTCCCTCTTATTGTAAATTTTTGTAAAACAGCCGTGTAAAAGCTGTTTTCCGGCCCGAGGCACCCTGTGCGGAACACATGGAAAAAAAGCCGCCCCCATTGTCCGGCCTTTCAGGAAGATCGGATTAAATCAACGGGCCGGATTGGCGGGAAATTTGCCGCCAGAATGTGCCCGGGGATTTATTTCAGAGGTTCTTTGGAAAGAAATCATGCGAAAAAAGGAATGTGATGCAATGAGTATCCTGACGCTGCTGGTCCTGGCGTTCGGCCTTTCGATGGATGCATTCGCGGTGTCCGTTTCCAATACGATGTGCTTTTCCGGCCTGCGGCGCAGCCAGGCCGTGCTGACATCGTTCTCGTTCGGCCTGTTTCAGGGCCTGATGCCGGCGATCGGCTATTTCGCGGGGCGCGCGTTCGCGCAGGCCATCAGCGCCGTCGACCATTGGGTGGCGTTTGTCCTGCTCGGCTTCATCGGCGGAAAAATGGTGCTGGACGCCGTGCGCGAAATGCGCGCGCCGGAAGAGTGCCCGGCGGCCAAAACCTTCAGCATCCGGCTCATGCTGGTGCAGGCGTTTGCCACCAGCATCGATGCGCTGGCCGTGGGCGTCAGCTTCGCCGCGCTGGATGTGAACATTCTGGCCGCCGCCTCGTTCATCGCGGGCGTTACATTCATCTGTTGTTTGGCCGGGCATCTGCTGGGCAAAGCGTTCGGCGATTGGCTCGGCGGCAAGGCCGAGCTGCTGGGCGGCGTGATTTTGATTGGCATTGGGCTGAAGATCCTGATCGAGCATCTGTCCGGCAGCTGAAGGCCGGAAAGTCGATGCGGGGTTTCTGCAAGGGCTGCCCGTGTGAGGGGCCCTGCGAAGGAGGCGCGCAGCGGGCTCTTGTGGGGAAGCGGCGGAACGGCGGAGCGGGCGGCAGCGCCTGCCGAAGCCAAAAGGAACGGGCTTCGGCAGACCCCACGGGAATATGCAGGGCCTGCCGAAGCCAAAAGGAACGGGCTCCGGCAGACCCCGCGGGAATATGCGGGGCCTGCGCCGGACGCGCCGCGCCCGGCGCCGCGTCATACCGCTTCGTCACAGTCACGCGCGAAATCGTCGTGCAAAAGCACGCGCACGGATTCCTCGTACACATAGGCGGGTGTCGTGCGGATTTCCTCATCTTCAAAAATACCCTTCGGTGCAAGCACTGCCATTTTAATCATACCAAAGACACTCCTTTTCTTTCCCCCGCCCGGCTGCCGCGCGGGGTTTTGTTTTGTCTGTATCTTTAGTATAGTCGCATATGTGTACGATAAAACGGACTGTACTGCTCGAACTGGAAAAATTTCCACGATTTTCAGTTACATTTCGTTCGGATATTCGTTTAAAATTTTCCCCGGCGCGTCCTCCTGTGTCTGCTCAGGGGTGTTTTCCGTCAGCGCTCCCGCCGGCGCATCGGGCGCGTCGGGCGCACCGGCTGCGTCGGGCTCGTCGTACTGCGCCAGCATCGCGCGGCAGAAAGTGACATATTCCTCCCGCACCTTTGGCGGGCCCATCAGCTTTGCCTCGGGGCCGAAGCCCGCCAGCCAGCCCATGAACTGCGGGCTTACAACGGCATGCACATACACGCGGAAGGTGCCGTCGCCGCCGGGCAGGAAGATCGTCTCCTTGCCGAATCGGTCCAGCACGACGCCCGCGAGGCGCGCGGCAAAGCGCAGCTCGATCTCCTGTGCCTCGCCGCCGAACATGCCGAACGTGTGCTGTGCGTACTGCGCAAGATCCATGCCCTCGAACACCTCCCCGCCCGCGCGCGGCACATCTAAAATGCGCAGGTTTTCCATGCGGTCCACGCGGTAGTGGCGGATGGCGGGCGGCGAGGCCGTGTGGTCGTAGGCGACGAGATAGTAATTTTCGTCGTCCCAAACCAGCGCGTAGGGCGAGCGCTCGTACACCGCGCCGCCCCGGCGGTAGCGCGCGGATTTTTCCATCGTCCACTCAAAATAGCGGAACGCAATCTGCTTATCGCTCGAAATGGCGGTGTGGATGGTGTCGATGCTGTAATAGATGTTTTCGTTTTTGCTCTTCGTGCGCCCCACCGTGTATACCTGGCGCTGCAGGCGCTGCGCCTCCCACCGTGAGGTGAGCGATTCCAGCTTGCGGATCAGCGCACGGCTCTTGCGCTCCGAGAGGAATTTTGAGGACTGCACCGCGTCCACCAGCAGCTTCAGCTCCGGCAGCTCAAATTCGCGGTGCAACAGCCGGTAGCCGCCCTGTGGGCCGCGCCCGTTAACGATGTCCATGCCGTATTCCGTCAGGATGCGGATGTCGTCATAGATGCTCTTGCGCTCGGCGTGGATGCCTTTGCTCTCCAGCCGGCGCAAAAGCTCGGCGGCGGTAAGGCCGTGCTCCTCGTCCGTCTCGCGGCGCAGCCATTCGGCCAGATACAGCAGCTTCATTTTATGCCGTTCGTTCTTGGGCATTGTTTCTGCGCTCCCCTTTCCTGTTGGGCTTTGTCCAAACCCATTCCAATTGGGCTCCGCCCAAACCCGGCAGGGGCGTTGCCCCTGCACCCCACCGCCCTTTGAAAAGGGCGGCCCTAAATTTTGATATATTTTATTTGATTTGTTTTGGAGGATATAAGGATCCGGTGCCGGTGCTCCGGTATCCCCTGACGTTTCGATCCCTCCGGCGCGCCGGAACCCAAACGCTTCGGCCGCTCCGGCAGGACACGGAACAGCGCGCAGAACGCTCAGGAATTACCCATCAATTCCGCCGGCACGATGATATCTGTCTTCGGTACGCGGTCCCACGTAAAGCGCCCGGCAAGTGCAGCGGCCGAAACCGGCGCGGGCGCCGGCTGCTGCCCGGCCAGAAAGGCGAGCCAGCCCGTCAGCGCCTCGGGCGTAAGTCGGGCGCGCAGCGCGTCCATGCCAAGGCTTTGTTCGCGTTTCGAAAGGCGCACGCCGTCCGCGCCCACAAGCAGCGGTGCGTGGGCGTAATGCGGCTGCGGCAGGCCCAGCAGGCGCTGCAGCCAGATTTGGCGCGGCGTGCTGGAGAGCAGGTCGCCGCCGCGCACCACCTGCGTGACGCCCATGCGCGCGTCATCCGCCACGACGGCCAGCTGATAGGCAAAGCCCCCATCCGAACGGCGCAGGATAAAATCGCCGCATTCCCCCGCAAGGTTTTGCGTCACCACACCCCGGCAGGCGTCGGAAAAGGTGATGTCGAGATCCGGCACGGCCACGCGCAGCGCGGGGCGGCGCGTCTGGCGCAAAGCTTCGGCCTCGGCGGGGGAAAGGTGCGCGCACCGGCCGCTGTAGCGCACCGTGCCGTCCGAAAGGTGCGGCGCGTTCGCGGCGTGCAGGTCGGCGCGCGAGCAAAAGCAGGGGTATACGCGCGCACGCCCGGAGATTTTTTGCAAAGCGGCCTCGTAGAATTCGCCGCACGCGCTTTGAAAATAGGGTGCGTGCGCGCCGCCCTTCTGGCCGCCCTCGTCCCAATCGAGGCCCAGCCACGCTAAGTCTTCCTCCAGAAGGCGCGCATATTCCGGCTTGCAGCGCTGCGTGTCCAGATCCTCGATGCGCAGCACAAAGCGCCCGCCCGCTGCCCGCGCCGAAAGCCACGCCAGCAGCGCGCAGAATACGTTGCCGAGGTGCATCCGGCCGGAGGGGCTTGGCGCAAAGCGCCCGCACACGCCGCTCATTGGCCGGCCTCGCTGGCCGTACCGGGCTGCATGGCTTTGGACGGCTTTGCATATCTGGCCTGGGGCAGGGCGTTCCCTGTGTTTGCAGAAAGCTCTATGGCGGATGCCGAATGGTGTCCGGTTCCAAAGGCCGGAGTATTCTCCGCCCCCGCGCAGTGCGGTGCAGATATCCCCGCGCAAAGCCGCGCGGCATCCTCCAAAATTTCCGCCACCCGCTCCCCGTCCAGCGCGCACAGCGGCACGGGCGGAACGGGCTGTACGGGCGGCGTGCACAGCAGCTTGTGATAATAGAAAAGGCCGATCCACTGCCCCTGCTTATAGCCCGCGCCGGGCAGGCGCGCCGCCTCGGCAAAGCCCATGCGGCGGTGAAAGGCCTCGCTGGCCGGGTTGGGGTCAGTGATGAGCGCATAGCAGTTCACATAGCCCTGCGCGCGCAGCAGCGCCAGCAGCGCCGTGTACAGCGCCGTGCCGATGTGACGCCGGTGCGCCGCGGCGCATAAATACACCGTGGCCTCGGCGTCCCAATCATAGCCCCGGCGCTCGCCCAAACGGCCCGCGCAGGCATAGCCCAGCACTGTTCTGCCCGCATGGCTCATGCCGCCCGCATGGCTCATGCCGCCCGCATGGTTCATGTCGCCCGCATGGTTCATGCCGCCCGCATGGCTCATGCCGCCCACATGGTTCGTGTCGCCCGCATGGTTCATGCCGCCCGCATGGCTCATGCCGCCCACATGGTTCGTGTCGCCCGCATGGCTCATGCCGCCCGCATGGTTCGTGCTATCTGCATGGTTCGTGCCATCTGCATGGCTTATGTCGTCCTCCTCGGCCAGCAGCCACGGGAAACCGGCGTCCAGATGCTCGCGCACGCGCGCCGCAAACACGTCAAGGCTTGGCGGCTCGTATTCCCAGCTCGCGCGCGTCGAGGTGACATAGGGCGTATAGATTTTAAGCATCGCGTCCGCATCCGCTTCACACGCCGCGCGCAGGATGATCTGTGACATAGCTTGTCCCCTTTTCCCGATCGCATGATAGAATCGACATATCCTGAAAAGTATCACTTTTCAAGGCGCGGCAAAAAAGCCGCGCAAAAATCGCGTGCAGCGATTTCCTGTCGATTCCGCAGTCACCGCGCGCGATCCGCGCAGCGGGCTTTGCCCGCTGCCTGAAAACAATTGGATTGTTTTCAGGTACGGTGACGATACCGTTCCCCTATACTGTAACATAAAGCCCGCCCGGGTGCAAATTTCTTTTCCGGCGCGGGCAAAAAGAATTTGGGAAGAAAATCAAAATGGGTTTCCCCCATGCGGCGATGGGTAGCCGGCAAAAATTTACTACACCTCGCCCAGACAGATGCCGATGCTCATCGTCAGCACACCCACCGCGAGACCGGCCACGGCGTGGCCGCGTTTGCCATAGGAAAAGCCCTCGGGTACAAGCTCGCTGATGGACACATAGATCATGATGCCCGCGACCGTGGCGATGAGCCCGTTGAGGAACAGCGGCGAAAAAAAGCCGCGCAGCAGAAAGAATGCCAGCAGTGCGCCCGCGGGCTCGGCAAGGCCGGAAAACAGCGCATACAGCACGGCGCGCACGCGGCTGCCGGTGGCATAGTATACCGGAACCGAAATGGCAATGCCCTCCGGAATGTTGTGCAGGGCAATGGCCAGTGTCAGCGTCATGCCCAGCGCCGGGCTGGCGTAGCTGGTGAACAGCGTCAGGATGCCTTCGGGCAGGTTGTGCAGCACGATGGCCGCCGTTGTCACCAGCGCGCTGCGCAGCGCGCCGGCGCTGCCGGCGCCATGTCCGCTTTCCTGCAGATTCCCAGTGCCGCTTATGCCGCCTGTATAGCCGGACCCGCCCGCATGGCCTGCGCCGCGCCCGCCTTTCCATGTGCTCTCGGTTCCGGCCGCGCCGCCTGCACTGCCTGCGCCGCGCCCGCCCTCCCATGTGCTCCCGGTTCCGGCCGCGCCGCCCGCATGGCCCGCGCCGCGCCGGCCTTCCCGCATACTCCCGGTTCCGCCCGCGCCGCCCCTGCCGCTTTTGCCGTCCCGCGCGCTCCCGGCGTGCCGCGCGGCCAGCTCGGCCTCATCCGGCACGCATCGCTCCAGCAGCAGCGCGATCATCATGCCCGCCGCGCACAAACTCACCGCCGCCAAAGCGGCCGGAAAGCGCCCCATCGTTTCGGTATATGTCCCAACGGCGTGCGGCAGCATATCCGAAAGCGAGACCGTGATCATCACGCCCCCGGCAAAGCCCAGCGAAAAGGCCATTGTACGCTGGCGCGGGCGGCGCACCAAAAATACCACAAGTCCGCCCAGCCCCGTGGAAAGCCCGGCCAGCGTCGTCAGCGTCAGGGCAAACAACATCATTCCCAACCCCTTTTCCAATCCCGGTGTTTTGTCCCATTTATATGCGGCGATGCGGACAATTCTTCATCAAAAGCGCGCCGGGATTGCGCGTGATCAAAAAGTGCGGTCAAACACACGGGAGGACAAAACAGAGGGGATGGAACAGGGAAAGAAAAACAGAAGTGCGAAACAGGGAACAAACGCAGGCAAACAAAAACAGGAGAGCGAAACAGGGAACAAACACAGGCAAACAAAAACAGGCCGCGGACAGAGAAGACTTCCTCCGTCTGCGGCCTGTTTTTTGAATCACAAAATAGAACCGGAAAATCAAAAACAGGGAAAATACCCGTTACCGCCGTGTCAACTCCCCGAACTTTTCCACGCTGGCGGCGTGGTAGGCGATGGCGTCCTTGTCATCCTCTAACTTGGTGCCGTCGATGTAGCGCTGCACCAGCTGAAAATCCTGCAAAAAGGTCTGATAATCGATTCCCAGGGCGCCGGTGATATCCACCGCGTTGCCCAGATCCAGCGATGTCAGCACAGGGCAGTCGCCCCAGCGCACGCCCATGCGGTCGTAATCGGGCGGCACACCCTCTGCAGGGATAGAAGCGTCGTTGTAGGCAAACAGATAATATTGCTGTTCAAAAAAATCCAGATCGTCTGTTAAAAACAGCATGCTTTCCCCGAGATCCAGATCGCCCATCAGCTTTGTGACGTTGGCCATCTGTACGTTCGGATCGACGCCGGCCGCTGTATCGCCACTGGCGACCGTGTATTCCACCACGCTCACCACGACCTTGCCGTCGCCGTTGCGGTCGTCGAAATAGGGCGTCAGCTGTTCGCCCAGCACCTCGCCGACCCCCGTCGGGATGCCGTTCGAGCTGAGGATGCTGATGGTGTAATCCGGTTTCACCTGCGTGACGATCTCCCAAATCAGGGAAAATGCCAGCGCGCATGCGAACACGCCGATGATCACATGCCATTTGTGATAAAACCAGAAATTTTCCCGTTTTTCCTTCGGCGTCAACTCCTTTGGCGGAGCGTCCGGCTGAATATCCTCGGGCTTGATATAAATGGTGTAGCGAGCACTTGCCATAGGACGGTTCCCTCTTTCGTCTTTTGTCTTTTATATTCAGTGTGCAAAGCTCCCGTCAAAAGGCTGCGCGCATCCGGCACAGCACCGGCCAAAGCGGCCAAAGCAAAACGCCCCGCTCACGCCTCGCCCGCCTGCGGCTTGCCCGCGTCCTTCACCTGCGCGATCCGGCTGGCCACCTGCTCGGGCAGGGCCTTCTGCGCGGCGCGGTCGAGCCCGGCGGTCTCGATGGGCGGCAGAATGGTCAGGTTCACGTGCCCGGGGCGCATCAGGTTGTGATTGGCCTCCATGATCTTATAGCTGCCGTCCACCACAACGGGCACGATGGGCGCCTTGGCGCTGAACGCCATCTTAAACGCGCCGGGCTTGAATTCGCCCATTTTTTCGCCCTTGCTGCGCGTGCCCTCGGGAAAGACGATCACGCTTTTGCCTTGCCGCAGCAGCTCGGCGGCCTCTTTCATCACGCCCACGGCCTGCCGGGGATTTTTCCGGTCTAAAAATACGCTGTCGAACAGCTGCATCCAGGTGCGCACCAGCGGAATCTTCTGCACCTCGATCTTCGCAACGAACGCGTGCGGTTTATCGAGGCACACCAGCATGATGGGGATATCGTAATCGCCCTGATGATTGGGCGTGAACACCACCGCGCGGTCCTGCGGGATATTTTCCAGCCCCTTCACCGTTACCTCGCACCCGGCGATGCGCATCAGCGTGGACATCCACAGGCGCACATACTTATCCACGATGGCGCGGCAGCCCGCCTCGTCGCCGGCTTCCTTCAGCCGTTTGGCGCGCAGCATTTTCGGCGTCAGCACGATCAGCGCGCCCACGAAATACAGCGCCCAGACGATCGTTCGCAGCAGCATCATTGAAGATCACCCTACTTTAAACAGTATTTTCTCTATGATACTGCAAAATGCGCAAAGAAGCAAATTTTTCGCCGTGATTTTGCGGATTTTTTGCGTTTTTGCCGCCCGTATGTTTATTTTACAGAGAAAATGGGAAAAAAATGGGGAGATCGCTTGAGGAAAACGTAAACTTTTTGTGGATAAAGTGTGAATGGAGCAGACCGCGCGGCAACCCGGCAAAAGCGGCACGGAAACGCGATCGGAAACGACAGAGACAGACAGTCCGCAGCCGGGGCGGGAAGAAAATAAAGCGCAGCGGGAAAGCCCGGATGGAACAGCACAAAAACACAAAACAGGGGCGCCCCATGGACGCCCCTGCCGGCTGAAAAAGATATCAATTTTATTTTTCTGCACGAACCTGCGCAGCAGACCGCCGCCGGGCAGGAAAACACCGCGCAGACGATAAAATCCGCCGCTATTTTGCGGCCGGCTGCTCCCCGCTTTGTGTATGGCTGTTGTTTTTCAGCTCAAAGTGGATCAGCATGCTCAGCAGCGCGCGCAGGATGATCACCGCGCCCAAAATCAGCAGCTCGCTCATTTCGCGCACCAGCACGGTTTTCAAAATCTCGGCCGCCATCTTGAATTCAAGCCCCTCGGCAAGCCCCTCGGCCAGCTCGAACTGCAGCGCGTAGTTGCGGTGGAAAAAGGTATTGCCGAGGTATTGCCAAAACGCGTGCACCGTCGATACCGTCACGACAAAGATGCCCAGCAGCTCCAAAAAGCCGATGATCGGCGGCAGAATGGTTTCGATGATTTGATCAAAAATCATAGATTTCCCCTCCCCAAAATGAAACGCCGGCATCCGAAATGGGCTTAAAGCGCCCAAAAAGAGCCCATAGTGCCCAAAACGAGCCCAAAGCGTCCAAGGTAAGTCCGAAACGCCCAAAGCGGGCCAAATGCGCCCGAAGTGCCCAAAGCAAGCTCAATGCGCCCAACACCCCGGCATACACCGATAATTTTTCCTACCCAGTATACCGCTTTTTCGAAGAAAAGGCAAGCGGCGGAACGCTATTTTGGGCCCGTTTTTGTGCCCGTTTTGGGGTGCGGTTTGAAACGCCATTTTGAGATCTTACCGGATGGAGAACCGCTCATCCTTCACAAACTTTTTTCGCCCGGGGTTTCCCTCCGCACGATAGATAGCCTTTTCCTTTAAATCATATAGGACAGACCAGACGGTGTCTGTCCCGTCTGCCCGGTCGTACTGGCATAAGAATCCGTTTTTCCCGGAGAGCAGTCCTTTTGCAAAGGAAGGATCGACCCTGCCGCCGGCCCCGTCCAGTGCCCGGGTGAGCGTACGGTATCTCTGTTCCGAGCGGCAGTTATCCACCGCCAGATCCTGAAGCGCAAGCATTTCCTCCGCATGAAAGACATTGGTTGCGCAAACGAAGGGATGTTCCCTGGAGGGATAGATCACCGCCGTCTTTTTTGCATTGCACTCGATCACGGCGATGTTTCCTCCGGCGTCGGCCACGGTGACCGTCTGCGCGGAGCCGATGGGAAGACGCCGGATACTGCGGACGGCCTCCCCGACGGTCCGGCATTTTTCAAGAAAGAAGCGCAGCAGCATGCCGGCGTTGAATCCGGGCTTTACCGCAATGGGATAAACCGACGTGAGCCCGGCCGCGAGGCCGTATTCATTGACGCCGTCCTCCACCTCGATAAAGGCAGTCGTATTTCCGGTGAAGCTGTACGCGCCATTTGTAAATTTGTAGATCGCATTTGTGTTCAGCTTTTCAAGCGCGGGCAAAAAGTCACTGTTTCTGCCCAGAAAAATATGCGCATCATTGACGGCGGCAAAGCAGGAACAGCCGCAGGCCGGTGGGATCGCATACATGCTCAGCAAAACAGCCTGCAGTTCGCCGCAGTCACAGTGCTGGCCGTCGGCCAATCCTCGGATCTCCTCTAAAATTTCCGGAAAAAGCTCCTGATAGACCGGGATGCAGGCCTGCGCAAAATTCCTGCGCTCCTGCGTAACGGGAAAGGGAACGTGCTCCAAAAGGCGCTGGCCGTGCTTTCGCAGCGAAGCCCCATAACGGTAGCCGATCTCGTAATGCGCTCCGCGAAAACGTTCATGATACATAGAAAATTCTCCTTGATCTGATAAAAGATAGACAGCCGGCCGGCCTCAGGAAACAGGATAAAAGAATAAAAAATTTATGTCAATACCGAATTTGTTTTGCCGGAAACGGTTTTTTCCAAAAAGGTGGCTCGTTTCGCTTGGGAGTATCTGAAGCTAAATGCGGAATAATGGGAAAGACCGCAGTGCATGACACGCAAAGAGCCTGAAAAAAACCTCCTGCTGCAGCTGCAGCAGGAGGTTTTTAAAATAACGGTTTTTGCAAATCTGATTCGCAGGGGCCGGAAAGGCTTTTACGGATCGGGAATATACTCTGCCACATCTTCCAAACGACAGCCTAAAATCGTACATAGTTTATTAAGCGTATGTGTCGATACAGGCATATCGGCCTGAAGCCGCTGAACCGTTGCGTGGCTTATGTTATATTTGAATCGCAGCGTATAGGTCGTTACTTTCTGTTCAGCCATTGTTTCCCACAATGGAGCATAGCGAATCATTGCCGCAGCCCCCTTTACAGCTTTTATTATGGCTGATATAATGGCCATAGAATATGGCTATTATTTGGCCATACCGAAAGGGAGGATCTGCTGATGATCGAAAAAAGCTGTGCGTTTACGGGACACCGCCCGCAAAGTCTTCCATGGGGTTATCATGAAACAGATGCCAGATGTATCGCGTTGAAAAAAGCACTGGCCGGGCAAATTGTCGAACGGGTAAATGCCGGATACACAGATTTTTTCTCCGGTATGGCGGAAGGTGTTGATACTTGGGCGGCGTTGACAGTCCTTGCCCTGAAAAAAGAAAATCCCACGCTGAAGCTCCACTGTATTCTGCCCTGTAAAGGACAGGCAGACCGGTGGCAGACTTCTGCGCGGGAACTTTATGCGTCTATTCTGAAACAAGCAGATGAAATCGTATGGGTGAGCGAGGCATACAGCAGGGGATGCATGCTGGATCGCAATCGTTATTTGGTGGATCACACTGCATGTCTATTGGCTGTCTACAATGGAAATTGGCGAAGCGGCACAGCGATGACGGTGCGGTATGCTCGGAAATTAGGGAGAGAAATCATTCTGTTAAGGCCGTTTTGAACAGACTTCGAATAAAACAAAAGGACGCCGCTTTTCCGGCGCCCTTTTTTCAATTTGCGATCCGTTCAGATCTCCACCAGCTCATATTCCCGGCTGCCCACGCCCAGCGCGGCGGCGGCCTCGATGGTGTGCACGCCGTTGCGGCTCTCCACGCGCTCTAAGAAATGCTTTTGGCCGGGATCGTTCTTGGCGGCATAGACAAGGTCGATGCACGCCTGGTCGATCGCCACCGGGTCGAGCGACGCCAAAATGCCGATATCCTGCATGCAGGGGTCCTCGGCCACGGCGCAGCAGTCGCAGTCCACGGACATATTCTTCATCACGTTGATATAGGCGGCGTTGCCGTGGAAGTAGTCCACCACGGATTTCGCCGCGTCGGCCATGGATTCGAGGAAGGAATCGTGGTCGGACGTCCAGATCTTTTCCACCTCGCCCGCGCCGTGGATATACGCTTTGCCGTACGAGGAGCCGATGCCGATGGAAAGCTGCTTCAGCGCGCCGCCGTAGCCGCCCACCGGGTGCCCTTTGAAGTGCGACAGCACCAGCACGGAATCGTAATTTGCCAGATTCTTGCCCACGAAATTCTTCTGGATCACCTTGCCTTCGGGAATGGGCAGCTCCAGATCCGGACCCTCGCCGTCCAGCAGGTCCACCGGGAAGCTCTCGCTCCAGCCGTGCACGCGCAGTGTTTCCAGATGCTTTTCAGTGGTGTTGCGCTCGCCCTCATACGCGGTGTTGCACTCCACCACCGTGCCCGATACGGCGTCCACCATCGGCTTCCAGAACGCGGGCCGCAGGAAGTTCTGGTTGCCCACCTCGCCGGAATGCACCTTCACGGCCACCTTGCCCGGCAGTTCCCTGCCCAGCATTTTGTACAGCTCCAGCACCTTTTCCGGTGTGATGCTCTTCGAAAAATAAACCTTTGCGCTCATTTGATAACATCCTCCTGTCCGCCGGCAGCCTCCCGTCAAACCGGGAAGCGCCTGTTTTTGCGATCCTTTTTGAAATCATTGCGGTGATGGAACAAAATGAATTGCTACAAAAACAGTATAGTATAGCTTTTGTGGATTTTCAAGAAAAATAATGAGAATATTGACGATATTATTGTCGTGCCATATATCCCGCTCCGACAAGGCCGTGTTCCGATATCAGCGCTTCGACAAGCAAGTGCCCTTACAGGATCTGCCGGAATCAAAAACCGCCCGCCGAAAGCACAAAAGCACTTTCAGCGGGCAGGGAAAGGGGAAGCTTTCTGTTTTTAAACGGCCTTTCAACAGCGTTTCACCGCCGTTTATGCGCCGCCTGTCAATCCTTCAGCACTCCGGCACGCCGCAAAGCGGGGCGTACGGCCTGCACCAGCAGAACCGACACCACCACGGCCAGCACGGCGTTGATCAGCGACGTCACGCCCTTGGTGACAAGCTGCGCCTGCACCGCGCCCAGCGCCTGGTGCTCGATCCAGCACATTTTGATGTAGGATTTCAGCAGGTAAAGCGCCACATACGTCACGCTGCCGGCAGTTGCGCCCACTACATCCTTCACGGGCGTGCGCTTTTCGCCGCGCTGCGCGATCAGCCCCGCCAGAAAGCCGATGAAGAATTTTGTCAAAAACGTCACCCAGCTCTCGGCGATGTACGCCGGGTTCGTGAAATCGAACAGCATGCTGCCGAAGCCCGAGGCAAGACCGCCCGTCAGCGGGCCGAACAGCAGGCCCGAGAGCGCGCAGAACACGTTGCCCAGATGCACGCGCCCCACGTCCCCCACGGGGATCTGGATCCAGCTGAACACGAACACCAGCGCGCTCAGCAGGCCGATGATCGCCAGCTGCCGGACAGTAAATTTCTGCTTGGATTTTTGCATAAGATACACCCCTCTTTGTTGATCGTATCGCACACCCGGTTTGCCGCGCCTGCCCGGCAAATCCCCCGGCAGCTCCTTGACAAATCCGCGGCGTTTCGATATGCTTCATTATAGCGCATTTTGAACTGATGAAAAGATTCAATTTATGAATTTTTTATCAGGTCAATTTGAAAAGGAGGCCCCCATGGAAAGCTTCACCCCGCGCCTTGTGCGCACCGGCGGCGCGCCGCTGTACCGGCAGCTGTACGCCTATATCGTGCGCGAAATCACCGCCGGAACGCTGGCGGCGGGCGAGCGTCTGCCCAGCAAGCGCCGCCTTGCGGCCGATCTGCAGGTGAGCGTTTCCACGGTGGAGACGGCATACCAGATGCTGGCGGCCGAGGGCTATGTGCAGGCGCGCGCCAGGAGCGGCTTTACGGTGTGCCGCATCGAGCGCCTTGCAGCGCCCGAGCGTCCCGTTCCGGCGCTGCCGGCCGAGGCGCCGGATCCGCATGGCCGCTGGCGCTACGATTTCGCCACCGGCAGCGTGGATACGGCGCTGTTCCCGTTCAAAACCTGGGCGCGGCTGCAGCGCGAGACGCTCACCGCGCACCCCGAGCTGCTCAACCACGGCCCCCGTCAGGGAGATATGGCCCTGCGCGCCGCCATCGCAAAGCATTTGCATGCCTACCGGGGCGTCGTCTGCGCGCCGGAGCAGGTGGTGGTGGGCGCGGGCATCGAGTATCTGGTGGGGCTGCTCGCGCGGCTGTTCAGCGAAAGCATGTTCGCGGTGGAAAACCCCGGCTATGCCCGCACGGCGCGCGTGCTGCAGAACAACGGCGTGCGCACGGTGTTCGTTCCGGTGGACGAACACGGCATGCAGGTGGATGCGCTGGCGCAAAGCGGCGCGCAGCTCGCCTATGTGACGCCGAGCCACCAGTTCCCCACGGGCGCGACGATGCCCGTCGCGCGCCGCACGGCGCTGCTGCGCTGGGCGCGTGAAGCACCCGAACGGTATGTGATTGAGGACGACTACGACAGCGAGTTCCGCTACGATACCCGCCCGATCCCCTCGCTGCAGGGGCTGGACGGGGCCGGCCGCGTGATCTATGTGAGCACCTTTTCCAAAAGCGTCGCGCCCTCGATGCGCATCGGCTATATGGTGCTGCCCGTGCCGCTTTTGCAGCGCTACCGCGAGGAGTACAGCCTCTATTCTTCAACGGTATCCCGTTTCGAACAGCAGATTTTGTGCCGCTTTTTAGAGGAGGGGCACTTCGCGCGCCATCTGAACCGCCTGCGCGGTGCGTACCGTGCGCGGCGCGATGCGCTTTTGGAGGCGCTGTACGAGGCGTTCGGCCGCAATGGCGTGACAGTGCGGGGCAGCCACACGGGGCTGCATCTGCTGGCAACGCTGCCCGGAGGCAAAACCGAGGCGCAGCTGATGCAGGCCGCGGCCGAATGCGGCGTGCATGTAAACGGCCTTTCCTCTTATTATATGGAGCACCCCGAGACCTGCCCGCCCGCCACCGTGGTGCTGGGCTTTTCCGAGCTGGACGAAGCGGACCTGCGCGCCGCCGTCGCACTGCTGAAAACGGCGTGGCGGTAAGGGCGATACGGGCTGTGCCGGCCCGCAAACAGGACGGCGTCGCGGGACGGCGTCAGGGGCAGGCGATCTTCCGCTTCCCCGGCCGCTCTTTTCCGCGGCGGCAGTGTGATAAACCCGCAATCAACCGGGCGGTAAAAGTATCCATGCATGCGGTGCACCCCCGCCAAAGCGGGGCGCAAAAACAGTCAAAAAAAGGAAAAAATATTTTTGAAAATTTTGAAGAAAACACCCGCCGGGCGGCGTTTCATGGGTGTAGGGCGATGCGGGGGCAAGGCAAAGGCAAATGCGGGCAGGGGTGGTGACGCGGGCGCGGCATGAAACAAGAGGAATTTGCACGGCTGGTGCAGCAGTACGAGCGTCTGGTGTACACCATCTGCTATCAATTTGTGAAGGACCCGCAGCTTGCCGAGGACCTTGCCCAGGAGACCTTCCTTTCCGCCTACACGCATCGCGACGACTGCCCGCCCGGCAGCTATAAGCCGTGGCTTGCGCGCATCGCCGCCAACAAGGCCAAGGACTATTTAAAAAGCGCCTACCGCCGCCGCGTCAGCGCCTCGCAGGACGACACCCTCGACGCGCTCGCCAACACCGGCGCAGAGCCGCCGCCCGAGGAGCTGGCCGTCACCCGCGACGAGGCCGCGCGCGCCAAAGCCGCCATCCTTGCTTTGAAAGAACCCTACCATCAGGCCGCCGTCCTGTTCTTTCTGGAAGAAAAGGACATCGGCGAGATCGCGGCGGCCCTGCACCGCCCGCCCAAAACCGTACACACGCAAATTTATCGCGCACGCATGCTGCTGCGGGACGCGCTGAAAGGAGAGACCACGCATGGAGCTGTTCCATGAAAACGGCTGTTTGACAGACGCCGCGCTGCGCGCTGTTATAGACGGCACGCTGGATGAAATGGCGCGCCTGGAGGTGTGCGAGCACCTGAGCTTTTGCGATGCGTGCCTCCTGCGCTATACCGCGCTGCTCGACGACGAAGTATTGCTCACGCCCGAAGAACCCGTCGCGCCCGGCGTCATCCAGCGCATCCGCGAAAAGACGATGCGCGTGCTGGTGAACCGCTACACGCGCGCGGCGGCTGTGGCCGTGCTGGCGATGGCCCTGTGGAGCACCGGCGTGTTCAGCAGCCTTGTGCCGAAGCTGCCCGATCCGGGGCAGAGCGGGCCCGCGCCCATCGAAGCGCCGGTGGAGACGCCGCTGAGGGCGCCCCTCACCGCAGGGGCACGCGCGAACGAGTTTTTCCGCAGCGCCGGGGATTCCATTTCCGCCATGCTGGACGGCCTTGCGGATCGCTTTGCGTCCGCACCCGCACCGGCATCCGAGCCGGCGCCGGAACCGGCCTCCGTGCCGCAGCCGACGGAGTGATTTTATATACGATCCCATCCATCCACCAAAACCATCAAATCAAAAAGAAAGACAGGAGCGGTTATCATGCAACACAAGAGCGGGCTATTCACATTTTGCTTTGGCCTTATCCCCGGCATGGGGCAGATGTATCTGGGCTATATGAAGCGCGGCGTATCCCTGATGCTGATGTTCGGCGGCATTATTTTTGTTTCGGGGCTGCTGAATTTCGGCTGGCTGTGCATCCTTCTCCCCATCGTTTGGGCATACGCCCTGTTCGACGCGCTGAATCTGCGCGCCCAGACGCCCGAGCAGGCCGCGGCAAACCCGGACGATTATATGTTTGACCCCGAGAGCGTTATGGGCCAAAACTGGTCGGAATTTATTTCGAAGCGCCACAGCCTGTTTGGCTGGGGGCTCGTCTTCATCGGCTTTTATTCGCTGTACAGCACCTTTGTGCGGCCGATTTTGCGCGATCTGTACGACAGGTTCGGGCTGTGGTGGCTGCGCTCGCTGCTGGACGATATCCCCACGCTTGTGGTGGCCGTACTGCTCATCGGGCTGGGGTTGTATCTGGTAAAGGGCCCGTCCAGGCCGGAAACGCCGGCCGAGGATTACACGGCGTTCCGCGGAGAGGGGGAAGATCGGAATGTCTGAGCAGCCGATCCTGCGCGAAAATACGACTTCCGGCGCGTCGGACGCACCGGCAGGCGGCACGCCGTCCGCCGCCGAGTCCTCTGTGTCCGCCGCGTTTGCAGCAAAAGCGCCCGCAGCGCCCACTGCGCCCGCTGTTCCTGTGGCGCCCGTTATGCCTGCGGAGCCCACAGCGCCGAAGATGCCCGCTGCCTCTGCCGTGCCCGCTGCCTCTGCCGCTCCCGCCGCTCCCCGTTCCGAGCGCCCGGCGCGCCGCGTCGGCACGCTGACGATGGGCGTCGCGCTCATTTTGGTGGGCGCAGCCATCTGCACGTTCCAGTTTATGCACGATTGGAACATGCTGCTGCTGTTCTGCAAGCTCTCGCCGCTGTTGCTGGTGGCGCTGGGCTGCGAGGTGCTTGTCTCGTCCGCCATGGCGAAGGGCGCGCGGCTGAAATACGATTTCCTTTCGATGTTCGTCTGCCTGATCCTTCTGATTGGCACACTGGCGGCCAGCTGCCTGCCCATCGTGCTCGAGTACGAGGGCCCGGGGCGCTCGTCCGCCGAAATGCGCGTGGAGCAGTCGATCTATAACGCGCTCTACGACCGGCTGAAAGAAAATGGAAACATCTCCCGGATCTACACGAATGTGAACCTCGCCTACAGCGGCGGCTACGATGCGGTGCAATCGGCCGCCGACCTGAAGGCAGGCGACTACGTTTACATGACGGTCGAGGTGCGCGGCGAATACGCGGACAAAGCGGCGTTTGTGAAAGCGTGCCGTCCCGCGCTGGAAGCGCTGCGTGCGCAGGGCCTGCCCTACCTGACCGTGAACTTCCGCACCGTCGATGCGCAGGACGGCCGCGCCCCGCATTACACGATGGATCTTTCCGGCCGGTATCAGATGGAAATGTCCGATGCGGAGCTTGTGCAGTATGTGACGGAGCAGCTTTATATAGAGGAGGCCGGCTATTACATGACGCCCGGCGAGGCCGCCGAGTGGGCCGACGGCCGGCTGGAGGAAGAACAGTACCGGCAGGAGGAGCTCGACGTGCTGAGGGAACAGCTCGCCGAGGCCGAGGAGCGCGCCGAAAACGCCGAGTTCATCGCCGCCGAGGCGCAGCTGGCCAACGAAGACGCCGAGCAGCGCGTGCAGGACATGCAGGAGCAGCTCGACAGCCTCTACCAGCAGCTGGAGGATGCGCTGGCGGACGCGTGATCACGTCTCAAAATTACACGATTGTACCAACCCCGCTGCCCCGAACCAGGGCGGCGGGGTTTTCCATGCCCGAAAAACACTGTCGCTGCTCCGGCCGAAAACGCCGGCTTTCCTTCCGTGCGCCGCAAACGAAAAATTCCTGCGCGCCGCCTCCGGTAAGCTTTCCGGCAAAAAACCGTCAGCACATACACAGAAACCCGTAAGTCTTTTGAAAGGTTTTCCCTGCTCCCGTTGTCAGGTTTGCGGGGTATGATGATCCCATGCTCAAAATGTAAAGGCAGCCGCACGGCGGCATACAGGCCGGACGGGGTTCCCCGTTCCGCTGCTCCGTTTGCCGCAGCTTTGGCCGGCCAAAAAAGAGGGGGATCATTGAATGAAAAAGGAGCTCGAACAGGCAAACCGGGCAGATCAGGCAAACCGGACAAACCGGGCGGAACAGGCAAACCCTGCAAGGCGGTTAAAGATCGCCGTATTGTTCGGCGGGCGCTCCAGCGAGCATGCGGTATCGCTGCAGTCGGCCGCGGCTGTGCTGCGCGTGATGCAGAGCGGCCGGTACGAGGCCGTTCCGGTGGGCATCACGCGCGAGGGGCGCTGGCTGCGGTTTTGCGGCAGCGCGGAGGACATCGCCTCCGGCGCATGGGAACGCGGCGCGTGCACGCCCGTGACGCTCTCGCCCGATCCGGCCGACCACGGGCTGCTCGTGTGGGCGCAAAGCGGCGTGCGCAGGGAGCGCCTGGACGCGGCATTCCCCGTGCTGCACGGCAAAAACGGCGAGGACGGCACGGTGCAGGGGATTTTGGAGCTGGCGGGCATTCCGTGCATCGGCTGCGGCGTGCTGGCAAGCGCCGTGTGTATGGATAAGGACATCGCGCACCGTCTGGCCCAGGCCGCGGGCGCGGACGTGCCGCCGTGCGTGGTGCTGGATGCGGGGGAAATGGAAGCCTTGTCAGAAGCGGGCGCCATACAGGAATCTCTCGCCGCCCGCACAAAGCATCTCCGCTATCCCCTGTTCGTCAAACCCGCCCGCGCGGGTTCGTCGTTCGGCATCACGCGTGTGGAAACGCCGGAAAAGCTTTCCGAAGCCGTGTCCGCCGCGCTGCTGCACGACGATAAGATCCTTATTGAGCAGGGCGTGCCGGGCTTCGAGGTGGGCTGCGCGATCCTGGGTGCCGGGGGCACGGGCGCGGGACTGATGGCCGGCGAGGTAGACGAGATCGAGCTTGCCCACGGCTTTTTCGATTATACCGAAAAATACACGCTCGAAACGGCGCGCATCCACATGCCCGCGCGCCTGCCCCTCGCCGAGCGCGAGCGCATCCGCGCGGCGGCAAAGACGGTTTACCGCGCGCTGGGCTGCACGGGTTTTGCGCGCGTGGACCTGTTCTACACGCCCGAGGGCGGCATCGTGTTCAACGAGGTGAATACGATCCCCGGCTTTACCGAGCACAGCCGTTTTCCCGGCATGATGCGCGGCGCGGGGCTGGCGTTCGACGCGCTGGTGGAACGGTTGATCGAAGGGACGGTGACGGCGGCATGCGCGTGCACGTAACAGCCGCAGAGGCGCTGGAGGGCACGCTTGTGCTCGTGAACGATGCGCACCCGCTGCAGGCATGGCCCGAAAAGGACGCGCTGACTGCCGTTTTGCCGGGCGCGCCGCAGAAACCGTCGTTCCCCGCCCCATCGGATACGCCGCAGAAGCTGTCCGCTTCTGCACTGCCGGGCGCGCTGCAAAAACCGGCCGCCCCGGCCCTGCCGGATACGCCGCAGAAGCTGTCCGCTTCTGCACTGCCGGGCGCGCCGCAGAAACCGGCCGCCCCGGCCCTGCCGGATACGCTGCAGAAGCTGTCCGCTTCTGCACTGTCGGGCGCGCCGCAGAAACCGGCCGCCCCGGCCCTGCCGGATATGCTGCAAAAAATGCCCAATCCCGCCTTGCCAAATACGCCGCAGGTGCTGCTGCGCCGCCCGGCCGCGGCCATGCTCGGCGCGCTGCTGGACAGCATCTCCGCGGCCGGGCGCATCGTGCCCGTCAGCGGCTGGCGCGCGCACGCCGAGCAGGAGGCGCTGTACGCCGATTCCGTGCGGGAAAACGGCCTTGCGTTCACGCAAACCTATGTGGCGCTGCCCGGCTGCAGCGAGCACGAGAGCGGCCTTGCCATCGATGTGGGCGAAGCGCGGGACGAGATCGACTTTTTGCGCCCCGCGTTCCCGGATACGGGCATCTGCGCCGCATTCCGCGCCGCCGCACCGCGCTACGGGTTTATTTTGCGCTATCCCGAGGGTGCGCGGCACATCACGCACATCGGCAGCGAGCCGTGGCACTTCCGCTATGTGGGCGTGCCGCACGCGGCGTGCATTGCGCAGCGCGGCTGCACGCTGGAGGAATATATCGAGGCGCTGCGTGCCAATACCCCCGCAAACCCGCTGCGTCTGCGCGAGGACGGGCGTGCGTACCGCATCTTCCGCGTGCCGCTCGCAGAGGACGGCGCAGCATTCGACGTGCCCGCGGGCTTTTTGTGGCAGGCTTCCGCCGATAACTGCGGCGGGCTGATCGTGACGCTGTGGGGTGCCCCGTGACGGCGCGGCGGGAGAACCGGCCGGCCGCACAAGGAACGTGCGGCCGGCCCTTCCCCGCGGGAGGATGCGGGGTCGCCGCACAAGGAACGTGCGGCCGGCCCTCCCCCGCGGGAGGATGCGGGGGAGCCGGCATCGACCGCTTCCGGATGGCGGCGGCGCTGCTGGTAATCTGCATCCACACCGCGCCGCTCGCCTCGTTTTCCGAGCCGTGGGATTTTGCACTGAAAACGTTGGCGCGTCTGGCCGTGCCGTTCTTTTTCGCCGCGACGGGCTTTTTCCTGTTCGGCGGCCGCATCGCGCCCGGCCCGCGCCCTGCGGGGCTTTCGCCTGCCGTCCGTCGCTTTTGCGCCAAAACGGGCGCGCTATATGCCGTGGCGACGCTATTATATCTGCCGGTGTCGGTGTACGGCGGCAAGCTGAAGGGAATCACGTTCGGCGCATGCGTGCGCGATGTGGTGCTGGACGGCACGTTCTATCACCTGTGGTATCTGCCGGCCGCGATCCTCGGCGTGCTGCTGCTTGACCGCCTGCTGCGCCTGCCGGGGCGCATGGCCTGGCCGGCTGGTGCCGCTTCGGCCGCGCTGTACCTTGTCGGCCTTTTGGGCGACAGCTGGTACGGCGGCGGACAGGCCCTGCCCGCGCTGCAGCCGCTGTACCGGGCGCTGTTTCTGCACATGGACTATACGCGCTGCGGCCTGTTCTTCGCGCCGGTGTTTCTCTGGCTGGGGGCCGTGCTGCGCGATCTGCCCCGGCCGCGCCTGCGCACTGCGGCTGTGGGGTTCGCCGTCTCGGCGGCGCTGCTGTTCGGCGAGGCGTTCGGCCTGCGGGCGCTGGGCTGGCCGCGCCACGACAGCATGTATCTTGCGCTGCTGCCGTGCACCTATTTTCTGTTCGCCTGCCTTCTGGCCGCGCGCGGGCCGTCGCTGCCGTTTTGGCGGGAATGCTCGATGCTTGTTTACGTGCTGCACCCGATGATGATCGTGCTGGTGCGCGGCGCGGCAAAGGTGCTGCACATGCAAAAATGGCTCGTGGAAAACAGCCTGATCCATTTTCTCGCCGTGTCGGCGCTTTCTGTGGCTGTATCCGCCGCAGCCGCGGCCGTGATGCCGCCTGTGCGAAAGACCTTGCGGCGTTGGCTGCACGTGAAGCCCCCCGGCGAACGGCGCGGCGCATCTGAAATTGCCGGCAGCGCGCCCGAACCGGCCCATAGCGCGCCCGAACCGGCCCATAGCGCGTCCGAACCAGCCCATAGCGCGTTCGAACCAGCCCGCAGTGCATCTGAAATTACCCGTTCTGCCCCTGTATCCCCTGCAGCCGCCCGCGCGTGGGCCGTGGTCGATCTGGACGCCATTGCCCACAACGCACGCGCGTTGCAAGGCTGCCTGCCGCGCGGCTGCCGTCTGATGGCCGTCGTGAAGGCGGACGCCTACGGCCACGGCGCGCCTGCGGTGGCGGGGCGTTTATGGCGCATGGGCGTGCGCGCGTTCGCGGTGGCGACACTCGAGGAAGGCGCCGAACTGCGCCGCTGCGGCATTACGGGCGAGATCCTGATCCTCGGCTATACAAACCCCGCCCGCGTGCCGGAGCTTTTGCGCTGGCGGCTTTCGCAGACGGTGGCGGACGCCGCGCACGCAAAAGCGCTGTCCGAGGCTGCCTGCAAAAAAGCCGGATGCAAAAGGGCTGCGGGCAGAAAGGCAAGAGCGAAACTCCTCCCCGTACACATTGCGGTGGATACAGGCATGCACCGCCTCGGCATCCCGGCACGGGATATACAGCAAGTGGCGCAGCTGCTGGGAGTGCCCAAAACGCCGGATCAGCCGAAGCTGCCGGGATTACCGGGGTTAGAAGTGCGCGGCCTGTTCACGCACCTGGCCGTGGCCGACAGCCTTGCGCCCGAAGACGAAGCGTTCACGCGCGCGCAGCTGGCCGCGTTTGCCGCGCTCACGCGCAATTTGCGCGGTATGGGCTGCACGCTGCCGCCGCTGCACGCGCTGGCGAGCGGCGGGATTTTGAACTACGGGCAGCTGCCGCTGCACTATGCCCGCGCGGGGATCGCGCTGTACGGCGCGTCCTCCGGCGCTTTGCACAACAAGGCAGGTGTGCCGGGCTGCGCAGAGCACGCGGCTCCGGCGCTCAAGCCCGCGCTCTCGCTGTACGCCCGTGTTGTCAGCGTGCGCACCGTACCCGAGGGTGCGTGTGCGGGCTATGGCCGTGCGTTCTGTGCCGCGCGGCCAACGCTGCTGGCTGTCGTCTCCATCGGCTATGCGGACGGCGTGCCCCGCGCGCTGGGCGAGGGCCGCGGCACGGCGCTGCTGCGCGGCACGCGCGTGCCCATCGTGGGGCGCATCTGTATGGACCAGCTTTTTGTGGACGCCACCGAAACGGGCGCGGCGGTGGGCGATATTGTAACGCTCATCGGCAAAGACGGCGGCGCATGCGTCACTGCAGAGGAAACAGCCGAAGCCGCGGGCACCATCGCCAACGAGCTGCTCTGCCGCATCGGCCGGCGCACGGCGCGCGTTTACAGTATGGAATGAGCCCAACCCGTGCCGGAGCGCCGGACTCCCCTATGCCATTGCCGGCGCTGTACGGCGCAAACGCCCGCCGCCTTGTGCCACTGTCCAAAGCATTGGCTTGCAGCCCGCCCCGCTCCCCCGGGGAACAGCGCCGCGCTTTGCGCCAAGATCATATGCGGACGAGGCTTGCAGCCCGCCCCGCTTCCCCGGGGAACAGCGGCCCTCTGCCCCGGCCGGCAAAAAAACGCTTGTGCGCCGGGCGAAAGGCCGCCGCAGACAGATCCGAATCAGCCCCTCTCCGCCGCGCCGGCAACGGCGGAGAGGGGCTTTTTGTCCGCTGTGCGCGCCGTTTTTTGTGTCTCAGGCTGAATGCAGCCCCAAATGGCACTGTTGCAGTTATTTTGAGCATTTACTTTTTTGTGTTATTTGCGTGTTTTATGCATTATCGCTTGCAAAACAGCGCGCAATGGGATATGATAAAAGCGATACCGTGAATTTGTATCGAACGCTGCAATGGAAGCAATTGAAGGAGAATGTACATGCCTGTTTGGATCAGACGATATCTTTGGGTGTTTATCATCTCGATGGTGCCGATCGTGGAGCTGCGCGGCGCGGTGCCCATCGGCGTGGGGATGGGGCTGCCGCTGCTGCCCACCTATATCATCGCCGTGCTGGGCAATATGCTGCCGGTGCCCGTGATTCTGCTGCTGGCAAAGCCCATCCTCATTTGGTGCACGAAGCTGCCCGGCATTCTGGGACGCTTCTTTCAGTGGATCTACGAAAAGGGCGTGCGCGCGGGCGAGAAGCTGATGGCCAAGGCCGGCAACGGCATGTTCTGGGCGCTGTTTTTGTTCGTCGCGATCCCGCTGCCGGGCACGGGCGCGTGGACGGGCTGCCTTGCCGCCACGCTGCTCGATCTGAAGTTCTGGCCGAGCGTGCTGGCCGTGCTGTGCGGCGTGATGACGGCCGGTTTGATCATGGGCGCGGCCTCGGCAGGGCTGTTTGGCGCGCTGGGCATGCTGTTCGCCGCCGGCTGATTTTACAGAAAAAGCGGCAGGCCCAGGCCGCCGTTTGAAAATAGGAGGAAATATGAATCAGGTAAAAAACATCTTTTGCAAAAACATCCTTTGCGCCGTGCTGGTGCTGGCTCTGTGTGCGGGGCTGCTTGCCGGCTGCAGCAGCGATGCATCCGCAAGCACATCGGACAGCGCCTCTGTGCCGGACAGCACCTCGGTGAGCGCGCCCACGGACGACGCGCCGCAGGACGATGCGCAGGCCGGCGAGATTATCGATTTCAGCGCCGGGCTGGACGAAAAGGGCTTCATCGCCGGCGTCACGGCGCTGGATTATGTCACGCTGCCGGAGGATTACGCCGCAATCCCCGTCCCTGCGGATGAGATCGCCGTCAGTGACGAGGACATCCAGGAGCAGATCGACGGCATCCTCGCGCAGTTCACCGAGCCCGAGCAGATCACCGACCGCGCCGTGGAGGATAACGAGTATGTGAACATCGATTATTCGGGCAGCATCGACGGCGTGAAGTTCGACGGCGGCACGGCCAGTGATCAGCGGGTGCTCTCGGGCAGCAACGAGTTCATCGATGATTTCCTCACGCAGATCATCGGCCACATGCCCGGCGAGACGTTCGACGTCGTGGTGTCGTTCCCCGACCCGTACAAGAACAATCCCGACCTCGCGGGCAAGGAAGCCGTGTTTGAGGTGACGATCAACTATATCGAGGGCGAGGATATCGTGCCGGAATTCGACGATGCGTTCGTCAGCGAGAGCCTGTCCTACTATTTTGGATGGGAGACAGTCGGTGATGCCCGCGCCGAAATCGAGCAGACGCTGTATGACGACAATCTTTTCAATTTCGTCTGGGCCTATATGCTGGAAAACACCCAGATCACCGAGGTGCCGCAGGCGGCGACGGATTTCATCAGCACAATGCTCCTGAACCAATTGCGCAGCGATGCGCAAATGTATGGCATCACGACGGAGGTATATCTGCAGATGATGGGGGGCATTCAGGACGAGGAGAGCTTCCTTGCGCTGCAGGCGGAGTCGATCGAAGAAAGTGCAAGGCAGCGGCTGATTCTGCAGGCCATTGCCGAGGACGCCGCCCTTTCGCCGGACGACGATGCCATCGCTGCCTATTTCCGCGAGGAGATGGATACGGAGGATTATTCCGAGTATGAAGAGATGTACGGCCGCCCGTATTTGTGCATGGCCATTCTGTCGGATCATGCGAACAATCTTCTGGTCGAGAACGCTGTGATCGAATAATTTCCGACCCCTCCCCTGCTTTTGGCGGGGCGGAGCGAAGCGAAACAGGAAAAAGCAAAGACAAAAACCGCGGAGAACGCATTTCCATGTGTTCTCCGCGGTTTTTTGTGCTTTTTTAAGATCGGTTTCGCCTTCGGGACACGCGGCCCTGTTGGGAAACGCCTGCGAAACATTTCGCTCAGTCGGATGCTTCTCCGGAAGGCTTGGCCTCCTGTGCCCTTTGGGCTGCCTCCCGCAGCTCAAATTGTTCCAGACCCAGGCGGATCAGCTCGACGGCCACGGCGGAGCGGCTCCGGTAGCGTTTTTCATAACGGATATCATCAATGCGGTTGAACAGGTCTTCATCAAGAATAACCGTAAAACACTGCTTTTTAGTCGGCATTGCTGCACCCCCTCGCAGTTTACATTATACAGAAGTTCATAACTTCTGTCAAGAATACCCTAATACCCTTGACAAAGCAAGAGGTTATGAATTATAATGAATATATTAACTTATTAAATACATAATTTAATGGAACGGGGGAGGATTTGCACATGGCCGGAAATTCTTTAAAATTGACCGTCGCCGTAACAAAAGAGATGGAACAACTGCTCGCAGAAGCCAAAGAAAATTGGTTTTTTGACCGGACACAGGCAGACATGCTCGTAGAATTGATCCGGGCCGGGTTGGACGCTGTAAACAAAAATAAAGAATCCGCCGCAAAGCCGGCGAATCTCAGATGAGTTTCAGGCGGTGCTTCTGGTGGATCGCATCGCTTTTTTAAAGGAGGGGCCTATGCATTTCCAGCAAACAGGAACAGGGCGGCGTTTATGCGCAAAGCAGCTTTCCCGGATGATTGAAATCCTGCAAATCATTTCGGAAAAGCTGTCACAGCAGCTGCCGGAAAAAATTTTGACTGCACCGGAAATAGAGAAAGAAGATCTTCTTTCCGATCTTTATTATGGGAGGTATACCCCGGTATCTTTTGAACGGGAAAAAGAGGATCCGCACAATCGGGAGGTTGAACAGGCGATGAAGGCGCTGCTTCATACACTTTCCCCAGAGCAGCGCGTGCTTTTCGACGCATACGAATCCGCCGAAAATGTCCGGGGAGACAGCACCGCCCTCGAAGCTTACCGCGCCGGGGTGCAGTTCGCCGTAAAGGTGATACTTTTCAGCATGTAAGCAATCCTTACATGCTGCTCTTTTGTCAAATCGTTTTTTTATAAAAATTCCGAATACACAAAGATATGCAGCTGCGCAGTCAGCCCGGCAGCAAACGGCGCACATTTTCACTTTCCGTCATTTGCCCGTTTTCTCCCATATATTCCCCCATTTTTGTTTGACACCGCCCCTTGATGCGTAGTATGATAGAATTGTCATGATATGGGCATTACATGGCATGAAAGGTGTGTGAAAAGCTTGGCTTTTTTGGAAAAACTGTTTGGTTCCTTTTCCACAAAGGAGCTGAAAAAAATAAAACCCATCGCGGACAAGGTACTCGCGCTGGAGCCTGTCTATGAGAAAATGACGGACACCCAGCTGCAGGCCGTGACGCCCGCGCTGAAGGAGCGCCTTGCAAAGGGCGAGACGCTCGATGACATCCTGCCGGACGCGTTCGCCGCCTGCCGCGAGGCAAGCTGGCGCGTACTCGGCATGAAGCATTTCCCCGTGCAGGTGACGGGCGGCATCGTGCTGCACCGCGCCTGCATCGCCGAGATGAAAACCGGCGAGGGCAAAACGCTCGTCGCGACGCTGCCCGTGTATTTAAACGCGCTTACGGGGCGCGGCGTGCACGTCGTCACCGTGAACGATTACCTCGCCAAGCGCGACAGCGAATGGATGGGCAAGGTGTACCGGTTTTTGGGCCTCTCCGTCGGGCTCATCGTGCACGGCGTCACGCCGGAGGAGCGCAAGGCCGCCTATGCCGCGGATATCACCTACGGCACAAACAACGAGTTCGGCTTCGATTACCTGCGCGACAACATGGTCACCTACAAGGAGCAGATGGTGCAGCGCGGCCACTATTACGCCATCGTGGACGAGGTGGACTCCATCCTCATCGACGAGGCGCGCACGCCGCTCATCATCAGCGGGCAGGGCGACGCCAGCACCGACCTCTACAAGCTGGCCGACCAGTTCGCGCGCAGCCTGAAGGCCAGCGTCGTAGCCGAGTTGGACGACAAGGAGCAGCAGGACGAGCAGGTGGACGGCGACTATGTCGTGGACGAAAAGAAAAAGACGGCCACGCTTACGGCCAGCGGCATCGCGAAGGCCGAAAAATACTTCAATGTGGAAAACNTNGCCGACGGCGAAAATATGACGCTGCAGCACCACATCAACCAGGCCATCAAGGCGCGCGGCGTGATGAAGCGCGACGTCGATTACGTGGTGCGCGACGGCGAGGTGATCATCGTCGANGAGTTCACGGGCCGCCTGATGCTGGGCCGCCGCTACAACGAGGGCCTGCACCAGGCCATCGAGGCGAAGGAGGGCGTCACCGTCGCGCGCGAGAGCAAGACGCTCGCCACCATCACGTTCCAGAACTACTTCCGCATGTACGAAAAGCTGGCCGGCATGACGGGCACCGCACAGACCGAGGCCGCCGAGTTCGAGGAGATCTACGGCCTGCAGGTGGTGGAGGTGCCCACGAACCAGCCCGTGGCGCGCACCGACTACAACGATGTTGTGTACAAAACGGAGAGCGCCAAGTTTAACGCCGTGATCGATCAGGTGCTGGAGTGCCACGAGAAGGGCCAGCCCGTGCTGGTGGGCACCATCTCCATCGAAAAGAGCGAGCATCTGAGCAAGCTTTTGAAAAAGCGCGGCGTGCGGCACGAGGTGCTGAACGCGAAATACCACGAGAAAGAGGCCGAGATCGTCGCGCAGGCGGGCAAGTTCGGCGCAGTGACGATTGCCACGAACATGGCCGGGCGCGGCACCGATATCGTGCTGGGCGGCAACGCCGAATACATGGCGAAGGCCGACCTGCGCAAGGAGGGTTTCTCCGAGGAATTGATCATCGAGAGCGACGGCCACGCCGACACCGCCGACGAGGAAATCCTGAAGGTGCGCGCGCGGTACGCCCAGCTTGTGCAAAAGCATAAGGAAGAGATCGCGCAGGAGGCCGAGGCTGTGCGCGGNGCGGGGGGCCTTTTCATCATCGGCACCGAGCGCCACGAGAGCCGCCGCATCGACAACCAGCTGCGCGGCCGCTCCGGCCGTCAGGGCGACCCCGGCGCAAGCCGCTTCTTCATCAGCCTGGAGGACGACCTGATGCGCCTCTTNGGCGGCGATCGCGTGAGCACGGTTATGGATACCCTCGGCGTCGAGGAGGATATGCCCATCGAGAACAAGATGATCTCGAACACCATCGAGAGCGCGCAGAAGAAGTTGGAGGCGCGCAACTTCTCCATCCGCAAGAACGTGCTGCAGTTTGACGACGTAATGAACAGCCAGCGNGAGATCATCTACGGCCAGCGCGGCAAGGTGCTGCAGGGCGAGGACGTCTCCGAAAGCATCCACACGATGCTGCGCGAATCCATCACGGCGAACGCCGGGCTGTATCTGGCGGGCGACGTGCCGGACGACTGGGATCTGGACGGCCTGCGCCGCCACTATCTGGGCTGGCTGGCGAAGGAGGACGATTTCCGCTATACGGCAAACGACCTGAACACCATCAGCCGCGAGGACGTGATCAAGACCCTCACCGACCGCGCGGAAAAGATCTGCGCCGACAAGGAAAAGCGTTACGGCGCGCCGCTGATGCGCGAATTTGAGCGCATGATCTTGCTGCGCACCGTGGATACCAAGTGGATGGAGCACATCGACGCGATGGAGGAGCTGCGCAAGGGCATCTACCTGCGCAGCTACGGCCAGCACGACCCCGTGGTGGAATACCGCATCGAGGGCTTCAACATGTACGACGAGATGGTGGAGGCCATCCGNGAGGACACCGCCCGCATGCTGCTGACGATGGAGCTGCGCACCGAGCAGCCGATCAAGCGCGAGCAGGTGGCGAAGCCGACGAGTGAATCCGGCGCGGGAGATGNAAGCGTGAAAANGCAGCCCGCCAAAAAGATCCAAAAGCCCGGCCGCAACGACCCCTGCCCCTGCGGCAGCGGCAAGAAGTTTAAAAAGTGCACCTGCGAGCAGTATAAGGCGCTGCGGGGGTAGGTTTTTAGTGTTTAGAGTTGAGAGTTTAGAGAANATTCCGGGCGTTTTCAATTTGCATTCTTTTTGCGCAAGCATGGAAGCAAACGACNCGGAAAATGTCAAAACCGGGCGGTACAGCCGTATCCGCCCGGTTTTTTGAAAAAGGATCGCTTATGAATCGTCCCCCTCCCCCATCACCGCGCCGATGGCGTCCTGNATGACGAGGTCGGCATTGCGGTCGGCGGGGGTGGGCGTTTTGTTGATCACCACGAGCGCATCGCCCGCAAAATAGCGCAGCAGCCCGGCGGCGGGATANACGTTCAGCGAGGTGCCGCCCACAATGAGCATGTCCGCCGCGCGGATGGCCCGCAAAGCGGCGTCCATCGTGGCGCTGTCCAGCGCTTCCTCGTACAAAACGACGTCCGGCTTGATGACGCCGCCGCACGTGCAGCGCGGCACGCCCCCGGCGCTCAGGAGGCGCAGGATATCGTCCAATGCGTAAAACGCGCCGCAGCGCATGCAGTGGTTGCGGTGCACGCTGCCGTGCAGCTCCAGCACGTTTTTGCTGCCCGCCGCCTGGTGCAGGCCGTCGATGTTCTGCGTCACCACGGCGCGCAGCTTGCCCGCCTGCTCCCACCGCGCNAGGGCNAGGTGCGCGGCGCCCGGCTTTGCGTCCGGATAGAGCATTTTATCGCGGTAAAAGCGGAANAATTCCTCCGGCTGTTCCTCGAAAAAGTGGTGGGATAAAATCTCCTCCGGCGGGTGGCGGTAGGTTTGGTGGTAGAGGCCGTCCGTGCCGCGGAAATCCGGGATGCCGCTCTCGCACGAGACCCCTGCCCCGCCGAAAAATACGATGNTGTCATGCGTGTCGATCNGCTTTTGCAGACGTGCGTCCATAGGTGCGCTCCTTTCTTTTGCGGGAGATANGCTTTCAATGTGAAATGTGTGTCATATAGAACATTTGTTCAAAGCGGAAAAGCAGGAACAGGAACGGCCTGCGGCCCGCGCGGGGACAATTTCGGCAGGCNATNGGAACCGCGGCAAAGCCGGGGTTTTACAGTCAGTCNGTGTGCCCGCAAAGCCGCCGCCCCAATTCGGCCAGATCGGCGCACACCACATCGGGNACGATGTCGCTTGCGGCGAGGGCGTCGGGCGTGGTCTCGCCGCACAGCACCAGCGCCGTGCCGCAGCCGCACGCGCCCAGCGCGATATCGGTATACAGCCGGTCGCCCACCATGCACACATCCCGGAGCGCCACGCCGTATTTTTGCGCTGCGGCCCGGGCGATATAGGCGTTCGGCTTGCCGATCACGGCGTCCGGCTCGCGCCCGGTGCTGGCCTTTACAAACGCGATCACCGCGCCGATATCGGGGATGAAGCCGNCCGCNACGGGGCANTTGAAATCCGGGTGCGTGGCGATGTACGGCAGCCCCGCGCGCACCGCGTNGCACAGCAGCGTCAGCTTTTCGTAGGTGANGGTNGTNTCAAACCCCAGCACCACTGCCGCGGGCGCTGCGGCGCGCACCGNATAGCCNGCCNCGCNNAACTGCGCCTCCANNCTCGGCGTGCCGATGAGCAGGATNTCTTTNGAAAAANCGTGCNCGGCCAGATACAGCAGCGTNGCGTCGCCNGANGTGAACACGTCCCGNTCGGTNATNTCNGCGCCNAANCCCCGCAGGCGCGNNACATAATCCGCCTTGCTGCGCGAGGANTTGTTCGTCAAAAACGCNAACTGACGCCCGCTTTCNCGGCACAGCGCCAGAAATTCCAGCGCGCCGGGCANNAGNNNNTCNCCCAGATAAAACGTGCCGTCCATATCCAGTAAGAACAACTTTGTGTGTGTGAGATCTGTCATGGGAATATGCTCCTTTGAGAGTGGTTTGGCAACCCCGCATGTTCCCGCAGGGAAGTGCCCGTACATCGGGCGGGGTGAAGTTGGCTCTTCCGCCCGGGGAAACACCCGTGTGCCGGGCGGGTCCGGCGGGGTATTTGTGCCGTTTGGTCGGCGTGGGCGTCCCGCGTCCGCCCGGGCACCGGCTCCAAGGCTTCGCCGGTGCTTTTNCCGGGCTCCCACGGGCCCACGCCTCCCTGCACGGCACAAACACCCGCCACCNCCCGGGGAANNGNTNCTGCGCGGGCGAGGAATAGTTTCTTCTGCCGCCAGGGAAACGCTCCGGCTCCCGAGCATACAATGCGAAAACTTATAAATACAGTATACCATGCAAAAGGCCATTTGGCAAAGGAGAAAGCAATGAAAGCAACGATCGTGATCCCGAATCTGAACGGCGCGGGCTGGCTGCGCGATTCCATCGAATCTGTCTGGGCGCAGACCGAGCAGGATTTTGAGCTGATCGTCGTCGATAACGGCTCTGAGGACGAGAGCCTTGCCATCGCGCGGGAGTATGTGGGCCGCGAGCGCTATACACTGGTGGAAAACGAGACGAACACGGGCTTTTCCGCCGCCGTGAATACGGGCATCCGCATGGCGCAGGGTGAGTATGTGGTGCTGTTCAACAACGACGCCTTTGCCGAGCCGGACTGGCTGGCGCAGCTGATCGCGGCAGCGGACGCCGAGCCCCGCGCATTTGCGGTGCAGAGCCTGATGATCCGCCATTTCGAACGCGACATCTGCGACGATGCGGGCGATTATGTCACCGTGTTCGGCTGGGCCTGCAAGCGCGGCGACGGGCGCTATTGGCGGCGCTACACGAAGCCCCGGCGCATTTTTTCGGCGTGCGGCGGCGCAAGCTTATACCGCAAGAGCATTTTGGACGAGATCGGTCTCTTTGACGAGAGCTTTTTCGCCTATTTTGAGGACGTGGACATCAGCTGGCGCGCGAACAGCCTCGGCTACAAAAACCTGTACTGCCCGGCCGCGAAGTGCTACCACATCTGCGGCGCAACCACAGGCGCGGTGCGGTACAACGAGTTCAAAAGCGTGCAAAGCGGCCGCAACAGCATTTTGCTGCCGTATAAGAATATGCCGCTTGGCATGTTTATTTTGAATTTCCTGCCGCTGGCATTCGGCTATCTGCTGAAGATCCTGGTGTTCAGCCTGCGCGGCTTTGCAAAGCCCTATTGGCAGGGCGCCAAAGAGGCGCTGCGCGTGATCCCTACGCTGCAAAAACCCAAATTCCGCTGGAAAAATCTGCCGAATTATATCCTGATCGAGCTGTGGATCATTGTGGACGCGTTCCGCTACATCGGCTACCGCGTGGGGCGGTTTTTGAAGTGGAAATAAAATATCATGGCCCGCCCGGCACACGAGCGTTATCCGGGCGGCAGAATAAGCGCAACCCTGCCCGCGCAGTGCGGTTCAGTATGCTTGGGAAGCTTTGATTATTCCGGAAGTCCTCAGTCGACGAATCAATCGGCTGAGGATTTTTCCACGCAAGGATCATTTGAAAAATTTTTTTCCTTTCAATGCAATTGGATGTATTTATCCAATCCTATAAGATTTGATATGCTATAATTGGATAAATGCATTCGATATGAGAGGGATATTCATGAATTTTTCTGAAACTCAGACGGGACGAAATTTTTTCACCCTGCAGCTTCCGCAGCTGATCGATGCGCTGCAGGAGATCGCAACTGCCTTGCAGCAGCTCGCGGCTGTGGGCCGGCTGCCGGAATTGGGAAGGACCGAAGAGGAAACCGACATCCTGTCGGACATTTACCATTGCAACTATAGTCCGGAATCTGTGAAGCGCAGGAAAAACGATTCTTTTGATGAGGATGTGAAAAGGGCGGTAAGCGCTCTGTTGGAAACCTTGTCCCCGGAGCAAAGAAACCTCTTTCTGCAATACGAGAGCGCGGAGGGCGCACGCGGCAGCAGCATCGCCTGCCGCGCCTACAGGGACGGCGTCCGCTTCGCGGTTCAAATTTTCATGGCGGGGCGTTCGTCCGCTTTTTAAAAGCGGTAGCAATTCCAATAAAAATATGGTACACTATAAATAGAAAAGACAATCGGGCGGTGCGAAATGCGAAAATTAGAGTATACCTTTAAAACGGATACGCTGTTCAAAATGCTGTTTGTGGAGCATCAGCATCTTTTGAAAAAGCTTGTGGCCGCGCTGATGGGCATCTCCGCCACGAGCATCACACAGTTTGATGTCCAGAACCCGGAAATCCAGCCGGAAAACCTCGGCGATAAATTTTGCAGGCTGGACATCAACATGATCGTCAACGGCCAGCGGGTTGATTTAGAGATCCAGGTGTGCAACGAGGGCGATTACATCGAGCGCGTGATGTTCTACTGGGCAAAGGAGTTCGCGTCGGCGCTTCCCTCGGGCGCCAGCTACGCGGAGCTGCCGCGTACGATGATTTTAAGTATTTTGGATTTTTCGCTGTTCGACTGCGAGGAGTATCAATCGTTTTTTCAGCCGATGGAGGTCACGCGCCATACTGTAATGAGCGACAAGATGGGCTTTCATTTTTTCGAACTGCCCAAGCTGCCGGAGAAGATCAGCGGCAAGGATGAGCTTCTGCTCTGGCTGTCGCTGTTCAACGCCGAAACAGAAGAAGAGCTGGAACAGATCAAAGCACTGGAGGTACCGGAGATGGAACAGGCGATCAACGCGTATTACAAGATCACGGCTTCGCCGGAATTCCGGGAAGCAGAACGCCTGCGCGAGAAAGCGCGCCACGATGAGGCGCAGGCGTTGCACCATGCAAAGCTGGAGGGTAAGCTGGAGGGTAAGCTGGAGGGTAAGCTGGAGCAAAAGTATGAAATTGTCCGCAATGCACTGGGCATGGGCATGGCAATTGCCGATATTGCAAGGCTGACAGGACTCTCTAAACAGGAAATTGAGGAACTGCGCTGAATGGAACAGGCGATGTCTGCGCGGAACATTCCGGACGCGGAGCGTCAAAAAATACCGCGAACGATTGCAAAAGCAGTAAAACAAAAAAGAATCCGGCGCATTCAAGCCGGCGGTTTGCCCGGCGGCCTAAAATTTGCCCCAAATTGAAAACTTTTTGTAACAAGCGCAGGAAACACTTGGCAAATTGCCGCATACCCTTTATAATAAGGCAAAGGGAAGCTCTACCGCGCAGCGCGGTGGGACAGCCCCTATGCGGCAGGCTGCGGTTTGCGCTTTGCCGAAACGAAAATTGAAAAAAGGAGCGAATCAAAATGGGATTGGCAAAAGGATTGTTGGGTTTGGCCGCAACGGCCGGCGCCGCCTTTGCAGCCGTGAAGGTTGCCAAGAAATACGAAGAAAATAAAGAGCTGGATACCGAGGCGGCGGCCGCCGGCGAGGAGCCGGAGGAAGTGCCGGCCGGGTCGGCGCTGGGCGATCTGGCGCGCGCGGCGGGCGATGTGCTGAACGATGCGGGCGCGAAGGTGCGCGGCGCGGCCGAGAAGGTGGGCGTGGACACCGAGGGCCTGAAGGATGCTCTGCATGGAGCCGGCAGCGCCATCGTGGACGCCGGTTCGGCCGTGGCCGGCTATGTGGCCGGGGAAGCGCCCATTGCCGTAGAGCGCCTGAAGGACGGCGCGCAGGACGTGCTGGCCCGCGTGAAAGAGACCGTCGCCGGCATCGGCGAGACGGACGAGGACATTTTCGCCGAAGAGGCTGAAGAAGCCGAGGAAGCCGAAGAGGCTGAAGAAGCCGAAGAAGCTGAGGAAGCGGAAGAGGCTGAAGAGGCTGAGGAAGCCGAGACCGCCGAAGAAGCTGAGGAAGCCGAAGAGGCGGCGGAGACGCCCGAGGAGCTGTAATCCGGGCGGACGCCCGACCGCGAACAATCGACAGCCCAAAAAGAAAAACGCCCCCGCCGGAACATTGCGTCCGGCGGGGGCGTTCTTTTTTCGGGATAGGGAGAAATTCTGATTCGGCCTGCGGGCCGCATTTCCCTGCGGGAGAGATGAGGGCCTGCGGGCCGCATCAGGAACGGCGGCCCGCATTTCCCCTGCTCCGTTCACCCGTTTTGCAGCAGCTGCTGGTGATACTGCAGCGTATACAAACTATAATACCGGCCCTTCCGGTGCAGCAGCTGCTGATGGCTGCCCTGCTCTACGATGCGGCCGTGGGAGAGCAGGATGATATTGTCCGCGTGCTGGATGGTGGAGAGCCGGTGCGCCACAATGAGCATCGTGCCGATGTTCTTCATCTTTTCCAGACTGTCCTGGATCAGCAGCTCGGTCTCGGTATCAATGTTGGCGGTGGCCTCGTCCAAAATCATCACAGACGGCTTGTGGATGACGGTGCGCGCGAAGGAGAGCAGCTGGCGCTGGCCGGCCGAGAAGTTGTTGCCGCGCTCGCGCACAGTCTCATCCAGGCCGTTTTCAAGCCTTCGGATGAACGGCTCCGCGTTCACGTAGCGGCAGGCCTCCCACACCGCCTCGTCCGACACACCCTCCTTGCGCAGCAGGATGTTGCTGCGGATATCGCCGGAAAAGAGGAACACATCCTGCAGCATCTGGCCGAAATGCCGCCGCAGGGAGGAAATTTTAATCTTCCGGATGTCGATGCCGTCGATGAGGATCTGCCCTTTTTGAATGTCGTAATTGCGGCAGATGAGGCTGAGGATTGTCGTCTTGCCGGAGCCGGTGGAACCCACAAAGGCCACCGTCTGCTTCGGCTGGACATGGAACGAGACGCCCTTCAGCACCCATTCATCGGGCTTGTAGCTGAACCATACGTCCCTGAATTCGATCTCGCCCCGCAGCTCCGGCAGGTCGATGGCGTCCGGCGCGTCCGTCAGCTCCGGCGTCATGTCCAGAACCGTAAAGATCTTTTCCGCCGCGGCAAACGAGCGCTGCAGCATATCGAACTGCTCGGCCAGCGTTTGGATGGGGTTGAAAAACCGGGAGATATACATGTAAAACGACACCATTACGCTGCTGTCGATCACCTGGCCAAAGTAGTGGATGTCCTGAATATAGCCCCTGGCCCCCAGATAAAACAGGCACAGGTTCGAGGAAATATACAGCATATACACCATCGGCTGGAAGATGCCGAACACGAGGGTGCGGTTCATCTTCGCCTTTTGCAGTGCCCGGCTGCGGTTCACGAAATCGTCTAACTTGCGGTCTTCCCGGTTAAAGATCTGCGTGATCTTCATGCCGGAGAGGTTTTCGGAGAGATAGGTGTTGATATCCGTGGTGGCATCGTTCACCATGCGGTGCGCCCGGCGCGAAAATTTGCGGAACACCACGGTGAACAGCAGCACAAAGGGCACAAAGCACAGTACCATCAGCGCAAGCGCGTAGTTCAGCATCAGCATCGCGCCCAGCACGCCCACCACGACCATCGCGTTTTTCGCCAGCGTCACCAAAATGTTGGTGAACAAAAAGGAAATGGCGTTAGGGTCGTTCGAAACGCGCGTGACAAGCTTGCCCACCGGGATATCGTTCAGCTGTGCGTGGCTCAGGGTTTCGATATGGGTAAACACATCGAGCCGGATCTGAGACAAAATCTTCTGTCCGGTCTTTTGCAGGATCATGGCCTGCAGATAGGTGCATACCATGGAGACGATCAAAATCCCGGCATAGGCGCCCACCATCGCATACAGCCGGCTCAGCTCGAAATCCTGCTTGATGAGCCCCTGGATCTGCCCGACGATGAGCGGGGAGACAAGGTCATACACGATGGAGAAAAGCATTACGAAAAACACCAGCACGAAGCTTTTCCAATAGGGCCGCGCGTACCCCAGCAGGCGCCGGACGATCTCGGCGTCCGACATTTTGCGCTCGGTATCCAGCGCTTCCTTTGTCTTTCGCAGCGCGAGATACGCCAGCAGAAAGACGATGGCAAACGCGCCGATGATGGAGCCCACGATCAGCAGGGGCAGGATTTCACGCATCGTGCTCACTCCCCTCTTCCTCCAACTTTTGCAAATCCACCATTTTTTTGTATTCCGGGCAGGAGGCGTACAGTTCCTCGTGCGTGCCCGCCGCCGTCAGCCGGCCGTCCTCCAGAAAGAGGATCTTATCCATTTTCTCGATCGTCGTCACGCGGTGCGCGATGAGGATCGTCGTCTTCCCCTGCCGGGCCGTGCGCAGGTTTTCAAGGATGATGGCCTCGGTCTTGGTGTCCACGGCGGAGACGGAATCGTCCAAAATCAGGATGGGCGCATTCTTCATCAGCGCGCGGGCGATCGAAATGCGCTGCTTTTGCCCGCCGGATACCGTCACGCCGCGCTCGCCCAGAACCGTATCGTAGCCCTGCCCGAACTGCTCGATGTTGCCGTGCACGTCCGCAAGCCTTGCCGCGTCTTCCACCCCCGCCCGCGTGTGCTCCTCCACGCCGAAGGCGATGTTGCGCTCGATTGTATCCGAAAAGAGAAAGTTATCCTGCGGTACATACGCGCACTGCGCGCGCAAATCGCGGATCTTCACGTCGTTGACGTCGACGCCGTCCACAAACAGCGTGCCGTCGGGCACATTGTAGGTGCGCAGGATGAGGTCGACCAGCGTCGTCTTGCCCGCGCCCGTTTTGCCCACCACGCCCACGTGCTCGCCGGCACGGATGGTGGCGGTGATATCCTGCAAAACGTCCAGGTCGCCGTCCGGATAGCGGAACGTAAGGCCGCGGAACTCGATTTCGCCGCGCGCGCTCGCAAGCTCCTTTGCGTCTGTGCGGTCTTTTACGGCGATGTCCGCATCCAGCAGCTCTCCGAGGCGGTTCAGGGACGCCTTGCCGCGGGAGGTCATGTCAATCAGCTCCGAAACGGCCATGATGGGCCAGATGACGGAGGTGAAATAGCCGATGAATTCCACCAGCTGGCCCGCGTTGAAGGCGCCCTGATAGACCAGATACCCGCCGTAGCCCAGGATCACACAGATGACGCTCTCCACAAACAGCGTCACCATGATGCGCAGCAGCACGGAGGAGCGCGTGTGGTCGATGTTGGCCGCCTCGTTCTCCTCGTTCAGCTTGCGGAAGGCCATCAGCTCCTTTGCTTCCTTCACAAAGGCCTTGATCACGGCGATGCCGGAAAAGCTCTCCTGCGCAAAATCAGAAAGCCGGGAAAATGCCTCCTGCCGGACATCCCATTTGCGCATCATCTGCTTGCCGATCACCGTGGCGGCCGCCAGCAAAAAAGCCATGGGGACGAGGGAGAACAGCGTCAGCGTGCGGCTCATGCCCCACATATTCAGCACCGCCAGCACGCCCAGCAGCAGCGCGTCGAAGAACATCAGCACGCCCCAGCCAAAGCATTCCTGCACGGTATCAAGGTCGTTCGTGAACAGGCTCATCAGGTTGCCCACCTTGTTCACCTGATAGTATTCGGGGGTTAGATCCTTTGCGTGGTCGAACATGCGGTTGCGCAGGTCGGTTTCCAGACGCACCGCGGCGCCGAAAAAGCACACGCGCCACAAAAAGCGGCCGAACACCATCGCCAGAATGATGCCCACCATCGGCATGCAGATCCTGTCGAGCAGAAAATCCATGTCAAATACGAGCAGGGCGCCGTCCACCTCCACGCGGCCGCCGTTCATGCCGTTGACGAGCATGCGGTACAGCTTCGGGATCTCCAATTGGAAATAATCCACAGTGACGAGGGAGGCAAGCCCCAAAAGCAGCCACCCCGCGTATTTGAAATAATACCGGTTGATATGCTTGCCGAATACCATATGTATGTTTCTCTCCTTATCGAATCAGCGTGGGCAAAGCGGACAAAGCAAACGAAAAGCCCGCGCGGGCCGGGGGCGCCTGGCGCCCCCGGCTTACCACGAGCTGATTGACTGTGCTTGTGTCGGTTTGCAAGCTGCGCTTGTGTAATGAAACCGCCGTGCCCCGGCAGAGGGAAAGCCAGGGATCGATCCGCAGGTTCTCTTATTGGTTCTCCGCCGCCGCGGCCCGCGCGTCCAGCACCTGCCGGATCGTCGATTTGAGCGTATCGATCTGAACCGGCTTTGCGATATGCGCGTCCATTCCGGATTCAATCGCGTCCCGCACGTCATCCACAAACGCGTTCGCCGTCATGGCGATGATGGGGGTGGTGTTCGCGAGCGGATGGCCGCTGGCACGGATGGCGCGGGTAGCCTCGTAGCCGTTCATCTCCGGCATCTGGATATCCATCATGATCAGGTCGTATTTGCGGTCGGCGGCCATGAATTTTTCCACAGCCTCCCGGCCGTTGGAGGCCGTTTCACATTCGGCGCCCAGTGTGGTGAGGATTTTCACCAGAATGATCTGGTTCACCTCGATATCATCCACAGCGAGGATATGCATTCCCCGCACCACATCGTTTTCCTGCTGCCGGGACTCCTTCCCGTGATCCGTCATCTGGTGGACGGCCTCCTTGAAGGTGCTCATGAAGAAGGGCTTCGGCATGAAGTGATTCACGCCGATCTCCAAAGCCTCCTGCTCGATCTCCTTCCAATCGAAGGCCGTCAGCAGCAGGATGGGGGTCTGGCTGCCAGTGCGGATCTGCCGGGCGGCTTCCAGACCGCTCATCTCCGGCATCTTCCAATCCAGCAGGATCAGATCGTAGGGCGTGTTCTTTTCCTGTGCGGTGCGCACCATCCGGACGGCGTCTTCGCCCGTAGTGGCGTACTCCGCGGATACGCCCACACCGGCCATGGTTTTGACAACGCCGCGGCAGATCTCCTCATCGTCGTCCACCACGATCATCCGGGCAATGCGGTGATCGGCCCAGAATCGGGGATCGTTCTCCTGTTCACAGATCCGCAGCTCTAACTCGACAACAAAGGTGCTGCCCTCGCCCAGCTTGCTTTGCACTTCAATGCTGCCGCCCATCAGGGTGACCAGCCGCTTGGTGATGGCCATCCCCAGACCGGTGCCCTGGATCTGGTTGGAGACCTTGGTGTTTTCGCGGGTGAAGGGTTCAAAGAGCACCTTCAGGTAATCCTCGCTCATGCCCATGCCGTTGTCGCTGACAGTGAAGCGGATGCGGCTGTAATTGTCCACCACCTGGGGCAGCTCCTCCACCCGCAGTTCGATGGCGCCGTGTTCCGGCGTATATTTTACGGCGTTCGACAGCAGATTGATAAGGATCTGGTTGATCCGCATTTTGTCGCCCACCAGATGTTCAAATTTCAGGTGGGAGGCGGAAATTTCAAAGGTCTGGTTTTTCGCCTTGGCCTGCGGCTGAATGATCGAATTGATCCCCGCGAAGATCTCGGCCAGATTCATTTCGGCAAGGTTCAGCGTCGAACTGCCGCTTTCGATCTTGCTCATGTCCAGAATGTCGTTGATCAGGCCCAGCAGGTGCTGGCTGGCGGCGTCGATGCGTCCGATATATTCCCGCACCATTTCCGGACGGTCCGCTTCATCCTGCATCAGGGCAAGGAAACCGATGATGGCGTTCATCGGCGTGCGGATGTCATGGCTCATATTGCTCAGGAAGGCGGTTTTGGCCTCGCTTGCGGCCTCGGCCATGTGCAAAGCTTCCTCCAAAGCCTCTTTTTGCTTTTGCTCCCTGAAAATGATGTCGTCGATATTCCGGAACCCGATCAACACACGGGGAGCATCCTGCCTTTCTGTCTGGTAGGTCACGCAGACAAACTGGAAATTGTGAACTGTCCCGTCGAGCAGGGCGCGGTAGTTTCCGGTATATTCATTGCCGGCGGAGAGCTCCTTGCGCAGCCGTTCCAGCGCAAGAGCCTCCTTCAGCTCGGCCCTGTCTTCCTCGAAGATCCACTCTTCAATAAACCGGTGCAGCGCCTCGGTATAGGGGAACGCATTTCCGCTCTCCCAGTCTATGCCGGAGGGCATGTACTTGTCCGATTTCAGCGCCTTGACAGTTCCGGCCTGCAGATCCAGCTTGTAGATGGTAAGCAGATCCCGGCTCAGGGCGCTGGTAATCGCCAGCTGCTCCTCCAGCTCCCGTTTGGCCTGTTCGGTCGTCCGGAAAAGCTTGATGTTCCAGCGGGCGCGCAGGTAGAAGAAAAGGATCCCGCCAAGGGCCAGGGCGACCAGCGAGGACATGGAGAAGATCGTTCCCGGATGGGCGGACATATATTCGAAGAAGGCGACATTTTCCGGCGTGCCGGCGGTATATTCGGCAATCAGCCGGTTGAGCACATCGTCCGGCACCTGCCGGATGCATTTGTTCAGGATGTTTACCAGCTCATGGTCGCCCCCGGTGGGAATATACATGTTGAACACGATCTGGTCGGAATCCAGGATGTGGAGCTGGAGGGAATTTGTGGAATCGTTGTTCACAGAGTACTGCGCTGTATGGGTGCGCATAAAGGCGGCGTCCGCCCGCCCGTCCAAAACGGCCTGCATGACGTCATTCGGGGAGGAATACGTCTGAATGATCGTATCCTCGAACTGCTCGAAATCCAAAGGCAGCCCCACCAGGCCGTCCAGAATGGCCAGAGAGAAGATGGTGCTGTGGAAATTTTTGCGGGTGACAAGGGCCGTGCCCGTGTTCATATAAGTATTGGTCAAAAATCCGCCTTCGGCATACGTCGACGCCGTGGAGGATGATTGCTGCCAGTCGATCACCACATCCACGCTGCCGCTCTCGATCAGCTGCTCGTATTCCAGATTGTCTCCTGGCACGATCATCTCATAGGGCAGGCCGGCAATCTCCATCAAACGGTCAAAATACTGCGGCAGGATGCCCTTCATCTCGCCGTCCTCCGCATAGGAATAGGGCCTGCGGTCGGGCAGCGCCGTTACGGTGAGCTGCTTTTCGCCGGACAGCACCGCGTCGACGTAATCCTGCTCGCGCTGGGTCAGGCCGGCCGTGCCGGTGGAAATCTCGCTTGTCCCGTAATATTTATTGTACAGGGTGTTTGCCCAATAGTCCCCCTCGTGAAGATTCATTTGCGAGATGGCGTAGTTGATCTCGTCCAGAATCTCCTGGTCTTCCTTGCGCGTGATGGCATAGAAATAATCGATGTGGGTGGTGTCCAGAACCTTCTCGTGCTCCGCCCGGCGCAGGTTGCTGGTGAGGATCGCGTCGATCTCGCCGCGCTGGAGCGCGGCCTCCAGCTGGGCGGAATCCTCGTATTCCCGTGTCTCGTAGGTAAATCCGATCTCCTCGGCAAAGGGCGCCAGCGTCCGGTTCTGGCTGCTGCCGGCCAGCAGGCCCACCATCATGCCCTCGTAGGTGCTGTAATCCCCGGGGATGATGCTGGTGTTGTCCTCTGCAATGGAAAGCACCGTGCTGTTGCGCTCAATGGGGTCGGAGAAGCCGTAAAGCTCTGTCCGCGCACGGGTTTTTCTGGCGGAGGTCACCACGTCGATCTCGCCGTTCAGCAGCATTTCCTGCATTTCCGCCCAGGTGTTTTCGTAGCCGACAAACTCGAAATTCAAATGGGAATACTGGGAAATGAGGTTCAGCAGCTCGATGCCGTAGCCGGAATAGTTGCCGTCCTCGTCCCGCATATGGTAGCCTTCAAAGAAGAAAACGCCCGCCTTTACGGTCCGGTTGTTGGTCGGCGCCACCGTGGATACGGTGGGCGCCTGTTCAGGCGGATCGTCTGCGTTTGCGGCCGGCTGTGCTGCTGCGGCCGGCTCTTCTGCGGCGGCTGTGGGCGCGGCCGCTGTCACAGCCGGAACGGCGGATAAAAGCAGCACAAAGCAAACAAGCAGCGCGAGCGCCTGTTTGGAAAATCGCAGGCCGTGCGGGTGTCTTTTTTGTTTTCTTTTCATTGTCCCCAATCCTTCTCTGTTTCTTTGGATAAATCCGGGTTGATAACAAGGTGGATGCCGGGTGGGCAAATTCCTCAGCCAGAGGCATGCCGCCGGGCAAAAAACGGATCCACGATTGTTATTATACTTCTTTCTGCGCGTGCGTTCAAGAGAAAAACAATCAAATGTGCCCAAATTGCGCGTTTGCGTGCTCCCGGCATACCGCCGTATCCTTTTGCCGGCTGCAAAGCGGCATCGGGAACCGGCGCCGGGCACGCCGGGCTGCGCACAAAAGCTGCGACGGTATTGAGAAATTCCGCCCGGTGTGCTACAATGGTAAATACATTCATCAGAGCCGCAAAACAAGGAGACGTGAGAGAAACATGAAATTAGGCATCGTCGGGTTGCCGAACGTGGGCAAAAGCACGCTTTTTAACGCCATCACCAGCACAAAGAACGCGGCGGCGGCAAACTATCCGTTCTGTACGATCGATCCGAACACCGGCATTGTGCCCGTGCCGGACGCGCGGCTGGACAAGCTGGCCGAGATCTGGGAGACAAACAAAAAAACGCCCGCCATCGTGGAATTTGTGGATATCGCGGGGCTCGTAAAGGGCGCGAGCCAGGGCGAGGGCCTCGGCAATAAATTTTTGGGCAACATCCGCGAGTGCGACGCCATCGTGCATGTGGTGCGCTGCTTCGACGGCACGGATGTGGTGCATGTGGACGGCAGTGTCGACCCGCTGCGCGATATCGAGACCATCGACACCGAGCTGATTTTGAGCGATCTGGAGGTTGTCTCGAACCGGGCGGCGCGCATGGCGAAGGCCGGCAAGACGGGCGATAAAAAGGCGCTGGCCAGCGCCGCGTGGCTGGGCGCGCTGGAGCAGCACCTGAGCAACGGCAAAAACGCGCGCAGCTTCGCGCTGGACGAGGGCGACGAGGACCAGGCCCTGCAGATGCGCGAGATGGGCCTTTTAACGGCAAAGCCCGTCATTTACGCGGCGAACATGAGCGAGGACGACCTGATGAGCGGCATGGACGAAAACCCGCACTACAAGGCCGTGCAGCAGCTGGCGCGCGCCGAGGGGGCCGAGTGCATCCCCATCTGCGCCAAAACCGAGGAGGATATTGCCGACTACACCCCCGGGGAAAAGCGTGAATTTCTGGCCGAGATGGGCATCACGGCCACCGGGCTTGACAACCTGATTCAGGCCAGCTATACGCTTCTCGGCCTCATCAGCTTTTTGACGGACGGCAAAAAGGAGTGCCGCGCCTGGACCATCCGCCGGGGCACCAAGGCGCCGCAGGCCGCCGGCAAGATCCATTCGGATTTCGAGCGCGGCTTCATCCGCGCCAGCGTCGTAAAGTACGACGATCTCGCCGCCTGCGATTTCAGCATGGCGAACGTCAAGGCCAAAGGCCTGCAGCGCACCGAGGGCAAGGAGTACGTGGTGCAGGACGGCGATATCATCGAATTTCTGTTCAATGTGTAAGCGATCTGTATTTGAAAGTGAAAGGTATCAACCACCCGAACCCCTTGCGGTTGCAGCGGTTTCAGGGGTTCGGGCGGCGGTGGGTACGCAAAAAGTACAAAAGCAATTTGCTTTTGCATAGAACGACAAATCAGAATTTGTGCAGGATGCAATTATGGAAAGAGCAGCAAAATATAAGCATTAAAAATATAAGCATTATTTTAATAAAGAATTTATGATGGGCCCTAATGGGGTCAGATTATTAAACGAAATGTTGGAAACCTATCCCATACCACCACACTCAAAAGTCATGGATTTGGATTGTGGAAAGGGTTTAACAAGTTTATTTTTGGCACAGGAATCAAAGGCAAATGTATTTGCAGCTGATTTGTGGGTAAGTGCAACAAACTTTTTTTACCTGCTTGAAACCACACGGCATTGATTGGGACGAAACATGCGTCCCGATAAAAAGATAAAATATTTCGGAAAGGAAAGAGTTTTCATGGAAGAAAAAATCATCGGCGTAATGGGCGCGATGCCCGAAGAGATCCGCCTGCTGTATGAAAAAATGACGGACCGCGGCGAGGAGACGGCCGCGGGCGTCACATTCTACACCGGCGTTTTGGCCGGGCGCCGCACCGTGCTGTGCTGCGCGGGCATGGGCAAGGTGAACGCCGCCTGCGGCGCGCAGCTGCTGATCACAAAATTTGGCGCGGGCGCGCTCATCTTCTCCGGCATTGCGGGGAACATGACGGACAAGATCGGCGTGGGCGATGTCGTCATCGGCAAAACGCTGCTCTATCACGACGCCGAGCGCCGCATGATCGCCGAGAGCTGGCCGCACCTGCAGGAATTCACGGGTGACGCAGCCATGATCGCCGCCGCCGAGGCCGCATGCGCCGAGGCTGGTGTGAAGTACATTGTGGGCAAGATCGCGACGGGCGACGATTTTGTGGGCGACAGCGCCACCAAAAACGCCATCGCCGCCAAGTGCGCGCCGGACTGCGTGGAGATGGAGGGCGCAGCCGTGGCGCATGTGGCCGCAAAATACGGGGCGCCCTGCGTGGTGCTGCGCGCCATGAGCGACAACGCCGACGAGAACGCCTACGAGACGCTGGTGGCAAAGCCCTTTGATATCTCGGAATACTGCACCACCGCCGCAAAGATCTGCGAGGGTCTCATCGGGCGGCTGTAAAACCGGATCAACCCCAAAGCCCTGAACCGCAACAGGTTCGGGGTTTTTTCTCTTTTGCCGGGATTCCGGTGCGTGTTCTGCCGGTATGTCCGGGCTTTTCTGCCGGCGTTTCCGAACCTTTTCCGTTCGCATTTCAGGGCCTTGCCTGTCAGGATTTCCCTGTGGAAAACGAGGAATATTTTCTGTATAATGGAAACAGGCAAAGCATGCTGCCGCCGGATACGGCATAAGGATAAAACCGTACGCGCATCCGACGCGCGATCTGCCGCGCCTTTGATACAGAAAAAGCCCGGGGAACCTCTGAAAAATCTGCTTGCCGGTATGACCCATTGATTGAATCAGAGCTTCCCTGATACAGAAAAAGGAGACGATACCCCCGATGCAGTGGAAAGAGGAAAACCGCGCACAGTTTGCCGCCTGTCTGGATGGATTGGCGGACGACCCCACCGTGCGGGAGATGCAGACGATCCCCCAGCATGCCAAGGGCATCAGCTGTTACGATCATAGCTTGTTCGTGGCCTACGTGGCCTTCATTATGTGCCGCGCCTGCGGGCTCGATTACCGTGCCGCCGCGCGCGGCGGGCTGCTGCACGATTTGTATTTGCAGCACTGGGAGGAGACGGATGTCGGACGCTTCCGCCGGCTTGTGCTGCACCCGCGCCTCGCGCTGCAGAACGCGCGTGCGTTCGGGCTTTCCCCGCTGGAAGAGAACATCATTGTCCGGCATATGTGGCCGCTCACGATCACGCCGCCCCGCTACCGCGAGGCGTATCTCGTCAGCCTCGCCGATAAGATCTGCGCGACGGTCGAGATGCTGCACCTGTACGGCCCGCTGGGCGTGCGCCGCAACCTGAGCGCATGCAGCGCCGAACTGCAGCGTACGGCGGCACTGTAACGGGTTTTCTGAACGGAACGCCGCGACGCCGCGCAAATGCCGTTTCCCGGCGGCGCCGTCTGCCGCCGTCCGCCATGCTCCACCCGGATTTGGCGCTGCAGGTGCGGATTGTCCGGGAAACCCTGCTTCAATCGACGTGTGCGGCGATTGATTCAAAGCTTCCTTGGCACAGGCCTCAAAGCTCTGCCGCAGGCGCTGCAAAGCCTCCGGCAGTTTTTGCGGCGCATTCCCCGCATTTTATGCTGCATTTGTAAATTATAAATATATAAAATGATAATATAAAATCCATAAAGATAATGCAATTGCCTTTCTGTACAGTTATGATGGAAGTATACCGGAGGTGATACGCATGATCGGGGAACGGATTAAGGAAGTACGGGAGAAGAATCAGATGACGCAGTCCGCTCTGGCAAAGCGGTTTGGGATCTCGCGCTCGGCCGTGAACGCGTGGGAAATGGGCATCAGCGTGCCCTCCGCGCAGTATCTGGTGGAGCTGTCGCTGCTGTTTGGTGTCTCCACCGATTATCTGCTGGGGCTGGATCACAGCGAGACCATCGATATCGGCTTTTTGGAGGAAGACGAAAAACAAATCATCTGCGCGCTGCTGAACTGTTTTCGGCGGCAGCGGCAGCCGGAAGAGCCCGCGCCTGCCCGAACGCGCAAAGCGCGCGGGAGCGAGGAGCAGATGGAACGATAAGGAAGCAAACAGAGCGTGACGCAGGCGCCGTTTTGCGCTGTGCGATATGAAAAAACGCGCCCGCCCCGGCTTTTTGCCGGGGCGGGCGCGTTTGGCTGTCTGGGGTTTTGTATTTTTGCGGGGGATGGCTTACCGCCGCGGGGGTTAATCACCGATCGCGCAGGAGATTTTCGCCGTCATAATGTGCTGGTCTTCACCGTCAAACGCAAACATCATCATATGGCCTTCGGGCGTGCGGTAGGTAATGTCACAATAGGTGCTGTCCGGGATACTATCCATACGGTTTATTGTATCGGGCTCGCCGTAGGCATCAATAATATCCTGCAAATTGCTGTACAGCGTGATGCCGCCGGCCAGCTTTACATCGGGCCTTTTGGCATCGGTTTCTTCCCAAATGCCAAAAAACGAGAACGTGATGTCGCAGATTTGACATTCCATGGGAGATGCAGCCTCTGTACCCGGATTATAAACGCCGAATCCCAAGGCCATCGAGTTGTAAACAGAACTTTCCGAGTAGAGGACGCCCCATTGGCCCGGCTCGACATCGCTTGAATCGGCAGGGGAATACGGCATAAAACCTGTCTGCGCTACCTGTTCGACGGTATCCGGCAGGCTGATCAGCACGTTTTCCACCACCAGCTGCATATCCTGCCAATTGTCCGAGGGGGAAACCTCGGGGTCAGGCTCCGGTTCGGGCGCCGGCTCGGGCAGGGATTCGGATTCGGGCGCCGGTTCCGGCAAGGATGCCGATGCGGCCGCAGACGCGGCATCCGGCGCGGCGGAAGAAGCGTCCGGCGTGCCGGCCGCATCACCGGAGCAGCCGGTGCAGCCCAGGCTGAGCGCTGCAGCCAGCGCCAGTACGGCACAAACAGAGGTCAAACGGGAAAACAGTTTCATGATTTTTTCTCCTTTTTATACTTTTTGCCGGTAGCACTCGTTTAGGATCTTAGCACAAAGAGCCGCATTTTTCAATCGTTTGCGGTTTTTGAGTTTTTGGAACCGGGTGTTTTCGCGGGCCCGGTGCAGTGCCCGGCCTTCGCAATGGCCGCGCCCGCCCCGTATGTTCGGCGGGGGGGCGGGCGCTTTGTATGCGGGGATATGCGGCTGTTTGGGGTTTTGCACTTGCTGCGGGAGATATTATTTCGCGTAGTTGTATAATTCGAAAAAGACTTGCTCACCCATATTGCGATAGAGCGTGATCGTATTGCCAATACAAACATGGCTGTTGTAGTTGCCCTCGGCAACGGTCACCGTCACGCTGACGGGGCCGAACGCGTCGCTGGTGATCTCGTCGACACTCAGGATAAAGACCCAATGGCCGGTGGTGCTTCCTCCGCTGTAATACACAATGCTGTACTGGCGGATGTCGGCGATGTCGTCCGACCAAACGTAGTCCGCCTGGTCATCGGTTTCGAAAACGGTATGCTGCGCCTGAAAGGCATATGCGGCACACCCGAGGTAGTTCGTCTTGTACATCGTGTAGTCGTCCCAGGGGGTGCCTTGGGGATAGGCGTCCAGAAATTCCTGCAGGCGCGCGGCCTGCTCTTCGGTGCCGGTGTTTTTGAACCGTGCCGGTGTGGGGGTCTGCGTTACTGTCTGTGTTTGCTGCTGCGCTCTCCGCAGCGCCTCCAGCTGGGAAGCGTACGAGCTGTTCTGGCCGAACATGCGCTGCAGGGCCGCAAGCTGCTCGGGGGTAAGCTCCGGCAAAGTGGCCGGGGCCTCCGTCTCGTCAGTGCCCTTGTCGGGTACGTCCGGAGCCTTCGTCTCGTCAGTGCCCTTGTCGGGCACGTCCGGAGCCTTCGTTCCACTGTCTGTATCGGGTGCGGGGGTGGTGACATCGACACCGGGCTTGCGCTGCGCCTCCCCTTGCTCCTTCTCCCACTGCGCGTACGCAATTTCCCACTGTGCGAGATCCTTTTGATACTGTGCGTATTCCGCGTGATACTGTGTAACCGCCGCATCAAACCGCGCCAACTCCGCATCATACGCCGCGTTGGCCTTCGCCGCTGCTTCGTCATTGATCCGCTGACATTCCGCTTCCCACTGTGCGTACACGGTTGCTTTCCACTGTGCATACTCTTCTTGTTCCAGTCTTTGAACCCGCTCTCTTTCCTCTGCCTCAAACTTCGCTTTCTGCTCCTCAACCCACCGTTGTTGCTCCGCCCTGTCTTCCTCAGTCATACCCTCCCACTCAAGCACCTCAAAATGAGAGATGGTTGGCGGAATGGGGGTGGGGACGAACACCGGCTCCGGGGGATATGCCGCAACCCAGGCAGAGGGCGCCGGCGGCGTGGGAGGCGTCGGCGGCGTGGGCTTGACCGGCGGTTCGGAATCGCGCAATATTCCCATCGCCTGCACCACTGCGCCCGCAGGCGCGGCCGGCGCCGCAGCATCCGCGTGCACACCCGCGGCCTGCGCCGCCGCGCCCGTGCCCATACCCGCAGCCTGCGCGGCCAGAACGAGCGTTGCAACAGCGCGCTGTACAAAAAGATTCATAACTGGTTTCCCCTTTCAATGATTTTTTCTTCTGCAATTCGCCGGAATGGGGCGCCCCGCGTGCCCGCCCAAAAAGCGCCTGCATTGCGGCTTGCGTCTTCGCGCCCTGCGCTCTGTCCGCCGGCAGGAACATCCCCGCCCCGGCTCCGCATCCTGCGCCTCGCCCCCTCGAACTGTATGCAGTATACCATAGATTGCTTTTGCTTCCGTAAAAATTACGGAAAAGCATTGTAAAAGACAAGTGACAGGCAACCGCCCTCGCCGGCAAAATACCTCGCCACACCATGATCGTCCGGATTCGGCATAGCGTTTAATCGTATCAGATATCCAATTATCATAAGAGATATTCGACGTAATCTTAACACCTTTTTTTTAAAAATGCAAGACCTGCGCCACGAAAAGCGCAAAAATGTCAAAAATAACCGAAAATGCGCAAAAAAACGCGCCCGGCACGAGCCGGGCGCACAGGGGAATTCACTGGACAGACGTGCAGGATATTTCCGTATGACTTTTCCTCAAAATTACAAATTTTCGTCTTTCAAACTTTCGCGATGAACCGGACGATCCGTTTCAGGAACCTCAGGGAACGCCATCGCCTGTTCCGGCGGCCAGCCCATTAGCAGAAATCAAACGGCGCGGTGCTTGTTCCATTATACCGTATGCGGCCGTTTTGCGCAAGCGCTCTGCACAGACAGTACGAATCCCTGTGAAAGGCTTTGTGCGGGAATTTTTGATCATGCCGCCGCCCGGCCGGGCGGTTCAGATCGCCGTATATGCCCACAAATTTTTGATCTGCGGCATCAGGCGATCCCATTCCCACAGCGTGGCGCTGCGCGCGGGGCTGTTGGGATCGACAAGCCGGACAAGTCCGTCTTCCGTGCCGGTGAGCACGATGAAATGCCCCGTGGTGGTAAAATCGCCGGGCCGCACGCTGCAAATGATGGGGCTGCCCGCCTCCAGCGCGCGGAAAACGGTGGTTTCGGAAAGCGAAAGCTCCTCGGCCTTCACGCCGAAGTGCTCGCAGCCGGTGCGCATCAGGTCCCAGCTGGTGCCGCTCGCGGTGGCATAGCCCCAGCCCTGCGCCCATTCGGCGATGGCGGCGGGCGTCCATGCGTCGCTGCCCGTCAGGCCGCAGGCGACGACGGAGAGCACCGTCGGGCCGCAGCCGCTCAGGGCGAGGATGCTGCCCGCATAGGGTGCGGCGCCCCAGCGCGCATCCCACTGCAGCAGCACCGGGAAGACGCCCTTTTGGGCTTCCTCTACGGCGTCCGGCGGCATGGTATCCGCAAGGGACGGATACGCCAGCACAAAATCGAGCGCTTCCTCGTTGCGTGCCAGCAGCGCGGCCACATCGGCGGGCCATGCGGCGGGGTCGTCCAGCATCGGCTGAATTTCCGGCCGCCGCTGGGCCAGCGCGCGCAGCGCCGTTTCGGTTTCGGCGTCCCACGCGCCGCCCAGATCGGTGGGATACATGATGGAGCTGATGGCGATGGGCAGCGTGGGATATGCCGCCGCGCCGCCGAACGTCTCCATGCACAGCCGCGCCGCCGCGCCGCCGAACACGGTCAGGCACAGGCATGCCGTCAGGAAGACCAGCAGCCGCACACCGTGCCGCCGCTTTTTGCGCCGCGTGCGCGCGACGGCGCGGTTTTGCTGCCGTGGGCGCGCAGTGGCGGCACAGCCGGGCTGCCGTGAGCGCCCGCCTGCCTGCCGCGCATACGCTGCACCGCCCGCCTGCCGCGCATACGCTGCACCGCCTGCCTGACGGGCATATGCCGCACCGCCCTCCCGCGCGCCCCGGTGCGCCGGGGATGCGTTCCGGTTGTTGCCGTCGCGGCCGCCGGTACGGCTCCTGCCCCTGCCGCCGCAATTGCCGCCGGTGTAAGCACTTCCGGTGCACGCAATATAGGTTGCAGGGGAATATTCTATTATATCAATGGTATCAAAAGTGCCAAAATTTTGCTGCCGCTGCATGAAAGATCCCTTCTTTCTCCTGGTTACGAAAAGCTCTCACGCTTTCCACACCACTTTCCATACCATCAGTATAGGCGATCCTTCTTACAGCCGCCCCGCGGCAAATATAACGATTTTCTTACGCTTCTATTTCGATTTTCCGATGCGACGCCGCATTCAAAACAAAACCCCGCGCCCAAAGCCCAAAAGGCCCCGGCGCGGGGTGTAAATTCTTATATTTCACTTTCAGAGAATGTTCAATTTTCGGAGTAGCTTCATCGAATCAGATTTTCATCCTGCGATCCATTCGTGACGCCAGGGAAGGCAGAACATCCCCTTCAGAAGATGGCTTCCCTAAAACGAGCAGGCAATCCCTGCAGAACCCATCAGGAAAAGCAAAAAGGCAAAAAATCACACATGCGCCGGCACCGGATCCGGGAACACCGGCCGGGAAACACCGGGCAGATCCGCCCCGCCGTACACCGGCTGCTCTGCGGTGTGCCCGCCTGCCGGCGGCGTGCCGCCGCTTTGCTCCAGCCGCTCGCGCGCCACGCTCAGCATCAGTTTGATGCGGTTTTCCTGGTTCACGCGCGTCGCGCCGGGGTCGTAGTCGATGGGTGTGATGTTCGCGCGCGGGTAGATGACGCGGATGCGGTTGATCATGCCCTTGCCGCAGATGTGGTTCGGCAGGCAGCCGAACGGCTGCGCGCAGACGATGTTTTCAAAGCCGGTCTGCTGCAGCTCCATCATCTCGGACGTCAGCAGCCAGCCCTCGCCCATCTTGTTGCCGATGCCGATCACGCCGCTGGCCAGCTTTTTCGTATCGGCAAAGCTCGTGGGCGCATGGAACTGCGGATACGCGCGGATGGCATCGATCATCAGCGTTTCGCGCGCGGCCAGCCAAGCAAGCACCGCGTCCGCGCCCAGTTCCTCGATCTTGCTGCCGCCGTAGAGGCGCACCGTCTCGGACATGTTCGCCGCGCAGTACTGCACAAAGCCCATCAGGCCGGGCAGGTTCACCTCGCAGCCCTCGCTCTGCAAAAACTGCTCCAGGCCGTTGTTGCCCAGCGGGGAATATTTCACATAGATCTCGCCCACGACGCCCACCTTCACCTTCGGGACGCGCGTGACCGGGATGGCCGCGAAATCCGCCGCAATGGCCGCAAAATTTTTCGCCATATCTTTTTTCGAAACGCCGCGCTTTGCGTCGAACTGGCGCGCGACGGCGTCCGTCCAGCGCTTCACGCACGCGTCGGCCGCGCCCGGCTCGTTTTCATAGGGGCGCGTCTGGTTCGCAAGGCTCATCAGCGCGTCGCCGTAGAAGATCGACGCCACAAACCGGCGCAGCAGCGGCAGCGTCAGCTGGAAGCCGCTGTCCTTTTCCAGCCCCGAAAAGTTCAGGCTGGCCACCGGCACCTGCGGAAAGCCCGCCTTCACCAGCGCTTTGCGCAGCAAATGGATGTAGTTGGACGCGCGGCACCCGCCGCCCGTCTGCGTGATGAGCAGCGCGGTGTGGTCGAGGTCGTATTGGCCGCTCTTCAGCGCGTTGATGAACTGGCCGATCACAAGCAGCGCGGGGTAGCATGTATCGTTATGTACATACCGCAGCCCCTCCTGCGCAACGGCATGTCCGCCCGCGCCCAGCACCTGCACGCGGTAGCCCTCGTCCTCCATCGCGGCGCGCATCATCTCGAAGTGGATGGGCGCCATGTTGGGGATAAGCAGCGTGTGCGTTGCCTTCATCTCCTGTGTGAATTTGGGATATGCCTGAATGCTCTGCATAAGAAAGCCCCTCCTTTTTGTGGGCGGAAAATATCATTCCTACCGTGCCTCAATGGCCGCGAACAAACTGCGCAGCCGGATATTCACCGCGCCGAGGTTCGTGATCTCGTCGATCTTGATCTGCGTGTACAGCTTGCCCTCGCGCTGCAGAATTTCGCGCGTCTCGTCCGTGGTGATGGCGTCCACGCCGCAGCCGAAGCTGACGAGCTGCACCAAATTCATATCCGGCTGATCGGCGATGTAGCGCGCCGCCGCATAGAGGCGCGAGTGGTACGTCCACTGGTTCAGTACGCTCGTGGGGAATTTCTCCACCAGGTGCGAAAGACTATCCTCGGTGATCACCGCTGCGCCGCAGCTGCACAGCAATTGATCGATGCCGTGGTTGATCTCCTCGTCCACGTGGTACGGACGGCCCGCCAGCACGATGATCTGTCTGCCCTCGGCGCGCGCATGCGCGATGATCTCCACGGCCTTTTCCCGCACGCGGGCCAAGTGGGCGTCGTGCGCGGCATAGGCAGCGTCCGCGGCGTGTTTCACCTCGTCAAGGCCGATGCCGTCAAAGTACTGCGCAAGGATGGCCGTCATCTTTTTGGGGAATTCCTTGCGGCGGTGAATGCCGATGTAATCGTGGATGAACGGGATATTTGCCAGTTCAGGGCAGTTTGCCGCGAGCACCTCGGGGTAATAGGCCACGACCGGGCAGTTGTAATGGTTGTCCCCCAGGCCCTCGTTCATATTGTATGTCATGCAGGGGTAGAAAATGGCGTCCAGCCCGCGTCCGGCCAGCGCGCGGATGTGCCCGTGCAAAAGCTTCGCCGGATAGCACACCGTATCCGAGGGGATCGAATCCTGCCCCGCCAGATACATCGCGCGGCTGGAGGGCCCGCTCGTCTCCACCGCGAAGCCCAACTTTGTAAAGAACGTGTGCCAGAACGGCAGCAGCTCGTACATGCCGAGGCCCAGCGGGATGCCCAGCCTGCCGCGCACGCCGGGCACAGGCTGGTACTCTGCCAGCATGCGGCGCTTTGCCTCGTACAGGTTCAGCGGGTTTTCCGCGCCGCGGTGCGTGACGGGACGGTCGCACCGGTTGCCGCTAATGAACTTGCGCCCGCCCGAAAAGCGGTGCACCGCCAGCGTGCAGTGGTTGCCGCACAATCCGCAGTTGACGCTGCGCGTCTCCTGCGTGAAGGACTCCAATTCTTCGGGCGAAAGCAGCGTGGACTGTGTTTTGCCCTTGCTGCGGCCATAGAGCGCCGCGCCGAACGCACCCATCAGCCCGGCGATATCGGGGCGGATCACCTCCACGCCCATCTCGCGCTCGAACGCGCGCAGTACGGCTTCGTTGTAGAACGTGCCGCCCTGTACCACGATCTTTTTGCCCAGCTCGTCCGGCCCGGAGGCGCGGATCACCTTATACAGCGCATTTTTCACCACGCTCACGGCCAGCCCCGCCGAGATATTCTCGACGGACGCGCCGTCCTTCTGCGCCTGCTTGACGCTGGAATTCATGAACACCGTGCACCGGCTGCCCAGATCGACCGGATGATCGGCAAAGAGCGCCAGTTTGGCAAAATCGCGCACGGAATAGCCCAGCGCCTCGGCGAATGTCTGCAAAAAGCTGCCGCAGCCGGAGCTGCACGCCTCGTTCAGGAACAAATCGCTGATCGCGCCGTCCTCGATGCGAAAGCACTTCATGTCCTGTCCGCCGATGTCGATGACAAAATCGACGTCCGGCAGAAAATGCTTTGCCGCCGTGAAGTGCGCCACGGTCTCCACCACGCCGAAATCCGCGCCGAACGCGGCCTTCGCCAGCTCCTCGCCGTAGCCGGTGGCCGTGACGCTCGCCACCTGCAGGCCGGGGCGCGCATGGTAGATATCCAGCAGCATCTGGCGCAAGTGCGCGAGCGGGCTGCCCTGGTTGGGCTGGTAGTCGGTGTGCAGCAGGTTGCCGCCGGCGTCGATGACGGCAGCCTTCACCGTAGTGCTGCCGACGTCGATGCCGATGTGCACCGGGCCCGCGCAATCGGCCAGCGCTTTGCGCGGCACGGCGGCCTTTTCATGGCGCGCGCGGAAGGCCTCGTATTCGTCTTTGTTTTCAAACAGTGCCGGGCACGAGGCATACACCGCGTGCGCGCTGTAATCGGCCAGCTTTTCAGCCACTTCAGCGAGGCTTAATTCCGCGTCCGAATAGAGCGCCGCGCCCAGCGCCACATAGTAAAGGCTGTTTTCCGGGCAGGTGCCCTTCACGCCCAGTGTTTTGTCGAACGTCTTTTTCAGCTGCGGCAAAAACGTGAGCGGCCCGCCCAGATAGAGAATGTTCCCCTCGATGCGCCGCCCCTGCGCGAGACCCGCGATGGTCTGGTTCACCACCGCGCCGAAGATGCTGGCCGCCACGTCGCCCAGCGCCGCGCCCTGGTTGATGAGCGGCTGGATGTCGCTTTTGGCGAACACGCCGCAGCGGCTGGCGATGGTGTACGTCTTCTGTGCGCCGCGCGCGGCCTCGTTCATCTCGTCGGGCGTCATTTTGAGCAGCGTCGCCATCTGGTCGATGAACGCGCCGGTGCCGCCCGCGCAGCTGCCGTTCATGCGCACCTCGGCGCCGCCGGTGAGGAACAGGATCTTCGCGTCCTCGCCGCCCAGCTCGATGATGACATCCGCGTCCGGCGCATAGCGCTTTGCCGCCACACGCGTGGCGAACACCTCCTGCACAAACGGCACGCCGCACGCGTCGGCCAGGCCCATCCCGGCCGAGCCGGAGATGGAAAGCGGTGCAGGTGCGCCGTGCAGCACCTCGGTGTGCATGCGCAGCACAAGCTCGCGCGCCTTTTCCACAATATGTGAAAAATGGCGCTCGTAGGTTTTATAGACAAGCTTCAAATCGTCGTCCAGCACCACGCATTTGATAGTGGTGGAGCCGATATCAAGACCGATCTTCAAGTGAAGATCTCCTTTCTCTGTTGCAATTTGGTGCAGGATCGGCCGGAAAACGGACGGCCAATGTTCAAAGTATGATACAGCGTATGAAATATGCACCCGGCGCAGAAGCAATAAAAGCCGGCAAAGGCCGCGCAAGCCCCAGGAGCCGCGGCCGCATCCACCGGCGCGGACACCGCATCCACCGGCGCGAAACCCGCATCCGATGGTACAAACCTGCATCCGACGGCCCAAATGCTCCTACTTCCCCTTATATCCTTCTTACTTATTTTAATGCTTCCCGTGCAAAAATCAATGTTTTTCTATACGATTTGTAGAACTTTTTGCGGATATTTTGTTTGGAATGGCGAAATTTGTATTTTTTGCACAGAGAATTTGCCAGCATTTTACAGATATTTTCCAGCAATTTTACAGCCGTTTTACCGTATCGCAGCAGCAGGCCGCAGAATTTTTTCAAAGGCCTGCATACTTTTCCCAATGTTTACAGATAATAGCAGCACAAAACAGGGAGGCTGCACCAATGGCCAAAGCGCGGCAATGCGGCGGGGAGATCGTCTCACCGGCCGGGAAATTGCCGGTTTGCGGCGGCGGGACAGCCTCCGGATCGGGAGGCAGCAATTATGAAAGCAACCGGCATTGTACGCCGCATCGACGATCTGGGGCGCGTGGTGATCCCCAAAGAGATCCGGCGCACGCAGATGATCCGTGTGGGCGACCCGCTGGAGATCTTCGTCTCCGGATCGGGCGAGGTGATTTTCAAAAAATACAGCCCCATCGGCGAATTATCGGACGTTGCGTCTCGTTACACCGAGGTGCTGTGCAAGACGGCGGGTGCGGCGGTGGCCGTGACGGACCGCGACCATGTTGTGGCGGCGTCGGGCACGGCGCGGGAATCCGCCGGCAAGCCCCTCACCCCGGCCTATGCCCATGCGGTGGAGCGCCGCCGCCTGTTCACGGCGGCCGACGAAGGCACCAAGCTGCCGCTGTGCGAGGGCGCGCACACCGAGGCGTCGGCCGTGATGCCCATTCTGAGCAGCGGCGACCTCGTGGGCAGCGTGGCGCTGACGGGCTCCGTGCCCGACGAGGAAAAGGTGACGCTCGTAAAGGTGGCCGCCGCCTTTCTGGGGCGGCAGTTGGAGGAATAGCGGGGAAAACGAGAAAAAGCGCCCGCAAAGAGACAGAGCGCCGCGCGGACGTTTTGCAGAAACCGGCCGGGAAAGAAAGCCTGCAGGGCTGACTTTCCGGCCGGTTTTTCTTTTTTTATCTCCATGCGGCTTCGTATTGCCAATACGAAAATTCAGGGTAATGCACAGGGGATTTTGCCGGAATGTCAGCCGCGCGGCCTTACCCCGCCGCGCCGCCGCGGGTGGCCTGCCAGTAGGCGCTCATGGAAAATTCGGGGCTCTCGGTTTTTTCCTCGCCCAGAAAATCCGGCGGCACGAACGCGTGCGCGGCCTCGATGGAGGGGAACTCCACCTCCGCATAGAAAAACGCCGTGGGGCGCCCCGCGTCCACGAGGCTCACCTCCAACTCCTCGCCGCCGGGCAGCGCATAGACGCGGAATTCCTTCGTGACAAGATCGGCGCCGGTAAAAACCGTCAGCCGGTCGAAAAAGTCCTGTGAAATTTCGTTTTCCACTTCCTCGCGCGCCAGCGTGCCCGCACCCTTGATGCACAGCTCCCATTTGCTGCCCGTGCGCGATACGCTCTCGCGGATGCGCACCGTGGGATGCACCGAGATGTAGCCCTGCCGCATGCTGGCCTCGCGCAGCAGCGGCAGCCCCGTGGGAAAACGGGGAATCAGCCATTTGCGTTCAATTTCCATTTTTATCCGCACTCCTCTATCTTTTTTTCGCAGGATGCAATATAATTGATTCGATGAGCTTTTGCAGTGAACCGGAAAAGCCGCTTTCGGGCGCATCCGGTCTGCCGGTTTTGCGCCGCTGCATTTTCAGGGCAGAAAAGCACCGGCTGCACATTTCCTGCACGGCGGATGGCCCGGCAGATATTTTTTGCGGAGAAACGCCGCCCCGCGCGTGCACGGTGCGGCAGAGCCCGCCGGCAAAGGCTCTTTCTATTTTACGGGCGCGGCATCCTTTCCAGAACCGGCCGAAACGGCGGGGAACACGCCGCCGCAAGGTGTGCCCCAGCCACGGAAAACGCCGGTGCGCCGCGCCCAACATCCATTATAGTACACAAAGCGTCAAAAATCGAGGGGAAAAGTCATGAAACAGCAGAGAATTTATCCGCAGGCCGTCGTGACGCCGAAGGCGGAGCGCGCGCTGCTCAGCGGACACCCGTGGGTGTACGACACCGAGGTGCTGCGCGCGCCCGACGCCGCGAACGGCTCGATCGTGGACGTGGTAAACGCCAAGGGCCGGTATCTGGGCTCGGGCTTCCTCAGCGTGCACAGCAAGATCCGCGTGCGCGTGTTTTCGCGCAACGCGAACGATATCTTCGACGAGATCTTCTGGCGCCGCCGCCTTTCGCATGCGTGGGAATACCGCAAAACCGTGCTGGACGGCGTCTCATGCTGCCGCGTCATCTTCGGCGAGGCGGATCTGTTCCCGGGCCTCACGGTCGACCGCTTCGGCCCCCTCTTGGTGACACAGACGCTCTGTGTGGGCATCGAGCGGCTGAAGGGCGTGCTCTTTCCCCTGCTGGTGCAGCTGCTGCGCGGGGACGGGCAGGAGATTACGGGCCTTTACGAGCGCAACGATGCGGCGCTGCGCGTGCGGGAGGGCCTTTCGGAGGGGAAGGGCTGGTTCGACCTCTCCGCGCTCGGCCTGCCCGCGCCGGAAAGCTGCCGTACGCAGATCACCGAAAACGGCGTGCGCTATGAGGTAGATGTGGAAAACGGCCAGAAGACGGGCTTTTTCCTCGATCAGCGGTACAACCGGCAGGCCGTCGCCCGCATGGCCAAGGGCAAGACGGTGCTGGACTGCTTCACGCACACGGGATCGTTCGCGCTGAACGCCGCGCGCGGCGGGGCAAAGCGCGTGACGGCGGTAGACGTCTCGGCCGACGCGGTGGATCTGGCAAGGCGCAACGCGGCGCTGAACGGCGTTGCGGACAAAATGGACTGCGTGCAGGCCAACGTGTTCGAGCTGCTGCCGCAGCTTGCGCAGAGCGGCTCGCCGTACGATTTCATCATCCTCGACCCGCCCGCGTTTACAAAATCCCGCCGCACGGCGCAGGACGCGCTGCGCGGCTACAAAGAGATCAATTACCGCGCGATGAAGCTGCTGCCGCGCGGGGGGTATCTTGCCACGTGCAGTTGCAGCCACTTTGTGACGGACGCCATGTTCCGCGCCATGCTGGCGGATGCCGCGCACGACGCCGGTGTGCAGCTGCGCCAAATCGAAGCACGCCAGCAGTCCCCCGACCATCCGGTGCTCTGGGGCGTCCCGGAGACGGAGTATCTGAAGTTTTATCTGTTCCAGGTGTTTTGACGCTTTTGGATGTGTTTTGGCGCGTGCCGGGCCGCGCGGCCGCGGCATTGTGCCGCCCGCGGGAAGGGGGCTTCGGGGAATGTGCCTTTCGTTTTGCCTGCGCATGCCGGCCGCACGGCTGCATGCAGAGGCTTTGGGCAAATGCAAAACGGGCCGCCGGAATGCTGCCCGCGCAAAAATGGCGCAAGCCCGCCCAAAACCCGCACCCAAACCCGCACCGAAACCCACACCCCCGCCCGCAAAAGGGAAACCCCCGTGCCCAGGGCACGGGGGTTTTTAGGGGTATCTCTCGGTGTGAGGAGGAATCATGTGCAGAAACCCGGATTGCGGCTTCCGTGTCCCTGCAAGATATAGTATAGAAAATAAATGCGATGGGTTTATGAAAGGGCTGTGAACAAAATGTAAATAGTGACGAACGCCTTTGCAAATTCGCCGCCGTTTGCTATAATGAGATACAAAGCGGCAGGCTCAGCCGGTGACGACCCACTTTTTCACGGCCTCCACGGCCTTCGGGATGTCGACGCCCTTGTCCTGGTCGTATTTGCTTTTATCCAGCAGCGCCTTGAATTCCTTCAGCGTGTAGTGCCCCGTTGTGCGCGGCAGCAGCAGTGTTGCCTTTTTGTTGGTGAACACGCACACGGTCTCCACCGGGATATTGCGCAGCTTGGCGGCAAACAGCGTATCGCGCACCAGACGCGTGTCCGCCTCGGCGGCGCGCATGGGGTTTGCGAACGAGATGCGCTTGTCTGCGTCGACCTGCAGCCACATATCGTCCTCCAGACTGCCGTAGATCTGTCCGCCCAGCCCGATGCACTTGACGCACAGCAGGCCGAACCAGCCGACGAGAATGAAATCCAGATCGGCAAATTTGCCGTCCTTTGCAAGCTGCGCGGGGGCGATCACCTGATATTGGTGCAGCGCTGCGAACCGCTTTGTGGCGCGCAGCGGCTCCGCGCTCTTTTTGGAATCGTCCAGATTTTTGGCCTTGCGCGGTTTTTCAAGCCCGTTATCCCTGTTCCCTGCAAGAAAAAAATAGGCTGCGGCCGCGATGACGATGACAAGCAATAACAGTATAAGATCGTTGACCATGAAAGTACCTCCTGCCAAACCATGTGTGCTGTATAAAAACAGTATAGCAAAGAACGAATCAAAACACAATAAAGGCACGGACAAAAGTTATAAAAAGCTTTGAAACGAAAGCAGCCGGTACAAACAAAGAACAGAAACGGAGCGAAAGGGCTTGAAGCACGAAAAATCCTGCGGGGCAATTTGCGTTACCCGCGCGGACGGCACGCTGCGCGTGCTGGTGATCTGCAACCGTTACGGCGGGCACTGGGCATTTCCCAAGGGACATGTGGAACCCGGCGAGAGCGAGGCGGATACCGCCATGCGCGAGGTGTTCGAGGAAACGGGGGCACGCATCCGCCTGCTGCCCGGCTTTCGTGAGGTGACCACGTATTCCCCGGCGAAGGGCGTGATGAAGGACGTGGTGTTCTTTCTGGCCGAGCTGACGGGCGGCGCGCTGCGCCCGCAGCCGGAGGAGGTGCGCACCGTCCGCCTGCTTTTGCCGGAGGAGGCGCTCGGCCGCCTTACCTATGCCGCAGACAGGGCGCTTTTGGAGCGCGCGCTGGCGTTTCTTGACGGGCGTCCGCTGGGGCCGGACGAAAAGGAGGATCGGTCATGACAGACCTCGCCGCATTGGGATTGGGAAAGACCATGGAGAAAAAGCTGCATTCCGTCGGCATCCACAGCGCGGAGGAGCTGCGCGCGCTCGGCAGCAGGCAGGCATGCGCCCGGCTGAAGGCGCAGTATCCGGGCACCTGCGTTGTCATTTTATATTATCTGGAGGCCGCGCTGCGCGGCGTCGGGATCAAGCAGTTAGAGCCGGACGTCAAGGCGGAACTGAAAACCTGGTTCCGGCAGCTGCCCTGAGGCCGGGCGCGGGCCGGGTGCGGGAATGCTTTGAAGAGAAAAAGGCGCGGGAGCATCCGTTTTCGGAGATGCCCGCGCCTCTGTTTGTGAAAAACGAAGTTTTCGCCAGCCGGTTTTGATGCCCAAAAGCGTCACGCCGCCAAAACGGGCTTCAGCAGGTAGAAATACGCCAGCACCAGAACGCCCAGCGCGATGCGGTACCAGCCGAACACCTTGAAATCGTGCTTTTTCACATAATCCATCAAAAAGCGGATGCACGCGAGGGAAACGGCGAACGCCACCGCGCACCCCGTGAACAGCAGGCCCAGCTCCGCGCCTGAAAAGCCCTCGCCCTCAAGCAGGAACTTCAAAATTTTGATCAGGCTGGCCCCGGCCATGGTGGGGACGGCCAGATAAAACGTAAATTCCGCCGCCACCGTACGCGAGCAGCCGATGAGCATCGCGCCGATGATCGTCGCGCCCGAGCGGCTGGTGCCCGGCACGAGCGCCAATAGCTGGAACACGCCGATGAACAGCGCCATGCGGTAATTGATCTGCGAAATACGCCGCACCGCGGGCCGTTTGTGGCCCACCGAGCGCTCGATCAAAAGGAAAAATACGCCGTACAAAATCAGCATCGCCGAAACCACCGGCGGGTTGTGCAGATGCTCCGTCATCCAGTCGTCCAGCGGCAGGCCGATCAGGGCGCTGGGCAGGATGGCCGCCAGCACGTGGAACCACATATCCCACACGTCCCGGCGGCAGTACCGGCCGATGAAGCCCTCGCCGGGGCCGTTTAAACAAAACGGCCAGAGCTTGTTCCAGAAAATGACGACGACCGCAAGGATTGCGCCGAACTGGATGACGACGTCGAACATCTCCAAAAAGGCCTCCGAGGCCTGCAGGTGGATGAATTCCTCCGCGAGAATCAGGTGCCCGGTGCTGGAAATGGGCAGCCATTCCGTGATGCCCTCGATGATGCCCAGCAGCGCGGCGAGCAGATAGTTTGCCATTGTGTTTCCTCCATTCGGTTGCGGCCTGTTGCTTTGGCATTTTCATCGGAGCGGCCGGCCTTTTTATATCGTTTTACCGCCCCGCGGCATTTTCTAAAAATGCATATGCATGCCCTACAGCGCCAAGACCAGCCCCACCGGGCAGTGGTCGGAGCCCATGACCTCGCTGAAGATCAGCGCGTCGCCCAGCTTTTCGCGCAACCGTTCGCTGATGAGGAAATAGTCGATGCGCCAGCCCGCGTTCGTTGCCCGCGCGTGGTACTGATAGCTCCACCAGGTGTAGCGGCCCGCGGCGTCCGGGTACAGTGCGCGGAACGTATCCACAAAGCCGCTTTCCAGCAGCTGCGTGAATTTCGCGCGTTCCTCATCGGTAAAGCCGGCCGATCCGCGGTTCGGCTTCGGGTTTTTGAGGTCGATCTCCTCGTGCGCGACGTTCAGATCGCCGCACAAAACGACGGGCTTTTCCCTGTCCAGCGCACACAGGTACGCGCGCAGATCGTCCTCCCACCGCATGCGGTAATCAAGGCGTGCGAGTTCCTTCTGGCTGTTCGGCACATAGACGTTCACCAGATAAAATGCCTCAAATTCCAGCGTGATGGCCCGCCCCTCGTGGCTGTGCTCCTCTTTGCCGATGCCGTAAACGACATTCAGCGGCTGCATGCGTGAAAACACCGCCGTGCCGGAATAGCCCTTCTTCTCGGCGCTGTACCAATATTGATGATACCCCGCCGGCGCGAATGCAGCCTGCCCCGGCTGCATTTTCGTCTCCTGCAAACAGACGATATCCGCGTCAAACCCCGCAAAGGTTCCGGCAAACCCCTTTTGCAGCACCGCCCGGAACCCATTCACATTCCACGACACCATTTTCATAACGATACACCCGCTTCGCTTTTTTCAAAATAGGGGGACGCCTTCCCTTTCTGACAGTTCGGATAAAACGAAAAACATTTTTTACAAAAGCCGCCAAAATCAGTCACGCAAGCTTCCCCATCCGCTGTGCCGCCAGCGGGATCACCGCGTTCAGGCTGGGAACGATGGCAGCGGCCAGACGCTCCATCTCGGGCGTGGCCGGGTCGATGTCCGGCACCATCACCGTAAAGCAGCCTGCGGCCGCGCCCGCGCGCACGCCGTTGTAGGAATCCTCCAGCACCATGCATGCGGCGGGCGGCGTCTCCAGCGCCCTGGCCGCAAGCAGGAAGATCCCGGGGTCGGGCTTCGAGCGCGTCACGGCCTCGCCGCCGATTACGGCGGAAAAATAGCCCCGCACGCCCGTGCGCTCCAAATTGCGCAGCACGCGGCTGCTGTGGGTGGAGGAGGCCACCGCCATTTTGCACCCCATGCCGCGCAGTGCGTCCAGCAGAGCAAACAGCCCCGGGCGCAGCGGGATGTGCCGCTCCAGCCGCGCGCTGATCTCGCGGATGGCGTCCGCCGCGAGCGCGTCATACGGAAAATCCGCGCCGAAGCGTTCGAGGATGGCGGCGCGCCCGCCCTCGTAGTTGCGCCCCCGCAAAAGCGAAACGTCCCGCGACGTCATGGCAAAGCCACTGCGGTTTGCCACGTCGCACCACACCTCGTCCGACACGCGCTCGGTGTCGAACATCAAACCATCCATATCAAAGAGCACTGCGCGCAGAGGTTCCATCGCCGAATCCATCCTTTTTTGAAAAATCGTATGATCCTTGTCTTTATTATATAGCGTAGTCCCATGAAAAAGCAAGCCGCCCGGGTGATGCAATCAGTAATGTGATGAACCATACAAAAACAATCAGAAAAACAATGCGAAAAAACAGCGCTCCCCTCTTGTAAAACGCAAATAAAGGCGCTAATATATAGATATTGTAAAGGTTTGCGCCTTTTGTGCCGCGCGCTGCAGCGCAAAAAGCCTGCAGGCTCCCGCCAAGGGCTTTGGCTTTTGAAAGAGCCGCAGGAACGGGCAGGCGGACGGGGCGCAGCCACGGAAGAGGGGGAAGGAAATGGAAGAGATCAGGATTACCAAAACCACCGCGCCGAAGGCAAAGCCGGACGAAAAAAATCTGGGCTTCGGCAGCCATTACACCGACCATATGTTCATCATGGATTACACCGAGGGCCGCGGCTGGCATTCGCCCCGCATCGAGCCGTACCATGCGCTGACGCTGGACCCCGCCGCGCTGGTGTTCCACTACGCGCAGGAGTGCTTCGAGGGCATGAAGGCGTACCGCGCCGCGGACGGCCGCGTGCTGCTGTTCCGCCCGGAGAAAAACGCCGGGCGCATGCAGCGCACGCATCAGCGCCTGTGCATCCCGGAGATCCCCGTGGAGGATTTCGTCGCGGCCGTCAAGGCGCTGGTGAGCATCGATAAGGACTGGGTGCCGCACGAGCCGGATACCAGCCTGTACCTGCGCCCGTTTACCATCGCCACCGAGGCGGTGCTGGGCGTGAAGCCGAGCGCGACATATCAGTTTATTATTATCGCCTCGCCTTCCGGCGCGTACTATGCCGAGGGCATGAACCCCGTGAAAATTTATGTCGAGAACGAATATGTCCGCGCCACGCCCGGCGGCACGGGCTATATCAAGTGCGGCGGCAACTATGCCGCCAGCCTCATCGGCCAGATGAAGGCGCACGATCTGGGCTACAGCCAGGTGCTGTGGCTGGACGGCGTCGAGCGCAAGTACGTGGAGGAAGTGGGCAGCATGAACTGCTTCTTCAAGATCGGCGGCGTCGTGCGCACCGCGCCGTGCACCGGCACCGTGCTGCCCGGCATCACGCGCATGAGCTGCATCGAGCTGCTGCAAAAGTGGGGCTATACCGTGGACTGCGAAAGCCGCCTGCCGCTGGCCGATGTGATCGCGGCGGGCAGGAACGGCACGCTGGAGGAAGTGTTCGGCACCGGCACGGCCGCCGTCATCAGCCCCGTGGGCGAGCTGCGCTATGAGGACGAGGTGATCACCGTCAACAATTTTGAGACGGGCGCGCTCACGCAGCGCCTTTACGATACGCTCACCGGCATCCAGTGGGGCCGTGTGCCCGACGAGCTGGGCTGGACCGTGGAAGTAAAGTAAAAAAGCCTGTCCCCGACTGCCGCCGCACAGCATGGAGGCTGCCGCTGCGGCTTTCAAAATGATTCTGTCATCGCGCGGCGGACGGCAAGTCCGCCGCGTTCGCGCGAAACGGCGGTTGGAAAACCGCCGGGGCCATCCCCGGGCGCAGCCCCGGCGGCGGCCCAAATTGCAGCCTGATTTGCAGCCCAATCCGCGGACCGATCTGCGGATCGGATCCGGGCGGCCGATCGGGGTATCTTTCGAAAACCGGCAAAAACCGGCAAAAGAACGAGAGGAAATCACAGGTATGAACATTATCATCGTCGGCGACGGCAAAGTGGGCGTCGCCCTCACAGAGCAGCTTTCACAGGAGGGGCACGACATCACCGTCATCGATTCGAACCCCAAGGTGCTGGAACAGAGCATGGAATCCTACGACGTAATGGTGGTGCAGGGCAACTGCGCGTCCATCAGCGTGTTGAAGGACGCCGGCGTGGAAGCCGCCGACCTGCTCATCGCGGCCACCAGCCGGGACGAGATCAACCTGCTCACCTGCATCGTGGCGCGCAAGTTGGGCGCAAAGCACACCATCGCGCGCGTGCGCAACCCCGAATACAACGAACAGATTTTGCTCATGCGCGAGGAGCTGGGCCTCTCCATGACGGTGAACCCGGAATTTGCCGCCGCGCGCGAGATCCATCACCTGCTGCAGTTCCCGTCGTTCCTCAAGCGCGATTCGTTCGCGCGCGGCCGTGTGGAGATCGTGGAGATCCATGTGGACGAAACCTCCAAGCTGATGGGCATCCCGCTGAAACGTCTCGAAGAGATCGCGCGCGTGCGCGTGCTGGTGTGCGTGGTGGAGCGCAAGGGCGCCGTGCACATTCCGGACGGCAATTTTACGCTGCAGGCGGGCGATAATATTTACGTCACCGCCGAATCGCGCGATTTGGCCAAGCTGATCAAAAACCTCGGCATCGTGAAGCAGAAAGTGCGCGACGTGATGATCGTGGGCGGCAGCCGCGTGGCATATTACCTCGCGCAGCGCTGCCTCGCCGCGGGCATCGGCGTCAAGATCATCGAGCACAAGCACGACCGCTGCATCGAACTGGCGGGCCTTTTGCCCGATGCCGTGATCATCGAGGCGGACGGCACGCGGCAGGATATTCTCTCGGCCGAGGGCATGGCCTCCACCGACGCCATCATCACGCTCACGAACATCGATGAGGAGAACATCGTCATCGCCATGTACGCCAGCCACCTCGGTGTGCCGAAGGTGATCACCAAGGTGAACCGAACCGAATACGTGCACACGTTCAAGCGCATGGGCATCGATACGTTTATCAGCCCGAAAGCGCTGTGCTGCACGGATATCGTGCGCTATGTGCGCGCCATGCAGAACACCACGGGCGGCAGCGTCATCACGCTGCACCGCATGGTGGAGGGCAAGGCTGAGGCGCTGGAATTCCGCGCGTCCGAATCGACACGGCATTTAGGCGAGACGCTGCTGGATATCCACTTAAAGCCCGAGATCCTGATCGCCGGCATCACGCACGGCGGCCGCACGGTGATCCCGCGCGGCAGCGACCGCTTTGCCGCCGGGGACAACATCGTCGTCGTCACCACGAGCGGCAGACCCATCAGCGATCTCAACGATATTTTTGCCGATTGAGCCGGAGGACGCATGAATAAGAAAATGATTGCCCGCATGCTGGGCGTACTGTTTGCGCTGGAGGCGCTGTTCATGCTGCCAGCCATCGCAGTCTGTGTGATCTACGGCGAGACGGGCGCGCCGGTGACCGGCTTTTTGTGGACGGTGGCGCTGCTGGCGCTGCTGGCCGGCGCGCTGATGCTCATCGGCCGCAAGGCGACGCGCGATTTTTATGCCCGCGAGGGCTTTATCATCGTGGCGCTGGGCTGGACGCTGCTGTCGGCCGCGGGCGCGCTGCCCTTCTGGATTTCCCGGGAAATCCCGCATTATGTGGACGCCTTCTTCGAGACGGTGTCCGGCTTTACCACGACGGGCTCGTCGATCCTCTCGAACGTCGAGGGTTTGAGCCACGGCCTTTTGTATTGGCGCAGCTTTACGCACTGGCTGGGCGGCATGGGCATGCTGGTGTTCCTGCTGGCCGTGGTGCCCACGGGCAAGGGCTCGGGCTACAGCATCCACCTGCTGCGCGCCGAGAGCCCCGGCCCCACGGTGGGCAAGATCGTGCCGCGCATGCGCCAGACCGCGAGCCTGCTGTATAAAATTTACATCGTGCTCACGATTTTATGCGTGGGCTTTCTTCTGGCGGGCGGCATGCCGCTGTTCGACAGCCTCTGCACGGCGTTCGGCACGGCAGGCACGGGCGGCTTCGGCATCAAAAACGACAGCATGGCCGGCTACAGCCCCTATCTGCAGAACGTGTGCACCGTGTTCATGGCGCTGTTCGGCGTGAATTTCAGCATCTACTTTCTGCTTTTGCTGCGCGAATGGCGCGCGGCGCTGTTTGACGAGGAGCTGCTTTTGTACCTCGGCATCATGCTGGGCGCAATGTTCATCATCGCGGTGGACGTGCGGCCGCTTTTTGCCGGCTTTGGCGAGGCGTTCCATCACGCGTCGTTCACCGTCAGCAGCGTGATGACGACGACGGGCTTTGCCACGGCGGATTTCAACGTATGGCCGCAGCTCTCGCGCTCGATCCTGTGTATTCTGATGGTGATCGGCGCGTCGGCGGGCAGTACGGGCGGCGGCGTAAAGGTGGCGCGCATTTTGCTGCTGGGCAAGAGCCTTTCAGCCGAGGTGCGGCGTATGCTGCGCCCGCGCAGTGTCAACGTGGTGCGCGTAAACCAGCGCGTCGTGTCCGACGAGGTGCTGCACAGCGTGAACGTGTACATGGCGGCCTACTGCGCCCTCGCGGTGGTGAGCTTTTTGCTGATCTCCCTCGACGATTTCTCGATGGAGACGAATATGACGGCCGTGATGGCTTGCCTGAACAACATCGGCCCCGGCCTTGATCTGGTTGGCCCGACGGGGAATTATGCCATGTTTTCGCCGTTTTCCAAGATTGTGCTCTCGCTGGATATGCTGCTGGGCCGTCTGGAGATCTTCCCCATCCTGGTGCTGTTCAGCCGGCATACGTGGAACCGCACGCGGTGAGGGCGGCGCGGGGCCCGGCGCGCAGGGTTTACACGGAGAATGCCTGATAGAATACCGGCGCGGGACAGCCCTTCACAGGGCGCCCCGCGCCGGTTTTTGCACCAATCGAAGGGCTTTTTGGCATATTTTGTCACAAAACCGGAAAAATTGTCAAAGTGCACAAAATTATTAGTAAAATTTCTACAAATGAACGACGGGTTAGGAAAATCTAACCTGTCGTTTTTTTAACAAGGATCTGATATACTTATACACATGTGGGCCTTTACACCCCTTTGCGCAGGACGTGCAGCATGATTGCAGCGCATGCCGCGCATGGGGAAAGGCCCTGAAATCGATACAGGAGGATTCTTTTATGAGGCGCTTTTCCACCGTGCCGTTCTCGGGCACAAAGGAGCAGGAGGCCCAGCTGACCGCTTGGCTGAATGAGCACAAGGCAATGCCCGGCGCGGCCATGCCGGCCTTGCAGAAAGCACAGGAGATTTACGGGTATCTGCCCATCGAGGTTCAGCGCATGGTGGCCGACGCGCTGGGAAAACCGCTGGCCGAGATCTACGGTATCTCTACATTTTATTCGCAGTTCAGCCTTTGCCCCAAGGGCGAATACAAGATCAGCGTCTGCCTTGGCACAGCGTGCTATGTAAAGGGCAGCGGCAAAATTTACGAGAGCCTGCAGGAGAAGCTGGGCATCTCCGGCGGCGAGTGCACCGCGGACGGCAAGTTCAGCCTGGACGCGTGCCGCTGCATCGGCGCGTGCGGCCTTGCGCCCGTGATGACGATCAACGACGATGTGTACGGCCGCCTTACCGGCGACGAGCTGGATGACATTCTGGCAAAGTATTAAGCGATGCGCGAGCTTTCCCTGCATCTGCTTGATTTGGCCCAAAACGCGGCTGCGGCCGTGGCGGGGATGCCCGATGCACGGGTGTCCATCCGCCTGATCTGGGAGGAACAACCGGACGGCTGCCAAACGACGGCCGAACAGCCGGAGAGCGGGCAGACGGTGGCCGGGCTGCCGCAAAACGGGCCGCCGGACGGCGGGCAGCAGAGAAGCGGACAGCACAAGCCGGAGCGGCCGAACGATGGGCGGCCATGGGACGACCGGCCGCAAAGCGTCCCCATGCCCCGCCTGATGCTTTGCGTCGCGGACAATGGCCGCGGCATGACGGCCGGGCAGGTACAAAACGCGCAAAGCCCGTTTTATACCACGCGCATGGGGCGCGGCGCGGGCGCAGGGATCGGGCTGGGCATCCCGCTGTGCAGGGCGGCGGCTTTGCGCACGGGCGGCGCATTTTCGCTCAAAAGCGCGCCCGGGCGCGGTACGCGCGTGACGGCGGTGTTCTGCCCCGGCCACATCGACTGCGCGCCCCTCGGCGATCTGCCCGAAACGCTGGCCGTGATCGTGGGCGGCGATCCCGGGATCGCGTTTACGGTTTCAGCGCAGGTGCTTTCGGCGGCGGATAACGCAGCAAACAGCATGGCGGCAGGCACGGCAGAAGAAGCGCTGTTCCGCGCCGGACCGGAGACACTGCGCGCCCTCACCCGCGGTTTTGCGCCGGGCGATGCGCGCACGATTCCACAGCTAAGGCAATACTTTACGGAAAATCTTTCCCTATTTCTACAAAAAGGAGAACACGGTATGAAGAGTTTGGAAGAGCTTGCCGCGATCCGCGACAAGATGAAACAGACCGTCGAAACGCGGGAGGCCGCGCACGACGCCACACGCGTGACGGTGGGCATGGGCACCGGCGGCATCGCCGCCGGCGCGCGCGGCGTGCTGAACGCGTTTGCCGAGGAAGTGACGAAGAGCGGCCTGCACGGCGTGTTGGTTACGCAGTCGGGCAGCATCGGCCCCGCCGGCTACGAGCCGGTGGTCGAGGTGGTGCGCGCGGGCGCGGAGAAGGTCACCTATGTAAAGATGACGCCCGAAAAGGCCGCGCGCGTCGTGGCCGAGCACCTGGCGGGCGCAGCGCCCGTTGCCGAATACACCATTGAGAACGCACAGTGAGGAGGAGAGACAATGTATAGAAGCCATGTCATGGTCTGCGGCGGTACGGGCTGTACCTCCTCCGGCAGCGACAAGATTGCGAAGGCGTTCGAGGATGAGATCCGCGCCACGGGCCTGCAGGACGAGGTATGTGTCGTACGCACGGGCTGCTTCGGCCTTTGCGCGCTCGGCCCCATCGTCGTGATCTATCCCGAGGGCAGCTTTTACAGCATGGTCAAGGAGGAAAACGTCAANGANATCGTCGANGAGCATCTGCTGAAGGGCCGCCCCGTCACGCGCCTTTTGTATGANGAGACCGTCGGCGAGGACGGCACGGTCAAGAGCCTCGACGAGACCGCGTTCTATAAAAAGCAGCGCCGCATTGCGCTGCGCAACTGCGGCCGNATCGACCCNGAGAATATNGANGAATACATCGCGTTCGACGGCTACCGCGCNCTGNGCAAGGTNCTNACGGAGATGACGCCGGACGACGTNATCCAGACCGTGCTGGATTCCGGCCTGCGCGGGCGCGGCGGCGCGGGCTTCCCCACCGGGCGCAAGTGGCAGCTGGCCTCCGGCAACCGCGGCAANGTGCAGAANTACGTGTGCTGCAACGCCGACGAGGGCGACCCCGGCGCGTTCATGGANCGCAGCGTGNTNGAGGGCGACCCGCACGTCGTNATCGANGCCATGGCCATNGCGGGCTACGCCATCGGCGCGACGCANGGNTATGTGTACATCCGCGCGGANTANCCCATCGCCGTGCACCGCCTGCAGGTGGCCATCGACCAGGCGCGNGNATACGGCCTGCTCGGCAAGAACATCTTCGGCACCGATTTCTGCTTCGACCTTGATATCAAGCTTGGCGCGGGCGCGTTCGTCTGCGGCGAGGAGACGGCNCTGATGACCTCCATCGAGGGCAAGCGCGGCGAGCCGCGTCCCCGCCCGCCGTTCCCGGCCGTGAAGGGCCTGTTCGGCCAGCCCACCATCCTGAACAANGTGGAGACCTATGCCAACGTGCCGCAGATCATCCTGAACGGCGCNGANTGGTTCGCGGGCATGGGCACGGCCAAGAGCAAGGGCACCAAGGTGTTCGCGCTCGGCGGCAAGATCAAGAACACCGGCCTTGTCGAGATCCCGATGGGCACCACGCTGCGCACCATCGTNGAGGAGATCGGCGGCGGCATCCCGAACGGCAAAAANTTCAAGGCCGCGCAGACGGGCGGCCCCTCGGGCGGCTGCATCCCGGCCAGCCTGATCGATACGCCGATCGANTANGANAACCTCCTTGCCATCGGCAGCATGATGGGTTCCGGCGGCCTGATCGTCATGGACGAGGACACCTGCATGGTGGACATCGCGAAGTTCTTCCTCGAGTTCACCGTGGATGAGAGCTGCGGCAAGTGCACGCCGTGCCGCGTGGGCACGAAGCGCCTGTTGGAGCTGCTGAACAAGATCACCGACGGCAACGGCACGATGGAGGATCTGGACAAGATCAACGAGCTGGCCGAGTTCATCAAGGCGAACAGCCTGTGCGGCCTCGGCCAGACCGCGCCGAACCCGGTGCTCTCCACGCTGCGCTATTTCCGCGACGAGTATGTGGAGCACATCGTCAACAAGCGCTGCCCGGCGGGCGTGTGCAAGGCGCTGCTGAATTACCAGATCGATCCCGTCAAGTGCAAGGGCTGCACGCTCTGCGCGCGCGGCTGCCCGGCGGGCGCGATCCGCGGCACCGTGCGCCAGCCGCACAGCATCGACACCGCGAAGTGCNTCAAGTGCGGCGCCTGCATCGAGAAGTGCAAGTTCGGCGCTATCAGCAAAGGGTAAGAAGGGGGAGTGACATCGATGGAAACCGTACAGATCAAGATCAACAACGTATCGTATGAGGTCGCTGCCGGCTCTACCATTTTAGAAGCGGCCCACAGCGTGGGCGTCGAGATCCCGACGCTCTGCTACTTAAAAGAGATCAACGAGATCGGCGCGTGCCGCATCTGCGTGGTGGAGGTAAAGGGCGCGCGCNGCCTTGTGACGGCGTGCGTGTACCCCGTGAACGACGGCATGGAGATCGTNACGAACAGCGAAAAGGTGCAGGCCGCGCGCCGCACGAACCTGGAGCTGCTGCTTTCCACGCACGATCAGGACTGCCTCTCCTGCGTGCGCAGCACCGACTGCGAGCTGCAGAAGCTCTGCCGCGACTACGGCGTGGACGGNAAGCGCTTTACAGGCGCGCGAGAGAAGTATGACATCGACGATTCCGCGCCGCACATGATCCGCGACAACAACAAGTGCATTCTGTGCCGCCGCTGCGTGGCCGCCTGCAAGGCCAACCAGGCCGTGGGCGTCATCGGCGCAAGCGAGCGCGGCTTTTCCACGCATATCGGCTGCGCGTTCGAGGCGCAGCTGGGCGATTCGCCGTGCGTCTCGTGCGGGCAGTGCATCACCGTGTGCCCCACCGGCGCGCTGACGGAGAAGGACGACACCGCCAAGGTGTGGGCCGCGCTGAACGACCCCGCCAAGCACGTTGTGGTGCAGCCCGCGCCGAGCGTGCGCGCCACGCTGGGCGAGTGCTTCGGCATGCCCATCGGCACGAACGTNGAGGGCAAGATGGTGGCCGCGCTGCGCCGCCTCGGCTTTGACGGCGTGTTCGACACCGACACCGCCGCCGACTTCACAATCATGGAGGAGGCCACGGAGTTCGTCCACCGCGTGAAGAACGGCGGCGCGCTGCCGCTCATCACGAGCTGCAGCCCCGGCTGGGTGAAATTCTGCGAGACNTATTATCCCGACATGATCCCGAANCTCTCNAGCTGCAAATCCCCGCAGCAGATGTTCGGCGCGCTGACGAAGACCTACTACGCCGAGAAGATGGGCCTNGACCCGCACGACATNGTGTGCGTTTCCGTGATGCCCTGCACGGCGAAGAAGTTCGAGATCGGNCGCGAGGACATGAGCGCGGCGGGCGGCGGCATCGCCGACGTGGATATTTCCATCACGACGCGCGAGCTGGGCCGCATGATCGAGCGCGCGGGCATCCGCTTCGCGGAGCTGCCCGATGAAGACTTCGACCCGGCGCTCGGCGAGAGCACCGGCGCAGCCACGATCTTCGGCGCGACGGGCGGCGTCATGGAGGCCGCGCTGCGCACGGCTGTGGAGCTTGTCACGGGCGAGAGCGTGGGCGCTGTCGATTACCACGACGTGCGCGGCACGAAGGGNATCAAGGAGGCCACCTACGAGGTGGGNGGCCTGCACCTGAACGTGTGCGTCGCCAGCGGCCTGACCAACTGCGACGCGGTGCTGAAGGCCGTGCAAAGCGGCGAAAAGCACTACGATTTCATCGAGTTCATGGCGTGCCCGGGCGGCTGCGTGAACGGCGGCGGCCAGCCCACACAGCCCGCCANCGTGCGCAACTTTACCGACCTGAAGGCANTGCGCGCCGCCGCGCTGTACGATGAGGACAGCGCCAAGGCCGTGCGCAAGAGCCACGAGAACCCNCTGCTGAAAAAGGTGTACGCCGANTACCTCGGCGAGCCGGGCGGCGAAAAGGCGCACCACATCCTGCACACGCACTANACGGCGCGGGAGAAGCTGTATTGATGGCGTAAGGGCGGGAGCGTTTCCTCAAAAAATAAAACGGCANAAAAAAGCCGNNCGAACTTCCCTTNCGGAGGTTCGTGCGGCTTTTGATTTGCGAAGAAAGCTCTGATTTTGCNGGAGNGGGCNCNGGCNNAATGTTNNGGGGNTCGATGCAAAGGTTCCTTAGACCTGCACGGATAACTGATCTGTGATCTGCCCGAAAAACTCCGCCGACCAAAGCTCCAGCATGGCATGATCTTTGATAAAAGGCCTTACATCTTGCGCCGCCTGCCGGTAGTCGATTTGTGTAAACCGATTTTTCAGCAGGCATTTTACATCATTCAACGTATGGGGAACATCTGCGACAGGAATTCCCGACTGCGCCAACCGTGCCCCGAGGTGTGCCAAATTGACGGGGATCCCGCGGGAGAGATAAAAAATATAGTCATACAGATCCCGTCCTTTGACACGGTTTTTCCATGCGCGGCACAGCACGGCGTGGAGCTTTCCGGCAAACAGAGAGGGTGCATCGTAAAGCCGGATCTGATAAGGAGCCGGCAGCAATTGGTACCTGTATTCAAAGGCGGCATGCGGCGGCGGATCGATATCCACCTCAAATTTGATTTTAATGCACTGGCCATGGGGAATATTACCGTTTGCGTCATTGCCGTAGAACAGCAGCAGATGCTCTCTGGTATCCCCTTTTAAAAAGGCAGACTGTACATTGGACTCTTTCGTCTTTTTCTTTTCCTGTATGCTCACATTCAGGCCAAAGGCTCGCACTTCCTTTTCCAACACCGGAAAATAGGCTGCCAGATCAAAATCCAGGTTGGGGAAGATCAGGGAGAAATCCAGATCTTCGGAAAACCGGTCCAAACCGTAGAAGATCCGCAGTGCGGTGCCGCCGTAGAAAGCGGCCTCTTTGAAAAAGCCAGCCCGGCTCAGCCCACAGAGCACGATCTCCTGCATGATCTCTTTCGCCGCATTTTCCTGCTCATAGGCGGATCTGATGTTATAATTTTGCAGCATTTGCTCAAAGATCGTGTTCATGGGCAGTCCTCCCGATGTAGTGAGAGAATAATTTCAGATTCGCAGCATGATAATAGCCGCAAAGCTCCGTCAGCGTTTTGCGGTCCAGTTTTGCATATTCATCCGGATCGATGCGCAGATCGTCAAACAGCAAAGCTTCCAGTTGCTTTTGGTTTTGTACGGGAGAAAGGGTGTACAGTTTATCGCACAGGGCTTTTTCCGGCGTTGCGATGAGGTAAAAATAATTCTGTTCGGTTTGTACCATGATCTCCATCGGAAATACCTGTGCGGGCACATCCTGATAGAGATAACGGCCAAACGGTGTTTCATACGTTTTTTTCTTTTTCTTTTCAAAGGTCGCGCAGGTAAAGGCGCAGACTGCCTCCGGGATCAACCCATACCGGGCCAGCGCAAAATCGAAGGACAGGTAGGAAGGGCCGTAGATACTGCCCGCCAGCAAATAACCCGGCGCACGGGCATCTGTTTCATACAGGCCTCTTACGATTTTGGTGCAGGTTCCCTGCTTCACCAGACGATTGAGCTTATTGGCGGGGTAGGCGTAATCGTTCAGCTCCGCTAAAAGCATCTCCGTTGTTCTTATCATATTTTCACCTCATAATGGAATTATAGTCCATTATCTGGTGAAAATCAAGAAAAATGTGACGAAAAATTCAGATACCGATACGATCACCGACGATATTCCGTCGAATCAAATGGATGTTACTCCGCCACAGATTAGTGAGAAGGTAAGAAATTATATAGGAAGATCTTGCCATTTTTCTGGATTGAATGTATAATTATTTTGTTGAGTTATATCTTTTTTTCGAGTTACGTGACGAAACAATAAATTCCGCTTAGATTAGGTGATGCCTTATGGCAATGGGGAAAAACATATATGCAAAGCCTTTCTTGCGGTGGGCTGGAGGAAAGTCTTGGCTGATCAAATATTTGGATTCTATTATCGGAGAGCATAAATTCAATGGTTATCACGAACCCTTTTTGGGCGGAGGATCAATATTCTTCTATATAGCTCCTACGGGAAATACCTATTTGTCCGATCTCAATAGTGAGCTAATTGACACATATAAGGCAATCAAAACCGATCCAGAGGGCGTAATATCCTGTTTAGAGAAATATGTAAATACCTCAGATGAATATTATAGGGCTCGCGCGTTTTGTCCCCCCACCTTGGTCGAGACAGCTGCAAGGTTCATTTATTTAAATCAGACATCTTTCAATGGGATATATCGTGTCAATACAAAAGGTGAATACAACGTCCCCTATGGAAATAGAACCAAAGATTTCCTAGAAGCTGATAAGTTGCGAGCCGCATCAAGGATTTTGCAGTATGCTACGTTGCAGGCAGGGGATTTTGATTGTGTAAGAACGCACATTGCTCCGGGAGATTTGGTTTTTCTGGATCCGCCGTATACGGTTTCGCATAACCATAATGGTTTTATCAAATATAATCAAAAATTGTTTTCTTTAGAGGATCAATACAGGCTAAAGAGATTGATTGACTTTATCAAAGAGCAGAATGCGTACTATATTCTTACAAATGCCGCACACGCCACGATTCATGAGATCTTTTATGAAGAAAACGATCGCTGTCTGGCATTAAGCAGAGCAAGTTTGATTGGCGGCGAAAATGCACAACGAGGGCAGATTCAAGAATACATCTTCACTAACCTTTAGGGGGGGCTTTGGAGTATGGGCTTTATGGACAAGCTTGTGTCTGGCAAAGAATTAATGGGTGTTAAAAAACAGCGTAGCCAACCATTTATATTTGAAAAATTTGAATATGAGCTGCAAAGCAAGAGAGAAAACGAAGGTTGGATTGTCGATAGAGAACTGAAATCGATGATTCGTATGAAGCACCCTAAACCTATAGATGAGAAGTTCGAGGATGAAGTCTGGTGTCTCTTTGCTAGTCTCGGATTCTCTTACATGAATAGAGATCGTCATCTGGAGATCCCCTATGGGACCGAAAGTCTAAACACTACTAAGCAGATTGATGTATTTGCTGCTGATGAGGAGACAGTACTCTTTGTCGAATGCAAATGTGCCGTCTCAGGAAAAAAAGGCGACTTTAAGACCGATCTTGAGGCCATTAAGGGAATTAAGGATGGTCTCTTTAAAACAGTACATCGAGAAAAAGCATTTAAAGGAAAAAAAGTAAAATATATTTTTGCAACAAAAAACTATGAGATAACCGAACCTGATCGAAATCGCATGAAGGACATGGGCATTTATCATTTTGACGAATATGGCATTAAGTATTTTGCGGAATTGGCAAAGCATTTAGGTGCTTGTGCGAGATATCAGCTTTTGGGAACACTGTTTGCCGGTCAAAAGATTGGGGCAATGGAGAATAGAATTCCGGCTATAGAAGGTCAAATGGGCGGTTATACATACTACTCCTTTTCGATAGAGCCTGAGAAGCTCTTAAAACTTGCGTATGTTCTGCATCGCAATGAGGCAAACAGTGATATGATGCCGACCTATCAGCGCATTATAAAAAAGCCCAGGCTGAAGGAAATTAGAAAGTTTATTGATAACAAAGGATTTTTCCCAAACTCTTTGATTATTAGCATCGATACGAATGGGAAAAGGCTGAGGTTTGATCTTGCTGCGCCGCAGGTGGAAAATGCCATCTCGCGAATAGGGATCCTTTATCTACCTCAATTATACCGTTCCGCTTATATCATTGACGGACAGCACCGTTTATACGGATATGCAGGCTCAAAGCACGCAGAGGATAATACCGTTCCTGTTGTTGCCTTTGTTAATTTGGATAAAGATAAGCAGGTTGAGCTGTTTATGGAGATCAATGAAAACCAGAAAGCAGTTTCCAAGAATCTCCAGAATACGCTAAATGCGGATCTTCTGTGGACATCCGAGGACAAGAATAAGCAAAGGAAAGCGTTGCGTTTAAATATTGCTCAGCGCTTGGGTGAGTTACAGTCATCGCCGTTTTTTAACAGAATAGTTATAGGTGAAAATGAGGCATCTGCTTATTGCTGCTTAACCATTGACACCATTGAGAATGGCCTGAAATCAACTCATTTTTTGACTCGTTTTGGAAAGGACAACAATGAGGTTGAGGCTGGAACATTTGATCGGGGAAGCAATGATGCCACACGTGACATTCTCCAGCCATTTCTTATGGAAGCTTTCCAATATTTCAAAAATGAATTGCCAGAGGAATGGGAGCTTGGAGACTCTAATCTGGGTGTTCTAACAATAAACAACACGATCCATGCGTTGCTCCGTATTCTAAATGACATCGTTGACTTCCTGATTGCAAACAAAAAAATAAATCCCAAGATCATGGATGGAAAAGATCTTGTGGAAATGGCTGAACCGTATTTGGCACCTCTGGTATCCTATTTTGGTACTGTAACTGAAAAGGACAGAGAAGGAATCCGAAAGAATTATGGGAGTGGTGGTAAAGCAAAGGTTTGGCGCACTTTCCAAGCTAAAATCAACGAAACCCGGCCAGAGTTTGAACCTGAGGGCCTAAAAGGATGGATCCGGGATAATTCTAAACAGTTTAATGCAGAGTCCTATACTCTCATACAGGATATCGAGTTAATTATCAAGTCGGATTTTGCGGCCAAACTTCAGAGGCGATACAAAGATAAATGGCTTACTCTGGGAATCCCCCCAAAAGTGTATAAGCATGCAAATACGCTGAAGGGCAAGCAGGACTATGAAAATAGCATCAATGGCATAAATAAGGTTGTAGATATATGGGACTGCGTTACAATAGCAAATTGTAGAGACATTGCCGTATTCAGCTCAAATTGGACAGAGTTATTTGAGAATGGATATACTCGGCCTGAAGAAGTATCTATAAGCGGCGGGAAATCGGCAAAAACGGCTTGGATTACAAAGTTTGCAACTATCGCCAATAACACCAGCGCAAGCTACAGTTTTTCCGAGGAAGAGTATCTATTCCTAAAGGCTATTCACACATGGCTTAAAGAAAGAGCGTAAATTTGTAATATGCAACCAACAAGCTGGATTTTGATGCAAAAAGACAGCGCGGATCGACAATAATCTGTTCTCCGCGCTGTCTTTTTATCCGCTTAAAGAAAATCGGTTTAAATTCTCCTATTCCATAAGCGTATTGTTAGTGTGACGTAAGCGCCCAAGGAAACAGCGTACTTGACCAAAAGGAGAGAGGGAGCCGACAGCCGGCTCCCTCTTGGCATATAGCAGTATTACACTTTAATCTTTCTCATCCAACCCAAACCGGGAACGGATGAAGCCACCCCACGGCATCAGTTCATCCAGCTCC
>JAAVHN010000004.1 GCA_014799685.1 Subdoligranulum sp. | reverse complement strand
CTAACCCAAACCGGGAACGGATGAAGCCACCCCACGGCATCAGTTCATCCAGCTCCTCCGGATGCTGTCTCGCGTCCGTATTCGGCAGATTTTCCAGCAGGATCTCCAGATAATCCCTTGGCGATAAATTGTTCGCTTTTGCGGTCTCCACCAGGCTGTAGATCACGGCGCTGGCCTTTGCGCCGGCAACACTGTTGCTGAATAACCAGTTCTTCCTTCCCACCGTAAAAGGACGGATAGCATTTTCGGCCAGGTTGTTGGAGATCTGGCAGGCTGGATCCTTGAGATAGTTTTCAAGATACGGCCGCTGTCCCTGAGCATATTCCACTGCTTTTTTCAGTTTGCCGCCCAGCGGCTGCTGCGACATCTCATCCAGCCAGCACCAAAAAGCCCTGAGCATCGGCCCTTCCTGCTCAAAGCGCGCCTGCTGTTTCTTTTTCGCCGGCAGCAGTGCCAGCTCCTTTTCCGCCCGGAACAGCTGGTCACAATAGTCCCGGCCGGTCTGCGCGGCTCCGGACGGAACTACCGCCCGCAAGTGCTCTGCCGGCATCGCCTCCACGAACTTCCGGCGTACATGCGCCCAGCATCCGCACCGTGTCACGCCCTCCAACTTGTTGTAGCCGGCGTACCCGTCGGTATGCAGATACCCGCTGAACCCTTCCAGGAAGGTCCTCGGGTATTCTCCGCTTCGTCCGGGCTGGTACTCGTACAGGATCACAGGGCTTTTGCCGTCTGCCCCAGTCCTGTATACCCACATATAGCTCTTGCTCGCGGCTGATTTACCCGGCTCTTTCAGCACTTGCACCGGCGTTTCATCCGCGTGCAAAACCTTGCGGCGCAGCAGTTCCTTTCGCAGATGCTCATAGATCAGGCTCAGCCAATCCTCGCTGCACCGGATCATCCAGTTTGCCATCGTCGTGCGCGTGAACTGCAGTCCCGCCTCGGCCCACTGCGCCTCCTGCCGGTACAGCGGCACTGCCTGCACATACTTCTCGTACATTACCTGCGCCACCACGCTCGCACTTGCCATGCTGTGGTTCAAAAGCGGCTTCGGCGCCATCGGCTTGCAGATCGTCACCTTTCCCTGCTTCTTGCAGTGCGGACAGCAATAGCTTGGCTGGATGTACCGGATCAGTTCTATTCTCGCCGGAATGAATACAGGCTCCTCCCGCACCACCGTCTTGCCGATGCACTCCATTACATGCCCGCAGTCCGGGCACTTCAAATCCTCGCCTTCCAGCGAAAGAATACGCTCCTTCACAGGGATATCTTTTGTCTTCTGCAGCTTCCACCGGCCTTTTCCATCCTTGATATGCCAGCCGCGCTGATCTTTTTTGACCGGCTCTTCTACCGTCCCGGCGTACTCCTGCTCCGCCTCGTTGAACATCCCTAATTGTGGGTTCTCTTCTTTTACCGGTGTCTTTTCGCTTTTGCTCCCATACATCTGTCTGCGCAAAAGTGCCAGCAGCTCCTGCAGGTCGATATTTTCCGACATCACGTCTTTCAGAGTGCTCTGCAGCTCCCGGATGTAGGCATCCTTTTCCGCTTCGGTCCTGGGCGTCTGCTCCAGCAGCTGCGAGATGCCGGTGTGCAGCATTTGCGGCGGCTGCGGCTTTGAAGTTGCTTTTGTATTTGCTGCAGAGCGATTCCTTGCCGCTGCCATAGTCTTTCGCTTCACCTGCCGCACCCGCTTTCCTCGCGTCATCGCGTGTTCTTCTTTCCCTATTGTACCAGAAAACGGCCCGCTTGGCGAGCCGTTCGGAGTGAGGATTTTTAAGAGAATTTCTGTGCTTTTTGCTGCAAATTTCGCCTTGTTTTTTGTGGAAAACTTTTCACTGCAGGATCACACGTTCCACCGGCCGGTTCGCCCGCGGCTGATCGACACTCAGCCCTTCCAGCAGCCACCGGAACTCCTGCCGGCTCAGCTGACGCATCTCCTGTGCGCTCCGCGGCCACACAAACCCGCCCCGCTCCATCCGTTTGTACAGCAGCACAAAACCGTCTCCTTCCCACAGCAGTGCCTTGATCCGGTCCCGCCGCCGACCGCAAAACAGAAACAGACTGTTGCTGAACGGATCCAACTGAAACTGTGTCTGTACCAGCTCCACCAATCCGTCGATCCCTCGCCGCAGATCCGTGTATCCGCATGCCAGATAGATCGCATCCACCTTTTGCACATCACCAAGCATTTCGCACCGCCCGCAATACCTTGCTCAGATCTTCTTCACACAGCTCTGCTCCCAGTTCCAGCGTCAGCTCACCGCTCCGGATGCGCAGGGACGTGGATGGACGGCGGTCATGCATTTGCACTTGGATGTCTGATACGCGTTCTGGGGTATCTGAATAGCTCAGCTGTGCAAACGTGGGAACATTTGCTGCGGCCGGATGCCTTGCCTGTGTGATCCCGGCTGTTTCCGGCCACAGCTGGGCAAGTGCCCGTTCCCGCAGCCGCTGTTTCCAACGGTAGAACGTCGATTCCGCGATCCCGTTTTGCATGCACCAGTCTTTTGTGCTTTGACCGCTCCTCGCCGCCTCTTGGATCGTCCGCAGCCAGCCTTGTTCCCGTACTGTCATCGCTATTGCTTCCATCTGCTCTTGCCTCCCGGTCCGGCTCTGTGATTTTTGGGAATTATCCAAAAAATCTCATGCCTTTTTATAGTCCATTGTCGCAGATGGCTCTTGGTTTTGCAAGGACGCTGTTTCGTTGGGCGGTTACCCACGAAGAGCAGTGCGCCGGCTGCAAAGCAGAAAATCTTCAAAAGCACAATCCGTCCGCATTTGCGCGTCTGCAAAAAGCGGGAGAGACAACTTCCTTCCGTTGCCTCTCCCGCATTTGCTTTGATTTTTCTGCCGGTGAAAAAGCGGCCCGCTTATTTCACTTCCGTCACAACAACCGCCTTGACGGGGATGCTGCCGAGGGCGATCTCGTTGCCATTGGCGTCCGCGTTGCCGAGGATGCCCGTGGCAATGTTGTTCGTGTTGTTCTGCAGCGCGGCGAACAGCGCGTCATAATCAGCCTTCGAGAAGCTCGCGAACTTCGCGGTATCCATCGCCAGCGAGACGCCGTTGTTGGAAGCCTCGAACACGAGGTTCTGGCCGCCGGGGAACGAGCCGTCGTAGTACGCCTTGATCATATCGTACACGGAGGTGCTCAGGCCCTTCATCGCGGAGGTGATAACCGTATCGGATTCGCTGGACTGATCAACGTCCACGCCGATCACCTTGGTGCCGGCCGTCTCGGCCGCCGCCATTACGGAGTTGCCCACGGCGCCGCCGGCCGCGAAGATCACCTCGGTGCCGTTGTTGTACCAGGAAGCAGCCTGGTTCTGCGCCTCGGGCGTGGCGTCAAAGCCGCCCGTGTAGTTGTACATGATCTCGATGCTGCCGTCGGCAAGGCCCAGCTCCTGCGCGGCGTACTCGGCGCCCTGCACAAAGCCGTAGCCGTACTTCACAACGGCGGGCACAGCCATGCCGCCCATGTAGCCCAGCTTTGTCATGCCGTCCTTCACAGCCGCGTAGCCGGCGAGGAAGCCCACCTGCTCTTCGGCATAGGTGATGCCGACGCTGTTGTCGGCGGTTTTGTAATCGGAGTAGTCCGCATTGTGCGGATTGCCGTCGATGAGGATGAACTTCACATCGGGATACTGATCCTGCGCGATGTAAACCGGCTCCTCAAACAGATAGCCCGGCGTAACGATCACCTTCGCGCCGTTCTGCACGGCCTGATCGATGGATTCGAGATACGCGGTGTTGCTCTTCTCGGTGGGCTGATAGTACTGATGCGTAATGTTCTTTTCCTCGGCATACTTCACAAGGCCTTCCCAGGCGCCCTGGTTGAAGGACTTGTCGTCGATGGTGCCGATGTCGGTGATGAGCGCCAGCTCCGCGCCCTTGTTCTGCTGGCCGCAGCCCGCGAAGAGGCCCAGCGCCAGCACAGCCGCCAGTGCAAGTGCAAGCAGTTTCTTCATATTCAATCTCCTTTTTCTGTTCCGCCCCTTGCCGCGCCGTCCCCACCAACAGGAAAACGGCCCCGCCGGAAGCGGCGATCCTGCGCCGGAAATACCGGCGCGCGTTGTTCCGCCCAAAGACGGAGCAGGCCCCACGCTTTGCACGCGTGACCCAACGCTTTCCAGTATAACGAATTTTCCGCCTTTTTGCAAGATGCCGGAACCCGTTGCAATGCCAAATTTTAGGCCGTTTTCTCGCAGAAAATTGGCTTTTTCTCTATTTTTTAAAGGAAATCTTGCCTGCGGCGGCGCTTACAGCACCTTTTGCGGCCCGAAGCCCAGCGGCAGCAGCGCGCCGAGCGTCATTTCCCGGTAATCGGCCTCGCTCTTTGCCATGATCACCAGCAGCTCGTCGCCGCCAAACTCGTACAGCATCTGGCGGCACACGCCGCAGGGCGCAGTGGGCAGCGCGTCGTCGGGCGCATTGTCGCGCGCGCCTACCACGGCGACGGCAACAAACTCCCGCGCGCCCTCGCTCACGGCCTTGCCCAGCGCCGTGCGCTCGGCGCACTGCGTGGGTGAAAAGGCCGCGCTCTCGATGTTGCAGCCGGTGAAGATGCGCCCGTCCTTTGCCAGCAGCGCCGCGCCCACCGTAAAGTGGGAATACGGCGCGTAGGCGGCCTCGCGCGCGCGGAACGCGGCGCGGATGAGCGCCGCGCGGTCAATCGTCCCCTTCATCTTCTTCACTCCAAAATGCTGCCCAGCGCGACCTTCATCATCTGCGTGAAGCTCGTCTGGCGCTGTTCGGCCGTCGTCTCCTCGTGTGAGACAAAGCTGTCGGAAATGGTGATGAGGCACGCGGCGTTTTTGCCCGTGGCGGCTGCGTTGTGGAACAGCGCAAAGCTCTCCATCTCCACGGCAAGGCAGCCCTTTTCGTCGCGCAGCTTCTCCCAGTAATCGGGCGCGTCATCGCGGTAGAACACATCGCTGGAATGGATGACGCCCTCGATCATCGGAATGCCCTGCTTTGCCGCGCTTTTGCGCAGCGCATCGCACAGGGCGGGCGAGGGCAGCGTCACGTCGCCCGCAAAGCCGTTCTGCGTTTTGGCATAGCTGCTCTCGCTGTAGGCGCTGGTGGCCAGCACCACGTCGAATATTTTTGCCTTCGGGCTGTACGAACCGGCCGATCCGATGCGGATGATGTTGTCCACATCGTACTGCGTGAACAGCTCCCACGAATAGATGCCGATGGACGGCATGCCCATGCCGCTGCCCATCACAGAGACGGGAACGCCCTCATACGTGCCGGTATAGCCCAGCATCCCGCGCACGCTTGTCACGAGCTTCGGGTCTTTTAAGAACGTTTCGGCAATGAACTGCGCGCGCAGCGGATCGCCCGGCATCAGCACGGTTTTGGCGAAATCCCCCTTGTTGGCGGCGTTGTGCGGTGTTGACATAGTGATCGACTCCTTTTTTGTTGGTTTTATGTTGGGTCAGAATGGAAGATGAGGCCGGGAGCGGCATAACGGCGTCGGACGGCAGCATCCAAAGCGGCGAGAGTGAGATTTGTATCGATGCGATCTGAGAAAGCGTAGCCGACGATTTGCTTGGTACAAAGGTCTTTGACAGTAGCGAGATAGAGCCAGCCTTCGTCGGTAGGGATGTAGGTGATATCACCAACCCAGGCCTTGTTGGGAGCGTCAAAAGAGAACTTGTGCATGAGGAAATTGGGCGCGATGGGATGGGAATGCTTGGAATTTGTAGTTGTCTTGTAAGCGCGTTTGCGCACGGAGGAAATGCCAAGTTCATTCATGAGGCGATGGATGCGCTTGCGCGAACAGGAAAGCTCTTTGCGGATCAGGTGGTACAGGCTGTCCAGACCAAGGGCAGGATACTTTACATGCAGCGCCAGCAGCCTGCGTTTGAGGGCCTGATCATGCAGCTTGCGCAAAGAAGGTTTGCGTTGCAGCCATTCATAGTACCCGCTGCGGGAGACTTCGAGTAATCGGCATAGCAGCTCCACAGAAGCTCCCGCGCGGTCGGTACGAATGTACCGATACTTGTCTTCTATGGTTTGGAAAGTATGCCGACGGATTTTTTTAGGACATCGATGACCTCGTTTTTCTCATCGATTTGCTTGCGCAGCGTGCGAATCTCGGCCTCCAGCTCGCGCAGGCGCTTGGTATCGCGGTTTTGCCGGTCGGCCTGACCGGGTGACGGCGCGCCCGCACTTTTGAGCCAGCTGCGCAGTGTGTCGATGCAGATTCCAAGTTCCTTGGCAACTTCCCGGCTGGGCCGGCCTTGCTCAGTGACCATGCGCACGGCCCCGGCTTTGAATGCTTCGTCATATCGTGGCGGTGCTGTGTGTTTTCGCTCTTTTGTTGACATTGGTTTTGTCCCCTTTCCTTTCCTTTCCATTATACAGATTATTTCTCTGTCCGGCAAATCGGGTATAGGGGCAGTGAGGATTGTCAGGGCTGCCCTTGCAAAGACAAATGTATCCGTAAGGGAACCAGCAAGAAGCCCTTGGAGGAGAGGACCAAATCTCTCTATGTCAACAAAAATTTCCTGCGCCAAAGAGAGAAAATGGAACAGCGTATCTCCTCTGAGGAGGGCTGTCTGCTGCGCGTCAACCGCTCCATTCAGGCTGAGGGTTCCTTTGCCATGACCAAAGAGGACATGCATTTCCGCCGTTTCCTCATGCGGGGCAAATACAATGTTACCGTTGAGTGGCTCCTCCTGTGTTTTGCTTTTAATGTCCTGAAACTGGATCGTAAAGCCAGAGCTGGCCGTTTGGGATCCCACCTGTTCCTTCCTAAGCCAAAAACGGCCTGACTTTCCCTATATTTTGAAATCCTGTACGTTCTTTTTGAGCTGCCTTACGGCCGCTCTGTTTCACATACTCTTTTTTACGTCGATTCCATCTTTTCTTCTGCACTTTCCCGCAAATTGAATTGGGGCTGCCTCTCCGCGATGTTTTCATCGTTTTGAGACAGCCCCGGTTTGGTCTGCAGTTCCCGATGGCAGGCGAAGATTTTGAACCGCTGGCTGCCAGTGAACTGGGCCTGACGGGAATGAACGAACCTGAGGCCAAGCCGGCGGCTCCCTCAACGGGAACTGATCGGCAGCCGCCGCAGGAAGAATATACGGCGATCATGGAGCCGGAACGGGTTCTGACACCGGAAGAAAAACTGAAGCAGGCCATGTGTGTTCCGTGCCCGATTACGAAATTCAGCGGAAAGACACTCGGCGAAGTGTTGTCGCTGGATCCGGGAGCGATCAAATGGGTGGCTACAAAGTTTACCGGAAACGAAGCGATCCGGGATGCTGCAAAGCTGATCTGTGAGTATGCAGCGCAGCAGGCAACCGCATGATTTGTTTTGCGGGCTATGCATTGCACTGGCTTATAAATCGCACAAAAGAAAAAGGCTCACTGCCGGAAAGGTGAGAAGACCAAGATGATTCATATGATGGATGTTATTTCTCTGCTGGGTATTCCCATGCCGCCCTCCGGCAGAAGTTCTTACTATGTGCCCTGCCCCTGTTGCGATGATAAACCCCGCAATCAGCATCTGAATATCAATTTGAAAAAAGAGGTATTCCGGTGCCCGCGGTGTGGTGTATCCGGTGGGATCTTTGATCTGTATGCACTTTATACCGGAGTTCCGAGGGACAAAGTACGGAAGGCAATCGCAGAGCGGATCGGAATGCCGGAATACGTTCAGAGACCCAGAAAAATCATCGAGCAGCAGCCGGATTTGGAGTGTCCGATCACGGACGTGGATTCCAAGCATGCGACTTACAGCGCGCTGCTGTCAAAGCTGAGCCTCGCACCGGATCATCGGGATAACCTGCTTGGTCGTGGTTTGAGCGAGGAAGAAATAGAGCGCCTGGAATATAAGACGACACCGCTTATCGGTATGGCGACAATTGCTTCACAACTCCAGGCAGACGGACTTTATCTTGCCGGCGTTCCGGGTTTCTACCGGGATGAAAACGGTGCATGGACGTTTGCAAAGGAAAAACGCGGCATTCTGATTCCGGTACGGGACCGATTTGGACGAATCCAAGGACTTCAGATCCGCAGGGACAATGTGACGCGGCGAAAATTCCGGTGGGTATCCAGTGTGGAAAAAACCGACGGATGCCGTGCCGAGGGCTGGATCCATTTGGCCGGGCCTGTTCGCAATATGATCCTTCTGACAGAAGGGCCGATGAAAGCAGATGTGATCCACGCGCTGACGGGGCTGGCCGTATTGGCTGCTCCCGGCGTGAATGCGCTGAAACAGTTGGAGGCGGTTTTGACGGATCTGAAAGACGAGGGCCTAACGGAAGTGATGACCGCTTTTGATATGGATTTTTCAACGAATCATCATGTCCAAAATGGATACAACAGTCTGCTTGCGCTGCTCGGACGAATGGGATTCCGGTTCGGTACTTACATTTGGGATCCCCGTTACAAAGGGCTTGACGACTATATCTGGGAATGCTGTCTGCAAAGACAGCCACAGTAATTGACGGAAAAGGGGCAGGGCGAAATCGCTTTGCCCTTTTTTCTGTGCGCTTTTTGCTTTGGAATGCGCACAGAAGTTGTAAATGCGCACAGAGGGCCGTGTAATAACAATATGAAATCAAATTCAGTAGGAGGCTTATAAAATGTTGATCGCAATCGACCATGGAAACTATGCCATCAAAACCGTACACCACTCGTTCGTGTCCGGACTGTCCGAACATACGGTAAAACCGCCCATCACAGATGAGATTCTGGAATATGAGGGGAAGTATTGGACGCTGAGCGGCCGGCGGCTGAATTATATGCGGGATAAAACACAGGACGATCGCTATTTTATTCTGACCATGTTTGCCATCGCGAAAGAGCTGGAGAGCGCCGGGCAGTATCAGCCGATGGAGCGCATCCAGCTGGCAGTGGGGCTGCCACCGGAGCACTATGGCGTTTTGCGGGACAAGTTTGCCCAGTATTTCAAGAGAACCGGTGCAATCCGGTTCACCTACCGGGATAAAACCTACAATCTCTTCATCGACCGCGTGATGGTGTTCCCGCAGGCGTATGCTGCGGTGATCCCTCAGAGCGGAATGATTGTTCATACACTGCGGATTTTTGTGGTGGACATCGGCGGCTATACGACCGATGTGTTGCTGCTGAAAAATGGGAAACCGGATCTGCAGTTCTGCCGCAGTTTAGAAACGGGCATCATTACCATGAACAACGAGATCATCCGCAAGGTAGGCGCGCTTCATGATATGCGCATTGAGGATGAGCACATTCACGCGGTGCTGTCCGGGGAAAATACTATCCTGCCGGAGGATGTCAAGGCCACCATTCGCGAGGCTACCAAACTCCATGCGAAGGACATTTTGAACCAGCTGCGTGAGCTGCAGGTGGATCTGCGCTCGAATCCGGCCATCTTTATTGGGGGAGGAAGCATTCTGCTGCGGCCTTTTTTGGAAACATCGCCGCTTGTGGCGCAAGCGAGTTTTGTGGATTCTCCGAATGCAAACGCGCTGGGCTATGATATTCTGGGGAGAAAGTCGCTCTCGCTCCGCTCGCACGCATAAAGGAGCAGGATATGCACGATGAAAAAAGATGGAAAATATCGTTACTCGCTCCAGTTCGGCGCCGATTCGGAAGAAGAGGTGCGGGCAGGGGAACTGCTGGAACGGCTGGGGAACAAAAAAAGCGTAGTCATTATTGCAGCACTGAATGCGTACATTGCTTCGCACCCGGATCTGAAAAACGCGCACTCCAAAATTGAGGTGCAGGTGGACTTTGGGCAAGGACGCACCAGAATAGAAGAAATCGTCCGATCCGTTGTGGAGGAGAAACTGCGATCGTTGCAGCTGCAAAACGATATGCCGCCGACAACAGCCCCAGTAGCTCCAATAGCCCCAATCGTTCCAGATGAGAAAACCGTAGAACTTCTGGAAGCGGATGTGGCGCAGATGTTAGACAATTTGAACCTCTTTTAATGATGGTTATAAATTTATGCTTGAATTATCGGGTGTAAAAACAATGTAATTAGACAAAAATCCCTTAAATTTCACTTATAATGCGTATAATAGACTTATACATTCTTCAACTTCGTCGCGTATTTGGGTAGAATTACTGCGTAAGGAGAAGATGAACCGTGGATTATGTGATTTTAGGCAAGAATATACGAAAATTTCGACTCCTCCGGGGACTCTTGCAGACGGATTTGGCCGAAGCATGTGATTGCAGCAACAGTCATATTGGCCAGATCGAGAATGCCAGAGGGATTCCCAGCTTGGAAATGACTGTGAAAATTGCCAATGCACTTTCCGTAACCGTGGACCAGCTGCTTCTGGAGAACTATGAATCTCCGGAAAAGCTTTATCTGAAGGAAATTGCAGAGAGAATCGACAAGTATCCGGTCAAACAGCGGATCCGTGCCTGCGAAAGCCTGATGACCTATCTGGATTCGCTTGAAAAATTCGGCCAGTAAACAGATGCTGCGTGTTTACGCCTGTACATAATCATTCCGAATCGATTTTCCTGATCGGGTCATTTGCGTTTCATTGAACGGCTATGCTGCACGAAAGTGCGGAATAGTCGTTTTTTGTTGCCCTGAAGTGATAGGCGGGAGAAACGCTTTGATCTTCAAAAATTCAACACTCGGATTGACAAGGCATGCCATCATGGCGTGCCTTTGTTTTTGCTCTGGTGGTATGCCTCGAAGGAGGCTTATTGATGTATCACCAGACAAGATCAGAAAAGGATGAATTGAGAGCGCGCTTTACCAAGTGGCTGGAAACCACGGTTTACAGGGCCCGGATCGATTACATCCGGAAAAGCGAAAAAGGCTGTGAGACGATCTCGCTTGAGGAGTTGTCCGAAAACCTTTTGGAGGTCGGACGGGAGAATGATCCGTTTGACAAAGTCGGTGCAGACAAAAATGCGTTTGACTTTGAGGAGGAGCGGCTCGCAGAAGCGTTCCGGGAACTTCCCCTTGTACGCCAGCACATTCTGACGATGCTGTTTGTTGAGGAGCTGAAGTCTGACGAAATCGCCCAGATCCTGCACTGCACCACTCAGCATGTTTACAACCAGCGATCGCTTGCGCTGAAGAAACTGCGTGCGGTACTGAGGAAGGGGCGTGATGGAAAATGACATCTCAGGAATTTGCAATGATCCTTCAGGGTGCGGTTGCTGGCCGGCATGAGGATTTGGAGAAGATTTTTGACCTGTATATGCCGCTAATCAACAAGCACAGTATCTGGAATGGGCAGTTGGATGAGGATCTGCGGCAGTACATTATGATCCATATTGCGTTGAATATCTCAAAGTTTCAATTTTGAAGGTATCGTCCTGTTTTGAAGCTGGTTTGGCCAGGTAGAAATCCGTGGAAACATCCCCAAAGAGAATATGGATCGTGAAAGAAAAATTTTTGAAATATTTTTGTAGTGCATTAGATTTTCGGATTCCAACACGTTTTTTGGTACTGAAAGATATTTCCAGTCTGACAGCACCTTGAAAATCGAATATATGGTTGTTGCAGGTACATCATTCTGTGTTCCGAGCGGAAGATGGGGCGGCGCGACTACAGGCAGCCGGAAGGGGAGAGGCAGGCGGCTGCCCGAGCGATCAACGTTTCCCACAAAACCGGCTGTGGCAGGCTGGGCGCGATGACGGCATGGATCATAATGGTACTTTCTCACGATCCCTCACGGACTTGAGGGAAGTCCCTGCGGTGTTCGCCGGTTCGGGTAGGACAGCGGCACAGGCGGGGCTATGATGCGGACAAGCCATCCGCAGCCTGTTGCAGCATTTATGCTTTTTTCTTGAATCAGTAACGGTAAATATGCGGGATGTGCAGCATATATTTTACTATCCAAAATCGAGGAGGTGTTTTTTTGAAGCCCAAAAACCCTGTGGTGATTTGCTCTTATACAACAGAGGATCTCAATATTGCAGAGATCATTCAGAACTCTTTCAAACTGTTCCTCAAAAAAGAATTGCAGGACGTTGTAAAATGGGGGTGCAAAACAGTATAATGATTATAATGAATGGCCGCTTATCTCAGGAGGTATGATATGTACTTAGAGATAAGCAATCCCATGGATTACCATGTGGCATTATACATCAGATTATCAAAGGAGGATGAGAACGAAGGCCCATCTGAAAGTGTTACGAACCAGCAATCCCTTCTTCAGGAATTTGTCCAGCAACACCGTTTGAGCGTATACGATACTTACATTGACGACGGATGGAGTGGTACGAGTTTCGACCGTCCCGGTTTTCAGCGCATGGTCACCGACATTGAGGCCAAAAAGGTCAACATGGTCATCACCAAGGATCTGAGCCGTTTGGGGCGTGACTACATCTTGACGGGCCACTACATGGAGCGGTATTTTCCGGAGCACCAAGTTCGTTACATTTCTTTGCTCGATGGCATCGACACAGGGGTAGATTCCACCGCTAACGATATCACACCTTTCCGCGCCATTATGAACGATATGTATGCCAAGGATATTTCTAAGAAAATATTAAGCGTCAAACATGATAAGCAGCGCAAGGGTTTGTTCATCGGATGGAAACCGGCCTACGGTTACAAAATGCATCCCACCGAGAAAAATAAACTCGTCATTGATGAAGAAGCGGCCCAGATCGTGCGGAAAATTTTCAACATGGCATTGGAGGGAGTAAGCTGCCACAAAATCGCTACGCAACTGAATGAGGAAGGAATCCCGACGCCTGCCACATACGCAGGCTTTACAATAGGGAATCCAGGACCTTATACCGGCCTGTGGAGCAGCGAACGTATCTCTGAAATGCTGAAAAATGAAACCTATCTTGGCAATATGGTTCAGGGCCGCATGAAGAAAATCAACTACAAGTCAAAGAAGTGTATCCGACAAGACCGGCGTAATTGGATCATTGTGGAAGGGACGCATGAACCTCTGATTGACAAAGAGACTTTTGACAAGGTACGGATGCTGGTGGAAAGCCGCAAGCGTACCCGAAGCCGGACGTATGATTATCTGCTGAAGGGCTTGATTTTCTGCCATGAGTGCGGGTATCCCCTGTCGGTGATTAACCGTAAAAATGCGGCAGGGGAAGACAGACTGTATTTTTTATGTCGTACCTACCAGCGGTTTACAAAGGCGGGAGTTTGCAGCTGTCACTCGATTAGCGAGAAAATTGTTACGCAGGCAGTGATCGAGAAGGTGAGGGAGGTTTGCCAACAATATCTGCAGGCGGATCGATTGCTTCCAAGCGCGCAAAAAGAGGTTGCTAAAGTCATGCTGGAAAGTGACAACGAGAAAGAAATCGCCGCGCTGAAAGCAAAGATCAGCAGTCTGACTGCCCACCTTGATAAGGTCTATATGGACAAGCTCAGCGGAATTCTGGACGAGGGCGATTTTGAACGCATTTATACAAAGGTAAAAGCGGAGCGTGCAGCTTTGGAGCAGCGCCTTGACAAGCTGGACAGACCGGATTACTCACCGGTAGAACAAACCGAGATGGCAAAAAAAATGGTGGAGCGGTTCATTGAAACCGCACCCACCAACCGGGAACTGATGGTCAGCTTGATCGAACGGGTTGAACTGACAGAAAGCAAGGAAATTATCATCAAATTTCGATTCAAACAGCTGGAATCCGTATAGAATCGGGGCAATTTTGCAGGCCAAATCGTTTACAATACCGGCACTGCTATACATAGCTGCGGCTGATGTTCAAAATATCTGCGATCTGCTGCTGCGTCAGCGGGCCTGTACCAGAGAGACCGTAGCGCAGGATGACGATCTGCCGCTCGCGGCCGGAGAGGCGGTTCAGCACACGGTACAGCGCCTGCGCCTCTTCTTTGCGTTCGTAGTCCTCGTGCATGTTGAAGCTGTCAGCCATCACATCGTTCAGCGTCAGCCCGCCGTCCTGCTCGCTGTCGATCGGATCCTGGATCGATACGTCATTCTGGCTTTTTTTGCCCGCGCGGAACTGCATCAGGATCTCGTTTGCTATGCTCTCCCCAATGCGCCTTGATGTCGCTGGGAATTTCGGCCTCGGCTGCATCGGAAGCTTTGCTATCGGCGCTGTTGTAAGCTTCGATCCCAGCTTCGCCGGGAGTTTCTCTATTGGTGCTGTCGGAAGTCTCGGTTCCGGATTCGCCGTAGTCCACATCGGCAAAGGGCTCTAAATCTTCTGCGGTTTCATCTTCGCAGTCGGCCCCGGCGGCAAGGCCGGGCAATGGCGGATACTCGATCTCGCCGTCCTCGGCGCCAAACAGGACAACGTGTGCGTTACTGCCGTCCCAAATCACTTTGCGTACCACTGTGCGGATGGCAGCCCGCTTTTGCTCGATTGTCATTTGATCAATGCTGCTGCGGAACACGGTCAGCAACTGGCGCATCAGATCAAATTCGATATCGCTCAGGGTGTGCTGGGTGGTCAGGCCCTCCAATTCGAGGATGCGGGCGTCAAGATCCTGGCACTTGCCGTTCAGCTGCTCAATTCGTTTTGCAACACGGTCACGGGCTGCTCCCTCGCTCAATTCGGCGAGCGAATCCACCAGCCCCTCGATTTTCTTCTCGGTCTCTGTCCGCTCCTTTTGCATGGCTTCAAGGCGGTCGTTGTAGGCTTCGCGGTTTCCGGTGTAGAATTTGCGGCTGCGCTCCAGCTGCTGAATAAAGGCGCTCTGGTCGTTTTCCAAAGACTTGATCTGTTCAATGATCACCGCGTCCAGCGTGTTCCCGTGGGCGTTTCTGCTGTTGCAGACGCTGCGCTGGCTGTGTTCTTTCAACTTGCAGACATAGGTGTAAACAGGCTTGCCGTCCGCCGTTCTGCGCTTGCTGAGCTTGGGATACATCCGGCTGCCGCAGCCGCAGAACAGCAGGCCGGTGAGCAGCGCTTCGTTGCTGCGCGGTTTGCGGAAGGATTTGGACTTGTTGCGCTCCAACGATGCCTGTATCCCGGCCCACACTTTACCCGGAATCATGCCGGGGTGTTGTCCGACTGACACGATCCATTCACTTGTGGGCAAAAATTCGGTCGTTTTGCCTTTTTCCTGATTGGTGCGGTTGTAGGCCATGATGCCGTGCACGCCGTCAAACGCGGCCTTATCTGAGAACAGATCCGCCTCAGCGTTTGTAAAATAGTCATAGGTGTCCGCATCTGCGATCACATAGACCGGATTTTGCAGGATGCCTTTGATCGAAAAACGCGTGAAGTGGCGGCCGTTCTTGGTCTTTACGCCGCGCCGCAGCAGTTCGGTTTCGGTGAGGGTCAGGGAATCGGTTTCGAGATACAGATCATAAATCAGCCGGACGATGTCCGCTTCTTCCGGAATCAGCTTGAGTTTACAGGCTTTTTTCGATTTGCCTTCGATGGTGATGCTCTTCACCGCCTCGGATGCGTAGCCGGTGGGCGTGATGCCGCCCAGCCAGCGGCCGGTCTTGGCCAGCTCGTGCATATTGTCGCGGATGCGCTCCGCGATGGTTTCGCGTTCAAGCTGCGAAAAGACCGATGCAATATACATCATCGCCCGGCCCATCGGTGTGCCTGTGTCAAATTGCTCTTTGATTGAGACAAACGCAACATTGAGATGGGATAATTCTTCAATCAGACCGGAAAAGTCGCTGATATTGCGGCTGATACGATCCAGACGATAAACAATGATGGCACTGAGCTTGCGTGAGCGGGCAGCGTCCATCATTTTTTTGAATCCGGGGCGGTTGAGGTTGCCGCCGGAGAAGCCCTCGTCCTCGTAGACCACAGCGGTTTCAAGTGCAACATCGCCATAATGAACCCGGATATATTCTTTGCAGAGCTCGACTTGGTTGCCGATGCTTTCACCTTTGCCAGTGAATTTTGACTTGCGGGAATAGATGGCAATGTGACCAGTGTTGTTTTTCATAGCCTGTCCTCTCTTTTAATATGTTCTATATTATATTCTATTATATCATAACGTAACATGCTTGTAAACCATGAAAAGTAGAATATATGGAAAGACAGCATACTTCGCTATTCAGATAAACTCAGTCGAGGGTATTTAAGAAAATATCCCACACCGGAAAACGCTTCTGCGCTTCAGTGCGGGATACATTTGTCTGACTATATTATTTTTTGAGCCTGTTGGCAAAGTGATAGTATGGGACAGAAGAAAAGGGAACGGGAGCCGCAACATCTATGTTAGGGATTAAAGTACTAAATGATCTCATACCTTGGAGAACCGAAAGTTTTTTTTCGAACAAAATATATTGTACAATAAAATCGCAAAAGAAATCAGCGCGTAAAAAAGTATGGATATGAGCCACTGTTGATGATTCTCATTTCCAGGCAAATAATAGAACAGATACAAGTTAAGAATCGATGCAGTTTTTATCTGTGATAGCAGAACGTTAATAATAAGACCAAACGCAAGACCTGTCCATGTTCTCTTAAGCACAGAACCTACCGTCATTGTAACGCTGCCTAAAAAGCAGGAGCAGGTTATGCAGGATACCATCATGCGTGTAAATATATCGGCAACAAATTCAAACTTGTAGGTCATTGGATCGATCCTGAGCAGACTGAGAAAAAATACGGCAGACGTAAAGAGCACGGTTATGATTGCGCATATCAAAAACCGTACGCCGACAGCCAGACCGCCTTTGGCTGACAGTTTGTATAGGTCTATGGTAGTATCGGAATACTCAACACTTTTTATGTTTGAGAACAATATAACAGACGACCAGCCGGTCATCAATAGAATGGATCGGCTTATGTTTGTTATTTCGGTATTCGCGTTTATTGAGAAATACGGCATAGAAAAAATGACAAATAGTGCCGCAAATTTTACCTTGTTTAAAATTATTTTTGAATTGTAAAAAAAGAAATTTTGGGGTAAAAATAGAGAAGTACCAAACGCTTTTAGTTTTGGAATTCTGCGAATGCTGCTGGTGCTTCTATGTTTTTTCCACACCAAAACTGTCAGTTCAAGTATTGCCACGCCTATGTAACAAAATGCGGCGCGATTCAATAGTATCGCAATAAATTCATTTTGACTTATGGGGTCGAAAAATGAGTTCAGATTAAATACGAATGGTGCGATAGGAAGTTGCCTGCGCATACCATTGGGAAATACTTGAGGAATGCTTGACACAAAATTTGCAAGCACAAGTACCGCGACACCCAAAATTGCGCTTTTGAAAAGGACGCACAGAAGAACCGAAGCGGTTGATATAAATACGACGGTTGGGATACAATACAACAGAGTGTTCCCCCAAACAGTCAAAAGCTGTTCAAAGGACACGTCCTTTACATATATAAGCTGCATGATATTCACGCCTATTATGTTTAAACCAATACAGCCTATCACCATAACCAGTGCGGATAGATATTTGGCGTATATCATTTTTCTTGGGGAAATCACATTTATATGTAAAATATCCGACATTCCTCGCTTTACGTCATCAAGAAAAATAGTTGAAAAGAAAATAACAAATAGTATAGAGATGATAAGTGACAGCGACTGCCCAAATTCGACGGAAAGATAGTCGGAAAAATCGTTTTCGGAGTACGCGTATCGCAATAGCTCGTCCTGGAGTACGGTTTTTCTGAAATTGTTGAGAAAAGAGTTGGACAAGTGGTTTGGCCTTAGCATTTGAAGTTCATCGTATTCCGATGTTAGCTCCGCCCATAAAGAGTCCAGTTCACTGACTGTCCAATCGTTTTTTACAGATAACCGTTTTCTCAAATTCGTTATAATATCAGAGGGATTTTGCAGTTTAAGCTCGGCGTTTAAGACATTACGCACAGCGTCAATCGTGAGCAATATCTGTTCCTTGCCGTTTGTCGGTACGGTCGCATCGACCCATAATCTATCGCTTATTTTCTGTATATCGGTCGAGTTTGTCAGTTGATAATGCTCAAAATAAGGTAGCTGAGATATTACAGAAAAAGTGATAGATACGATTGCCGCCAGAAAAAACGTGACCTTCCTGAAATTGATCTTGCAATTAAAAGTAAAGCATTCTCGAAACATATAAACTCTCTTTCCGGATAATGTGTTATAAGTACAAACAAAGATATGCGTCTTCTATGCTTGCTTCCGCAGGAAGCGAACCGGGAACGGGTGTTTTGCTGACATATTTAAGAAATCTGCCTTTTGATGTGTGTACAACCCCTACAGCGTTCAGCCTTGATGACAATTCGTTTAACTCGGCTTCACTTTCGGCTTTAATAAAAAAGACTTTTGATTCCGCAAGTTTGAACAGCTCTTCAACCGAATTGTCATAGATCAGTTTCCCTCTATCGAGTATGATTAGTTTTTGGCATACACTTGCAAGATCTTCAATGATATGTGTCGAGAACACGATGGTTCTTCCTGAAGAAAAAGAATATATCAAATTTCTTATTTTTATTCTTTCTTCGGGATCAAGACCTACCGTAGGTTCGTCTATTACCAGAATGTTCGGATCATTCAGCATTGCCTGTGCCAAGCTGACCCTTCTTTTCATACCGCCGGAAAGACGGCGTATCTTTTTGTTCTTGTGCTCCGAAAGATTTGTTTCGTTCAGTAGCAAGGGTATCCGCTCGGTTCTTACACTTTTGGGCAAACCACACAGTATGCCGTGATAATCCAACGATTCATATATCGTCAGATTCGGGTGTAGCGACAGTTCCTGCGGCATATACGAGATTCTGACTGCTGCTTCGGGGCTGATAAGGTTAACAGTGCCCTTAGTAGGCTTGATTAACCCAAGGATCGTTTTTATCAAAGTGGTTTTACCTGCGCCGTTTTTTCCAAGCAACCCCAAGATACCATTTTCAAAGGAAAAACTTACGTCGTCTAACGCAACTGTTTTCCTGGAATAGTGAACGGATAAATTACGAACATCTAATTTCATGGGAGTTCTCCTTGTTTGATAAAATATTCATAGTATACCAACGAACAGTTAAAAAACCTGTTAAAAAATAGATAAGAAATGGTTAGGAAAGTCTGAAAAAATTCTAAAGATTTGTTTGCAATTCTGACAGGAAAATATGGTTTGTCAAGCGACTCTTGAAAGAATACAAATATCCACCAGTGAGGTATAGAAGATGCTGTTCAAACTGTATGATAGGCCAGTGTGAATTGTGGATAGATGGGCAGTGAAAGCAGGCTGTAGGATATCAGATCGTAGCAAAATTTTGCCGAAAGAATGTCTTATCTCGCCAATCTCGTCAAATCTATTGACGAGATTGGCGAGATTGATTATAATATGACCAGATAGCAAAAAAGGGGGAGCTGCTGGCATGATATTCCGGGAAAGCGAAACGGTCGAGCTAAAAGCTGTCGTTGTGGACGATATCAAAAAAGAACTCATTGCCTTTGCCAACTGTGACGGAGGCAAGCTGTACATTGGCATACAGGACGACGGAACGGTGACCGGTCTTCCGGATGCCGACGGGGTGGCCCTGCAGGTTAGCAACATGGTGCGGGACGCGATTAAGCCGGATCTGACGATGTTCCTGCACTACGAAACGTTGGAAATCGAGGGCAAACAGATCGTTGCCATCGACATTCAGCGCGGCACAGAGCGGCCCTATTATATCGCCAAAAAGGGCTTGCGGCCAGAGGGCGTGTATGTGCGGCAGGGGTATTCCTCTGTACCGGCGACCGATACGCTGATCCGCCAGATGATCAAGGAAACGGACGGCGACCGGTTCGAGAAGATGCGTGCGCTGGAGCAGGAGCTGACCTTCCACGCTGCCGAAAAAGAGTTTGCCGCAAGGAATGTTCCCTTTGGTACACCCCAAATGCAGACCCTGAAACTGCTGAACACGGACGGCATTTATACCAACCTTGCGCTGCTACTGTCGGATCAATGTACCCACACAGTTAAGGCGGCAGTATTTCAGGATACCGACCCAAATATCTTTAAGGACCGGCGCGAGTTTTCGGGATCGCTGATGCAGCAGCTGAACGACGTGTACGCCTATATTGATTTGTACAACCAGACCCGCGCTACTTTCGATAAACTGCTGCGCATTGACACGCGGGATTACCCGGAGGTGGCCGTGCGCGAAACTTTGTTGAATTTGCTTGTGCATCGGGATTATGGCATCAGCGCCAGTTCGCTGATCAGCATCTATCCGGATCGGATGGAATTTGTCTCCGTAGGCGGGCTGCTGCCGGACATTGACCTGGAGGATGTTTTGGTCGGTTTGTCGGTGTGCCGCAACCAAAACCTTGCAAACGTGTTTTACCGGCTGCGCCTGATCGAGGCATACGGCACGGGTATCCGCAAGATGATGAAAGCCTACGATAATGCCGGCAAAACTCCGCTGATCGAAACGACCAGCCATGCTTTTAAGATCACACTGCCCAATATCAATTATGGGGCAGAACTTCAAAAAGCTGCCCCGGCCAGCTTGGCTGGCAGCGAGGAAGCACCGATCCTCGGTTATGTAAAACAGAATGGCGGGATCACGCGGGCAGATGTGGAAAATTTGCTCAGCGCAAGTGCTTCTTCGGCGTCCCGCATTCTGCGCAGGATGGTGGCAAACGGCCAGCTTGTCCAACGTGGTAAGGCAAGAAATATTCGCTATATTTTAGCGGGCCAATATTAAAAAACTCCCGCTCTGTCCGATGCTTTAAAGCAGGGGATGGAGCGGGAGATTTTGTCTACCGCTTACCGCTCAGCGCGGCTGCTTTTACGGGCCGTTCGAGCATTCTTCGCTTCCCGCAGCAGCTTTTCCAGTCCGGATTTCCCCAAGAATTTTTGCAGCAGCTTTAATTCCCGATTTTGCGCCTTGAGCATTTTGTTTTCTTCCATCAGCCGCGCGTTGAACGCGGCCATCTGCTCCTTTTCCCGGTACAGCCTGCCGTTTTCCAAACTGAGTTTGGTGTAATGATCCATCGCTGTGCAGCACCGCGCAAGCATCGTTTTCAGCATGGATTTCAGCTGCTTTACAAGCGGTGCTGCAACTTTTGCTTTGTATGCTTTGGCCGTCATCAAGGGCGGCGGGTCCGGCAGCTGGTACGCTTCGGCGGTGTCCAGCTCGGTTTCCAGCCGGTCAAGTGCCGCAAGCCCTTCGTCAAAATGTTTAATCCGCACGGCAACATTTTCATATTCTGCTTTTTTGCTTACGAGTTCAGCCTCCAGCGCCGCCACTTCTTTTGCCCGCTCCTGCTTTTTAAAATCCTGCACAGATAAGTGTGTTTCATGGGTGTCTTTGTCCTCCCATTCGATGCCATGCCGCGCCATCACGGTGGCAAGCTGCTGTTTTTCGGACTGTACCCACTGGTTCCACTCAGTATCGCCCCGGCTTCCGCCCTTAAAACCTTGCGCAGCCAGCGCCTGCTTCAGCGATACGCGCGTATCCAGGCCCCGCTTGCTGCCGGTGATGAACGGCACAAAGTCAATGTGGAGGTGTGGGGTCGCTTCGTCCATGTGCAGATGGGCAGAGAAGACGCGCAGCTGCGGATTTCGCTGCCCAAAGCTTTGCATATACTCGTCCAGCACTGCTGCTGCAAGTTGGCCATGTTCGCTTTCTGCGTGCATATCCTTCCAGTTGCCAACCTGCAGGATGACTTCATGGAAGGTTTTCTCCTGCTTGCCGGAACGGATCTTCTCGTAATAGTCCTTGATCTGGCGGTCCGTACGGGTCTGCTTCTCATTGTACCGCTTCAATGCAGCGTCAAATAATTCGCGGTATACATCCCTGATATTTTCGTTGCAGTATACCTTGTTCAAATGGCTTCGCTCCGGGTCGGTGTTCTTCGCGTGGAACTTCCGGCTGTTGTGATTTACCGAACCATGGCCCACCATCATACTGATTGTCCTTTTCAAATCCATACTCCTTTCGCCGCGCAAGCGGCGGCCTTTGTTACTTTCTGCGAAAGTAACGCAAAAGCACTTTTGACACTTCGCATCAAAAGTGCCTTTGCGCCCTGCCGGGGGCTACCGGCCGAAAACAAAGGAATCTCTGATTTATTCAGAGGCTCCCAACGCCCGCAAGATGGCAAGATGCCCGCTTTCTTTATGAGAGGGAACCTTGCCATCTTGACGCCGTTATTTGCCGGGCGGCATCGACCATACCCACCGTCTGCCGACCTTGTGGGATTCAATTTCCAGTTCGTATCGGGCATTGCGCAAGGTTTTCTCGCGAATGCCTTTTTCTCGTGCGGCTTTTTCAATTTCGGTTTGCGGCACTGGTCCATCCTGCAACAGCTCCGTCAGAAATGCCTTTGCCTCGCGCAGCTTATGCCCTTTGCCGCCGCCGGACAGCAGCTCATCCGCGCTGATGTCGTACTCTCCCTCCCACTGGAAACCGGTTTCGGGATGCAATCGAAACGCGATTGCTTTGCCCTCAGGGGCCAGAGAGCTTTTAGTCTGGCAGACCACCCGCAGGGTAGGGTCGTCCTTTACCCGTCCCACGATCAGGACGCTTCTTGCCGCCGCCTGGAAATCAATGGAACCCAAGCCCCGATAGCTGGACCGTTCTCCGCTGTTCTTGTTCATGTGGCCGATCAGGATGATCGCGCAGTGATACTTTTCAGCTAAGTCTCCCACACGCTTCATTACAGGCCGGATCTCATTGGCACGGTGCATATCCACACCGGCGCCGAGGTAACCTTGGATCGGGTCAAGTACGACCAGCCGCGCGCCGGTTTGCCGGATGGCTGTTTCAAGACGTTCGTCCTCCAACGTGAGCGCTTTTTCCGTGTCGTCGATCACGAGTACCCGGCTGCAATCGGCCCCGGCGGCCATAAGGCGGGGCTTGATCGTGTCGGCCAGCCCGTCCTCGGCGGTCTGGAAAATTACCTTGACCGGTTTTGCCGCCGCCGCTGTTTCGATGATCGGCTGTCCCATCGTCAGTCTTGCGATGATCTGCAGGGCAAGCGTGGTTTTGCCCTCGCCGGGGTCGCCTTGCAGGATCGTGATTTTGCCGTAGGGGATGAATGGGTACAGCAGCCATTCCACCGATTCTTCCTGTACAGTGTCCATACGGATGAGCTTCAATGTTTCGATTCTTCATTCCTCCTTTGCAGGGGCCGCCGACGGCGGCCGTTTGTATCTTCAGTTTAATCGTAAAAATGCAAAACTTCATTGAGCGTCAGTTGAGCTGAAATTGACTGATAACAAAAAGATCCCCATGAAGGCAGGGCTTCTGCTTTCATGGGGATACGTTTTTGAGGATTTGTTATGAACCGGAGAGCGCCAGCAATGCCTGCTCCGGCAGTCCGATTGTCCGGCATTCCGCGAGGATTTCCTGCTGCTGCTCAAAAAGCAGCTCCGGTTCATCGCGAAACACCTCGGCGTAGATGTTGAGGGCTGTTTGATAGTGTTGAAGCGCCTGTTCGATTTGCCCGGTGGCCAGAAGCAGCGAGCCAATCGACTTTTGAATCAGTGCGTAGTCACTGCCGGCAATTTCTTCAGCTTTCTCTAAAAGGCCAGAAACACGCTGCAGGATCACCAGTCCCTGCTGGGGCTCGTGCAGATTGAATAATAGTATGGCATAACTGACAGATTGCGTGATGCTGTCGTGAAAGCCGAGCAAACCATATTCGTTCAGGATGGAGATGCCGGTTTCCATATATTGCTTTGCGAGCGAAAGCTGTCCGGTTTGGCTGTACCGGCCGCCTAAATTCGCGTTCAGGTTGGCGGCCAACAGCGCATTGTCTGTGTTGATTTCCGGCAAAAGATCGAGTGCAGCTTTTGCAGTTTTGAGGGCTTTCTGTGGATTCTGCTCCAAAGCAGCGCAATAGTCCATCAGCAATGCCCGGTCGTTCTGGCTGCCAATGCCGGGATCGTTCAGCAAACGGTGAAGTTCGGCGATGATCCTGCGCAGGCCGTGCTTGTACTGGTAGATTTGCATATAGGCGAAGGCATCTTCCAGCAAGCGGAGATAGAATTCATTGTCGTCTTTGTCCGCTGTTTGAATGACATTTTCTATCACTTGAAACAGAAGCTTGTGCTGCGGCGTATTTTGGCCGTGAAGCTGGCAAGTCCAGCGGATGCTCTCCAGCATCGGATAGCAGCTTTGAATGGATGGATGAAGCTCTGCCGTCACAACCTCCTGCATCATGGGGTGCAGTGCGATTTGATTGCCGGGCTTGGCCTGAATAAAACCGCGTTCCGAAAGATTGTTAACCGTGTTCAAGTCATGAAAGCCCATCCAGCGGCCAAACAGTCGGGCCGGGACGCCGGAAAGGGGGATGAGCGCCATACAGCGCATTGTTTCCTGTTGTGACTGGCTGAGCCGGAACAGGGCAAATAGCTTGTGGATGTGATTGTAATAGGTTTCTGTGCGGCTCTGCCCGTCCTTGGTGATGTGGATGGTATCGGCAACATTCAAACCCGCTTTTTCTTCCCGAAGCTTTTCCAGCACCTGCTGCGGTTCCAGAAAACCGGTTTCCAGCAGCCGTGCGGCAAGCTCGACCGCAAGCGTGTGGCGGTGGACAGTCTGTATGATTTGCTCGAGAATTGGACGATTTTTTTCAGCTTCGTTATAGAACGACGCAGCCAGCCGGAACAACGCTTCATCGTCAGAGATCTCTCCCAACTCCATACAGCGATATTCCGGCATTCTGCTGCGGGTAGTGAACAGAATGCGGCAGCGGTATTTCAGCACGACCGGTAAAAATTCATCCTGCGAGGCGGTTGTGTTAAAGTTATCGACAATCAGCAGGGTATCTTCCTTGAGGGTACGCAGAAACCGGTTATGCTTGCGGAAGCGTTCGGTCTCATTGTCTGCAGGCAGATCGTCCACGAAGTCCATGTCTGTAATATCCCGCTGTAAATCACCTGAATAGACCAGATACAGAAGATTGGTATAGTTGGCCTTGTGCGCCTTGGCATAGGCTTTTGCAAGCTCGCTCTTGCCAATCCCAGCAATGCCGCTGAGAAAAACTTTGTTATGCTGAATCAGCAGCTCATGCAGTTTGGCAAGCTCTTCTTCGCGTCCGCAGAAGTGGCGGCAGGGCTTCGGGACACCGCCATCAAAGATATAGTCGGTAACGACAGGGGAGCGCGCCCCTGCAGTGGCCAGCCGCTTAAAAGTCTGGTCGCGCTTTATAAAACTGCGTTCCATGCCGAAACAGAGAACCGCAGTCAGAAACGCCGCTTCTTCCCGGCTGTCCTTGCAGGGATAGTGCTTGCTTAGATTCTTTTTCTCTTTGTCCGAGATGGTGCTGTCCTGCATCAGCAATTCGTAAATCACCTGTACCGCCATCGCACTGTCATAAAGGAGCGGCAGAATTTTTCTCTCAATATCGGCGGCAAGCTTTTTTCGGTTTTCCGGTGTGTGATAATAACCGGTGATGCGAGGGCTGACCTTTGCCTGCCCATTGAACCAGCGGCAGACAAGGCCGTTGTCAAAATCAAAATCCAAAGCGTCCTCATCGCTCATAAAGCTGGCGAACAGCTCGTACAACAGGTCGGTTTGATTTAGGCCGTGATCCTCACTGATATAGCCGCGCAGAGACGAGAGAATCGAACTGAAATCGCAGCGGTCCATGCCGCAAAACCTCCTTTCGGGAAACAGTCAATTTTCACTCAATCCGCGCTCAATGAAACGAGCGCGATTCACAATTATAATGATACCACAAAAGAAGTGCCTATGGAAACCCGGACAAAGCAGAAACGCGGGTATAATGGACAACTTCAAATCCGTAAATTTATGAAAGACGGCGGTTTAGGGGGAATGTGGTATCGCAAGAAAAAGCGCAGAAATCAATGTGATCGTTTATTATCCACAGACGGAAGAGGGAAAACGGGAATTGGCTCGGCGGGTGGCTGGCGTCCATGCGGACATGGTTCATCAATATATCAATAAACTGAACTGTCCCGCCGAGCAAAAGATGCAGCTGTTGGATGCTGTGATCGAGACGGCGTCTGGGTCCCGCCCAGCGGCCAGAACCCGGCGTCGGGCCACACCGGACCGGGACAGCAGATAAGTGCAAAATGCGCGCCGCAGAGCAAAAAACTCTGCGGCGCGCTCTTTGTACTGGCTTCCATCGTGGAAAGTGACGGAAAATCTGCCTGCCGAGATGCTGCGGGGATTTATTCAGAAATCCCTTAATCGGTGCGGGTGTAAAACGTGGATTTTCCGCTGCCGTGACGCTCGATGACCTTTTCCTCCAACAGCTTTTTCAAAGCATTTTCAATGGAAGTTTTGCCAATGGACGGCACCAGCTCCATGATCTCACTTTTTGTAAATTTGCCGATCTTATTTCCGACAGCCTTTCTCACAAGCTCAATCGCCGGCTGCTTATCCTCAAAAATATCCACGCGGCTTTCAAAATCCCGGTAGGCGGAAAGGATGATGCCTAAAAGATATTTTACAAAGGGCGTTGGGTCATTGTCCGCTGTATGCCAACCGTCCCCGCTCTCCTCCAGTACGGCATAATATTTGGCCTTGGTTTTCTCGATTTTACTTTCAATGCTGATATAGCGGCCGACAACATAACCGCAGCGGTAAAGAAGCAGGGTCGTGAGTAATCTGGACATGCGCCCGTTGCCATCGTTAAAGGGATGGATGCACAGAAAATCAGTGATGAAAATAGGGATCAGCACCAAGGGGTCAATGCTGCATGCGTCTATGGCCCGATTGAAGCTCTCACAGATCGCATCAACGGCATCGGGCGTTTCGTAGGGGGCAAGGGGAGTGAAGCGAATCGTCTGTGTTCCGTCCGGATGCGTTTCGGCAATCAGATTCTGTGTGTTTTTAAATCGCCCGCCGATAGACTTTTCGGAATATTGGTAAAGGTCCCGGTGAAGCTGCAAAATGTAGGAAGAACGAAGGGGGATATATTCATAGCTTTCGTGAATCGTGTTCAAAACGTCCCGATACCCCATGATCTCCTGCTCGTCCCGGTTTCGGGGCGTTGTTTTTTCCTCGTACATTTGCCGGATTCGGGTGCTTGTTGTCACAATACCCTCGATCTTGTTGGATGCATCAGTGCTTTGTATTTTTGCCAGCTCGATTAGCTTATCCAAGACGGCAGGTTTTTGCCGCAAATAAAGCTCCTGCCGCCCCTTGAACTCATGAATCTGAGCGACCAGCCCAAGCACTTCACTGTCCCACTGGTGATCCTTTAACAGCTCGTAATTGAATGTCCTCATTCGCTCACCTCTATCTCGTTCGCCTAATCATACCATGCTTTTGGGCGAAAGTCAATGAAATGTGCGCTTGAAGATATTTGTTTTTTGTGCGTGCTGTTTTTGTGCATATGCTGATATGTGTCTGTGTTCAAGTGTGCTGTGTCATAAAATATCGTTCCCACGATGTACGGCTGATTCTCTTTTGCTCTGATTCCCACGCAGAAAGGCTTCTTGCGGGAATATGATACTGTTTTGCAAACGCGGATTTCCCAAGACCGAGCCGTGTGCGATATTCCTGGATCAGCTTGCCTTGACCCTCATACAAAAAGCGGTTGTAATCGTCCAGCAGGTCAAAAACCGGTACATCGAGCAGTTTGGCAAGCTTGTCCACAATTTCGTTCGGGCAATGGCCAGCAGTGCCGTTTTCAAGATCCATGTACTGCTGCCGGGAAATGCCAATGTATTCCGCTACCTGCCTTTGCAAAAGCCCGTTTTGCTCGCGGCACCAGCGCAGCCGCTCCGGGCCGCAGGGAATTTCGCTATAGCCGCGATATTGCCCGCTGGGCTGCAGGGCCTTTTGCGACCGGTGCGGCGCAATCAATCGAAAGGTGTGAATATAGAGCGGCGCGTACCGGGTATTGCCATCCTCGGTGCGGCACATCAGATAAAGGCAGGCCGAAAGCCGGGCGCACACCCGCCAGCGTGGCCGCCCGTCCCGATTGGCCGCACAGGGTACACTGTCCGGCGCTCCTTTGNCANNCGCACAGGNTACNCNGTCCGGTACTCCTTTCCCACCCCAAAACGCANTTGTGTTAGCATAGCATTTTCAATGCACCGCGCCGCATAGGTAGCGAAACGCGCGCCCTTGGTGCTGTCGAAGCTGTTNACCGCCTTNATCAGGCCGATTGTGCCGATGCTGATGAGATCCTCCTGGTCCGCCGAGGAGGCATAATATTTTTTTGCAATATGCGCCACAAGGCGCAGATTGTGGCGGATGATCGTATCGCGCGCCTCGGCGTCGCCCTGCTTCATGGCGGCGAAAGCCTCGGCCTCCTTTTGCGCAGAGAGCGGCTTCGGAAAGCTGCTGCTCTCCAAATGCAGCGCAAAGTATAAAATGTGGCTGGCGACAAAGCTGAATAGAATTCCAAACATCTGTGATCCCTCCCGGTTATCGTTTGTAATTCTATTTTATGGCGCGNAAAAACACGGGATGCTGTATGGTTTGTGAAAATGTTTTTTGTACAAGATCCCTTTTCATAAAAAAGCGGCGGAGATTTTCCCCGCCGCTTTTTCTGTCCCGGTGAATCCGGTTTATGTTTCCCGCCGCTGATGCATGGCCTCATCGGTCCAGACGACCTGATTGCGGCCAAAGCGCTTGGCATCGTACAGCATCGTGTCCGCGATCTGCAGCCAGGTATCGTAGGATTGATCCGGCTGGGGGACAACCGTGACCCCGCCGATGCTGACGGTCACCCACGGCGAGACAGCAGGATTGTGCGGAATATGCAGATTTTCAATTTCCTGCCGGATATGCACAAGATGCTCAAANGCGCTGTCCGCGTCGTCTCCCAACAGCACCGCCACAAACTCTTCGCCGCCGTAACGGGCGAAAAAATCGGTGGTGCGCCGCAGACAGCCGGAGATGGTTTTCGCCACACGGGCGATCACCTTATCTCCCGCCGGGTGGCCAAAGCTGTCATTGTACACCTTGAATTTGTCGATATCAAACATACAGATGGTCAAAGGTACCTGCAGCCGGCCGGCATCCTGCCATTTGATCGTGGTATAGCGGTCATGCCGGCGCCGGTTTGCCACGCCGGTGAGTGGATCTGTCATCGACTGATCCTCGATCTGCCTGCGGTACTGGTACAGCTTGATGTGGGTGTTCACCCGCGCCTTGACGATCACCGGATGAAACGGTTTNATGATGTAATCCACTGCGCCCAGGGTGAGCCCAAGCTGCTCGTCTTCAATGTCGGAAAGGCTGGTGATCATGATCACCGGGATATGCCGGGTCGCGTCCTGCTCCTGCAGTTTTTTCAGAAGCATGAATCCATCCATGCCGGGCATAATGACATCCAGCAGGATCAGCGAATAAATGCCGGAGCATGCCGCCTCCAGCCCCTGCTGCGCATCCTGTTCGATGCTTACATCGTAGTCGTCCGAAAGGATCGTCTTCAGCTGGCTTGCCTGTACCATGCTGTCCTCGATGATCAGGATTTTTTCCATGTATACACCTCTTGTCCGGGCATCCCGCATCAGCCGCCGCGTGCAAGTCCGCGAAGCCGCAAAGCCTGCAGANGGGCGATGGCCTCGCAGAAAGCCCTTTTCGGACGCCGTCCGGCTTTTTGTCCTGCCGCTTTGACGCCTGCTTAAAACTCGTCATTCATCCGTAATGAACCATCTTATAAAATTATATCGTGAAATGCCGTAAATAGCAAGAAGTTTTCGCAAGGCCGGAGGCCGGTATGCCCAATACCCATAAGGCGGACTGAAAGTGGCCTGAATCGATATGCCGTTGGCCGCTGCCTTGAAAATGTTGACTTTTCATACATAAAACCGCGCCCACCGGTTCNTCCGGCGGGCGCTTGCTGTGCAGCATCAGGCTCTATCTCCAATCAGCAGAACTTATCCAGTTCCGCTTCCACCTGCGGCATCTTTTTCACCTTGGGGTCACGGATCACATTTCCTCTTGCCACCACCATGGTCAGATCCCGCAGGGCGCTCAGGTTTTCCAGCGGGTTGCCCTTGCAGGCGATCATATCGGCGCANTTGTCCGGCTCAATGCTTCCGGTCACGCTGCCCAGNCCCAGAATCTCTGCGTTGCGCTTGGTGGCGGTGTACAGGGCGAAGGCGTTTGAAACACCGCAATACTTGTGNAAATACACAAGCTCCCGCCACATATCGTAGTGGGTGACAAACGGGCAGCCGGTGTCGGTGCCAAGCCCGACCGGGATATCGTTTTCCAAACACGCTTTGGCGCAGTCCACCACGCCGTCGAACACNATCTTTCCGTTGAACTGGCCCATCTCATCCACATGGCTNACNGCCGGGTCGAACAGGGCAAACGGAAGCGCGGGGGAGAAAGTGGCCACATGCACGGCGCTGCGTTCCTTGAACAGGCGCAGAATCGTTTCGTCGGGCTTTGCGCCGTGCTCGATGGTGTCCACGCCGTTTTCCAATGCGACACGCACGCCCTCCGGGCTTTCCACATGCGCGGCAACCGGGAAGCCCAGCTTGTGTGCCTCATCGCAGGCGCTTTTTACCAACTCCGGGGCCATTTTCAAAGCACCCGGCTCGCCCTTCACGGTGGCGTCCAGAACGCCGCCGGTGATCATCAGCTTGATGAGGTCGGGCTTCGTGGCGGCGATTTTCCGCACGCATTCCGCCGCTTCTTCCGGGCTCGTGGCCTCGTAGGCAAGCGANCCCGCCATNTGTCCGCCCGGCACCGAGACCGCCATATTGCCGGCCAGGATGCGGGGNCCCTCGGCGCGGCCTGCGTTGATCTCGTCCCGCATCCAGGCNTCGTAGCCCTCGACGCCGCCNACCGAGCGCAGGGTGGTCACGCCGCTGTACAGCTCGGTGCGGCTGAGCACGCGGTACATGTACTCCAGATATTTGCGCGTCAGCGCGTTGGCCGTGGCAAATTTTACGATCTTTTTGGTGTCCATCGGCTTTTTCTTGGGCTTGCCGCTGCCGGGGATGTGGACGTGAAGGTTGATCAGGCCCGGCAACAGGTACTGNCCCTTCATGTCGATGACTTCACAGCCGGTTCTGTCGGCCTGCCCGTCGGGCAAAACNGCAGTGATCNTGTCTTGCTCTACGATCACCGTATACCCGGCCAGCGGCTGCATGGCCTCGCTGCCGTCCAGCAGAATCGCGTTCACAAATGCNTTTTTCATTTCTGCAAATGTCCTTTCCGTCAAAAATATTNTTGTTTTTAAAATCTGTTTTTTTAAATCTNAAANCGCCNCCCCCCCCCCCGAGGAGGCCNGTCAANTCCGCCCATCCGGGCGGGCTCATCAGGATGGGNTCATCCGGGCAGATTTATCGAGGCNGCCCCCATTGAGGCAGATCTGTAAAACTCTTTAACGTGCCGCGAGAACCTTCTGTAAAAAGNCATCCACCGCCTGCCCCCATTTTTCCGGCTCCTCTTTGATGGGGGAGTGGGCGGAATCCTCAAACCACACCCATTCCTTGCGCGGGCACTGCAGCTTGTCGTACCATTGGCGCGCCAGCGCAAAAGGCGTATTGTAGTCGTGCCGGCCGGTGGTCATCAGCACGGGCATTGTCAGTGCGGGGATGGATTCGTCGTAATCGCGGGCCACCACCTGCGGCCACATCACGTCGCTTAAATACAGTGCACCCTGCACATAGCCCGGAATGTCGGTAAGGCTGTACCCCTCCATCCGGATCATCGGGATCAGCAGGGAGGGGATGAGCCCGCCGCGATGATGGTAGTCCGCGCCGCCGTAGCGGGTGAGACAATCCCGCTGGGCGCGCATGGCCTTGGCGGAGGGATAGACGCCATCCTTCGGGCCGTTGCCCTCCAACTTGCGCAGGGCTTTTTTGTCACGGAGCCGCTTTGCCTCTTCCAGGCAAAATTCGTAGGAGATGCGCTCGTTTTCCGTGCCGTTCACTACCTGACCCTGCGCAACATAGGCGAGAATGTGCTCCGGGTACCGCTGGGCCAGCGGCGCACCGATGACCGTGCCCCAGGAATGGCACGCAATGGCGATCTTCTCCTGATGAAATTTTTTGCAGAGATACTCCACCAGCACCTTGGCGTCCTGGATGTATTCCTCCACCTGCGGCGTTTTCGCTTTGATGCTGCCGCGGTAGCTTTTGCCGCTGCCGCGTTGGTCCCAAAGCACCATCGTGTAGTGTTCCGCCAGCGCGGATTGGTAGTGCATCACCCAGTTCCGGTCGCACACGCCGGGGCCGCCATGCAGGAACAAAATTACAGGGTTTTCGGTATTACAGGTGCGGACGCGGATGTTCTGCCGGTCTCCGTTCAGGGTGACCCATTCTTCGGCGTCCAGCGCATAGTGCTTTTTCTCGTTCAAGGGGCAACATTCCTTTCGGTGCTGGTTTGGCATAGATACCGGCTTTTGCAAGCTTTGTATTGCTTTTCATTATGGATGATAACGGGGAAAATGTCAATGTATGGCGTTTTTTTCATCAGGACAACCAATTTTTAGCGCATCATCCTGCAGAGACGGGTATCACCCGTCCATTTCCAACGGGGAATTCCGGCTTTTCGGTGGGCGGGTTACATTTGCCTCTGCAAAATTGATTTCCGTGCTTTTTCATGCTTGCAGCGAGTACTATGGCTTTCCCGCATCATTCAGACGGTATCACCGCCGACCAGTGGCTTTGACCGTACAAATCGGTAAAACGGTAGGTGGCACAGGTATTGCCCTCCAGCGGCACATCGCTGATGGTGAGCCCTGCTTCCGGAACCGTTACCGCATCGCCCAGCAGATAGCTGTCCTGATACGCGCCGTCATAGCTGTAGTAATCGCACAGAAATTCGAGCACATCGCCGGGCACAAGGCCGGTCTGGCTTTTGGCGACGGTGTCCGTCTCGCCCTCGTGATACACGGTACGCACCCCGGCCACATAACCGGAGGGGCAGTCGTTGTCGAACACCAGGATCAGCTCCGAGCGCACGCCATTGTGCAGTACCGGCACCCGGCCTGTGATGGCGTAATGGACGCCATCATCCACGGTGGAAAGGTGATAGTAAGCCACCGGCTGCCCCTCGATGGCAAGCCAGGAATGCGCATAGTCGGGATTGCCCAGCAGCCCGCCTGCGTCGTCGAAATCAAACACAGTGTCTAACCCAAGGTCGATATAGCCCTCGCCGTCATCGTAGAACAGATTCAGCTCCAGCGTATGGACAAGCTTCCATTGCTCCTCGGTCAGTCGCAGAACAGGAACGCCGTTTTCATTTGTCTGCCATAGCATTGCCTCATCGGGGAACGCGTTATCCGCAAGATATTGGGCGGCCGCGTCCGATTCAAGCAGTGTTTCGTCCAAAAAGCCGCCGGTTGTTTCATCCAGCCCCACCATGCTGCGCCCGCCGCCAAGCAATCCCTCCAGCAGAACGGAGATCAGCTCGGCGCTGTCGGAGGAGGCTGCCGCGGAAAAACCAGACGAGCCGGATGCGCCGGACGCCCCGCCGCTCAGGCCATCCAGCAGGGAGAACAGGGGAGATGCCGCTTCCGTGCCGCCCGCCGCGGCCTGACCGGCCACCGCGAGAGACGAAAAGCTGCGGATGCACGACAGGTATTCCTCGCTCATGCCCACTTCTTCAAACGTGGAAACCGCTGTATTCACGGTGGAGGTTTTGCGGTAGGGGAAGTAGATGGAAACGCCATAGGCGTTTGTCATATTGGAGGAGGTGCGGTTGTATTTTACCGCGCTCAGCAGCGCCTGCGCGAGCGCGTCGCCCTCTTTGGTGCCCAGATTTTTGGCGAGGTGCACAAGGTCCACCTGATCGATCCGGCTGGACTGCGCAAACTCCCGCGCGCCGTTGCGGGCATCGGAAACAGTCTGATATGCGTTGTTTTGGATCATCTGCGTGGCGCATTGCGAGAACTCTGCCAGCGTGGAAGGCAAAGTCGTTTCCAGCTCGGCCAGATCGATGACGGAGAGTGTGGTGAACTGTCCTTTGCACTTTTCCGCGCAGGTGTCCACGAAGCTATCCACAATCTGCTTGCCCAGCTCAATGGTAGGTATGGAGGGGTCTTCGCCGAAGGCGGTGAGCCAATCGGTGTAGTACCAGCCCACGCCCGGCTCGGTTTCCTCGGAGGCGATCAGGTAATCCGCGTACTGGCTGAGCGTGAGGGCGGTTTCCGCCGTGGCCATCAGGCAGGCGTCGAAGCCGATGAAATCAAATTTTACGCCGGCAGCTTTCAGGGCAGAATCGATCCCGGCCAAGGACATCGAGCCGCTGGAGGCGAATTTCTCGTCGTAGCCGTAGCCGCTCACCGAGCCGCCGCCGTGGTCCCAGAGAATCAGCTCGTACCGGCTGGCGGGATAATTGCTTGTACACCACTGAATGTAGCGGGACAAAACGTCGGGATCGGTCATCGAAACGCTGCCCTCGTCCCGGCTCACGCTGACAAGCTGGCCGCCCTTTACCTGCCAGATCTGATTCACGGATCCGGAAACCACGTTGTTTTTCCAGCCCTTGCAGCCGCCGGTGTACACCAACAGGTTGATGTTGTCGCCGAAGGAAGCGTCCAGCATTTCCTGCAGGTCGGCGGTGCCCATGCCGCTGCGGGATTCGAGGTCGGTACCGCATAAGTAGACCATGATGGTGGCGGCATCCCTGCCATTGCCCAGGAGCGTGGTGTATTTTTCGCGCGCGCCGGGGGCAACGGTGGTATCCAGCTTGCCGGTATTGGCGGGATTTTCCCACCCGGTGGATACGCTGCCGCCGCCGAGGCCGCCCAGAAGCTGCGCCCAATCGACGGCGCTGCCGCTCTGCGCCGCCGCCTGCTGCTGGCTGTTGGCTGCCGCCGGCTGCCCGGCGCCCTGCTGCGTGCCGGACGGCTGCTCGCCGCCCAGCAGCGCTGTAAGTCCGCCGCCACCGCCCAAAAGCAGCGCCAGCACGATGGCGATCAGCTTCACGGCGCCGCCGGAACGAGCGCCGCTGCCGCGGGTATTTTTTGCGGGTTGGGCAGCGCCGGAGGTGCTGTGTGTGCTGCCCGTGCCCGGACGGGCAGTACCGGAATTACTGTTTGCGCTGCCGGAAGTACCGTTTTGGCGGCCGCCTGCCGCGGCGTTCTGCGCCGGCCTGTCCCGATAGCTTCCGGCTTCCCCCACGGGGCCTGTGCCGAGGCCCTCGCCCCGTTTCTCTACGGTTTTGCCGGGGCCGGTAACGTTTTTCTCACGGCCCCGCGGCCTGTTGTCATTCATTGAGTCTCCACCCTTTCCAAAGTTTGGATTCCTTATCAATATTATACCATGAACGCGCAGCGTGAATGGTATAATTGGCGATTTCGCCGGTTGCCCCGAAAGGGGCGAGGCGAACGCCATAAAATCGAGTATAATAGCCGCTTGCGGCTATTATACCATGATGCTGCGAAAGCGGCTACAACAAGTCGGGGCGAGCAGAGCGAGCGGTGTTGCATGGTACAATGTTCTCAAGGCAAAAGCGCCTTGAGGTTATTATATGATATATTTTGGCGAAGGGCAAGAGATTCTGCGGATAAGACGGCTTTTCATTCAAAACCAGCACCACACAATCGGTAAAGCAGGTGTTTTGTATTGTATCTTACCTTGTCGAGCGTTATTATAATATAAAAAGAATTGCGAGCCAAGGAAGGCAACGGAAAATTGACGGCAAACCGAGATTCCGTTTCTGTAGCATTACTGCGCCCTCGGTGCAGCGGCCAAAGCGGCAGTCAGAAGCATTTTTCCATCGACAGGAGTGTAGATAGATGACCTGTGACGAGATCCGGCACTTGGATGAATTAGGGGAAGAATTCAAGGAGATGCGGAAAATGGTGATTTCAAATCCATTGTTTTCCGACAGATACGTGATAAAAACATTGAACAATATAATAAATTACATTATCTTTGCGAAAGAAGAAAATGCTCTTTCTTATAACGAAATTCTCAAAACAGTAAATGCACAATATCGCAGGCTCTTTTTCGCAAAAGCGGGATTCAGCGAATTTCATTTCTGGGATGATTCATTTGAAGTTCGGAAACAGAAAAATCAGGCGTTTGAATTTGTAAAGGAAAAGGTTGAAGCGTGCCTTAAAAACAGGAATACGGCAGGGAACCCATAAAAGGGGCAGGAGCAGAAAAGGAGGAAAGGTACCCGAAAAATGTCGCCCGTAATGCGACCATCATCGGAATCGTTTTTGTTATAGCGGTTCTCAGAATTGGCGATATGCAGATTGGTGAGCAAATTTTCTGTCTGTCGAAGTTCCAAAATCGCAGGAATACTTTGTGTATTTCAAGATTTTGGGACAAAGACAGACGGGGAATTTGCCACCAAGATGTGTATTGACAATTTTGAGAATTGCTATAGAATATGATTACACGGAAAACAAAGCCGCAATCATATTTCTGGGAGGTACAAAACAATGACAAGAACGATCACTGTAAAGGGCATCGGCGGCATTTCGGCAAAACCGGATTACATTGAGTTGACACTTTCCGTTGATGCAACGGAGAAAGACTATGAGAAGGCCATGGAAAATGCGGCCGAACGGATCGCATTGCTGGAAAAGGCAGTAGAGGGCACCGGATTTGAAAAGGGCGCGCTGAAAACACTCTGTTTCAAAGTAGATACGCACGAGGAGCAGATCAAGGATCAGGACGGCCATTACCGATGGATTTTTGCCGGGTATTGCTGCACATATCGCTTTCAATTGGGCTTTGATTTCGACAGCGGACGGTTGGCGGATGTGCTTTCTGCAGTTACAGACAGCGGCGCAAAGCCGGAGCTGAAAATCTCTTTCACCGTAAAAGACCCGACGCAAATCAACGAGGCATTGCTGATGAACGCGGCGGCAAACGCTAGAAAAAAGGCGGAGCTGCTCTGCCATGCTGCCGGAGCAGAGCTTGGCCGGCTGTGCAGCATCAATTATAACTGGAGCGAACTGACGATCGTTTCTCCGACAAGTTATGAAGCAGATGCCGGTATGCCTATGGCTCCCGCATGCCGCTGTGCGCCGGAAATATCGCCGGAGGATATCAATTTGCACGATACGGCGGTCTTTGTTTGGGAAATCATGTAAACGGTTTTTTGCCGTCATCGTTGAAAGACGAGCAAAAACACCCAAAAGAAAAACCAGTTCGGGTTGATATCGCGGGCGAAATAAATTCCGGAAAAATTGCCGATGTGTTGCCTGAATTTTTACAGCGGCGAGATACGATCGAATTGGAAGAAAGAAAATCGCCCCATGATCACCGGATGGCAGTACCGAAACAAAGCCGCGCTCTCGCACCAGAGAACGCGGCTTTTTCAGCGCTTTTTTTATACCCATCAACCAGCTAAAACTCTCAACCGGCAGTCTTTGCAACCCGCCGAATGCGATCCTGCAAAAACCCGCAGTTAATTCTTAAATTCAATCTCCTTGCCGCCCACGGTCACACGCGAGATCTCCTCCAGCGGCAGGGGCGTTTCGAACTGATTCTTCAGTGCAAACTCCGTTCCGTTCCACGAGCTGGAGGAACCGTTTACGGAGATGGGCTTGCCCGCGGCGTCATAGGCGACGATCTTCGGACGCGACGCATCCAGGTCGTTTCCGTCGCCGCCGTCCATCACCACGCACACGCCCATCGGCGAAAGCTCCACGCGGGAGATGTGCCAGCCGTCCAGCGTGAGGTCCGGATACGCGATACGCTGGCGCGAGACGCTCTCCAACTGGAAAGTGGCCGACCATTTTCCGCGGATCACTTCTTCATAGGTGACGCCGCTGTATGCAATAGAGAGAGTTTCCCGGCCGGCGTTTTCCGGCAGGGGAATGACATACTCCGTGTATTCATAATATTGGTTGGCGGCGATGGTTTCACATTTGCCGAACTCGACGGTGTGCAGCGTCTGGTCGGTCTGTTCCGGGTGCTTTTTGTCAATAAGCCGGACGTCGGTATATTGGGCATACCGGCCGGTCGCATCCGGACGCACCAGCAGATGGAGCGAGCCGTCGGCAACGCCGCCCGCGGCGAGGCTGCCCCACGGCAGAAGCTGTGTGAGCGCACTCTCTTCCGTTTCAGCGGGAATCAGCGCGCTGTCGTCTGAGAACAGCGGAAGCTCATCGCCGCTGCCAACGGTCATATACTCCCGTTCGCCCGTCAGCGTCTGAAATTCCGGGTCCGGGAAAGCCTGCGCGATCTGCGCGACGCTGACGCCGGTATTCTGCGAGACATAGTCGGATTTATTCAGCAGGACTGCCCCAATGGAAAGCGTCACCTTTTTGCCGTTCAGGTCCTCGCCGCAGATGCCCTCGATGCGGAACGTGGCCGTCGCGCTTTTTTCGTCGAACTGCACCAACTGGACGGAGGGCGGGATGAGCAGGCCGGAGAGGGAGACGTCGGCAAGATCGGTGCGGGCATTGACGCGTGAACCCTCCAAATCGCGCACGGCGACATAAATATCCACCGTGTCGCGGTCGTTCATAGCTGCAACGACTGTGGTTTCGATGCCGTTTTGCACACAGGAGCGCTCGATGGGCTGCAGCAGGTAAAACACCTGTTCTCCCAGAACGGCAAACAGATTGCGGGAATCGGGCGATGCGGCTGCCAGAACACCCATGCTGCAGGTGACGATCAGGCAAAACACGGCCGCAACGGCGAGCGGACGGCGGAAGCGGACAACACGCGGGCGCTTTTTCTCCTGCGCCCCGGCCACAACGCGCGCGGCCAGATCCTCCGGCACGCAAAGCGCCGCAAGACGCCGGTCGATCGATCGGGCGAGCGGATCATTTTTCTTCGGCATACCATCCCTCCAATCTTGTTTTCAGCTGCTCGCGTGCACGCTTGAGCCGCACGGAAACCGTGGATTCCGGCGCGCCCAGCACGCGCGCGATTTCGCTGATCTTCATATCCTGATAATAAAACAACAAAATAACTTCTTTGTATTTGGGCTTCAGGCGCATGATCTCCTGCAGCAGGGTGTCGTCCTCGTGCGGATATTCCTGCGTGATGGGAATGTCGTTCAGCGCCTCGACCACGTTGACACGGCGGTTCCATGCGCTGCGCAGATAATCCTTGCACACGTTGATGGCGATGCGCATAATCCACGTTTTTTCTCCGGAGCTTCCGTCGAACTGTGTGTAATTGCGGTAGACCTTCAGGAAGGTTTCCTGCGATGCGTCCTCGGCAAGGTGGGCGTCCTTCAAATACAAAAAGCACATGCGCAATACGGAATTTCCGTATGTATGGACGATGCGCTCCATATCGGGCGATGCGGCAGCGACAGCTGCCGGTTCGGAATTCACAGCGGACTCACCGCCCCTTCCTGCCGTATTAGACGGCTTGATGTGCGTAAAATGTTTCAAAAATGTTTCGGATTTCTTACGGTGAACTTAAAATCTTACGAAAACCTTACAAAAACAGCGCTGCATGATTGTTTTCCACCGCTTCCCACGGGCCTTCGCGAACAGGAAACGGTATAAACCTCTATTTTATCAATTATACCCGGCAAACCGCAAAAAAGCAACAGGATCAGACGATTTGCGGCGGCTTTTGCCCGCAGGGCTTGCGTCAGAGGGAAAGCAGGATTATAATAAAACAGGATTCAGGCGCATAAAACAGGATCATGATCCTGTGAGCATCTGAGGAAAACGAAAGGTTTCGGAAAAGATCATTACGCCCCCGCGGCAGGGCGCTGCGGAGGGCAGGAAGCGGGAAGTGTTTGCCATGCAGTCCGACTATTTAAGCTATGCGCTGCGCCAATTGGAGGCGCTGATCGCGATCCCCAGCCCGAGCGGCTTTACCGACAAGGCGGTGCAATACTGCATCGACGAATTTTCGGCGATGGGCTATGCGCCGAAGCGAACGACAAAGGGCGGGCTTGTAGCCGACCTCGGCGGCACGGGCGACGGGCTGCTGCTGAGCGCGCATGTCGATACACTTGGCGCGATGGTGTGCGGGATAAAGCCGGGTGGAGCGCTGCGCGTTGCGCCGATCGGCGGCCTGCAAGCGCAGAATATCGAGACAGAGACCGCGCGCGTTTATACCCGCAGCGGCCGCGTGATTGAGGGGACGTTCCAACTGGAAAACGCCTCGCTGCACGTGAACAGTGCCTATGAAAAAACACCGCGCACCTTCGATACCGTCGAGCTGGTGCTGGATGAAAAGACGCATTCCGAGCAGCAGACGCGGGCGCTCGGCGTTTCGGCGGGGGACTATGTGGCCGTTTCGCCGCGCTTTACCGTAACGCAGACCGGCTTTATCAAGAGCCGCTTTTTGGACGATAAGCTCTCCGCCGCCATTCTGCTCACGCTTGCAAAATATTTGAAGGACACCGGCAGTGTGCCGCGCCGCAGGCTGTATGTGATGTTTACGGTGTTTGAAGAGGTGGGGCACGGCGGCGCATCGATTCCGTCGGACGTGACGGAGATGATCGCCGTGGATATGGGCTGTGTCGGCAAGGGCCTGCAGTGCGACGAGACGATGGTTTCGATCTGTGTGATGGATTCCAGAGGCCCCATGCACAAGGCGGTGGTGGACGGTCTTGTGGATGCCGCGCAGCGCGCGGGGGTGCGCTATGCGCTGGATGTCTACCCGCACTACGGCTCGGATGCGGACGTGGCTGTCCGCGCGGGCCACGAGGTGCGCCACTGCGTGGTGGGCGCGGGCGTCTACGCCTCGCACAGCTACGAGCGCGCCCACATCGAGGGGCTTGCCAATACATTCGATCTGCTGCGGGCGTATCTGGACGCGTAACGGCGCGCCGCCATGACAGGGAAAAGGGACTTTCAAAGCGGCAAGCCGCTTTTGTCGGCTGCCCGCGGAGAAGGTCTTTTTTCATCAAGGGAGCATGCATCACAACATAAGGAGAATACGCCATGGAAACGCTGCAAAAAAAGATCGAAGACAGGCTTTCCGCCCTGACAGGCGACGTCTGCTTTTATTACGAGGAATTCGGGACAGGTGAAAGCCTTGCCTTTAACGCAGACCAGCCTGTGATTGCGGCCAGCGTCATCAAGCTGGCCGTGCTGACGGAGGCGTTCCGCCAGATGGAAACCGGCCTTGCGCGCGCGGATGAGATATTCACGGTCCACCGGGACGACAAACTGCCGTCGTGCGGTGCGCTGACGTATCTGCACGACGGCATCTGCGTGACGTTTCTGGACCTGTGCGTGCTGATGATCATCCTTTCGGACAACACCGCGACGAATCTGCTGATCCGGCGGCTGGGGATTGCGCGCATCAACGAAACGCTGCGCGCGTTGGGGCTGCGAAAGACGACGCTGCGCCGCCTGCTGTTTGACAGTGCGGCGTCGGCCCGCGGCGTGGAAAACCACATTACCGCGCGGGAGACAGGGCAGCTGCTGCGCCTGATGTATGAGGGAAAGGCGGTCTCGCCCGGGGCGGACAGCCGGATGCTCTCGATTTTATCCGATCAGCGGCTGAACGGAAAGATCCCGTTCTTTTTGCCGCGCGGCGTGCGCGCGGCACATAAAACGGGCGAAGACAGCGGCATTACGCACGATGTGGGCATCATCTATGCCAAGCGGCCGTTTGTCGTTTGCTTCTGCAGCCAGAAGACAGACGTTCCCGCTATGGAGCGCGCCATGCAGGATATTACATTGCTGCTGTATGAAAATGCACAGCGCCCCTGAAATTTTGCCGTTTTTTCTGTGGCTTTTTGCAAAAAATGCCGCAAAAACAGGGAAAAAACTTGTAATTGTCATGAGGATTTGCTATACTATTACTTTAATAGTCGTGTCATAGCTGTGCAGCAGCTGTGTATTGACGCGGCCAAAGGAGCGAAACGCTATGAAAATCGTGCGGATCGATGTCGGCGAGGTTTTTATTCCGCTGGCGAAACCGTTTAAAACTGCGCTGCGCACGGTGGAAAACGTGGAGGATATCATCGTGCGCGTCACCGCTGACAGCGGCGAGGCGGGCTATGGCGAAGCGCCGCCAACGGCCGTGATCACGGGCGATACAAAGGGCAGCATCCGCTGCGCAATTGAGGAATACATCCGGCCCGCGCTGCTGGGGATGGAAATTGAAAATCTGGACGGCATCATGCACCGTCTGCACACCTGTATTGTAAAAAATACCTCGGCCAAAGCGGCGGTGGATATGGCGGTTTACGATCTGTACGCCCAGCGCTTCGGTGCGCCGCTGTACCGGCTGCTGGGCGGGTATCGCGATACGGTGGAGACGGATATCACCATCAGCGTGAACCCCGTGCCGCAGATGATTGAGGACAGCCTCGAGGCCGTGCGGCAGGGCTACCGCATTTTAAAAATCAAGGTGGGCAAGGAGGGCCTTGCCGATGTGGCGCGCATCGCCAGCATCCGGGAGGCCGTCGGCGGCGACGTCCGGCTACGCGTGGACGCGAACCAGGGCTGGACGGCGAAGGAGGCCGTGCGCATCATCGCCGCGATGGAGGAAAGAGGCCTGAATATCGACCTTGTGGAGCAGCCCGTGCCCGCGCATGACCTTGCCGGCATGCGCGCCGTCACAAAGGCGGTCGCCACGCCGATTTTGGCTGATGAGAGCGTATTTTCCCCTGAAGATGCGGCCGAGATCATCCGCACGCATGCGGCGGACCTTATCAATATCAAGCTGATGAAAACAGGCGGCATCTGGCAGGCGCTGAAGATCTGCGCGCTGGCCGAGATGTACGGTGTGGAGTGCATGATCGGCTGTATGCTGGAATCCAAGCTGGCCGTGAGCGCGGCGGCGCATCTGGCCGCGGCAAAGCGCATCATCACCCGCGCGGATCTGGACGGCCCGTCGCTGTGCAGGATCGATCCCTACACGGGCGGTCCCGTCTATGAAAACGGCATCATCCGCATGATGGATGCGCCCGGCACCGGCATTGTTCAGGTGCCTGTGGAGTTTGCCTGATTGGCGGCGCTGTGGGCGGTGGCGTTCGGCATCCTGATCGGCGTTCTGTGGGGACAGGTGCGAGCCGGACTGTTTGTTCACAAAACTCCGTCATGTTGCGAATATTGCCGGCGGCATCCCGCAGACGATTGTGCGGATCTGATTTTCGCATATTCTGTGCCTGAGGGAACGCTGGAAGAGACCAAAAAGGAATTACAGGGCAGGGGACACCTGCTTGAAATGCAATGAAAAGCCATAAATGAAAAGGAAGTGCCGCCATGATCACACCAAAGCCGTTGTCAAGGGGCGCGCGCGTCGCGTTGATCGACGCATCCGGCCCCGTCCCGGAGGATCGCCTTGCGCCCGCCGTCGCCAGTGTGCGCGCGCTCGGGCTCGAGCCGGTCGTCTTTCCCTCCTGCCGGATGCGCCACGGATATCTGGCCGGGTACGACCGCGAGCGCGCGCAGGATTTTAACGATGCGTTCGCCGATCCGTCCATCGACGGCATCATCTGCATCCGGGGCGGTTACGGCGCACAGCGCCTGATGGACCGCATCGATTGGGATACAGCGGCCAAGAACCCGAAGGTATTCTGCGGCTACAGCGACGTGACCATTCTGCACATGACGCTCAACCAGCGCTGTGGTTTTGTCACATATCATACGCCGATGCCCGCCACCGAATGGTACGCGGGGCTGGATGCGTATACGCAGCGCTCGCTGGAAAACGCGCTGTTCGGCGTGCACGAGACAGATGTGCTCAACCCGCCGGAGGTTCCGATGGCCACCATCGCAAAGGGCATTTGCCGGGGCGTGCTGACAGGCGGCAACCTGTCGCTGATCTCGGCCTCTCTGGGTACGCCGTATGAGATCGATACAAAGGACAAGATTCTGTTCATCGAGGAGATCGGCGAGTCTCCGTACCGCATCGACCGGATGCTGCTGATGCTCAAGCATGCGGGCAAGCTGCGCGCCTGCTCGGGGATCCTGCTGGGTGCGTTTACGGACTGCGGCGCACCGGATCCGGAAAAGAGCCTGACGCTGCGCGAGGTTTTCACCGAGCTGCTGCTGGACGAGGGCAAGCCGATCCTCGGCGCGGTGCAGTGCGGGCACATTCTGCCCACGATGTCCCTGCCGCTGGGCGTCAATGTCAGCATGGACGCCACCAACCGGACCCTGCAGATTGTGGAATATTAGGGCTGTTTTGGAATCGATTTTGCATGAATTCCCGATGCGGCCGCATAGGGATTGATGCGGAAAAATTTGCAGTTCAGCATCCCGATTCCCGAAAATTACGAATTTTCATAAAGAATCGTATTAAAAAGCGCCGTCTCCGGCGCTTTTTAACTGTCAAGCCGCCTTTGCTGCGGCATTTCTTTCATGGAATGGAGGAACGCCAATGAGCCTTGCTGTTGTGATTTCCGATATCGCCCCGCTGTACACAAAGCCCGAGCCGATGTGCGAGCTCGCCGATGAGGCGCTGTACGGCATGACGGTGGAGGTGCTGGAAGCGTGCGGCGATTACCGCTGCGTGCGCACACACTACCGCTACGAGGGCTGGGCGCCCGCTGTTTGCCTGCGCGAGGACGATGCGGCCGCCGCCGCTTGGGACGCCGCGCCGAAGCTCGTAGTGCAAAAGCCGTATATCGATGTGCTGGATCGTCCGAAAGTGCAGGGCGGCTGCCTGCAGAGCATGCCGCGCGGCGCGCTGCTTTGCCCCGAGGGCGCGCCGGACGAAAGCCGCTGGCAGCCCGTGCGTCTTGCGGACGGAAGGCTGGGTTATACGAAGGAGACCTATCTTGCCCCGCCCGCGCCTCTGTGGCAGGGCGGCGGCGAGGCGCAGCTGCGCAAGGCCGTGTGCGATACGGCGCTCTCCTATCTGGGGGCGCAGTACCGCTGGGGCGGCAAAACGCCGCTCGGCATCGACTGCAGCGGCCTCGTCTCGATGGCCTATCTGCTGCACGGTGTGATCATCTACCGGGACGCCGCCTTCAAACCCGGCTTTGCCCTGAAAAAGATCACGATCGAGCAGGCAAAGCCCGGCGACCTGCTGTTCTTCCCGGGCCATGTGGCGATGTATCTGGGCGAAGGGCGTTTCATCCACGCCACGGGCCACACCGGCACGGAGGGCGTGATCCTGAGCAGCCTGCATGCGGACGCACCCGATTACCGCGCGGATCTTTTGCACACACTGAAGGCTGTGGGAAGCATTTTTGAGGGCGAGGACGTCACCGAATAAAGCGGTGCATTTTGGAGGGGGACTGCGCACAGAGCCGGGAAGAACGCTTGCAAAAACGGCAGTGCGGGCCTTTGGAGGGGAAGCTGTGCAAGGGTTCCCGACAGCAGTGCAGCTTTTGAACGCGGGCCGCGGAAGGCACTTGGTGGGCATCCGGCCGGCCGGCGGTGCAAAAAGGCGATATATTTTACAAAAATAACCGCGAAACCGGGCGAAAATTAGGCGTATTCTGCCCTTGTCATGCTATGGCCGTTTGTGCTATACTTTAGCATGATAAAGCTTTGTAAAAATGCAGGTTTTTCGTATTTTTATCGCATTTTGGTCAAAGCATCAGGGAGGAAAGAACATGAAAAAGCTACTTGCAATTTGCCTGGCGGCTGTAATGGTGCTGGGCCTCGCGGCGTGCGGCAGCACGAGCAGCAGCACGCCCGCTCCGGCGGATCCCGCCAGCATTGCCCCGGCAGGACAGGACGACGTCCTGGATGCACCGCCCGCCGATGGTGTGGACGTTGCGGCTGCCGCCGGTTTCCGCATCGGCATCATCCAGCTCACCGAGCACCCGGCACTCGACGCCGCCCGTGANGGCTTNATNGANGCGCTGGTCGCNGCGGGCTTCAGCNAGGACAACATNGANGTGCAGAANGCGCAGGGCGAGATCCCGAACTGNGCNCCCATCGCCACGAAGTTTGTCAACGATAAGGTCGATCTGATCCTTGCCATTGCCACGCCGGCCGCGCAGACGGCTGCGCAGGCCACGACGGAGATCCCCATCCTCGCCACGGCTGTTACCGACTTTGTCGACGCCGGCCTGGTGGACAGCAATGAGGTTCCCGGCGGCAATGTCTCCGGCACATCCGATATGAACCCCATCNCCGAGCAGGCCGATCTGCTCGTCAAGCTCGTGCCCGAAGCCAAGACGGTCGGCATCCTGTACTGCTCCGCCGAGGACAACTCCATTCTGCAGGCGAACCTTGCCCGCGAGGCGCTGGAGGCACTCGGCCTGACTGTGAATGAGTATCCGGTCGCGGACGTCAACGAGATCCAGCCTGTGACCACCAGGGCCGTCGGCGAGGTGGACGCGATCTATGTTCCCACGGATAATCTGTTTGCCGAGCATATGCCCACGGCGGCGCTTGTCACCGAGCCGGCGAAGATCCCCGTGATCTGCGGCGAGAGCGGCATGGTCAATTCCGGCGGCACGGCTACCTATGGCATCAACTACTACAACCTTGGCAAGCTGGCGGGTGAACAGGCTGTCGAGATCCTGCTGAACGGCGCGGATATTTCCACGATGCCCATCGGTTTTGCAGCCGCGGAGGATCTGGAGTTTGCCGTGAATGAGGAGAATTGCGCGGCTATCGGCATCGAGATCCCGGCCGATCTGATGGGCTGATCCTCAAAAACGCGTCTTTTGCTGAAAATATTGCAAAAAAACTTGGAAAAACAGGCGGATGGGCTTTGCCCTCCGCCTGTTTTTGTGCTATACTGTTTTCTGTATACTCCAATGCAAACAGGAAAAGGGTGGGTTTTATGTTAAGCGGTATTCTTGCGGCGATCCCCGGCGCAACGGCGCAGGGGCTTGTCTGGGGCGTTATGGCTCTGGGCGTCTATGTCACCTACAAATTGCTCGACATTGCGGATCTGACGGTCGACAGCAGCCTGTGCACCGGCGGCGCGGTGAGCGCGGTGCTGATCCTCGCGGGCGTGCACCCGCTGCTGACGCTGGTGTTCTCGGTGCTCGCCGGCATGCTGGCGGGTCTCATCACGGGCTTTCTGCACACGCAGCTGCGCATTCCGGCCATCCTTGCCGGTATTTTAACGCAGCTTGGCCTGTATTCGATCAACCTGCGCATCATGGGCAAATCCAGCATTGCGCTGCTTCGCCAGCCGGTCATCATCAGCCTTGGCAATATCCCGATGGCGCTTGTCATCGGTGCGCTGGTGGCGGTGCTGGTTGTGGCGTTCCTGTATTGGTTTTTCGGCACCGAGCTGGGCTGCGCCATCCGCGCCACGGGCGACAACCGCAAAATGGTGCGCGCGCAGGGTGTGAACACCGACAGGATGAAGATCATCGGGCTTGTCATCTCCAACGGCCTCGTCGGTCTGGCGGGCGGCCTGCTGGCACAGTATCAGGGCAGCGCGAACGTCAATATGGGCCGCGGCGCCATTGTCATCGGCCTCGCCAGCGTGATCATCGGCGAGGTGATCTTCGGCGCGCGGTTCAACTTCGCCTGGCAGCTCGGCGCCATCGTTGCGGGCTCGGCAATCTATCAGATCGTCATTGCATTCGTGCTGCAGCTCGGCCTTTCCACGGAGGATCTGAAGCTGTTCAGCGCCGTCACGGTCGCCGTGGCGCTCAGCGTTCCCACCCTGCAAAAGAAATTCCGCAAAACAAAAGTCGTGCCCGCACAGGCGGAGAAGGAGTGAGCGCCATGCTGGAACTAAAAAATATCAATAAGGTATTCAATCCCGGCACCATCAACGAGAAGCACGCCATCCAAAACCTGAATTTTACACTGAACGACGGCGATTTTGTCACCGTGATCGGCGGCAACGGCGCGGGCAAATCCACGATGCTGAACCTGATTGCGGGCGTGCACACAGCCGACGGCGGCAGCATTGTGCTGGACGGGCAGGATATCACGAAGCTGCCGGAATATAAGCGCGCGAAGCTTTTGGGGCGTGTGTTCCAGGACCCGATGATGGGCACGGCCGGCAACATGGGCATTGAGGAGAATCTGGCGATGGCCTACCGGCGCGGCAAAACGCGCACGCTGCGCTGGGGCATTACGGGCGAGGAACGCGAACTGTACCGCCAAAAGCTGAAAATGCTGGATCTGGGGCTGGAGGACAGGCTTTCCGCCAAGGTGCGGCTGCTCTCCGGCGGGCAGCGCCAGGCGCTGACGCTATTGATGGCGACGCTGCAAAACCCGCGCCTGCTGCTGCTGGACGAGCACACCGCCGCGCTTGACCCCAAGACGGCGCAAAAGGTGCTGACGCTGACGGAAAAGATTGTCTGTGAAAACAGCCTTTCCACCCTGATGGTGACGCACAACATGAAGGACGCCATCCGTTACGGCAACCGCCTTGTGATGATGCACGAGGGCAATATCATNTANGATGTNTCNGGNGAGGAAAAGAAGNNCCTGAAGGTGAGCNATCTGCTNGNAAAGTTCGAGGCGGCAAGCAACGGNGAATTTGCGAACGACCGCATGCTNCTGGCGTGANNCGGGCCGGATCGTCTCCGGTTTGATTGGAGCCGGGCTGCCCGTGGAGGCATGAAAGGAGAAATTTGCATTGCAGGGCTTTGATGCGGTTTTATTCGATCTGGACGGCACGCTGCTGGATTCTGCGCCGGGGATNTTTGATTCTTTTCGCCATACGNTGGCNCAGTTCGGCACGGCGGCCACACCGCAGCAGCTGCAGCGCTTTCTCGGCCCGCCNCTGCGGGACAGCTTCGCTCAGCTGCTGCCGCCCGGGGATGTGGAGCGCGCGATCGCCATCTACCGCGAGCGGTATGCTGCGATGAGCGGCCCGCTGACGGGCGTCTATCCCGGTGTGCCGCAAATGCTTGCGGCGCTGCGCGCGGCGGGTTATACGGTCTGCATCGCAACGTCGAAGCTGCAGCCTGTGGCGCAGCGTCTGCTGAGNGAAAAAGGGCTGCAGGATGCGTTCGATTTCATCGGCGGATCGGCGGGGGATACCGCGCTGGATACCAAAACGGCCGTGATGCGCCATGTGCTGCGCCAGCCGGCGCTGCAGGGNAAATGCGCCGTNATGGTGGGCGACCGCGACAACGATATGCAGGGCGCGGCAGACTGCGGCCTGCCGGCGCTCGGCGCGCTGTACGGCTACGGTTCGGCCGAAGAGCTCGCGCCCTTTGCGCCTCTGGCGATGCTGCCCTCTGTGGAGGCGCTGCGCGACTGGCTGTTGGAGCNCCGGGCGCGGTAGAAAAGCTGCTGCATCCCCGGAGCAAAAGGAAAGACACTGTATTCCCAGACGGCGCCTTTCCCACCGGTTTCAGCAGCCGGCCTGCCCGGCGGGCATTTCCCGAAAATCAACGAAAAAGGATGACGACNCTTGGACAGCGCCACAGCACGGTTTCATTTGCGTGATTGGCCCCGCGTGCCGAAGCGGCAGCGGCAGGCNTTTGCNGTGTTGCTGNTGTGCATCGTGTTCTTTTTTGCCAGCTCCGGCTCGGTGGTTGCGCTGCTGGTCATGGATGCCGGGCAGACGGCGCTGCAGACCGTACCGGCGCAGGCCGATGCGCANGANGTTCCCGCATCTGCACCGGAGAGCGCGCCGCCCGAGGAGGAGACCTTCCCCGGCGGCGTNCTGCCGCGCGCGGAAGATGCGGGCGAGGACTATCTGGAAGAAACCGTCTGGCTNGGCGATTCCAACATGGTGCGCATGTATCTTTACGAGCTNGTTCCGCTCGAAAACTACATGGCGGTGGANGGCCTTGGCATTGAGGGCTTTGCGGAGGCGCCCTGCATCACCTTTGCGGACGANCCCAAAACCTACACCCTTGCCGAGGCCGTGGCGCTGGTACAGCCGTGCCGTGTGGTGATGACGTTCGGCACAAACAATGCGGACGGCAAATTCACCTGCGAGGAATTCATCCGGCTGTATGGGGAAGCCNTTGCGGNGCTGCGGCGGGCCGCGCCGGACTGCGATATTATCGTCAACGCCATTCCGCCGGTGGGCGAGGTGCGGTCGTATCCGGATGTCACCATGCAGACGATCAATGAATTCAACACGGCGCTGGAGGCGTTCTGTGTGCAGCAGCACCTTGCCTTTTTGCGCTCCGACGAGGTGCTGAAAGGGTCGGACGGGTTCGCAAAGCCNGAATATGTGGTGGAGGACGGCCTGCACATGAGCGAGGCCGGACTGCAGCAGCTGATGCAGTATCTGTGCGAGCATCCGCTCGCGNCGCATCGGCNGAGCNCCGCGCATCCTACCGCGCCGCAGCGCACCCCGCCGCAGTTTTCCTGAGGCGGCTGCGGGCAGGTTTTCGATTGATTGAGAGACGCTGCGGTGCGCTTTCGGCGATCGGTACGCTTCTCTGCGCCGGATGCTTTGCATCAATGTGGTATATTTTTCAAAGAAAGGAGTGTGGATTCTGTGGCATTTTATTANTGCCTGCTATTCGACGTAGACGGTACGCTGCTGGACTTTAACGCGTCGGAGGATGCGGCTCTGCGCGAGACGCTGGCACATTTTTCTCTGCCCCAGACCGAGGAGGCTGTCGAGGCCTATCACAANATCAACAATGCTCTGTGGGCATCGCTCGAACGGGGAAAGGTGCGTCAGGATAAGTTAGTGGTGCAGCGCTTTGAACGGCTGCTGAATATGTTCGGCGTGAAAGGCAATCCGGCAAAGATCAACGATTATTACCTCACACAGCTTTCCCAGCGGGCGGATACGTTTCCCGGCGCAGAGGAAATGTTGGAGGAGCTGGCCGAGGTGGCGACGCTCGCCGTGGTATCGAACGGCGTCGAGCGCGTGCAGACGGGACGTCTGGAGCGCTCCGGGCTGGGCCGCTATTTTGACGGCGTGTTTATCTCCGGCCGCGTCGGCGCGTCGAAGCCGTCGCGCAAAATTTTTGATACGGCGCTCAATACGCTGGGCATCGAAAACCGAAAAAAAGTTTTGATGGTCGGCGATTCGCTCAAGGCGGACATCGCGGGCGGCAAAAACGCCGGGCTCGACACCTGCTGGTGCAATTTCGAGGACGCCGCGCTGCCCGAGGGTTCGCCAAAGCCCACACACATCATCCGCGGCTACGAAGAACTGCTGCGCATCGTTATGGAAGAGGAGGAACTGGCCAATGCCGGAAGTAAAGAAAAACGACATCAAATTTGAATCATCCAATCAGGGGAATATCGTGGCGGGGTATTATTACACCTGCCCGGATGTGCCGCCGCGCGCGATTTTGCAAATATCGCACGGCATGTGTGAATATATTGGACGGTACGATGATTTTGCCGGCTATATGGCGCAAAACGGATATGTTGTGTGCGGCAACGACCATTTGGGCCACGGCGCCACCAGCAGTGGGCCGAATGGCACCGACGGCTTTTTTGCCGAAAAGGACGGTTGGGAGCACGTGCTGCGCGATCTGAACCAAATGAACCGTCTGGCACGCGAGGCGTATCCCAGCCTGCCGCTCATCCTTCTGGGACACAGCATGGGCAGCTTTTTCGCGCGGGAGTATGCCGTGCGCTATCCGGATACGCTGGACGCGCTGGTGCTCAGCGGAACGGGCGGGCCGAACCCGATGGCCGGCGTCGGCGTCGTACTGACAGAATGGATCGGGAAGCTCAAGGGTGCGAAGCACCGCTCCGCATTTCTCAACAACATGGCGTTCGGCCAGTATCTGAAGCGCGTGGAAAACCCCGCGACGCCCTACGACTGGATCTCACGCGATCAGGAGATTGTGGCAAAATACGCGGCGGACAAAAAATGCACGTTCATTTTCACCGCCAGCGCGTTCCATGACCTGATGACGATTCTGCGCGCCGTCAGCAGCCCCAAATGGGCGTCCGGCATCGCCAAAACGCTGCCGGTGGCGCTGTTTGCCGGAGATATGGATCCGGTGGGCGATTACGGCAAGGGCGTCGAGACGGTATACCGCATGCTGAAGGAGGCCGGGGTGGAGGATCTTTCCATCAAGCTTTACCCCGGTGCGCGGCACGAGATCTTGAACGAGACGAACCGTGCCGAGGTATACGCCGATATCCTTGCGTGGTGTGATGCACACTGTAAGTCCAAAGCCGCCGGTGCGCCGGACTGACAGCCGGCTAATCGAAGGTTTCGGCTGATGCGCCGCACGGCGGACCAAAACAGCTTCAGAGCGACCCGGTTTATTGCAAACGAGCTGCCCGCACCAGGAACGTGCGGCCGGTATTTCCCTGCAGGAATATGCGGGGTTATCGGCCGCACCAGGAACGTGCGGCCGGTATTTCCCCGCGGGAGTATGCGGGGTTATCGGCCGCAAAAGGAACGTGCGGCCGATATTTCCCCGCGGGAGTATGCGGGGTCACAGGAATAAAGCGAGGAAGCACTGTATGAAACTGTTTGCCGATTTTTTTCATGCCATGTTCGGCAGCATGCTTTCGCTCGACGCGGTTTCCGCCGTCAAAATGGTGGTGATGTGGGCGATCGGCGGCGTGCTGATCTACCTTGCCATTCAAAAGGATATGGAGCCGAGCCTGCTGCTGCCGATGGGCTTTGGCGCGATTCTTGTGAACCTGCCGCTCTCCGGCGCCATTGATCAGGTGCGCGAGCTGGGCCCGGAGGCAGGTGCGCTGAGCGAGCTGTTCCGCGCAGGCATTGCCAATGAGCTGTTTCCACTTTTGCTCTTCATCGGCATCGGCGCGATGATCGATTTCGGCCCGCTGCTCTCGAACCCGAAGCTGCTTTTATTCGGCGCAGCGGCGCAGTTCGGCATTTTTATCACGCTGACGCTGGCCTGCGCGGTGAATCTGGTGTTCCCGGGCATATTCACGCTGCAGGATGCGGCCAGCGTTGCCATCATCGGCGCGGCGGACGGCCCCACGTCCATTTTTGTGGGCAACTACTACGGTACAAGGTATCTGGGCGCGATCATTGTGGCCGCGTACAGCTATATGGCGCTGGTGCCCATCATCCAGCCGCCGGTCATCCGCCTGGTGACGACGCGCAAAGAACGCCTCATCCGCATGCCGTACGAGGCGAAGGAGATCGGCAAAACAGTGCGCATCCTGTTCCCAATCGTCGTCACCATCATCGCGGGGCTCATCGCGCCGCGCAGTGTGTCGCTCGTCGGGTTTCTCATGTTCGGCAACCTGCTGCGGGAGTGCGGCGTGCTGAACAGCCTTTCCGAGACGGCGCAAAACGTGCTGGCCCATTTAATTACCATCGTCCTGGGCATTACGGTGGCTACGCAGATGCAGGCGCAGCAGTTCCTCTCGGCCGGCACGCTGATGATCATGCTGCTGGGCTTGTTCGCCTTTGTTTTTGATACGGTCGGCGGTGTGCTGTTTGCCAAATTTTTGAACCTTTTTACAAAAAACAAGATCAACCCGATGATCGGCGCGTGCGGCATCTCGGCATTCCCGATGAGCAGCCGCGTGGTGCATAAGATGGCCCTGAAGGAAGACCCGCAGAATTTCCTTTTGATGCACGCTGCGGGCGTCAATGTGGGCGGGCAGATCGCCAGCGTCATCGCCGGCGGGCTGATCCTGAACCTGATCGCAAGGGCATAAGGGAGGAAAGCGCGATGGAAATGGTATTGCAGTCGCTCCGTGTGATGCTGATGGGCATGTGCGGCATCTTTATCGTGATGGGCATTATCAGCGTGGCGGTCTCCCTTTTGAACCGGCTGTTCAAATGAGACTCAAAGATGGTTTCGCTTGAATATGCTCGAAAGCGACCGACGGGTTTCTCAAAAAGAAACAAAAAGAAAAATATCTGTGAAGCCGCCGCCGGGGTGCTTCCGGCGGCGGTTTCCTGCGAAGGAAAAACAGCGCCGAACAGAGCGGGGCAAAAAGGAATGGTGAAAAGATGAAAAAACGCTTGGAACATCTGTGCACTGGATTTGCGCGTGCAAAGCTTTGCCTGTGCGCTTTGTGCGTGCTGTGCTATTTTGTACTTATCCGTGTCAGCGGCGCTGCGCTTTGGGGACTGTTTGTTTTTTCGTTTTGCTGTACGGCTTATCTGTATCTTCCCGGGCGGTTCTGGGCGCACGTTACGGGCATGGAGCGCGCTTTGCCGCAATATACCGTGCCGCTTGGCATCCTTTTGGGCACGGGCTTTTTGGCGGCGGCGTACTGTGTTTGCCAGCGCCTGGGCTTTTTGTGGGTTCTGCGTCTGCTGCCGCCCCTGCTGGGCGCTTTTTGGCTGATTGTTTTGCACGGGGCGCTGCCGCACCCCAAAGCGGTTTGGAAAAGGCTTTCCGCAAACGGTGGATTTTTATCCTACGCCGTGCTGTGGGGCGTGCTGCTGGTGTTGTTTGCCTGCCAGATCAGCGTAAAAAATGCGCATCCCGCTGCAGTGGGCGAAATTGTTTTAACGCAGGACGTGATGTGGAATATCGGCAACGCAAATTCATTTGCCCTCGCGTTTCCGCCGCAGGATATTCGCTTTTCCATGGTGCGCTTTGCGTATCACTACCTCACGGAAATGATACTCGGCACGCTGTCGATTGTAAGCGGTGTTTCGTGCTATGACATCTTTGTGTTTTACGCAGCGCCGGCGGTACTGGCGGCGATGCTGTGCTGTGTGTATGCGCTGGGGCACTGCTTTTACCGTGGGGATGCGAAAAAGGCGTTTTTGTTCCCGTTTGTGCTGCTTTTGTTCAACTGTGCCAGCCTTGGAACGGCGCTGACGAACGGCCGGGGCATTTTTGGCAATACCAATTTGATGCACCTGATCACCAATATCAACGCGCAGGGAACGGCGGCAATTTTCTTTTCGATTTTTGTCATTCTGTTTGCGGAGATGGCCCGGCGGAATTTTGATGTGAGCTGGTGTTATCTGGCAGTATTTCTCGGCAGCTTCGTGCTGGTTTGTTTTTCCAAGGGGCCTGCGGCGGCCATCGCGGCCTGCAGCTTTGTTTTGACGATGCTGTTCGTCTTTTTCCGACGGCCGCGCATGGGCAAGGCGGCTGCCGCCTTTGCAGGTGTCATCGCCATTTTTTCGGTCGTCTACTTTATGCTCTTTTCCTCCGGAGCCAATACCAGTATTTACTTTGACTTTCGCACGATTGAATATTCTGTCCTTGGCGGATGGATCGGCAGCCTTTCGGCGATGGGGGGCGCGGTGAAGGCGGCAGCTCTGGTGCTGGGCGCGCTGGTGCTGGCATTCTGTATGCAGCCGTTTCAGCTTGTACTGTATCTGAGCGGTCTTTGGCAGGATGTGCGCAAGGTGTGGCGGCTTCCAGCCGAGCGGCTTTTTGCAAACGGTATGGTTGCGGGTGGATTTTTGGCATACTTTTTGTTCTGGCATCCCGCTTCCAGCCAGCTGTATTTCGCGCTGATTGCGATCTTCTTTTTGAACCTGCTTGCGGTGGACAGGCTCGGCGCGATCCGCATGCCCGGCGCGCGGGTCCTTTGCACAGCGTGCGGGGCGGTGGGCTTTGCGACGACGGTGGTGCTGACCATCAACTTTACGGGCAGCGGCATGCGGCAGCTTGCGCGCAATCTGGATATCATTCCGAAATATCCGTATGTCAGCACAGCGCGGGCGGGGGACGAAGCCGCAATGGATTGGCTGCGGGAGAATACGCCGCATACCGTGCAGTTTGCCACGAACCGCATCCACAGCTGGAGCAACGCTTCAGACGGTATTTCCAGCCTGTATACCGCCATGAGCGGACGGCAGGCGTATATGGAGGGCTATACCTATGCGATAACGAATATGGGTGTTTCCGAGGCTGTCGTGAAGGCCAAGCAGACGGTGAATGCCGCTTTGTTCAGCGCCAGCAGTTCGCCGGAGGAGATTGTCCGGCTCTGCGAAGAAGAGAACATCCAATATCTGGTCTTTTCGAAGCAATATCCGGGCGATACCGAACAGCTCTCCGGCTTTCCTGTCGCCTACGAAAACAACGACGTGACGATCTATGCCGTTTGCGCGGCCGGTCGGAACAGTCTGTGAGGGAATTATGTTACTGACAGTACAGGACTTACAAAAATATTTCGGGGCAGAATTGTGCCTGACGGACATCGGCTTTCAGCTCGACGCGCAGGACCGCGTGGGCGTCATCGGCGAGAACGGCGCGGGCAAGACGACCCTGATCAAAATGATCACGGGCGAGCTGGAGCCGGACAGCGGTACAATTACGCTGGCGCGCGGCGCGACGGTCGGCTATCTGGAGCAGAACAGCGTGCTCGACCCCACCCGCACGGTGTACGGCGAGATGGAAAACGCGTTCCGCCCCGTGCTGGATGCAATGGCAGAAATGGAGCGTGTGGAGCGCGAGATGGCGGCGCGCCCCGGCGATGCGGCTTTGCTCGAGCGCCACGCGGCGCTTTCCGCCACGGTGGACGCGGCCGACGGCTACCATATGGATACGCAGATCAAAAAGATTTTAAACGGCATGGCGTTCCCGGCGAAGGATTATGAAAAGCGCGTGGCAGTGCTCTCCGGCGGCGAGCACACGCGGCTTTGCCTCGCGAAGCTTTTGCTGCAAAAGCCCGACCTTTTAATTTTGGACGAGCCCACGAACCACCTCGACTTCGAGACAATGGAGTGGCTGGAGGGCTACTTAAAAACCTATCCGGGCGCGATCCTTGTGATCAGCCACGACCGCTATTTTCTGGATACCGTCTGCACACGCATCTTCGAGATCGAGGCAAACCGCCTGACGGCCTACAAGGGAAACTATTCGGCCTATCTGCCGCAAAAGGAGGCCGCCGTCGCGCTGCAGCAAAAGCAGCACGACGCGGACGTGGAAAAGGCGGCGAAGCTGGAGGATTACATTGCGCGCAATCTGGTGCGCGCCTCCACCACAAAAATGGCGCAGAGCCGCCGCAAGCAGCTCGAGAAAATGGAGATCACCGAGGCGCCGCGCACTGCACACACCGATCTGAAATTTCGCTTCACGTTTGACGTGACGCCCTATAACGAGGTTTTGACGGCCAAAAATATTTCCGTGACGCTGGGCGGAAAAAAGCTGATTGATAAATTTGATTTGCAGGTAAAGCGCGGCGAGCGCCTCGTGATCGCAGGGCCGAACGGCGCGGGCAAATCCACGCTTTTGCGCGTGCTGGACGGCCGCCTGCGCCCGCAAACGGGCTCGGTGCGCCTCGGCACGGGCGCAAAGCCCTCCGTATTCGAACAGCAGCAGCTGCGGCGCGGCGGCACGGTCATCAGCGCGATTTGGGATCAATACCCCAAATTTACCGAGTTAGAGGTGCGCAGCCATTTGGCCAGGCTGAATTTTCGCGGAGAGGATGTATTCAAGCCCTGCACCGCGCTTTCGGGCGGGGAGCTTGCGCGCCTGCGCTTCGCTGAGATTTTGCTGGAAAAACCGAACCTCTTGTTCCTCGACGAGCCGACGAACCATCTGGATATCTACACGCGTGAATCGCTGGGCGCGGCGCTGGCGCAGTACGAGGGCACGCTGCTGCTCGTTACGCATGACCGCTATCTGATGAACAGCCTTGCCTGCCCGATCCTGCACATCGAGGATGGGAAAACCGCGCCGTATGCCAATTACGACGCGATGCTGCATCGCACGGCGGCGCAGCCGGCGCCGCCGCTCACGGCGGAAAATACGGCCCCGGTGGGAAAGGCCGCCTACGGCAAGGAGCAGCGCCGCCGCCGCGCGGAGGTGCGCGCCCGGCTGAAGGCGCTGGAGGACGAGATGGAATCGCTCGCTTTGCGCGTGATGGAGTTAGAGGGGGAAGTGAACGACCCCGAGGTGCTGCGCGACCATATGCGCCTGCGCGACGTCTGCGACGAGCTGGACGATACGCGCTTCCATCAGGATGAGGTGCTGGCCGAATGGGAAAAGCTCGCTGAGGAACAGGAGCGCTACGAGCAGGAGGACGAGGACTGAGCTTTGTGCCGCAGATCTGTTTGCCGCAGGGTATACTGATTGGAATTTCTTTGCATCCTGTGGTAAATCCCCAAAAGGGAAAGGAACGCCGAACGGCATGCTCGGCCGCAAATGACAGAAATGATACAGGAGGGCTCAAATGCTGGATCGGATTCCTGACGAAAAAGAAATGACAGCTTTGCTTGGAGAAACGCTGTATTTTGTATGGCATGAGCTGTGTACTCTGATTGACGAGAAATACAATATGGACCGATTGTGGGATCAGGGCGGGAAAGCGTGGAAATACGAGTACAAATACCGCCGTGGCGGCAAAACACTGTGCGCGCTCTATGCAAGAGAAAACTGCGTGGGGTTCATGGTCATCCTGGGAAAAGACGAGCGTCTGAAATTTGAAGAGGATCGGAAGAACTACACAAAAGAGGTCCAAAGGATATACGACGAGGCCAAAACGTACCATGACGGGAAGTGGATCATGTTTACACCGGCGGATGCCTCGCTGTTTCCGGATTTTATGCGGCTGCTGCGGATCAAGAGAAGACCAAACAGAAAGGGAAACGGAGAAAAATAAAATATGTCCGGTCGGAAAACGGCCGATACAAAAAGGACAGGTTCTAATGCCTGTCCTTTCTTCATATCATTGAACAAACCGGGCGGTGAGAGGATAACTGCTTCAGACAGGCGGGTGAAACGAATCACTCCCAAAAGCCTGCTTGCTGCGGATGGTCTGAAAAGACCATTTCAGGCAGACGGACAACGCCAATCACAGAAAAAGACGGATTCGAACAGAAGAACGAAAGTGCAATCGGAAAACGAAGAAAGGAGCGCATAGGGATGGACGCATTTTATCATGCGGCGGCGCAGCTGCCGGCCGATGTGGCGCAGCCTTTGTGCCGCATCGCGCCCGATGCGGCGGCATCCGTCACCGAGATCCGCCTGCGCTCCGGCCGTCCGGCGGCGCTGAGCACGCCGGCGGGGCCGCGCTTTGTCGCAGCCGGCGGCCGCCTGACCCAGCAGCCGGGGCCGGATGCGCTTTTTACCGATCACGCGCTGCTGCAAACCTGCTTTCAGGCGATCTGCGGCTATTCGGTACACAGCTTTTCCGAAAGCATCGCAAACGGCTTTGTGCCGATGCCGGGCGGCCACCGCGCGGGTGTGTGCGGTACGGCCTATACCGACAGCGACGGGATGTTTGCCATTAAAAACATCACCTCCATCAATCTGCGTGTGGCGCGCACAGCGCTGTGCATGTGTGACGCGCGGCTGATACCGCTTTTGCGCGCCGCGCGCGTGGGACTGATTGTCGCGGGCGAGCCGGGCAGCGGAAAAACGACGCTGCTGCGCGCCATTGTGGCACAGCTTTCCCGGCTGGGCCGCAAAACGGCCGTGGTGGACGAGCGGTGCGAGATCGCTCCCGTTGAGCCGTCGGGCTTTTGCAGCCCGCCGCCGGTGCACTGCGATGTGCTTTCGGGGTACGCGAAGCATACCGGCATGCAGCATGCGCTGCGCGCGCTTGCGCCGGAGGTGCTGGTGTGCGATGAAGTGGGCGCTGTCGAAGAAATTGCTGCCATCGCGCAGGCGGCAAATGCGGGCGTGGGGCTGGTCGTCACCATGCACGCGCCGGATCCTGCGGCGCTGCGGCGCAGGCCACAGTACGCGGCGCTGCTGCAAACAGGCGCCGTTTCCGAGGTCGCTTTTCTGCGCGGCAGGGCGGAACCGGGTGCTTTATCGGAGGTCGTTCATGTGGAAGCTGATGTTTAAGGGGATCGGCGCGCTGCTGATCCTGTACGCGGGCGGGGCGCTGGGCTGGCATAAGGGGGATGCATGCGCGCGGCGCGTGCGGGTGCTGAGCGAGATGTGCGCCTTTCTGGATGCGGTGCGCCGGGAACTGCATTTTCGCTGCGGCCGCACCGAGGAGATTCTTGCCGAAGCGCAGAAGAATACGCGCCTTGCCGCGCTGCCGCTCTATTTTTTAGAGCTGGATGCGGGCAGCGGGCTGCAGACGGAATTGGATAGCGCGCTGCAGCGCACCGAACGGGAGATCGAGGAGGTCACCCTGCCGTCCGAACGCGCCGCGCTGCGCGGTGCGCTGGAGGGCCTTGGCGCCTGTCCGGCGCGGGAGGAGGAGCAGCGCCTTGCGCACGCGCAGGACAGTCTGGAGCAGGCGTTGGATCTGGCGCGCGAGCAGGCGGCCGTGCAGCAAAAGCTGTACCGCACCATCGGCCTTTCCCTGGGCGGCGCTGCGGCGCTGCTGCTGCTGTAAAGATCGCCTCGGCGCTGCCATCCGTGGCGCCGTACGAAAGAGGAGTGAAGTAAAACATGAACATCGACTTTGTATTCAAAATCGCGGCCATCGGCATCATTGTGGCCGTGCTCAACCAGCTTTTGATCCGATCCGGGCGCGAGGAACAGGCGATGATGACGACGCTGGCCGGCTTAATCGTCGTGCTGATGATGATCATCGGGCAGATTAGTGTGCTGTTTGATACCATTAAGGAACTGTTCGAGCTGTGAGAGGCCATGGAGATCTTCAAGCTTCTGGGGTTTTGCCTCTGCGCGCTTGTGCTGCTGGATCTCCTGCGGCAGTACAATCCATCGCACGCCGTGCTGGCGGCGCTGGCCTGCTGCATCGTGCTGCTCTGGAGCGTGGCGCAGGCGCTTGGGCCTGCCGTCGATCTCGTGCGGCGGCTTTCGCAGCTCTCCGGCCTGGAGCACATCGGCGCTGTGGGCAAGGCCGTCGCCATCGCGGTGGTCGCGCAGGGCGTGCAGGATCTGTGCCTGCAGGCCGGGCAGACGGCGCTGGCCGGGCGTGTGGAGCTGGCGGGCAAGGCGGCCGTGCTTTTGGCGGCGCTGCCGCTGCTGAACACGCTGGCCGATACGCTGCTCTCGCTGCTGGGATAAAGCGCGCCGTATGCCTGCTGGCGGTACTGCTGTGCGCCGTGTGGGCGCAGCCGCGCGCGCAGGCGTGCGGCGGGGGGAAAGCGGCCATGGCAGGCCCCTGCGAACGGGTGCAGCCACAAATGCCGGCATGGTACAATGCCAAACGGATTCAACGCTCTTTGATCCGGTTCGAAATGATCCGGACATATACACCGGTATGGAGCGAAGAATTGCACAGTGGCAATCTGCAGCCGTGGAACGTGGAACAGCCGGACGGCGACCCACAGCCATGGGACGAGGATCCGCCGGACGGCGATCCACAGATCCCCGAGGAATGGGACCGCATCGTGGAGGATGCGCCGATGACGGCCCAGGAATTCAGCGCGATGACGCTGCCCGACTGGCTGGCGTGGCTGGGGCAGCAGCTTCGGCAGAGCATCCGGCGGCCGCTGCAGCTTTTGGCAAAGCTGTGCGGGGTGCTGCTTCTGGCGGCGGTGGGGCAGAGCCTCTGCGCGGATCGCACCTCCCCCGAGCTTGCGGGCCTGGTGGATACCATCGCAGCACTGGCGGTATTTGCACTGTGCGCCGCGCCGGTGACGGCGCTCAACGAGCTGCTTGAGGATGCCGTGCAGACGAGCCGGGCATATATCGTCTCGTTCGTTCCGGTGTTTGCCTCGGTGCTGACGGCATGCGGACAGGCCGGGAGCGCGGCGCTGTACAGCGGCACCTTTTTCAGCATTGCAATGGTGATCACCGATGTGCTGTGTCGTGTCGGACTGCCGTTTTCCCGCCTGCTGCTGGCGATGACGGCGGCGTCGGCGGCTTCGGGCACCGAGGCGCTTTCGCGCCTCACCGAGACGGTATGCAAATGGACCAAGTGGCTGATGACGCTGTGCGCGACGGTGTTTGGCGCCCTGATGGGTTTGCAGAGCGTTTTTGCCCAGAGTGCCGATACGCTCGCGCTCAAAACAGGGAAGTTTATTGTCGGCAGCAGCGTCCCCGTGGTGGGCCGGGCCATCTCGGACGCGATGGGCAGCGTGCTGGCCGGGATGAAGCTGGTAAAGGGAACGGTGGGTTTTGCCGCCATCGCTGTGATCGCGGCGGCGTTTTTTCCGCTGCTGCTGCAGTGCTGCATCTACCGGATGCTGTTCGCCGCGGGAGAGATTGCGGCCGCGGCATTCGGCGGGGGCAAGGGGGCAAAGCTGCTCTCCGGGCTTGCAGACTGCGTGGGCATTTACATCTCCATGATTGCCTTTTTCAGCCTGATCGTGATCTCTGCCACCATGATGATGATTTTACTGGGGAACGGGGGATAACGATGGAGCAGCTGCGGGCGTGGACGCTGTCTTTTTGTTTTGCCTGTATCGTTGCGGGGCTGCTTGGGCAGTTTTCCAGCGAGCGGAAGCGATTTTCTGTCATAAAGCTCGTGCTTGCTTTGTATATTTTAACAGCCGCCCTTTCACCGCTGCAAAGCGGGGATGAGATGCGTCTGCCGCAGCTGCCCGAGGCGGCGCAGGGGGCGCAGACGCCGGATACCGGGGCGCTCGTGATGGCGCAGGCCGGGGCCCAGCTCTCGGAAACAGTTGGGCAGGCGCTGACACAGGCCGGCATCGCGCATCGCGCCGTCGACGTCCGTCTGGTGCAGGAAGGCGAAAGCATCGAGGTGGAACGCATCACCGTGACGGCGCCGCCGGGGCAGGAGGAAGTCATCCGGCAAACCATAATACGCGCGATCGGCGCGGACGTACCTGTCGTATTGCAGGAAGAAGGATCATAAAATGAGAGAGAGACAAGAACGCACATGGGAAAACGCGGCGGCGGCTCTGCGCGGCCTTGTGCAAAAAAAGAACGCGCTTTTCTTTCTGGGGCTTGCCGGCATTTTGCTGATCTTTTTGTCCGATCTGCTCTTTGCGCCGCGCCAAAGCGCGGCGGAGGACGCCGTACAGCCCGAGCCGCAAATTGGGCAGACCGGGCAGCGCGGCCAGACCGAGCAGGAGCTGGAAGCGCGTCTTACCGAGATGATCAGTGCGGTGCAGGGCGCGGGAAGGGTGCGCGTAATGCTCACGCTGGAAAACGACGGCGAAACGGTATATGCCTACGATGAGCAAAACGACACGCAGACGGCCGCCGGCGGCGCAGACGGTGCGGTCTCCCGCCGCCAGTCTTACGAGAACGAGCATGTGCTGATCGATGCCGGAAACGGAAAGCAGCCGCTCATCGAGACATGCCTCGAGCCGGAGGTGAAGGGCGTGGCCGTGGTGTGTGAGGGAGGCGATGATATTACTGTAGTCAAACGCGTTACCGAGCTGGTTTCAGTCGTGCTGCGGCTGCCGACCAACCGCGTGTGCGTGATTAAAATGACAGAGACGGAGGATGCATCATGAAAAGCGCAAAAAACAAACGGCAATTTACCCTGCTCGCCCTCGTAGCGGCGCTGGGCGTGGCGGTTTATCTGAACTGGGAATACGCAAAGGCCGACACGCCGTTCGCTGTGCAGACGGGCGCCGCGGCATCAAGCTCATCGGGCCAGACGGGCGGAATTCAGGATGCCCTGCCCGTGCTGGACCCGCTGCCCGATAAAAATTACGGCGACGCACAGCTTGTCAGCGCCAGCGAGACGGGCACCGACCAGTACTTCGAGCAGGCGCGCCTTTCGCGCAGCAAGACGCGCGACGAGGCGCTGGATACGATGCAGCAGGCGCTGAAGAATGCCGCGCTGTCCGAGGAGGAAAAGACCGCCGTCACCCAGACACTGACAAGCGCGATCAACAGCATCACGATCGAGAGCGATATCGAAAATCTCGTGAAAGCAAAGGGCTTTGCAGACTGTGTGGCATTTATTGACGGCGAGCGCGTGAGCCTGACGGTGAAAACGGGCAGCGAGGGCCTGACGACGAGCGAGGTGGCGCAGCTGCGCGATATCATCCTCGGTAAAATGGACGTGAAAGCACAGAATATCAGCATCGTCGAGGTGAAATAGGCCGTCTGCCCGGCGGCTTGCAGACCTTGGGAACCCCTGAATAAATCGCCGGGGCGTGCGTGTCGATTTAATCAGAGCTTCCCTTGAAACGGGAAAGCGTATTTTGTGCCGGCATATGGGAGCTTTTTGTGCCGCTGCAGGAGAACTCTGAATAAATCCCCGGGCATGGCTGAAATAGGTGTTGTGAAAAACGAGAAAAGATGCTATAATATTCGCATCGTGAATATTATAGCATCTTTTTGCATTTGGTCGGCGCGGTGCGCGCGGTGCAAAGGGAGGGCTTTGGCCGTGTTTTGGATGTTCCTGCCGCCCGGCAGGGCCGGGTCACCCAGGGATAAATCCGGTGGGGTTCCAAGGGCCGAAGCAAACACACAGAAATGCCTTGCTTCGGCGGGCAGGGGAGGTTTGAAGATGGAAGTAACAGATTCGGGCCGCGTCGGCGGCGGCCTGCAGATTTCGGCAGATGTGATCGCAAAGATTGCGCGGCTTGCGACGCTTGAGGTCGATGGCGTGAAGGAGATCTCTACCGGAAATGCGGGCGTGCAGGGGCTGTTCCACAGAGTGAATCTGCAAAAGCCCGTACTGGTTCAGTTTACCGAGGATGTGGCGGAGATTACGGTGCATATCATCGTGGACTACGGCCGCAAGATCCCGCCTCTGTGCGAAAAAATACAGGAAAACGTAAAAAGCTCCGTGCAGAACATGACGAGCATCACGGTATCGAAGGTGAATATCGTGGTGGCAGGTGTTGCGCAGGAGGCGGCGCAGCCGGTGGAATAACAGCTGCTGCCGTTCAGAAAAAACCATAGCCCTCCCGCGGCAGGCATCAGACGATCGGGCAGGAAAGCGGCGTCGCCGTTTTCCCGGTCCGGCCGGCGTTTTCTTTGCAGGAGGGCTTATCTTTGTGAGGAACGAACATGGAAAGAAAGATCGCCCGAAGAACCGCCCGCGAAAACGCCTTTATTGCGCTCTTTGAAGCGGGCTTTGGCGCAAACAGCATCGAGGAGATCGTCGCGATGTCCAAAGAGCAGGGCGAATACGCGGTGGATGCCTACGGCGAGGCGCTGCTCGCCAATTTTTACGCGCACAGCGCAGAGGTGGACGACCTCATTCGCTCGAAGCTGAAGGATTGGACGCTGCAGCGCCTGCCGCGCGTGAACGCCGCTTTGCTGCGCCTTGCCGTGACGGAGATGCTGTACAGCGGCAGCGACGATATGGACAGCATCGTCATCAATGAGGCGGTTGAGCTTGCAAAAAAATATGCCGGGGATGGGGATCATCAGTTCATCAACGGCATTTTGGGCGCGATCTCCCGGCAGGAGCACGGCACGGCGGCCCCTGCGCCGCAGCCGGAAGGCAAGGACGGAGAGCCTTGAGCATGTTCACACTCGGGATTGATACCAGCAATTACGCAACCTCGCTGGCGGTGTTCGATACCGCGCGCAGCGAGGTCGTGTTCGACTGCAAGCGCTTTTTGCCTGTAAAGCCGGGGGAGCTTGGCCTGCGGCAAAGCGACGCGGTGTTTCACCACACGGCGGCGCTGCCTGCGCTTTTGCGGCAGGCGGACGAGGCGTTTGCCCTGCACAAAATCGACGCGGTGGGCGTTTCGCAAAAGCCGCGCCCCGCAGAGGGCTCGTATATGCCGTGTTTTTTAACGGGCGTTTCGGCGGCGCAGGGCATTGCACTCGCGCGCGGCGTGCCGCTCGTTTGCACAACGCACCAGCAGGGGCACATCGCCGCGGCGCTGTTTGCGGCGGCGGGCGGGGCGCTGTTTTCAAAGCGGGTGCTCGTATTCCATATTTCCGGCGGCACCACCGAGTTTTTGCTGTGCGAGGGCGCGCGCGTTCTGCGCAAGGTGGGAGGCAGCACCGATCTGTATGCGGGGCAGGCCGTGGACCGCATCGGCGTAAAGTTAGGCTTCGGCTTTCCGGCCGGGGCGGAGCTTTCGCAGCTTGCGGCGCAGTGCGGCGAGGATATCCGGCCGAAGGTGAGCGTAAAAGGGGCGGACTGCAGCTTTTCCGGCCTGGAAAACCAGTGCGCGGCCCTGCTCGAGCGCGGCGCGGCTCCCGCTTACGTTGCAAAATACTGCCTTTGCGCCGTCGCCGAAACCGTGCTGCAAATGATCCGCGCCGCGCGCAAGGAGGAGCCGGATGCCCCGGTGATCTGCGCGGGCGGCGTGATGAGCAGCGACATCATCCGCGGCATCGTGCAGAAGGCGCAGCCGGAGGTTTTGTTTGTGCCGGGCAAATATGCCGGTGACAACGCCATCGGCGTGGCGATTCTGGCGGCAAGGGAGGTATGTGCGTGGCCAATGTGATCACCGTAACGGCGCTGAACCGCTACGTCAAAACGCTGCTCGACAGCGACCCCGTGCTCACAGATGTGGCGCTGCGCGGCGAGATCTCCAATTTTACCAATCACTACAAAACGGGGCATTTCTATTTTTCCTTAAAGGATGAGCAGTGCGCGGTGAAGGCTGTGATGTTCCGGCGCGAGGCGCAGCAGCTCGGCTTTCTGCCGCAAAACGGGATGCGTGTCATCGTGCGCTGCCGGATTTCGTTATTTGAACGGGACGGCGCGTTTCAGGTATATGTGGAGGATATGTTCCCGGACGGGATCGGCGCGATGCAGATGGCGTTTGAGCAGCTGAAAGAAAAGCTGGACCGGGAGGGCCTCTTTGCCGCCGAGCACAAAAAGCCTTTGCCCGCGATCCCGCGCTGCGTGGGGCTCGTCACCTCCAAGACCGGTGCGGCTTTGCAGGATATTTTGAACGTGACGCGCCGCCGGTATCCTGCCGCGCACTTTCTGCTTGCGCCGGTCACTGTGCAGGGCAATGAGGCCGCGCCCGGGATCGCAAACGCCATCACCCGGCTGGATACCTCCGGGCGTGTGGATGTCATCATCGTCGCACGCGGCGGCGGCTCGCGCGAGGATCTGTGGGTATTCAACAGCGAAGTGATTGCCCGCGCCGCATTTGCCTGCAAAACGCCCGTGGTATCGGCCATCGGGCACGAGATCGATTTTTCGATTCTTGATTTTGTGGCCGATCTGCGCGCGCCCACGCCCAGTGCCGCGGCGGAGCTGGTGATGCCGGATCTTGCGGGGCACATGCAGAGAAACCGGAATGTTTATGCAAATATTCGCGCGGAAATACAAAATCGGCTGCGTTTATGCTATAATAAGATCGAAGCGGCTGGAACTTCCCGGCAGCTGACGGCTGTGCGCGCACTGCCGGGGCAAAAGCAGGCGGCGCTTTGGGCGCAGCAGGAGGCGCTGCGCCGGCAGATGCAAAAAAATCTGCGGGACGCCCGGCAGCGGCTGGGCCACGCGGCGGCGCTGTGCGGCTCGCTGAATCCCTACGCCGTTCTTGCGCGGGGCTATAGCGTGGTGCAAAAAGAGGGCAGAGTGCTGAAAAACAGTGCGGACGTGCAGATCGGCGACCGGGTGGAAGTCCGCCTCTCCGAGGGCCGGCTGGGCTGCACCGTGGAATCTGTTATGAATGAGGAGACCGTATGAAAAAGGATATGACATTCGAATCAGCCGGTGCGGATCTGGAGGCCATTTTAAATGAGCTCTCCGACGAGGAAACGCCGCTGGAACGCAGCCTCACGCTGTATGCCAAGGCGGCGGAGCTAATCGCGTTTTGCGATGAGACGCTGAAAAAGGCGCAGGTGACCATAGAAGAAATCGACGCGCGGCTTGCAGGCCGCGAGGAGGCGCAGGAGGAAGAGGCGTAGCAGGCCGTCCGCCGCGCCGCGGCCGTCAGGGCGCGGCCATTGTGCCGCATGCACTATGGCGCACCCAGCGCGGTGCACCCATCAGGGTGCGGTTCCAGCAACGTATTTATCGTGACGCACCCATTACGGCGCATTCCATCGCGGCGCATCCATTGTGACGCACTGCACCTATTGCGGCATATTTCTATACACAGCCCATCCATCGCGTCACAGAACAGGCCGCTTTTGAAAGAGGTTTTTGCATGAATTACGACGAGCAATACAGGCAGTATGTTGCCGAGGCCGAGGCCGCGCTGAAGCGGCAGACCTACCAGTGCCTGCGCAAGGATTCCCGCGTCAGCGATGCGGCGCGCTACAGCCTATTTGGCGGCGGCAAGCGCGTGCGCGCCGTGCTGTGCCTTGCCGTGTGCGAGATGCTGGGCGGCAGCCCGGAGCTGGCCGAATGCTATGCGGCCGGTGTGGAGATGCTGCACTGCTATTCGCTCATTCACGACGATCTGCCCTGCATAGACAATGACGATCTGCGCCGGGGGCGTCCCTCGTGCCACAAGGCGTTTGACGAGGCAACGGCGCTTTTGGCGGGAGACGCGCTGCTGACGGCTGCGTTCGAGACGCTGGCTGCTGCGCGCGGCACGGCACGGCAGAACGTGCAGGCAGTGCAGACGCTCAGCCGCGCGGCCGGCGCGGGCGGCATGGTGTGGGGGCAGGAGCAGGATCTCTACTACGAAGCGCACCCCGAGCAGGTGGGCGCCGAACAGCTGCAGGCGGTTCACCGCAGCAAGACGGGCGAGCTGATCCGCGCGGCGGCGATGCTGGGCGCGATTGCGGCTGATGCCGCGAAAGAACAGTGCGCGGCGGTGGGCACATATGCCGACGCGGTGGGCATGGTGTTCCAAATCATGGACGACGTGCTGGACGTGACCGCCACGGAGCAGGAGCTGGGCAAGCCCATCGGCAGCGACGCCGGAAACGGCAAAACGACATTTATCACCCTGTATGGCGTCGAGGGATCGCGGCAAATTGCCGGGAAGCTGACGCGGGAAGCCTGCGAAAAGCTTGAAAAGACATTTGGCCAGCGATCGCAATTTTTGCAAACGCTTGCGGACAGGCTGCTGCACCGGAACCAATAGAATGGCAAATCAAAAGAAAGGGAGAACGGCGGGCACATGCTTCAGCGGATCTTTTTCGGGAATTATATGCTATCTGTGGCGCTGCTGTCGTGGTTTACGGCGCAGGTGTGCAAGACAATCATCAATTGCGTGCTGAGCGGCAAATTTGAAGCCGAGCGCCTGTGGGGCGCGGGCGGGATGCCCAGCGCGCATTCGGCGCTGGTGTGCTCACTGTTCATGGCGGCCGCGAAAAGCCAGGGCGTCAATTCCCCGATTTTTGCGCTGTCCTTCATTCTGGCCGCAGTCGTGATGTACGACGCGATGGGTGTCCGCCGGGAGACGGGCGAGCAGGCCAAGGTGCTGAACCGCATGCTTACGGATTGGATGAGCGAGGAGAACAATTTCGATCTGGACGAGACCCGCAGGCGCCTGAAGGAAAAGGTGGGACACACCCCGTTGGAGGTGCTCTCGGGCGCGCTGCTGGGGATTTTGATCGCGGTGATCATTCCCGTGCCATGAGCGCATGCATTCCCAAATGGACGGAAAGGACGTGAGAGATACGGCTTTGTTGGATACGATCGCCTCTCCGCAGGACGTAAAGCGGCTTTCACCCGGGCAGCTTGTGCAGTTGTGCGGTGAGGTGCGTGCGTTTTTGATCGATTCGGTGTCCAAAACAGGCGGACATCTTTCCTCCAATCTCGGCACGATCGAGCTCACCGTCGCGCTGCACCGGGTATTTACGACGCCAAAGGACCAGATCGTCTGGGATGTGGGCCATCAGTGCTATACGCATAAGCTGCTTACCGGGCGCCGGGAGGGCTTTGCCCGTCTGCGCAAGGCGGACGGAATTTCGGGCTTTCCCTGCCCGGCCGAAAGCGTGCACGACGCGTTTACAGCGGGGCACGGCAACACCTCCCTCTCGGCCGCCATCGGCATGGCGCAGGCGAAAAAGCTGCGGGGCGAGCCGGGCAAGGTGATTGCCATTGTGGGGGACGGCGCGTTTACCGGCGGCATGATCTACGAGGGCATGAACAACATCCAGTGCCTGAGCAACCTGATCGTTGTGCTGAACGATAACAAGATGTCCATTTCAAAAAACGTGGGGGCGGTGGCGCAGTATTTGACGCGCCTGCGCACAGACCCGCGCTATTTCAAGGCAAAGCGCGATGTGGAATCGCTGCTGGACCAAACGCCGATCGTGGGCGGCGCCATCAAAACGACGATCCAGGCGGCCAAATCCGTCCTGCGCCGCGCGCTGTATCACTCCACGATGTTCGAGGAAATGGGTTTTCAATATGTCGGCCCCGTCGACGGGCACGATGTGTGCGAGCTTGCCGCGCTGTTCGATGCTTACCGGCAGGAGCAGAGCGCGCCGCTTTTTGTCCATATCATTACAAAAAAGGGAAAGGGGTTTCTGCCCGCAGAGGAAAATCCGGGGGAATATCACGGTGTTTCCGCGTTTGATTTGAACCATCTGACAAACCCCGATATCGCGCCGGACAGCTCGTTTTCTACGATGTTTGGCAGGCAGCTTGCCGCCTGCGGCGAGACGGATCCAAAGCTTTGCGCGATTACGGCCGCCATGAAATACGGCACGGGGCTGCAGTATTTTTATAAGCAGCACAAGGAACGCTTTTTCGATGTCGGGATGGCGGAGCAGCATGCCGTCACGTTTGCGGCGGGCCTGGCCGCCGGGGGCATGCGGCCGGTGGTGTCGATCTATTCCACCTTTTTGCAGCGCGGATACGACCAGATCATCCACGATGTGAATCTGCAGCGCCTGAACGTTCTGTTTGCGGTGGATCGGGCCGGGCTTGTCCCGGGCGACGGCGAGACGCATCAGGGTATTTACGACGCGGCTTTTTTCAGCGAACTCGACGATTTTTGCGTGGTGTCGCCGTGCAATTATGCCGAGCTGACGCATTGGCTGCATGTGCTTTTGCAGGCGGACGGCCCGCGCGCGCTGCGCTATCCGCGCGGCAGTGAGGACGAGGCGCTTGCGGCGCTGGGCTGCAGCGGCAAACCGTTTGACGTATTTGCAGCGCAAAGCGGCACGGCCGGTACCGCGCTCGTTACCTATGGCGCCGAAACAGCGCCCGCTTTGGAGGCCGCGCACCGTGCGGCGCAGCAGGGCACTTTGGCGGATGTCTATAAGCTGACCGTAATCCACCCCCTGCCGGAGGGCCTTTGCGAGGCGCTGCACGGCTACCGGCGGATCGTCTTCGCGGAGGAGGGCATCCGGAATGGCGGCATCGGCGAGCATCTTGCATCTGCGCTGCTCCGGCGGGGCTGCACGGCACAGTTCCGCCACATCGCGGTGCCAAACCTCGGCCTGCTGCATGCAAGCGTGGACGAGCTGCGCGCCCGGTTTGGGCTGGACGCGGCGGGCCTTGCCGCCGTGCTGACGGAGCGTGCGGGTACGGGCTGTTCCTAAGGAGCCGCACAGTTGTGCCGGAAGCCGCCAAAGGCGCGGCGCAACCGGAAGCTGAAATTGCCAAAGGCACAGCACGGCCAAAAACACGATGGGTTTCAGGGAGAAGACGCGTGAAAATACGTTTGGATCAATATCTTTGCCAGCACGGCCTCGCGCAGAGCCGCGAGCGCGCCAAGGCGCTGATCATGGCCGGGGTAGTCTATGTGGGCGAGGAAAAGAGCGATAAGCCCGGCAACATGATCGCGGAGGATGCGCACGTGGAGGTGCGCGGCCACGATATCGGCTATGTCAGCCGCGGCGGGCTGAAGCTGGAAAAGGCGATGCGCTCGTTCCCGCTTTCTCCCGCCAGGAAGGTGTGTATGGACATCGGCGCCTCCACCGGCGGCTTTACGGATTGCATGCTGCAAAACGGCGCCGAAAAGGTGTACGCGGTGGATGTGGGATACGGGCAGCTGGCGTGGCCGCTGCGGTGCGATGCGCGCGTGGTCAATCTGGAGCGCACAAATATCCGCAGCGTAACGCCTGAACAGCTCGAAGAGCCGGTGCAGTTTTTCAGCGTGGATGTTTCATTCATTTCGCTGCGGCATGTGTTTCCCGTGGCGGCGGCAATCACTACGCCGGACGCCGAGGGCGTGTGCCTGGTAAAGCCGCAGTTCGAGGCCGGGCGCGAAAAGGTCGGCAAAAAGGGCGTGGTGCGCGAGGCCGAAACGCACCGCGAGGTGCTGGCGGCAGCCTCCGGCTTTGCGGTGCAAAACGGCTTTTCTGCCGCCGGTGTGGATTTTTCCCCAATCAAAGGGCCGGAGGGGAACATCGAATTTTTACTGCATGTGCGCAAGAGCGGGCAACCCGTGGGGCTGACGCAGGCCGCCATTGGAGAAGTGGTTGCGCGGGCGCACGAAACGCTGTAGGGCGCAGGTGCTTTCGGTATGTACATGCACACCGCGGCCGTTCGGAATGATGAGAATGATGCATATGCGTCCGGCATTCGGCATACACCATTTGCACCGCCGCTTCCCACCGATTTTAGGCAGACTGAGGATGTGATCCCCCATGACTGTTTTTCTGATCCCGAACCTGCTCAAGGAGAACGCCGTTCCCGTTGCGCGCCGCGCCGTGCAAACGCTTTGTGCGTGCGGTGCGCGTGTGCTGCTGCCCGCCTCTGTGCGCGGCCCCATGGAAGGGGAGACGGCCGAGTTTTTAGAAGATGCCGCCGCGTTCGACCGGTGCGATGTGATCGTGACGGTGGGCGGAGACGGAACGATCCTGCATGCGGCGCGCCGCGGCCTTGGCTACGCGAAGCCGCTGCTGGGCATCAACATCGGCCGTGTCGGTTTCCTGGCCACCGTTGAGGCAGACGAAATGGAAAAGCTGGAACGCCTTGTGCGCGGCGAATACAGCTTCGACCGGCGCTCGTTGCTTTCGGTGTCCGTCAACGGGCGGAACTGCTTTCGCCAGACGGCGCTGAACGATGTGGTGATCTGTAAGGCAAGCGCCTTCCGGACGATCGACGTCGAGATCTCCTGCGACGATATCCCCGTGAGCCACTATATGGGGGACGGTGTGGCGATCGCCACGCCCACGGGCTCGACGGCCTATTCGCTCTCGGCGGGCGGGCCCGTGCTGGATGCGCACATCGCGGGCGTCGTTGTCACGCCCATCTGCGCGCACAGTTTGCACAGTCCGCCGATGGTATTTTCCGCCGGGCGGCGTCTGCGCGTGCGGGTCTCGGCTCCGATGGAGGCGCACGCGCTGCTCAGCTGCGACGGCCGCGAACCGGAGACGATCTCCTGTCAGGACACCGTGACGGTGGCACTTTCGCAACAATATATTTCTCTGATCTGCTTCAACGAGGCGGATCAGTTTGAGGCCATTGATAAAAAATTAAGGGGGCGATAACAATGAAGAACGCACGACACAGCAAGATCCTGGAGCTGATAGATCAGTATTCCATCGATAAGCAGGAGGAGCTGCTGGGCCACCTGCGGAAAAACGGTTTTGAAGTAACGCAGGCTACCGTCTCGCGCGATATCCGCGAACTGGGATTGGTGAAGGTATCCACCGGAGACGGGCACTACCGGTATGTGGCGGCCTCGGGCGCGGGGCGCAGCGCGCATTCACCGGACAGGTTCGAGACAATTTTCCGGGAATCGGTGCTGAATGCGGACTACGCAGGACATTTCGTGATGGTGAAATGCTATTCCGGTATGGCAAACGCCGCCTGCGAGGTGTTTGACGCGATGGTGTGGAACGACGTGGTGGGTACGCTCTCGGGCGACGATACGTTCCTGATTCTGATGCGTTCGCAGGAATCCGCGCGCCTGCTGACGGAGGAGCTTGCGAAGTACATCGTACGACGGTAATAGGGTGTTTGCATGCTGTGTGAAATACGAATTGAAAATGTAGCCGTGATCGAAAAGGCCGCCGCTGTGTTCAGCGGGGGCCTGAATGTGCTGTCCGGTGAGACGGGCGCGGGCAAATCGATCTTGATTGATTCCATCAACGCGATTCTCGGCAACCGCACCTCGCGTGAGATCGTGCGCAGCCATACGCCCAAGGCGATGATCTGGGCGACCTTCCGCGAGATCGACCCGCGCATCCGTGCGCAGCTGACGGACGCGGGCTACGGGACGGAGGACGAGCTGCTGCTATACCGCGAGATCACGGCCGAGGGCAAAAGCACCTGCCGCATCAACGGCCTGCCCGCGACGGCGTCGGTGGTGCGCGATATCTGTGGGGGGCTTTTGAACATCCATGGGCAGCACGACAACCAGAGCCTGATGAACCCCGCAAAGCATCTGGGCGTACTGGACGCCTTTGCGCAGAACGAGGCGCAGCATGCGGCCTATTACCAGGTGTATCGGGAGCTGTGCCACGTAAAGCGCGAAATCGACGCGCTCTCGATGGACGAGGCCGAAAAAGAGCGCCGTGTCGAGACACTGCGTTTCGAGATCGGCGAGATCGAGGCTGCGCAGCTGCGCGACGGCGAGGAGGACGAGCTGCTGGCCCGCCGCCGCCTCATCCGCAATGCGCAGTCCGTCACCGATCGGCTGAATGCTGCCTATGCGGCTTTAGGCGGCGCGGACGACGACACGCCCGGCGCCGGCGAGCTGCTGGGCGCGGCATTCACGGCGCTGGAGGACATCCGCACGCTCTCCGAGGATTTTGCCCCGGTGGCCGATCAGCTCGGCAGCCTGTACGAGACGGCGCGGGAGGCAGCCAGCGATGTGGCGGGCCTGCTCTCGCGCTACGAGTTCGATCCGCAGGAGCTCGATGAGATCGAGGAGCGGCTGGATGAATTCTATCGCCTGAAGCAGAAATACCGGATGGAGCTTTCCGAGATCATCGCCTATGGAGAAAAGGCGAAAACAGAGCTTGCGGGCATCGAGTCGAGTACACAGCGCCTGGACGAGCTGTATGACCGGGAAACGGAGCTGTACGAAAAGGCGAAAAAACTGGCCGACGCGCTGACGAAAACACGGCTGGATGCGTTCAAGCGCTTCAACGCGCAGATCACAGAGGCGTTGCGCTTTTTGAATATGCCCGGCATCAGCTTTACGCTGCAGCACAAAAAGGGTCCGCTGGCCGGCAGCGGGCAGGATGCGGTGGAATTCTATATTTCCACAAACCCGGGGGAGGATCCGAAGCCCCTGGCGAAGATCGCGTCCGGCGGCGAGCTTTCGCGCATCATGCTTGCTGTAAAAAGCGCGCTGGCCGATAAGGACGATATCGGCACCGTCATCTACGACGAGATCGACACGGGCGTCTCGGGCCTTGCGGCGGGGCGCATCGGCGAAAAGCTCCGGCAGACGGCACGCGGCCGGCAGGTGATCTGCATTACGCATACCGCACAGATCGCCGCGCAGGCGGACAGCCATCTGCTGATCCAAAAAAATGTAAGCAATGACCGCACCTATACCGAGATCGAGCCGCTTGACGAGCAGGGCCGCGTGCGCGAGCTGGCACGCATGATCTCCGGCGATAAGGTGACGGAGCTTGCGCTTGCCAACGCGCGAGAGATGCTGCGGCTGGCGCAATAAGAGGGGAGATGCTTTTCTGGCGGGATCTCAAGACGCGACGGCGCAGGCAGTTTCAGGGCGGCTGGCGCAAAAAGCTTGACATTCGAACAAATTTCGATTATAATCGCTATCGTAGAAATGCGAAGAAGGGAACGAGTACCCGTGCAGGCTTCGGCGCAGAGAGACCCTGTCGGTTCGGCGGATGCCGGATCATGGTGCAAGGGGGAGCGGAGCGCGCGGCGAATACATCCCGGAGCAGCGGGCTGAAAAAGAGACTTTCCGTGCGGCGGCGCGGACGAAGTTTTTCAGTAGGCCTTGCCGGGTGCGCCCGTTAGCGCGCAGTGTGTTGGCTGAAAAGCTTTTTTGAACGCGGGGATCCGGGCATTGGATGGTTCGGTGCTTCGATGTTCGAACCGGCGCTTTCATAGACACACCGAGGCCGTTTTCCGTGAGGGAACGGCGAACAGAGGTGGTACCGCGAATTTTCGCCCTCTGCCAATTTTTTTGGCAGAGGGTGTTTTATTTCCCTTTGCCGCAGCCAAGCTGTAAGAAGACGCGTATCCAAAAAGGCAGGATCGGCGGGGCAGGCCCGGTACATGCCGCAAAGCACACAGGGGTTCCCCGCATATGGGTATACATTGGCAAGCGCTTTGTCTTCGAACAGCTTGAAGAACAAAGGAGGAAACCAAAATGGAAAACGTATTCGATCTGTTCAAAGAGCGCGGCCTGTTTGCGCAGGCGACGGACGAGGCAGCCATCCGCGAGCTGCTGGGCAAGGAACGCGTGACGTTCTATATCGGCTTCGACCCCACGGCGGACAGCCTGCACGTCGGCCATTTTATGCAGCTGATCATCATGCGCTATATGCAGCAGGCGGGGCACCGGCCCATTGCGCTGCTGGGCGGCGGCACCACGATGGTGGGCGACCCCACTGGCAAGACGGATATGCGCAAGATGCTCACGCTCGAGCAGATCCAGAGCAACGCGAACGAATTCAAAAAGCAGATGAGCAAATTCATTGATTTTTCAAACGACCGGGCGATCATGGCGAACAACGCCGACTGGCTTTTGAATCTGAACTATGTCGATTTCCTGCGTGAGATCGGCGTGCATTTCTCGGTGAATAAGATGCTCACGGCGGATTGCGTGAAAACGCGCATGGAAAAGGGCCTCACGTTCCTGGAATTCAACTACATGCTGATGCAGAGCTACGATTTTCTGCATCTTGCGCGCGAGTACGGCTGCAAAATGCAGTTCGGCGGGAACGACCAGTGGAGCAACATCATCGGCGGCGTGGAGCTGAACCGCCGGTGCGACAACCGTGACGTATACGGCATGACATTCACACTGCTGACAACGCGCGAGGGAAAGAAGATGGGCAAGACGGAGAAGGGCGCCGTCTGGCTCGACCCGAACAAAACCAGCCCCTACGAGTTTTTCCAGTACTGGCGCAACATCGACGATTGCGAGGTGCAGAACTGCTTAAAACTTCTGACGAGCGTATCGGTGCAGGACATCAACGACATCGACATGACGAACGCCGCCGACGTCAACAAGGCGAAGGAGCTGCTGGCCTACGAGCTGACGAGCCTTGTGCACAGCAAAGAGGATGCGGAAAAAGCCATTGCCACGGCGAAAAGCCTGTTCGGCGGCGGGGCCGATGCCGAGCATATGCCTGCCACCACGGTGGACGCCTCGCTGCTGGTGGAAGGTGCGGCACCTGTGCTGGATCTGCTGGTTGCAGCGGGCCTTGCGCCGAGCAAGGGCGAGGCGCGCCGTCTGGTACAGCAGGGCGGCATTTCGGTGGACGGCGAAAAAGTAACGGATATGAAGGCTGTCGTCGGCGCCGAAGCATTGCAAAAGGGTGTTGTGCTGCGCAAGGGCAAGAAGGTGTATCATAAGGTTTCGCTGTAAGGAAGTGGGAAGATGAAGGACAGCATAAGGAAGATGGGACATTGGGTAAAGGCCAAATGGCTTTTCGTTTTGTTCCTTTGCCTGGAACTGCTTGTGTTGAGCCTGGGCGGAAAAGCGTTTTATGCCATTCCGGTCGAGGTTTCCAACGGCGAGAGTGTGCCGACGGAAAATCTCTATCCGTTTCCCCCGCCAAAAGGATGGTCTGTACAGCGGCAGTGGTTTACTTTGGACGGAGACCTTTTGAACCGGATCGTTTTCTCTGCGATTGCGGACGGGGCCGGAAACGGCGGATTTACCGTAAGCATGCGGGAGGAATCCGGCGAAGTTCTGCTTTCAGGGCACTATGCGCCGGAAGAATTGACAGAGGAATTTTTGGAGTTCAATATCCAGCAAAAAGTGCGATATGGTGCGCGTTACTGCTTTGAGGTGATTGCCGACGAAAGCGGCTCCGACTGGTCGGTTCCGTATTTCTATGCCCCGGGCGCAGAGCTTTCATGGCTGGAGGATGCCGAAGTGGACGGCGTGCCGATGGAAGACGGCGGCTGCTATCTGTTTTTGTCGTTCTACTATGCCAGGATCAGCTATGCAGCGGTAGCGCTTCATGCTGCTGCGCTGCTGGCAGGAGCAGCATATCTTCTCTTTTGCTGCACAAAAAAGGATGCGAGCAAAGGGCACAGCGTGGATGTGGCTATGCTGTGCGCCGCGTGCGTTTGCTCGGCGGGGCAATTCTTCCTGTGTAAAGATTATTTTTTGAACAAAGCGCTGTTCATCTGTCTGCCTTGTGTCTTTTTGGCCGGGATCGCGTTTTTTATCCTGCTGCAAAAGGGATGGCTTGGCATCAGGCTGCGCATTTCACTCCGCTCATGGAAAAGTGCCGTCTTTTTGCTTACGGTTCTGCTTTCATCGGCCATGTTTTTGATGTGCATCAAAGGGAGAGGACTCTTTGATATCGGCAATCATTTTTATGCTGCGCTTTTTGCATTTTTGGTGTTCCTGTTCTTCGGTATGTTCTCTATCCTGCGGCTGGATGGGCTTTGTGCGCGTTTTCCATGGCTGATCTGTGCAGCGCAAAGCGTTCTGATCTTCCTGCAGATGGAGGTCGCAGATCAAAACCCGCTTGATGAATTGAAATTCGGATTTATTATCTTCAATATTGTTACGATCTTTGCCGTTTTGGCTTTGCTGTGGGCGATTTTCGCAAATTTTCGCCGTGCGTTGCTGACCGGTATCGTGCTGTTTGCCGTTTGGGGCATCGCCAATTATCTCACAGTCGCTTTTCGGGGCCTCCCCATCGCGCCGAATGATTTGATGTCCGCCGGTACGGCTTTGAATGTGCTGGGCGATTATCAGCTCGAATGGAATATAAGCCTGGCATCTGTTTTTATGTTGATTACGCTGGAGCTTTTACTGCTGTTTCGAATTCCGGCAAAAACAAACGATCAGAAGAAAAAAGATAAGCGTCTGCCGCAGAGGGGGGCAGTGATGCTTTGTACGATCCTCTTTTTCTGGCAGGGCTATTTTGGAAGTCTTTGTCCGATCGATCCTTCTGAACTGGCGTTTATATGGACATTTGATTATTACCCGCGGGGCTATGTAGCAATAAGCATAGAAAAAATGCGGCAGCTGTTCATAACGGCTCCGGCGGGATATTCGGCCGCGGAGGTAAGGGCTCTGTATGAAGCGCAAAATCAGCAGGCAAATGATGAATCGCCCGATTCAAAGCCGTATCCCAACATCATTTTGATTTTAAATGAAAGCTGGTTCGATTGGCGACAGGTGACGGAGTTTGAAACGGACCGACCGGTGATGCCGTTTATTGACAGCCTTGAAAATTGCATCAAGGGTTTTGCAGTGGGCCCGCAGGACCGAAGCGGAACAAGCCTTTCGGAATATGAACTGCTCACCTCAAATAGTCTGAGCATGCTGCCGGGTATCACACCGTTTACGCAGCGTAATCTGGAAGGAAATTACAGCGTGGCGTCCTATTTGGAATCCCTGGGCTATACGACAGCCGCAATGCATCCCGCGTCCTCCATAAACTATAACCGTCGGCTGGTCTATCCCCAGTTAAAATTTGATCGTATCTTTTTTGAGGGGGACGCGCTATTCCAGAACGCAAACGATGTTCGCGGGCGTGTCGCCGATGAAAGCGCGTTTCAGGCGGCAAAAACGATTTTGGACGAAAAAGAAGCGGGAGCGCCGGCGCTGGTTTATCTGCTGACGATACAGAATCATGGCGGCTATATCTTGGGCAATGAATGCATGGAGGAAGAATACAGGATCACCATCCAAAAAGGCTTCGATCTGTGCAGGGAGGGCGCGGAGGAATACTTATCCCTTTTACGCTGCATGGATGACGCATTTGAAAAATTGATCGGCGAGATCGAAAACGAAGCGGAACCCACAATCGTATGTATGGTGGGCGATCACGGCCCGACGCTGGGGGCAGAGATCGAATCGCCCTACGAGGGATATGAGTGGAGCCAGCGCCAGCGCGGGACGCCGTTCATCATTTGGGCCAATTATCCGATCGATGTGTACAATGCAGGTTATATCAGTATGGTACAACTGATGCCGCTGCTGATGAAAACGGCAGATTTGCCGCTTTCGCCCTATTATCAGACGATCCTCGATGTAAGTGAGGAGTATCCGGTGCTCGGCGCCGCATTTTACCAGGATGCGGACGGAAATTTTGGAAATTATTCTTTTACCGAAACGGTTCCGCAAAGCGCGCTGCTGAAGCAGTATTTCTATTTTGAATACAACAGTCTGCTTTCGCAGGAAAAACGGATCCCGGAGATCTTTCTTGCCGGCTGACGGAGCCTTCCGGAAAATTGTTGTTGAATTGGAATCCCAAAAAATCCCCCGGCCTTTTTCTCAGAAGGGGCCGGGGGAATCCTTTGTCTTCAAAAGGCCGCTATATCGCGTGGGCTGAAGGAGCGTGGAGCCCCAAACAGACGCTGCCCTACAGCCCGAACGCCTTTCGCAGCGCGCACAGCGCGGTATCCTCGCTCTCCGCGCGTACCAGCAGGGAAATGTCCAAATCGGAGGTGGTGATGAGCGATACCTCAATCTCCGCCTCGCACAGCGCGCGCAGAGCGCAGGCCGCGACGCCGCAGCTTGTCACCATCTCTTCGCCGAACAGGTTCAGCTTGCTGTAGCCGCTGCTGATGAGCGGCGCGGCGCCGGCGCCCAGCGCAGCAATCGTCTGCATGGCGGCATCGAAATAGGCTGCAGAGGTGGTGAAGCTGAAATCGATGGTTGCGGCGCGCGGCGCGCTTTGGCAGATCATGTCCACCACAATGCCGTTTTGGGCAAACGCGGTGAGCACATCGGCCAAAGAAGACGCGGGCTGCGCATTCGTCAGCGTGATCATCATGATGTCCTGCTCGCTGGTGATTTTTGTTACGCCGTTCATAGATACCCCTCCCTTATTCCAAAACCAGATATTCCGGGTCGATGTACTCGGTAAGCACCTGCATGATGTACTCTTTGCTGAACGAGGGCCAGCGCGCCCGCACACCGTGTGCGGCGGCAAGTTCCTCGGTATAATCGCGGTACAGGTATGCGCGGCCGTTTGCGTAGCCAGCGTCGTAATGCATCACCATCGGCACCACCGCCGGCTCGTCGATCACGGTCTCGCTTGTGCCGTCGGGCTGTGTGGTCTTGGTGATCGTAAATGTAAAGATCAGGCCGATCAGATTGTCCGCATCAGACTGCAGGGAGACAAAATTGCCGAGGGAATAGGCAATGGGAACGCTTCGTCCGTCTTCGGAGGTGAGCACGTCCACAGGCTGAATCACATGCGGATGCGTACCGATGATCACGTCCGCGCCCCAATCGGCTATTTTTTGCCCCAGATTGAGCTGGTCGTACGGAGGGACATCCGTTAAGTTGTGGCTGCCCTCCACGCCCCAATGTACGCCCACCACCACAACGTCCGCCAGCTCGCGTGCAAGCTTGATCTGACGCTCGATCACATCCTCCTCGGTGGTATAGATGATGTTTGCCTCCGCATTGTACGGTGTGGGCAGGCCGTTCGTGCCATACGTATAGGCGAGATAGGCGATGCGCACGTCCTCTATTTCCTGAATGGGAATGTTGTCGTAATCCTCTTCGCCCGCAAAGAGGCCCGTGGTCACGACATCGTCGGGCATGTCCGCCCAAAAGCGCCGTGTGGCCGCAATGCCCGTGGCGCCCATGTCATAGGAATGATTGTTCGACATGGCGATCACGCGCCAGCCCACATCATACAGCTCATGTCCCATGGCGCCGGGGGTGCAAAAGCACGGGTAGGTGGAGGGCGGAAGCTCGTCCGTGATCAGCGTTTCCGCGTTGATCCAGTTGATGTCAAAATCCTGATAGAACGGCGCGATATTTTCGTACAGCGCCCCGAAATCGTACCCGTCGCCGCCCGCGCGCTGCGACGCCTGCAGATAGAGGCCGTTGTGAATGAGGTTGTCCCCGGTGGCGGAAAAGCGCAGCGTAGTGACGATGGGTTCCGGCTCGGGTTCCGGTTCGGGCTCCGGCTCGGGAAGGGAAGAGGCGGGCGGAACAGAAGCGGGCGCGTTCGCCTGTGCCGCGTCCTCGCTGCCGGATACGCTGCCTGTGCCGCAGGCGGCAAGCAGCATCGCCAGGACGAGCAATGCCGCAATGGCAGACAGAGATTTTTTGAACTTCCGCGTTTGTTTCATAAATAAATCAGATCCTTCATTGTATACATTCCTGCGGGCTGTTTGGCCAGAAACAGGGCCGCGTTCAGAGCGCCGTTTGCGAATACCTCGCGCGAGGCCGCGCTGTGCGTGATGGTGAGCACCTCCTGCGGGCCGGCGAACAATACTTCATGTTCTCCTACGATGCTGCCGCCCCGCACGGCGTGGATGCCGATCTCCTCCGGCGCACGTTTGGCCCGCTTTGCGTGGCGGTCATAGACCGGCGCGTAGGGTACGGGCGATGCCTCCCGCAGAGCGTCCGCAATCATCAGCGCCGTACCGCTGGGCGCGTCTAACTTGTTGTGATGGTGTTTTTCAATGATCTCCACGTCAAAATCCGTGCCGAGCACGGCGTTTGCCTGTTTGACAAGCTCGATCAACAGATTGACGCCCAGCGACATATTTGCGCTTTGGAACACGGGCACGGTTTGCGAGAGCGTGCAAAGCGCTTCCTGCTGCTGCTCGCTCAGACCTGTCGTGCAGATGACGCAGGGCAGCTTGTGCGCGCTGCAATATTCGATGGCAACCTGCGCGGCGGCAGGGCTGGAAAAATCGATCAGCACATCGGCGTGCACGGTGTTTTCCGTGATCGAGGGGAATACGGGCACAGGGCAGGGGAGCGCGGCCGTGTCAATGCCCGCGACGATGCGGCAGTCTGTGCGCTCCTGCGCCAGTGAAACGAGTGCGCGCCCCATCCGGCCATGAATGCCCTGGATAATGATATCGACCATTTAGAGATGGCTCCTTTCTGTTTCGTCATGTTTTAGGAAAGAAACCCCGCACCGCGCAGCGCGGCTTTCAGACGCTCCCGGTTCGCTTCACCCAACGGCGCAAGCGGCATGCGGCAGNNNCCNACNTCNTAGCCCAGCAGCGCCATGGCNNCNTTNACCGGNATGGGGTTNACATCGCAGAAAAGCGCNTCGGTCAAATCGAGCAGGCGCAGCTGCAGCGCAAGGCTTTCCGCCTGTTTCCCTTCAAAATACAGCCGGCAGATGTCGTGCGTCTCCTTGGGGGCCACGTTGGCCAGCACCGAGATCACGCCGATGCCGCCCAGAGAGAGAACCGGCAGGATCTGATCGTCGTTGCCGGAATAGATGGCGAGGGCATCGCCGCACAGCGCCGCCGTTTTGGCGATGGCGCTGAAGTTGCCGCTGGCCTCCTTGGTGGCNACNATCAGCGGATGCTTTGCAAGCTCTGCATATGTCTCCGGCTGNATCGTCATGCCGGTNCGGGAGGGNACNTTGTACAGGATCACCGGNAGCCCNACNGCGTCCGCNACGGCGGTAAAATGGCGGATCAGCCCGGTCTGGCTGGTTTTGTTGTAGTAAGGCGTTACCTGCAGCAGTGCGTCTGCGCCGCGGTGTTTTGCCTCGGTGGAAAGCGCGATCGCGTGCCGCGTATCATTCGANCCTGTGCCCGCGATGACAGGCAGACGGCNGGCTACAGTTTTGCAGGCGTANTCGATCACATCGAGATGCTCCGCGTCGTTCAGCGCGCTTGCCTCGCCCGTTGTGCCGCAGATGATCACGGCGTCTGTTCCGGCGGCGATCTGCTGCTCCAGCAGCGCGCCCAGCACCGGATAATTGACCGAGCCGTCCGCCAGCATNGGTGTGATGATGGCTACGCCCGATCCCTTAAATACAGTTTGCTTCATCCAATATCACTCGCTTTCTTGGCGTAAATGCGAAAATCATTTTAAAGCTGCATCATAAATCAGGGAAAACGTCGGGGATGNGAGATCTTTTTTGCCAATTTTAAGATAAATATCTACACTTGGGCTTCTGTGTGCCGGCGCGGCGTAAATTGAACACAGAGCAATGAAACAAGCCNGCCCGTACGGCGTTTGTGCGCATGGTATCTGTACTTAAAAAATGCGGCTTAATCCAGATACCCCTTTGCCGCCAGCAGCTCCGCCAGCAGCACGCCGCCGCCGGCCGCGCCGCGCAGTGTGTTGTGGGAAAGGCAGACGAATTTGTAGTCATACTGCGTATCCGGGCGCAAGCGGCCGATGGANACNGCCATGCCNTTTTCAAGGCCCCGGTCCAGCTTTGTCTGCGGCCGGTCGGGCTGCCCGAAATAGTGCAAAAACTGCTTCGGCGCGCTGGGCAGCTGCANNTCCTGCGCGGGGCCGGAGAAGCTTTGCCATTTTTCCAGAATCTCTTCCTCTGTCGGCTTTTTGTCAAAGCTGACGAACACCGCCGCCATATGGCCGTCGGTGCATGCCACGCGCAGGCACTGGGCCGTGATGGCGGGCGACGCGGCGGGAACGATCTCGCCGTTTTCGATGTGTCCCCACAGCTTCAGCGGCTCTTTTTCGCTCTTTTCCTCCTCNCCGCCGATATAGGGGATGCAGTTATCCACCATTTCAGGCCAGGTATCGAACGTTTTGCCCGCGCCCGAGATGGCCTGATAGGTGCAGACAAGGCATTTCGAAACGCCGAAATCGGCCATCAGCGGATGCAGCGCCGGTACGTAGCTTTGCAGCGAGCAATTCGATTTCACGGCGATGAAGCCGCGCTTCGTGCCAAGGCGCGCGCGCTGCGCGGGGATGACCTCGATGTGCTGTGCGTTGATTTCCGGCACCACCATCGGCACATCCGGCGTGAAGCGGTGCGCACTGTTGTTGGAGACGACGGGGCATTCCGCCTTGGCATATGCCTCCTCCAGTGCTTTGATCTCGTCCTTTTTCATATCGACGGCGCAAAAGATAAAATCCACCTTCGCGGCCACGCCGGCCACATCCGCGGCGTCCATCACAATCAGATNTTTTGCCTCCTGCGGCATCGGCGTGGGCATGGCCCAGCGGGTGCCGACGGCTTCTTCGTACGTTTTCCCGGCGGAGCGGGGCGAAGCCGCCNCCACCGCAAGTTTGAACCACGGGTGGTTTTCCAGCAGAGAGACAAAGCGCTGCCCCACCATGCCTGTGGCGCCNACAACGCCGACCTTGAATTCTTTCATATGTTCCATTCCTTTCCCTTTTCCCACTTCTATTTTATGCATATGCGCGATGTTTTNCGCATGCGGTGAGAGGCTTTTTGTGTTTGCGCAGCGCGGGGTGCTGCCGCCAAATTTGCGCGTCAAATCTCCCAAAGAGCAAAAAAGCCGGCTTGCAAACCGGCGAAAAGTGCAATATAATGGGAGAGACCTATGCACCCCGCAGCGCAACGTACCGNCGGTACGACAGATGCAGGCCTTTCGGCGCTGCAGCCAGGCGGCGCGTGCCATTGCGCGGCCTTCGGCGGTTTTCCCTTTCGGCGTGATGGATGGATCCGGCGATCCCGACTGCGCGCCTACTGATGAAAACCGCGCCTCTGCGGTTTATACGACAATATTTTATTATCTGTATCATCTTATCATCCCTTGCGCGGGATGTCAATGCAATGGAGAAGGAAAGTTATGCAAAAAAGCGACTTTTATTTCGATCTGCCCGNGGATCTGATCGCGCAGGAGCCCTGTGTGCCGCGCGATGCCGCACGGCTTTTGTGCCTCGCGCGGGCGGACGGCACGATGCAGCACCNTATCTTTCATGAGCTGCCGGAGCTTCTTCGCCCGGGCGATCTGCTTGTGGTGAACGATTCCAAGGTGCTGCCTGCGCGGCTTATTGGCCGCAAGGAGGGCGGCGGCGCGGTGAGCGAGCTGCTGCTTTTGCACCAGATGCACGGCGATGTTTGGGAATGCCTCGCGCGCCCGGGCAAGCGCCTGCACACGGGCACGCGCATCGAATTCGGCGACGGCACGCTGACGGCGGTGATCCGCGAGACGCTTCCCGACGGCAACAAGTATGCGGAATTTTTTTACGATACCGGGACGCTGTACGAAAAGTTAGACGCATTTGGCAAAATGCCNCTGCCGCCCTATATCCAAAAGCAGCTGGAGGATGCATCGCAGTACCAGACGGTTTANGCGCGCGCGCTGGGCAGTGCGGCTGCGCCCACGGCNGGTTTGCACTTTACGCCCGAATTGATGGAGACGCTGCGCAAACGCGGCATCNGCTTTGCCGAGGTGACGCTGCACGTCGGCCTCGGCACGTTCCGCCCCGTGAAAGAAGATAATATCCTCGACCACAAGATGCACAGCGAGTGGTACAGCGTCAGCGAGGAGACCGCGCGGCGCATNCGCGACACGAAGGAAAACGGCGGGCNCGTCATCGCCGTGGGCACCACAAGCTGCCGTACGCTCGAATCTGTCGCGTCGAAATACGGCGCGGTGCGCGCATGCAGCGGCGATACGGATATTTTTATCTATCCGGGCTACACGTTCAAGGCCATCGACGGCCTCATCACCAATTTCCATCTGCCGGAGAGCACGCTCATCATGCTTGTGTCCGCTTTTTGCGGCTACGACAANACGATGCACGCCTACCGGGAGGCCGTAGCCCGGCGCTACCGCTTTTTCAGNTTTGGGGATGCGATGCTCATTATTTGAAAAGCAAGGAGCCGGGAACAGAGAAATGACAGGCGGGGCTGCAGTCTGGCCGCAGCCCCGCCGTAAAATATTTTGTTTCTATGGGAAAATAAAAGGAGANCAATATGTACAAGCTGATCAAACAACAGGGTACCGCCCGCCGCGGAGAATTTGCCACGGTGCACGGCACGGTGCAGACGCCGGCGTTTATGAACGTGGCNACGGCGGGCGCNATCAAGGGTGGGCTTTCCGCGTTCGATTTAAAGGCGAACGGCTGCCAGGTGATGCTGTGCAACACCTATCATCTGCATNTGCGGCCGGGCGATGGGAATGTCGCGCGGCTGGGCGGCCTGCACCGCTTCACGCGGTGGGACGGGCCGATTCTGACGGACAGCGGCGGGTTTCAGGTGTTCAGCCTCTCAAAGCTGCGCAAGATCACCGAGGAGGGCGTTACGTTCCAATCGCACCTCGACGGGCACCGCATCTTTATGGGCCCGGAACAGAGCATGCAGATCCAGGCGAACCTCGGCTCCACCATCGCAATGGCGTTTGACGAATGCGTGGAGAACCCGGCCCAGTACGCCTACGCAAAGGCCTCGTGCGAGCGCACGGCGCGCTGGCTGGAGCGCTGCAAAGCGGAAATGGCGCGCTTAAAGCACGAGGGCATCGCCGTCAANCCNGATCAGCTNCTGTTCGGCATCAATCAGGGCTGCTGCTTTGACGACCTGCGCACGGAGAACATGAAAGTGATNGCGCAGATGGATCTGGACGGCTACGCCATCGGCGGCCTTGCNGTAGGGGAGCCAAAAGAGGAAATGTACCGCGTGATCTCGNTCGTGGAGGAGCACATGCCCAAGGACAAGATCCGCTATCTGATGGGTGTCGGCACGCCGGGNAACATCATCGAGGGCGTGCGGCGCGGTGTCGATCTGTTTGACTGTGTCATGCCCAGCCGCAACGCGCGCCACGGCCATTTGAACACCTGGCAGGGCATCATCAACATCAAAAACGCGAAGTACGAGCTGGACGAAAGTCCAATCGACNCCGAGTGCGGCTGCGAATGCTGCCGCAATTTCTCCCGTGCGTACCTGCGCCATCTCTTTAAGGCGGACGAGATGCTCGGGATGCGCCTTGCCGTGATGCACAATCTGCATTTTTACAATACGCTGATGCTGCGCATCCGCGAGGCGCTGGACGAGGGCCGTTTCGAGGAATTCTACCGCCGGTATGCTGAACTGCTGGATACGCGCATCTGATACGTATCGAGCCGTGAAGGGGCGATTCTGCNGNCGGNTTTTTCGAATCGGATCCCCGACCTGTGCGTTCCNATTCGCTTTCCCGTCCTGTGCAGCAATGCGCTGTNTGTTTGNCACGGTGCAAAGTAAAACAGAAATATCCCAGTTCGGTTTCTCATTGCATGGATGCTGCATCTTTTCCAAATTGCCGATGTGTTTCCCGAAATTTTGGCCTCGGCATTATATCATCGAATTGATACAGCAATCAGGGCAGTGATCCGCTGNGGATCACTGCCCGATGAAGTTATAGCAAAAGNGCAAGCTTTTTGNGGNAATTTTCTGCNCCATGTGTTCGTGTATGCGAAAGGCTTTGCGGTTATGTTTCTGCGTGCTTCAGTCCATTCTGGTACTGCTCGTAGCAGAACCGAATGATGCTGTTGCGCTTGACGATGCCNATGAAGCTGTTTTTTCCGTCGATGACGGGCACAAAATTCTGCCGCATCGCGGCGTCAATCAGCTCTTCCATGCTCGTATCCACGGAGACGCAGAGGTTATCGCGTTTGCGCGGGATGGACAAAAGCGGAATATCCTCGGCCCCCTGCAGGCTGAGGTCATGGTTCCGCTTGACGGCCCAAAGGATATCCCCCTCGGTAATGGTGCCCACGTATTCGCCCTTGCGGTTCAGAATAGGGATGGAGGAATAGCGGTGATATTCCATTTTTTCAATCGNCTGGCGCAGNGTGAAATCGTCGTACAAAAACGCCACCTCGGCCTTCGGCGTCAGGAAAAACANCAGATTCATATGGNTCACTCTTTTCNGGTCANATCTNNTCAGAAGAAAACAGTGTTTTGTAACAATTTGTAATAATTATATCATAAGATGCGCAAAGATGCATGAAGAAATTGTAAAGATGGTGTGAGGGATATGAACGAAGCGCTTCTGCGCAGGCTGGCACGCATCACCGAAGAAGAACGGNCGCTNNTGCAGGGCAGCAGTGTAGACAAGACGCTGTATGCTTCCGGCAGCCTGTTCAAGGTGGATGCCCAAAAGATGATTGAGCGGGGCCGGCTGATGAGCATTCGCNCGCACACGCGCTTTGCGCCGTTCCCGCGCCACAGCCATAACTATGTCGAGATCATGTACATGTGCAAGGGGAAAACCGTGCACCGCATCAACGGCGNNNCCTGTGTAAAGCTGTGCGAGGGAGAGCTGCTGTTTTTGAACCGTCACGCCAGCCACGCGATCCAGCGGGCGGAAGCCGGGGATATCGCGGTGAATTTTATCATCCTGCCGCAGTTCTTCGATGAGGCCTTCCAGCTGATAGGCATGGACAANGTGCTGGCACAGTTTCTGCTGGGGGAGCTGCAGTCCGGCGCCGCCGCAGTGAGNCATCTGCATTTCAAGGTGCGGGACGTGCTGCCCGTGCAGAACCTGATCGAAAACATGATCTGGACGGCCGTGAATGAACAACCGGAAATGCAGCGTGTGAACCAGGTGACGATGGGCCTGCTTTTGATGCTGCTGATGCAGTACACNGGNCGGATCGACGCGCCGGCGTCCGGTGCAGGCAGCCCGATCGTGGTGGCGGCGCTGCGCGAGATTGAGACGAATTACCGCGCGGCCAGCCTCTCCGGGGTGGCGGCGGCGCACCGTGTGAGCCTTTCGTATTTGAGCATGGAGGTAAAGCGTGCGACGGGCAGCACCTTCAAGCAGCTGCTGTGCCAGAAGCGTCTGGACGCCGCCGCACGCATGCTGCGNGAGACAAAGCTTCCCGTACAGGAGGTCTGCGCCGCGGTGGGGTACGACAATACCAGCTATTTCCANCGNCTGTTCCGCACCCAATATGGCATAACGCCCAAAGAATATCGCGCGCAGTTGGGCAAATAGATTATTTTGTGGCTCTGATGTAAAATAAGGACGCTTTTCNATTGAAATAGCGTCCTTATTTTCTTTTTGCGCGTGTGCTATCATAAAATTAACAAAAAGGGATGTGTGAACTGACGCTCGATGCAGCCGGTTTGCGCAAACACACTTGGCACAAATAATGCAAACGCAAAGGAGGGAACCTATGATCTATCATCTTGCCATCGACATCGGCGCATCCTCGGGCCGGCACATCCTGGGCCATCTGGAGGATGGGCGCATGGTGCTCGAGGAGGTATACCGCTTCGACAACGTCCAGATCCACAAAAACGGCCACGACTGCTGGGATCTTGACGCGCTGTGGCAGCACATTCTGGCCGGGCTGCGCGCCTGCAAGGCGGCGGGCAAGCTGCCGCAGACGATGGGCATTGATACCTGGGCGGTGGATTTTGTTCTGCTGGATGCAGAGGGCAAACCCGTCTGCGACGCTGTTGCCTACCGGGACAAGCGCACGCAGGGGATGGACAAAGCGGCAGAGGAAAAGCTGCCGTTCGCGCAGCTGTACGCGCGGACGGGCATTCAAAAGCAGCCGTTCAACACGGTGTATCAGCTGCTCTGGCTGCAGCGGGAGCACCCCGAACAGCTGGCCGCCGCACGGCATTTTGTGATGATTCCGGAATATTTTCATTATCTGCTTACGGGCCGCATCCAAAACGAATATACGAATGCCACCTCCACCGCGCTGGTGAACGCGCACACAAAGGACTGGGACGGCGAAATTCTGGCATCGCTCGGATTGCCGCGGACGATTTTCGGCGCGCTGCACCTGCCCGGTGCGCGCGTGGGCGGCTTTACCGATGCAGTGCGTAAGGCGGTTGGCTTCGACTGCACCGTGCTGCTGCCCGCAACGCACGATACCGGCAGCGCATTTCTGGCGGTGCCCGCGCGGGACGAAAACGCGGTGTATCTTTCCAGCGGCACCTGGAGCCTGCTGGGCACCGAGAACACCGAGCCCATCACGAGCGAGGCGAGCATGCGCGCCAACTTTACGAACGAGGGCGGCTACGAATACCGCTACCGGTATCTGAAAAATATTATGGGGCTTTGGATGATCCAGTCCATCCGCCGCGAGCTGAACGGCGCCGTGTATGTAGCGGGCCGGGAGACACGCGCCGCGGCCGAAAAGCAGTGGAGCTATGCAGAATTGGAGGCCGAGGCGCGGAGGTGTGCGGAATTTGCCTCCCGCGTGGAGGTGGACGATGCGCGCTTTCTTGCCCCGGGAAGCATGATACAGGCTGTGAAGGATTTTTGCGCAGAGACAAAGCAGCCCGTTCCGCAGACGGTGGGCGAGGTGATGCAGTGCGTTTACGCCAGCCTGGCCGCAGGCTACGCGGCGGCTATCGGGGAACTTTCCGGTCTGACGGGAAAGCAATATGCCAGCGTCAACATCGTGGGCGGGGGCAGTAAGGACGGCTATCTGAACGAGCTGACCGCCAGAGAAACCGGTCTGCCGGTGTTTGCAGGTCCCACCGAGGGAACCGCGCTGGGCAATTTGATTGCACAATGGATCGCGTCGGGTGAATTTACGGATTTGGCTTCCGCCCGTGCCGCGATCAAAAACAGTTTTACCATTAAGGAGGTCGCACCATGACAAATTATGAACAGGCGAAAGAGCGCTATGCTGCGTTCGGTATTGACACGGAGGCCGCACTGGAGCAGCTCCGGCAAAAGCCCATTTCCATCCATTGCTGGCAGGGCGACGACGTCGCGGGCTTCGACCAGGTCGACGGCAAAGCGGGCGACGGCATCCAGACAACGGGCAACTATCCCGGCAAAGCGCGCAATTTCGAGGAGCTGAAGGCCGATTTTCTGAAGGCCGCAAGCATGATCCCCGGCAAAAAGCGCATCAACCTGCATGCCAGCTACGCGGTGTTCCCCGAAGGAGAATGGGCAGACCGCGACAAGATCGAGTACCGCCATTTCGCGCCTTGGGTGGAATTTGCAAAGGAGAATGGATTCGGCATCGATTTCAACCCCACCTGCTTCTCGCACCCGATGGTGAAGGACGGCCTGACGCTGTCGCACCCGGATGAGGCGGTGCGCCGCTTCTGGATCGATCACTGCAAGGCGACGCGCCGCATTGCACAGCAGATTGGCGAGGCGCTGGGCGATCAGGTGCTGAACAACGTCTGGGTGCCGGACGGCTTCAAGGATATCCCGGCCGACCGTATGGGTCCGCGTATGCGCCTGAAGGCGTCGCTGGATGAGGTGTTCGCCGAAAAATACCCGAACGTCATTGACTGTGTGGAGAGCAAGGTATTCGGCATCGGCCTCGAGAGCATGACGGTGGGAAGTAATGAATTCTATACCGCCTACGCGGCCACGCATCCGGGCGTATACAATCTGCTCGACGCAGGGCACTACCATCCCACGGAATATATCAGTGACAAGATCCCGGCAATGCTGTGCTTCTTTGATAAGGTGCCGCTGCACGTCACGCGCCCCGTGCGCTGGGATTCCGACCATGTGGTGCTGTTTGACGACGAGATCAAAGAGATCATGAAGGAGGTCGTGCGCAACGACGCACTGGATAAGGTGCTGATCGGGCTGGATTTCTTTGACGCTTCGATCAACCGGATCGCGGCATGGGTGCTGGGCACACGCAGCGCGCAGAAGGCGCTGCTGTTCGCACTGCTGCAGCCGAATGACGCGCTGAAAACGATGCAGGACGAGATGCGGTTCACCGAAAAGTTGGTGCGCATGGAGGAGGCGCGCACGCTGCCGTTGGACGCGGTGTGGAGCGAATACTGCCGCCGCCAGAATGTGCCCGAGGACGGCGCGTGGTTCGGCCTTGTGCAGCAGTATGAAGCCGATGTTTTGAGCAAGAGAGGGTAAAGAAAAAATGACGATCACAGACATCAAAATCGTAAGGGACTATATCCGCATGTGCACCGACGGCTGGGAACAGGGCTGGCATGAGCGCAACGGCGGCAATTTGACGTACCGCATGCGGCCCGGGGAGGTGGCGGAATGCCGCCCGTTCTTTGGTGCACCGGGCGAATGGGTGCGCATGGGCGTGACAGGCGCGAACCTCGCCGGGGAGTACTTCCTCACGACGGGCAGCGGCAAGTATTTTCGCAATGTTGCGCTCGATCCGCAGCACAATATCGGCATTGTCGAGATCAACGCGTCGGGTGACGCGTGGCGCATTGTGTGGGGGCTTGCGGGCGGTGCGAAGCCGACGAGCGAATTCCCCAGCCACTATATGAACCATTGTGTGCGCGCGGCGGCGACAGGCGGTGCATACCGCGTGATTTACCATGCGCACCCGGCAAACCTCATTGCCATGACCTATGTATTGCCGCTGACGGCGCGCGATTTTACGCGCGCGCTGTGGCAGTCCGCCACCGAATGCCCGGTGGTGTTCCCGGGCGGCGTGGGCGTTGTGCCGTGGATGGTGCCGGGCGGCGCCGAAATCGCGCTGGCCACCAGTGAGCTGATGAAGGAATTTGACGCGGCGGTGTGGGCGCATCATGGTTTGTTCTGCTCTGGCCCGGATTTCGATACGACGTTCGGCCTGATGCACACCATCGAAAAATCCGCGCAGATCTGGGTGCTCGCACAGGCGGCGAGCGGCGGAAAGATCCGCCAGACGATCACGGACAGCGACCTGCGCGCCATCGCCAGAGAATTCGGCGTGACGCTGAACGAGAAGTTTTTGGATGAATAAATCAGGGAAGCTGTGCCGGCAGCCGTCGTGCGGCACACCGCGTGGCCGGTACAGCTTTTCAACGAAACGGGCGGGATGCAGCGCCGCATCCCGCCCGTTTCGGGTTTTTCGGTGTGATTTTGCAGGGATTACCGCTTTGCCGCGGCCGGCGTTTGAATCACATGTGCCTTTTCCAGCAGCAGCACAACGGCAGGCAGCAGCACAAGCTGAATGACGATGCCCGGAAGCGCCGTGACAAAAGCGGCCGTGACGAATGCGGAGAACGAGTATTTTCCGGCAGAGAACACCAGCGCATTCATCACACCGTAAACCACGCGCCCAAGAAGCATCGCCCCGATAAGCTGCACATACAGATCCAGCACGCGTTTGCCGGTGCGGACCACCTTCGAAAGCAGTCCGGCGGCAAGGCCATAGACGGCCAGCTCGCACAGCATGGAGGGAAGCACTGCCGCCGGGGGCATACCGGTGATGAGGCTGGAGAGCAGCGGGGCAACAATGCCGCAGGTAAGCCCATATACCGGCCCGCAGACAAGGCCGCACAGCAGCACGGGAATGTGCATCGGCAGCAGAATGCTGCCGGCGTTCGGGATGGAATGCATGGTGACGGGCAGTACAACGCCCAGCGCCGCGCACAGTGCAGCCATGACCAATTGACGGACATTTGTTGTGGATTTGCGCATGATGGAACATCCTTTCCTGTTTGTTGTTTCCGGTTTCCGTTTTTTCAAAAAGCGCCCATAAAGACAGGAAAAAACCACGAAAACAGCACCCTGCTTCATGCGGGGCGTATGCCTTCGTGGCCTTCTGTTTGGTTCTTTTCAATGGAAACCGTATGGTAATGGTGACCCGTCGATTTGCGTAAACCGACAGGGATGATCTGAAGGGAAATTCTATCCCCAAAACGCGCCTTCATAGCACATTGATTCATACAGAATTTTACACAAGATGCGCGCACTTGTCAAGATGGAAGTCGGTGTTTTTTGAATTTTCATTTTCAAAAGTTGTTTTTTTAATCGTATATTCTGTCTGATATACTCGCCGCAGGCAAATCCGGCAAATTATCTTGCTTTTTGCTTTTGTATCAATGCAATGTCCAGCAGATCCTTTTCCCGCCCAAGCTTTTTCTTCATTTGTATCAGTCCGTCCACGCTCACAACGGGAACACCGCAAATATTCTCCACTGTGTCTTCCAGCCAATTTTCGAAAAATTCGATCTTCTCGGAATACATGATTTTTCTGGTGCCGTCGCTGCAGAGCGAAACAGAATATCCCTGCCGCTCCAATTGATCCGCCAGAAGCGTGCTGCAGCCCAAGTCAATATCACGTGTTTGCGAACGAAATCCATAGAGCACCATCGCACCGCCGCCAACAACCCAATATTCCTTTTCCGAAAAGGGGAGTTTCTGAAGACGAAGGATCAAAGCTTGTCTGTCCAATCGGTCCGCGGTATTTGCCGCGTCAGGATCTGCGCGGTCTGCTGCGTCGGAAGTATCCAAAATCCGATCCGCAAGGGCAGGAATGTCATACGCCGCAAAATATGTCTCCTCCAACGGGATCCACTTTGCCTCAAAAACCCGCAGGGCATCCTGCCCGCTGCGCGCCGCGATGCGGGCGCGCTGCACCTCGGGCGTGCAGGTGACGAACAAGGATGCCGCGTAATATCCGCGCAGCGCCGGGTGCAGCGCATAGCTGCCCTCCGCAACGGCAAACGGGGTGGGGGAGACCTCCACCGCATTGCCCAGCGTGCAGGTGGAGCAATCGAACGGGCAAAAACGCACGGTACGCCCCGCATGGAACGGCTGCAAAATTTCTTCCAAAAAACGTTCGTGATGTACGTTTTCTCCGGGCTGCGAGAGCCGTTCTTCTGTGCGCAGCGCGGGCGGCAGAAAGAAATCATCTAAATGGAAAACCGGGCACTCCAGCACCTCGGCGATGTGCTGTGCAAGCGTGCTCTTTCCGCTGCCGCAGCGCCCGTCAACGGCCAGCAGCGCCGGTGCGGCGAGGGAGGCGTATTCCCGTGTGCGCTGCGCCAGCAGCAGCGCGGGCCACGCATCAATATAGCACTGCCGCACCACGCGGTAGTGGGGCGCATAGGCGGCGCGGTAGGCTTCGCTGTGATGCACGGCGGAAAAGCCGTTTACATCTGTCTCTGCAGTATCCAGCATCTGCCGCAGGGCAGAGAGCTCTGTGCCGGGCAGCATGCCGTCCGCCCAGCGGATCAAAAACCGCAGCGCCGCCGTAAAGCGGGCATTCTCGCCGGTGTGTGTGCGGGCGCTGGCACAGAAGATGCGGGCGAAAAGACGCAGCGTTTCCTTGCTCCAAACACCGTCCAGATACACGCGGCACAGCCCGTTCCCAATCGGTTCCACGGTGCCGGGCAGCGTGTCGCTGTCCGAGCGATCCGCAAGCTGATAGGCGTTTTTTAATCCTGCGGCCTGTATGGCTTCATTTTGCAGGCCGATCACGGCGGTTTCCAGCGCGGGCGCAAGGTGCCCGCACCCGAATTCCCGCTGATAGAGCAGTTTGTAAAGATCCTGCACCCGCATCAGCGGCCTGTGTTTGAGCTGCGCGTTCAGCAGCCCGGTCAGTTCCTGTTCCCATCCCTGTCCCATCCGGATCCCTCTTTCAGTGTTGATCGTCGGATATCCGAACGATCATTCGATCGTTGCAATTTGCTTTTTCAGTATACCATGTGAAATATGATCCGGCAAGGTGCGGTGCAAAAGGAAATCCGTCCCTTTGTAGTTTTTTTCAAATATACAGGTGAGGTTTGCGGTGGCTGTGTCACCGCAAACCCCACTTCTCTTATAGACCAGGATAAGAAAAACAACATTTAACAAAACGCTTTCTGCGGCCGCCTATGTTAAAATGTCATTCCGGCAGTACATTCCGCTTTGTGCTCAGGTATGCGATTGCGGTATATAGCAGATACACCACGAAAAACAATCCCAGGGAAACCGCCAAAATCACTGCCGGGCTGTTGGCGCCGACAAGAACGCCCTTATCCACCATACCGCACAGCTCCAAAAGGAAGGGAATGGCGATCAATACCGGGGGGATCACCGGCATGAAATAATAAATTGCAAGCTGCCCCAGCAGCGCCCGCCGCATCTCCCGGCTGTCCATCCCTAACTTGCGCAGCAGTGCAAACTGGCGGCGGTATCGTCCCGCCTCGCTCAGCTGCTGGACGGTGAGGACGGTGGCGGCCGTCATCGCCAGTGTCAAAGCCAGATAGAAAAGGGGAAAGACGCTCATCGCCGACCATACCGCGACATCACGCAAATTGGCGGCTTTCGAGAGCAGATAGTCCCAATCGTCGCCGTTCAGGTGGACGCCGTCCGCCGCCCGCTCGGCGAGGCTCCGGCTCAATGTATCATACTGCTGCGCCGTGATATTGTATTCCGTCATGGCGGCCAGAGCGAACCGAAGCACCGGGCGCGCGGCGCACACTTCATCCGGGGCGATCAGCAAAAACTGGTGGCCGTTGCCGTTCCAGCGGTTTTGGGCGAATTGCTCCGTATAGATTTCACCCCGAGAAAGGCTTATCCCATCCAAAACAAGAGGCTGCTGCCACCCGCGCATCGTATCCTCCAGATACGGCAGACAGTGGACAAGATAACGCCCCGGTTCAGGCTGCGCCGCCGGAAGCCCGAGCATTTCCCGCAAAGCGGCGTAATCGCTGTACGCCATAAGCAGCACGCTGTCGTGCTCGCGGCTGTAGCTGAGACGGTAGTACCCGGCGGTTTCTTCCAGATAATCCACCAACCCATCATCGGTGCCCTGGTACAGCCTGTACTGCCAGAGGGCGGTGAGGGGAAGCTGTTCTTCCATGCTTTCCCGGCACCGGTCCCGGTGGCTTTCCTGGTCGGATACAAACAGCAGATCAAAGGTGTCCTTTTCCAGCCTCCCCTGAAAGATGCCGTTGAAGACCAGTCCTGCGCCCTCCGTGAGCAGGGTGGCGGTGAAAAGCAGCGAGACCGTTGCCATCACAATGCCCATCGTTGCAAGCTTTGCGGTCAGCGTGCGGAAGATCATCAGATTCTGTCCTTGATACTTCCGCTCGGGCTTTTGATCAAACCAGGCCGGGACGCCGGACGAAAAGCTGGTGAAGAAGCTGTACATAAACGCGATGATGCAACCTGCGCCGATCACACCGACCAGCAGTTTTCTTGCCGTAACCAGCAGAAATGTCCCCACGATGCCGAGCGCAATGGAAATAACAAATATAGTTTTTCGTGTTTTGCTGTTTTCCACAAGCGCCGCCTCGTTCTGCCGCTCGAAATAAATGAGGTCGTGGATCTTCATGCGGCGGATGCGTTTTCGGCTGCGCAGCAGCGCAAAGAAATAGATTGCGGCAAAGTACACGAGTGTCAGCCCGATGGCGCCGGGCGAAAAGCTGTAGTGAAAGTGATACGGTTCGCTGAACATCGTCAGCAAAACAGCGCGCAGCACCTGATAAAAAAGATTGCCCAGCGGGATGCCGAACAGCAGCGCGACGCCGCCCACAAACAGGTTTTCCAGAAAGAACAGACGGGCAACCTGTCTGTTTTCCAGCCCGATGAGCAGATAGGTTCCGAGTTCACGGCTGCGGCGGGAAAGCATAAACCCCATTGTGTAGGAGATCAGCCATCCAATAATAAACACCACCGCGATGCTGGCCAGTACGATCATCAACGTCATATTGTCCAGCATGCCGGAAAGCGCGTGGATCTCCGCTGAAAATACCAAGCAGTTAAAGGCGTACAGCATGGCGCACACCAGCACAATTGTGACAAAGTAGATCGCATAATCACCGGCCTGCCGTCTGGCGTTACGCAGGGAGAGCTTAGAGTACGTCACTCACGTCACCTCCCAGCAAAGCCAGCACGTCCAGGATCTCGTGATAAAATACGCTGCGCCCGCGCGTACCCCGGAGCAGTTCGTTGAACAGCCGCCCGTCCTTCAAAAACAGAACGCGCCCCGCATAGCTGGCGCTGTAGGCGTCATGTGTTACCATCAAGATCGTGGCGCCCATGTCCCGGTTCATCTGCGTCATGATCTCCANNAGATTCTTGGATGCGCCGGAATCAAGCGCGCCGGTGGGTTCGTCCGCCAGCAGCAGGGATTGCCCCGCCACCATTGCCCGGGCACAGGCCGCCCGCTGCTTTTGCCCGCCGGATACCTGNTANGGGAATTTGCCCAGCACGTCCCCNATGCCCAGCCGGGCGGCNGCCTGCTTTACCTGTGTTTGCACCGCCTTGGNGTCGGCNTGATTCAGCGTCAGNGCCANGCCGATATTTTCCTCCAATGTCAATGTGTCCAGCAGATTGAAGTCCTGGAACACAAAGCCCANCTTTTCGCGGCGAAACTGCGCCANNTCGCCGGCGGGCAGNTCNGCGATGCTTTTTCCNTCCAGCAAAATATCCCCGGCGCTGACGGTATCGATCGTNGAAATACAGTTGAGCAGCGTGGTCTTGCCGCTGCCGGATGCGCCCATGATGGCGATNAATTCGCCGTNCGATACGGTAAAGCTCACGCGGTCCAGCGCCTTGGTGAGATTGTTTTTGNTNCCATAGTATTTTTCGATATTTTGTACTTGCAGCATACNGGATACCTCCTTTGTTCCATCAGGATAGCATAAAAGAAGGCTCGGTTGTATCGATTTGATATTGCGTTTGCTTACATTTCTGTAAGCTTCGCCTCTCCCGGAAAGGTGAGCGTCACACAGGTGCCGGTCCCCACGGCCGATTGGATCTGCAGGCCGATCTGCAAAGCATCCGCCAGCTTTTTGCAGAGGTACAGCCCCATCCCGGTGGAGCCGCCCCGGCTTCTGCCGTTTTTGCCGGTAAAGCCACGGTCAAAGACGCGGGGCAGCTCGTGGTCGGGGATGCCGATACCGTTATCCTGAATAAGCAGCTGCACCTGTTGCCCCAGCCGCTTGCCGGACAATGTGATCACGGGGCTTTCTCCATGATACCGGGCGGCATTTTGCAAAAGCTGCCCCAGCATGAATGACACCCATTTTCCGTCCGTGTAGATGCTCTCGTCAAGACTTTCGGTCTCCACGCGGACACCATTTTGGATCAATAGGTTCCTGTGGGCCTGAATTGCCGTTTCGCAAACCGCGGAAAGCGCTGTTTTGCTGATGATAAAATCCTTTTCCGGGTTTTCCGCCCGGGCATAGAACAGGGCGCGCTCTACATGCGCGTCGATCTGCGCCAACTCCATCGAAAGCTTGCGCCGCGTATCGCTNTCNGTATTCCGGCAGATCAGCTTTGCGGCCGTGATGGGCGTTTTGATCTCATGCACCCACTGCTCGATATATTCCCGGTACTCCCGCTGCGCGGCCTGCGCGTCCGATACCGCCTCGATCATCGATTTGCCTGAAAGGCGCAGCAGTTCGAACAGCTTGCGCTCATAAAGATCATGGGGCTTTGGTGCGCATTCGGTAAAGAGATACCGCCGGTCCAATTCCTGCATGATCGAATGCAGCTCGTCCAGCCGCTTTTTTGCGCGCAAAAAATCCAATAGCTGCGCCGCCCCAAAAATCAACAGACACACCACCAGCAACAGGGTGACGATCCCCGGCTGTGTGCCTGTTACAAGCAGGAACATGGCGGCCGCAAGGAGAGACGCGGCGCAAAGGAGGATCCGGCCCAGTCTGTCAAGAAAAAATTCTCGTGCTGTCATAGCTGATACCCCATTCCCCGGCGGGTCTTGATCGCGTCTGGCATCCCCAGTTCCGCCAGTTTGCCGCGCAGGCGGGTGACATTGACGCTGAGGGTGTTGTCATCGATATAGATCTGGCTGTCCCACAGTGCCTCGATCAGATCGGCCCGCGGGACGATTTTTCCGGCATGGGCCATCAAAAGGGCCAAAATTTTAAGCTCGTTTCGGGTGAGTTCGGCCGTTTGTCCGCCGGCGCTCACAGTGCCCTTTGTCAAGCTGAGGCAGAGCCCCGCCGCTTTCAAACTGTCCGGTTCCGCATTTTCGCCGCCGCTGCGCCGCAGAACGGCTTTGATGCGGGCGAGAAGGACGGGGATGTTATAGGGCTTGGTGATATAGTCATCGCTGCCTAAATTAAGCGCCCGCAGCTCGTCCAAAGCGGAGGTGCGGCTGGTGACGACAATGATGGGGGAGGTTTTCCGGATGGCGGCGCACAGGGAAAGGCCGTCGCGCTCGGGCAAGCCCAGATCCAAAAGTACCAGATCCGGGCAGGCAGCGCGCACCTGCTGTGGGATGGTATCAAAATCCGATACGGGCAAAACCTGATAGCCCTCATTTTCAAGCAGAAAAGTCAGTTCTTCGCGGATCACGGGATCATCCTCAACGATCAGGATCGTTTGCATCATAACACCTCCGGCATGTTTCCTCTCTTATTTTAGCATACCGGCGGGCGATTATCTACTGTCAAACGCACTCTATAGCCGCCACGCCGAAACCGCACCCTTGACAATGGATCAAGGCTCGAAAGACCTGTTNGGAANGGCTGTCTTCTGAACCGGCACGAGAGATCTTTTGCTTTTTCGGCCGGTTGATTTTACAATTTTGCTGTGCTACACTTTTGGCGGTATCTTTTGCATGATTCTTGATTGGAGGAAAAGAAAAATGGACGTATTGGCTTTCACGCGCGAAATGATTCCGGACGTGATCGATTTTGAGCGCCGTCTGCGGGTCGAGGAACCTTTTTATAACTGGGAGATTGACGAAGCGTACCAAAAGAGGGTGGAAGAAACCTTTGATGACCCGCGATTTGGCAATGCAGTCTCCCTGCTGGCTTATGAGAACGGCAGGGTAGTGGGCCGCATTGATGGCTCTGTGATTGCCAGCAGGTTTGACGGTTCGGTGAACGCCTATTTGGATTGGATTTGTGTGATAAAAAGCAGCCGTCACGCCGGGATCGCCCAAGCTTTGCTTGCAGAGCTGCGCTGCAGGATGAAACAAGCAGGGGCGGCCCAGATGATTGCGCTGATGGCAGCGAACGAGGAGGCGCAGCGGTTTTACCGTGCGGTGGAGAGAGCCAGCATCCACGATGAGGGAATATGGATCGATCTTTGAATGNATGCGCNCAAAAACAAACCGGCAGGAACAGCCCTGCCGGTTTGNGCAAGATTGCCGAAGCANCAAAATCGNAAATTAAAAATAAGTAACGGAGGAGTTCTGGCGGCGGTACGCNTCGTTGTCCTTCTGGCTCAATTNGCGTTCCACCTGTTCCAGGCGCCGCTGTGCTGTTTCGGCTTTTGCCGCGTCCGTTTCGCCGCGCAGCCGGCGTTTCAGCTCCTGCTGTTCTTCCTTCAGCTTTTCGATCTCGCGGTCTACCCGGTCNGTGTTGACGGTGCAGCGCTTTTCTTCGGCCTCCCCGGCNGCTTTTTCGGGACGATTTGGGTGAACGGNGCCATCCGCGGGGCTGGGAGAATCTTCTCTGCGGCTTAAGGTATCTTTCCCAGAGTCGAGAGGATCTTTCCNGGAACAGGGAGCGCCTTCCCCGGCGCTGCCCGTGATATCCTCTTCNAGGCGATCNGGGCGGCTTGCGCCGCCTGCATAGCCGGGGGCGTCCGGCCCGGGCTGCTCTTTTGGAAGTGCGGCACTTACAGGGCTTTGCCGCGGGCCATCCCGAAAGATNACCGGCCGGCCGTTTTCATCGGCGCCCGGCCAGTAGCGTCCGATTTCATCGGGCTTTTCTTCGGGCGTGTACCGATCCGTGTTGGCCGGAGCGGACGCTTCTGGCNCGGTGGAGCCGAGGNGTTCGGCTTCCGGGGATTTCCGCATACCGGCTGCTGCGATACCGGCGGCTGTGCCGCCGGATACTGCACCGGGTATCGCGCTGCCGGAAGCATTGCCTGCACCGGGGATATTTGCCGTGTGGAAAGGCCCGATCATACCGGAACATAAAAGGGAAATAGCGTTCATTCTGTTTCCTCCGTTTCCAAAAATGAAAGTACGGTGCTATCCCTCAGTTTAGCGGCTTTTCGCAAAATTACAAGGCGTTTGCGACGAAATGCAGCCAGACGGTCACGAGATGTTCAAAAGCAGATCCAGCGAATAGANACCGCCGTTTTTCTCTGCCCGCATGGCGCCTCCGTATTTCTCCATCGCGGCCCGGATGTTGGAAAGCCCCGTTCCCATGGGCGGCGTCGGCCCCGGAACGCAGCTGTTTTCTACTGTCAGCAGATAAAAATCACCCTGCCGTACGCCCCGGATNCGGATCCACTTTTCGCCGCAGACGNCATCGCACGCATGCAGCGCGTTATCCAGCGCGTTTGCGAGGATCACGCACAGATCCGGCGCATCCAGCCCGAGCGCGCCGAGACCACCGGGCAGCGCCAGCGCGAGTTCTGCCGTGATGCCTTTGGCTTTGGCCATGCCGAGCTTTTCTCCCAAAATAATGTCCGCCACCGGGTCGCCCGTATGGCAGGGGAGGGAGAGAGACGCCGAAACAGCCGTCAGCTTTTGCAGATAGTCCCGGCCTTCGTCCGTTTTTCCGCTGTTCAGCAGGCCGCCGAGCACAGAGAGGTGATTTTGCAGGTCGTGCCGGAAGGCGCGCGTCTGCTCATAGCGGGTTTGCGCTTCAGCCAGATAGATCTTTTGCGCCGCGGCCGCCTGGGCATAGGAATCCAGCGCCGCCTGTACCGCATAACCCCTGCGGATGCGGCGATATGCGTACAGAGTGCAGAGTGCGGCCGCAAGCCCAAGCACCTGCAGGATGAAAAGCAGGGTGTGTTTGCCGATCTCGCGTGAGGAAAGGGGAAGCGATAATACCTGATAAGCGCTGTTCAGAATATACAGCTGCGCAGAAAAGAAAAACAGTTCGGGCAGCAGCAGGAACAGGAGCGGCATGGTTTCACGTTCGGCCTCGCGTTCGTTTTTNGNCTTGCGCCCAAATTCGCGCCCGGTTTCACGCTTATCCGCGTCCCCAGCCTCGCGCCCAAATTTGCGCCCGGTTCCGCGCTTATCCGCGTNGCCCTTCGCGCCNNNCANNTGCGNCCNCCTCGCGCCCGTCCTCACGCTCAGTCTCGCGCCCGTCCGTAAAACGCAGCAGCCGGAGTGCGGCGATGCAGCAAAGCGTGCAGAGCGCAAGTGCGGCCAGTGTGGAGAGCAGCACAAGCGGCCGGATCCATGCATCCGAAATGCCCCGGAAAAACAGGAGCGTTTCGGCTGAATCCACCACACCAAAGGAAAGCTGTGTAAGATACAGCGCGAGCACGGCGGCGACGCAGGAGACCCAGCGCCGGTTTTTCTGCAGCAGACGGAGCGTGCCGTACAAAATTAAAAACTCCGCCCCGATGGCGCAGAGCGCGGGCAGATTCAATTGCAGGCCGGCCCATTCCAACAGCCCGAGCGCACACAGATAGAACACAAAGTGCCGGGCACGCGGCCGGTTCCCGGTGAGTGCGCCGGTAAATATCAGCTGCAGGGTGCCCTGCGACGCAAGGCAGAAGGTATTCACGGGAAAGAGAAACGGATCCATAGGCTCACCCCTCCCTTTCCCGCATGCGCTGTAAAAGCGCCTGCTTCAGATCCCGCTCCCGCAGACGGGAAACGGGGATCCCGCCGCCGGAAAAGAGCGCCGCTTGCCCGGCCTGAATGCTGCGCACATGGTCGAGGTTGACAAGATAGCTTCGATGGCACCGGAAAAACCGATTATCCAGGCGCTGTGCAAACATTTCCAGCCGCTCGCGGCAGTGGAGAACGCTTTTGTCTGCCTGATGGAGATAGAGCTCCCGCCCCTGTACCTCGCAAAACAGAAGTTGTTCCAGCGGCACAACGGTGCAGGAGGCGCCCTGGCGGATGAGCACACTGCGGGAGGCACTTTTCGAAGCATCTTGCGCCAAAACATGAAGCGCGCGATCCATCGTCCGGGCGAAGCGGGCATTGTCCAGGGGTTTGAGCAGGTAATCGAATGCTTCCACCTCGAAAGCGCCGAACACGCATTCCTGCAGCACCGTCACAAAAATCAGCAGGCTGCGGTTTCCCTGCCGGCGCAGCAGGCGGGCGGTTTCCATCCCGTCGGGGGCCTGCATCTGGATATCCAAAAAGATTAGGTCGAAATCACGGCCGCTTTCCAAAAGCTGTCCGCCGCCGGAAAAGCACTCGATGCAAAAGGGGGAATCGCCTTTTTTGCTCAGGTAAGCGGACAGCCGCTCCGAGAGCTCCCGGGCCATCAGCGGTTCGTCGTCACAGACTGCGCATTTTATCATTCTATCACCACACTGTCAGATTGACTCATGATAAAGATATCAGATACGGTGCAAAAGGGCAATGTCATTGCGCTGAAATGTCGAAAATCTGCGCCGGAATGCTGAAAATGTGCCTGACTGTTCCGACTGCCCCGCAGTGGCGCTGTGGCGTTGTTTTTTAATTTCTTGCGCTGTTGAATAAAGTGTGATATAATGGGCTTGGGAAAGTTCGCCCCTTGGGGGCAATTTGCGGAGGGATCTCATGCGTGTTGTGGTAAAGGTGGGCACATCCACGCTGGCCCATTCAACGGGATGCCTGAACATCCGCCTTGTGGAGGCGCTGTGCAAGACGCTGGCCGATCTGAAAAACGCGGGGCATCAGATCGTATTGGTGTCGTCGGGCGCCATTGGCATGGGTGTGGGCAAGCTGCAGCTGGGCCAGCGGCCTGCAGATATGGCCACCAAGCAGGCGGCGGCAGCCGTCGGCCAGTGTGAGCTGATGTATGTCTACGATAAGCTGTTTACCGAATACAATCATACGGTGGCGCAGGTGCTGCTGACGGGTGCGGATATCGAGGACGCTACGCGCCGCGCCAACATTGAAAATACGCTCGAACGCCTGCTGGAGCTGGGGGCGATTCCCATCATCAACGAGAACGATACGGTCTCGACGGCGGAGATTGCGGCGGTGTCCACACTGGGCGATAATGATACGCTGGCTGCGATTGTGGCTGTGAGCGTNAAGGCCGATCTTTTGGTGCTGCTGAGCGANATCGAGGGNCTGTATACTGCCGACCCGCGCAGAGATGCAGATGCCGTGCTCATCCACGAGGTGGCGGCCGTTACGCCGGAGTTAGAGGCGCTGGCCGGCGGCGCGGGCACAGGGCAGGGCACCGGCGGCATGGTGACGAAGCTTGCGGCCGCGCGCCGGGTAACGGCAAAGGGCATCCCGATGGTGATCGCCAACGGCGCGGATCCGTTGTGCCTGTATGATATCGTCGAGGGGAAGCCGGTGGGGACAAGGTTCCTTGGCCGGCCGCAGCAGGCGGGGGAAGGCTTTGCCGGGAGGAAAGAGATATGATCACAACCGCTGAACNGTTACGCCNTGCGGTATTGGCAAAGCCCGAAGCCGCGGCGCTTTCCACGCAGCAGAAAAACCGTCTGCTGGGTGCGATGGCGGATGCGCTGCTTTCGCAAAGCGATGCAATCCTTGCGGCAAACGCCGCCGATTTGGAAGCGGCGCGCGGTGTGATCGCGCCGGTGATGCTCGACCGCCTGGCCCTGTCGCCGCAGCGCGTGGAGGCCATGGCCGAGGGAATGCGCGCTGTTGCCGCGCTGCCGGATCCGGTGGGCCAAACGCTGGAGGAATCGACGCTTGCAAACGGCCTTTTGCTGCGCAAGGTGCGCGTGCCGATGGGCGTGATTGCCATTATTTACGAGAGCCGCCCCAATGTGACGGCGGATGCCGCCGCGCTGTGTTTGAAAAGCGGCAACGTGTGCGTGCTGCGCGGCGGGAAGGACGCCATCCGCTCCAATACGGCGATTGTGGCGGCCTTGCATGCAGGGCTGAAGCGCTGCGGCGCGCCCCAAACGCTGGTAAATCTGGTGGAGGATACAGACCGCGGCAGTTCGATGGAACTGATGGAGGCGCGCGGGCTTGTCGATCTGCTGATCCCGCGCGGCGGCAAGGGGCTGATCCGCGCCTGTGTGGAGAACGCGAAGGTACCTTGCATTGAGACGGGCACGGGCATTTGCCACATTTATGTGGATGCCGCCGCCGATCTGCAAAAGGCGCTTGCCATTGTGGATAATGCAAAGACGAGCCGTCCCTCCGTGTGCAACGCGGCAGAGGTGTGTTTGGTGCACAAGGAGATTGCCGATGCGTTTTTGCCGCTTTTGGCCGGGCGCATGGCGGAAAAGAATGTGGAGCTGCGGCTGGGCCCCCGCGCGGCACAGCGCATTGAGGGGACGCCCGCGGGCCCCGACGATTTCGACACGGAGTTTTTAGATTATATCCTGGCGGTGAAGGTCGTGGACGGCGTGGAGGATGCGGTGCGGCACATTGCCGCCCATTCCACCGGCCACAGCGAGGCCATCGTCACTGAGGATGCAGCCGCGGCGGATACATTCTGCGCGGCGGTGGATTCGGCCGCCGTTTACGTAAATGCCTCCACGCGCTTTACGGACGGCGGGGAATTCGGCCTTGGCTGCGAGATGGGCATTTCCACCCAAAAGCTTGGTGCGCGCGGCCCGATGGGGCTTGCGGAGCTTACCAGCTACAAATATATTTTGCGGGGAGACGGGCAGATCCGCTGAGTACCGCCCGGAAAACAAACGCCCGATTTGCTTCGGGCACTGCCGGATGCGGAATTTTGGCGAACAGATCGGCAATTTTGAGAGAACACATCATCCGGCGCGGGGATATCACTCAGCAGCAGGAGAGCGTCCCGGCAGTATGACGCTGAGTTGGGATACAATAAAGGGCAAAGCAATATCCCGCGCCGCCGTGTGCAGCCGGGGATATTTTTGAGCGCTGAACAAGGAGAATACAATTATGGCAAATACAAACGAAGCGGAAAAGACACGTCATGCACTGCGGCGGCGCCGCCGCCTGCGCCAGATTTTAGGCGCGGTGGTATGCGTGCTGGTGTTGATCGGCCTTTACAGTGTGGTTTTAAGCGGCGTACGTCTTGCGGCGCAGCTGTTCGACGATACCGAGGAGAGGGAAGAGTTCGAGCAGCGCCTGCAGACGCTTGTCTCGCTCGATCCCGAGCCGTTTGAATCACTGGAGACGGCAAACCGCGCGCGCCTGCTCGATGCGGCCATCTGGACGGTGATCCAGAAGAACAGCGACAATATGGACGTTTACGAGCGCGACGAGATCGGCGCGATGTATCTGCCCACGCTGGATGTTGACAAAGAGCTCAGCGCCTTGTATGGGCCGGATTTCCAGTTCAATCACGAGACCTTTACCGACAACGGGCTCACGTACACCTATGTGCCGGAAAAGAGCGCCTATCTGCTGCCCATTACCAGCGCAAACGGCGTGTATGTGCCGCGCGTGATGGATATTCAGCGCATCAGCGGCGGAAAGCGCGTCACCGTAGGGTATCTGGATCTTTACAGCAGCGGCGAGATCGTATTCGATATCACAAAACTGGAGCCGGTGAAGTATCTGGACTATATCTTTACCCGATCCGGCGGTGCATATTACCTGACGTCGATTACACAGAGCGAAATGAGCAACGGTGGAAGCGGCGCGGCGGCCGCCGGGCCGCAGACGCCTGCCACGCCGCAGGGCGATGTGATGAGCCAGGTGGCCACGGCGCTGCCGGATACGCCCGACATCGGACCAACGGATGATCCTGCGGCCGAACCCGCGCCCGAAGGGGAAGACGGTGCGGGGGAGAACGAGCCCGGGCAGGACGGCGAACCGGGGGATGACAGCACGCCCGGGGATGATTCGGACACGCCGGATACAGAATAAAGAGGCAAACAATTCGTGGAGGATCGTTTTGATCGGAACATCCCCCCGGGTGCCGTCTATCTTTTCAATGGATAGGCGGCACTTTGCATGTGCGGGCGGCTCTTGGATTGGCGCAAAATCTGCCGCCGGGATGTGCCCGGAGAGCGTTACGGAGATTTTTTAAGAAAATCGTAAGGCTTTTCCATAGGGGAATGTCGCGATTGGATGGTAGGATAATATATAGAGGACGGGGAACAGCGGCAAACGGTGCGCGGCATGCAGGGCATCGGGCGCTGCGCCGGAGAAGCTTTTGAACCGGAGAAGCTTTTGAATGAATGGCCGAATTCACCGGTCGGGGCAGGAGCTTCCGGGTTTTCCATGTTTTCAAAAACGGGAGGATGCAAAGTATGGGACAGACGACCATTCTTGTTGTGGACGACGACCGCGAGATCGTCGGGGCCATCGCCAAGCTTTTAGAGCTGGAGCACTACACGGTGCTGCGCGCCTATGACGGGCTGGAAGCGCTGGAAGCCCTGCATACCCATGATGTGCAGCTGATGATCCTGGATGTGATGATGCCGCGCATGGATGGGCTTTCGGCCACAATGCAAATCCGCAAGGAGAAGAACGTGCCGATCCTTTTGCTGAGCGCCAAAACCGAGGATGCGGATAAAATTGCAGGGCTGGCCATCGGCGCGGACGATTATCTGACAAAGCCCTACAACCCAATGGAGCTTGTGGCGCGCGTGAACGCGATGCTGCGGCGCTATCTGGCGCTGGGTACGGCAGACAGGGCGGCGGCGCGCGAGAACGTGGTGACGCTGGGCGGCCTCTCGCTCGACCTGGACGAAAAGCAGCTGACGGTGGACGGCGCGCCTGTGCGTCTGACGGCCACGGAATACCGCATCGTCTCGCTGCTGATGCAGAATCCCGGCCGCGTCTACAACGCCGAGGAGATCTACGAGCGCGTCTGGAACGAGCCGGGCTACAGTGTGGAAAATACGGTGATGGTGCACATCCGGCGCATCCGTGAAAAGATCGAGATCAACCCGAAAAATCCCAAATATCTGAAGGTGGTGTGGGGACTTGGATACAAGATGGAAAAGATCCAATAGCGGCTCTGTGGGGCAGCTGATTGCGTTTATTGTTGTTTTGCTGACAAATCCGTTTNTGGCGTTTGCGCTTGCCGTAGAGTTGGGCAGAGAGATCATGGGAGAACTGGGCGGCATTCTGCTGTTTTTGGTGTGCTGCGTCGTCTGCGGCCTGTGTCTCGTCCGGCTGTTCCTGCGCACNGGATGCGTGCCCGGNACGGACGAGATCCAGCTGGGNGAGGCNGGNAAGCTGCCCACNGATCTGCTNGTGNTTGGCTTTCTGGGAANGCCGCTGCTNNTCGTTNTATTNNTGTTGACGNCATCNCTGTTNGNATGGCCNGTGATNATCGTGGCGGCCACATTGGGCGGCGGTGTAATGCTGGAGTGCCTGCTGGCGCTGACGCGCAAATGGAAGGCCGGGCGCCTTACGGCGGACACCCTGTTCGTGCAGGCGTGGTCGGGCATCAAAGAAATGGCGCGGTTTCTTTGGCGCGGCCTGCGCGGCGTTTTGACGGGAGAGAACTATCTGGATATCCATTATCCGGCCGGGAAGGCGTGGGTATACCGCATTCTGTGGGTATGCAGCGCAATGTTCGGTCTGGTGTTCGTATCGTATCTGATCCTNTCCAACCAGCTGCTGGGGGTGGGCAATGCGCGGTGGTTTGGCATCGGGCGCTATACNGCGTTTGCCATGTTCGCAATTCTCGTTGTGGCGGCGGGCGCGGGCTATCTTGCGTGGCACGCGTACCGCGACGCGCAAAGCTTTGACGCGCTGCTGGCGCAGATCGATCTTGCCGGTAAGGGCGAGGATGCGCCCGTCTGCGTGCCGCAGGAAAGCGGCCTCTATGCCGCGTCTTCCGCGGTGGCGCAGATCGGCACACATTTAAAAGAGAGCATGGACGCACAGATGAAGAGCGAGCGGATGAAGCTCGACCTTATCACCAACGTTTCGCACGATCTGAAAACNCCGCTCACCAGTATCATCGGCTATCTGGATCTGCTGGAAAAGCAGGAGCTTTCGCCTGAAACACAGGACTATGTGCTGATCTTGCGGCAAAAATCCGAGCGGCTTGCCACAACGGTGGCCGACCTCTTTACACTGGCCAAGGCCACCAGCGGCAGCGAGACATTGCAGATCGAGCCGCTCGACCTTGTGATGGCTGCGCGCCAGACGCTGGGCGATCTCTCTGATTCCATCCGCACGGCGGGCATCCCCGTAAAGGCGACGATGCCGGAAAGCGCCATNGTNCGCGCGGACAGCGCAAAGCTGTACCGTGTTTTGCAGAATATCCTCGATAACGCGCTGCGCTATTCGCTCACCGGCACCCGCATCTATTTGGAGGTGACGCCGGGCGACATCGCCACGCGCCTGACGCTGACGAATACTGCCTCTTACGAGATGACGTTTGCAGCAGAGGAGGTGCTGCAGCGCTTTGTGCGCGGCGATGCCAGCCGCACCACGGAGGGCAGCGGTCTGGGCCTTTCCATCGCACAGACCTTTATGCAGAATTTTGGCGGAGATCTGGCCGTGGAGGTGCGCGGCGACGCGTTTGTCGTCACGCTCNCATTCCCGAACGGCGAGGCCGGGAAAAAGCCNGTGAACGGAAAATCGACGGTTGTTTACAGCGGAGACCGCTCCGAGGAAGCTCTGCCCGAATGCCCCGAGTGGGAGGATGAGCAATTCGAACGGCAGGCGGAAGAANCAGCCGCGCAGCGGGAAGAAGAGNCACTTGCACAACGGTGGGAAGAACCGATTGCCCCGCAGGATGCAACGCAGCCGGAGGCCGAATGCGGCGGCNAGACGGAGAAAATGGCGAAACCGGGCAAAACGGCGGAAAAAGCAGAAGATATGGGAACGGCGGAAACAGAATCAGAAGAAGAACCCTTTGAGCAGGCAGTCGGGACCGAAGATGGGAACAAAAGCGAAGGCGCACCGGTAGATTCCTGGCAAGTTGAGGACGGTGCCAAAAGCTCTGATATGGGGCACGACGGGGATCTTATGGAGAATCAAGCGGCAAAGCAGGACGAGGACGGCGGGAAAATCCAGGAGACAGAGCAAAGCGCAGACAGTTGAAAATGAAAAATAGCAGGGACGCTGTGAGAAAGAGACAGCGTCCCTGTTATTTTTGCTGATGGAGGGGAGGCTCGAATTTTTAAAAAAAGGATTTGTGCTATCTGCCAAAGATCCCAGACAGCCCCTCGCCCCAGCGCTTGATGGTGTCGGATGCGCTTTGCAGTGCATCCACGGCGGTGTTCAGTTTTTTGACGGTGTCGTTGAACGCCTGTGTGTCCATTTCACCCAGCTTTTCTTCCAGTGTCGTGAGCGTGCCGTTGAAGGCTTCGATGTCCAGTTCGGAAATTTGCGAGGAAATGGAGGAGAAATCGATCTGTTCGATCTTCTCCGCAAGCGCGGCAAAATCAATTTCGGAAAGCTGCGCAGAGATTGCGTCAAGATCCATTTCTTCGATCTGTCCGGCGATGCGGTCTACACTGTACGCGATGCTGCCAAAGAAAAGTACGACGGCAGCGAGCACTGCCGCCAAAAACGCAGCGGTGATGCGCGACCATAACAGCTGCTTTTGCAGCAGTTCATTGGTGCGGCGTGTTTCTTCCAGCAAAATCGATTGTTCCATACGGGATCCCTCTCTTTTTCGATATTCTATGAGTGCATCAGGCGGCCATCAAAGCGCTCAAAGTGCGCAGATATTCCGGCAGCTTGTTTTCCGTCGCCGGGACTTTGGGTTGACTATAGCACGAAATTGCGCCGCCGTCCATCCTTTTGGCGCGAAATATGGGAAAGAGGTTTTGCAGCAGCCATTGAAACGTGAAAATTTTGGTGCGGTGTTCATATCAATTTCATATATTTGCCTTATAATGGTAAATATAAACAGGGGCAGGCAGCCCTTGTGCATTCTGCGAAAAAGATCAAATTTTAGAGGAGTGTATTTCATGGCAAACCGTATTGTATTGAACACCGTATCCTACCACGGCAAGGGCGCGATCGAAAATATCGTGCCGGAGCTGAAAGCGCACGGCTTTCAAAAGGCGTTTGTGTGCTCTGACCCCGATTTGATCCGCTTCAACGTCACAAAAAAGGTGACGGACCTGCTGGATGCCGCAGGCTTCGCCTACGAGATCTACAGCGAGATCAAGGCGAACCCCACGATCGAAAACGTGCAGACGGGCGTCGCGGCATTTCAGAAGAGCGGCGCGGACTGCATTGTCGCCATCGGCGGCGGATCGTCGATGGATACCGCGAAGGCCATCGGCATCATCATCGAAAATCCGGAGTTTGCCGATGTGCGCAGCCTGGAGGGCGTAGCGGAAACGAAAAAGCACGCCGTGTTCACCATTGCTGTTCCCACCACCGCCGGTACGGCCGCCGAGGTGACGATCAACTACGTGATCACCGATGTGGAGAAAAAGCGCAAGTTTGTCTGCGTGGATACGCACGACATCCCCGAGGTCGCGGTGATTGATCCCGACATGATGTCCAGCATGCCCAAGGGCCTGACGGCCGCCACCGGCATGGACGCGCTGACGCACGCCATCGAGGGTTACACCACCAAGGCCGCGTGGGAAATGACGGATATGTTCCATCTGAAGGCCATCGAGCTGATCGCGAAGAATCTGCGCGGTGCGGTGGAAAACACGCCCGAGGGCCGTGAAGGCATGGCGCTGGCGCAGTATGTGGCCGGAATGGGCTTTTCGAATGTCGGCCTCGGCATCGTGCACAGCATGGCGCACGGCCTGGGCGCGCTGTATGATACGCCGCACGGTGTGGCGAATGCCATCATCCTGCCGGTTGTGATGGAGTACAATGCCCCGTATACGGGCGAAAAGTACCGCGAGATCGCCCGCGCAATGGGCGTTGAGGGCGTGGACGCCATGACGCAGGAGGAATACCGCAAGGCCGCCTGCAACGCAGTGCGCAAGCTGGGCCAGGATGTGGGCATCCCGGCGGATCTGAAGGAGATTGTCAAAGAGGCGGATGTGCAGTTCCTTTCGGAGAGCGCGTATGCCGACGCCTGCCGTCCGGGCAATCCCCGCGATACCAGCGTGGAGGAGATCGCCGCGCTGTACCGCAGCATGATGTAAACAGCCTGCGGCAGCCAAAGAACATTTTTGTAGAAGATACACCCCGGCCATGAACCGGGGTGTATCTTTTGGGAAAAGCAGGCGGAAATACTGCCGCGGCTGCAAAAAATAAAGCGTTGCCATGCTGGCGTGGCAAATATGCGAACATATTGCTGCGTCTGACAGAAACCGGGAAGAACCCCCAAAGAGCCGGGAGGAAAGTAAAATGAGATATGACTGCCTGATCATAGATGACGAAAAACTGCTGGCAGACAGCACGGCGGAATATTTGAACCTGTTTGGCGTTCAAACTGCGGCCGTGTACAGTGTTTTGGAATGCCGCGATTTTCTGCGGGAAAACACGGCGCGGCTGCTTCTGCTCGACATCACGCTGGGGGATCAGAGCGGCTTTGCGCTGTGCCGGGAGCTTCGGAAGACGCTGGAGGCGCCGATCCTGTTTATCTCCGCGCGCACCAGTGAGGACGACCAGATCGCCGCGCTCAGCATCGGCGGAGACGACTACATCCAAAAGCCCTATTCCCTCAGTGTGCTGCTCGCGAAGGTAAAGGCGGTGCTGAAGCGCTGCGAAAAAACGGAAAGCACCGGCTATGCCGACAGCTGGCTGGTTGTGGATCTGAACGCGCGGCAGACGTTTGTGAACGGCGTTCCTGTCAGGCTGACGGCTCTGGAATTCAAGCTGCTTGCGTATCTTGTTCAAAACAGGGGAAGAACGGTTCCGAAGCAGGAGCTGTTTGAAAAGGTATGGGAAGATAAATTCACGGGGGACGGCACGCTGAATGTACATATTCGCAAGCTGCGTGAGGCCATCGAGCGGGAACCGGGCAGTCCGGCTTATCTTGTCACGGTATGGGGCGAGGGCTACCGGTTTCAGGGGGAAGGCCGATGAAGGGCCGTGTTTTCTTCGCGGGTCTGCTTTTTGTGTTTGCGGCACAGCTTGTATTCCTGGCGGTGTTTGCGGCCCTTCCGCTGGAAAGCGCGCAGGATACGGTGGCGGTGAACGAGGCCGTGCAAACCGTACAGCGGGATTGGGCTGCGATGGAAAGCCATACCAATGATACCGGTTTGGAATATGTGGTGCTGCGCGCCGATGGGGTGGTTTTGTACCGCACGAGGCCGGGGCTCAGCGAGAGCATCCATGCCGCGGTCGCCCATCGGGATACGGTTTTGGATCTTGAAGCCGGCGGCACCACGGTTGGCAAGCTGATCGTTTATAACAGCGCGCCAATGCGCCTCCAAGCGGAGAAACAGACCGTTGTATCAGCCGCAGCAGTGGGGCTGTTGCTGCAGCTGGGCATCTGTTCGGCATATTTTTTCTATCTGCGCCACGCAATGGTAACGCCTTTTCGCAGGCTGGAGCGGTTTGCACGGCGTGTTGCGGGCGGGGACCTGGATCTTCCGCTGCAGATGGACCGGCACAATTTGTTCGGGGCGTTCACCGAGAGCTTCGATCTGATGCGCTGCGAGCTGAAAAAGGCGCGGCAGATGGAAGCAAAGGCGGACGCAGCCAAAAAAGAGCTGGTGGCAAAGCTTTCGCATGATATCCGGACGCCGGTGGCCAGCATTAAGGCCGTTTCAGAGCTCGGCGCAGCTACGGCGGCGAACGGCAGGGATCGGGAAAATTACGGGCGGATCATCCGAAAAGCGGATCAGATCAACACGCTTATGACCAACCTGTTTTCGGCCACGATGGAGGAATTGCACGAGCTTTCGGTGACGCCGTCGGAGCTGAAAAGCGGTGAGCTGTGCACCATGCTGGAAAATGCCGATTATCTGCATCTTGCAAAACCGCCCGCAGTTCCCGAGTGCCTTTTACTGGCGGACAGGCTCCGGCTGCAGCAGGTTTTTGACAATCTCTTTTCCAATTCCTACAAATACGCCGGGACGGAGATCAACGTGACGGCGGAACTGGATAAAGAATTCCTGACCATTTCCGTGGAGGATCGCGGCGGCGGAGTGCCGGAGGCCGAGCTGCCCTATTTGAAGGAGAAATTCCGCCGCGGCAGCAACACCAAAGGCAAGGAGGGCGCCGGATTGGGGCTGTATATTTGCGACCACTGCATGCGGAACATGGGCGGGCGGCTCGTTTTGGAAAACGGTGCTTTCGGGCTGCGCGCCGCGGTGCAAATTGCCCTGAGCCGGGAGGCATGAGGAAACGCTGAAGGTATCGGGCCCATTGAAATAAGATGCGCCGGGAGGACGATTAAAAAAATTCCTTAAAAAGATTTAAGGATCGCATAAAGACAATTAAGGTTTTGGCCCTCATAATGGAACGTGCAAAGGAGGGGCTTTGGTGATGAAAGAAACATTACTGAAAACCGAGAAGCTGAGCAAATCTTTTTCCAATGGCGGAGCGATGCAGCACGTTCTAAGAAATATCGATCTGGAGCTGTACAAGGGTGATTTTACCGTCATCATGGGTGCCAGCGGGGCAGGCAAATCGACGCTTTTGTATGCCCTGTCCGGGATGGATACGCCCACGCTGGGCGCCATTACATTCGGCGGCCGCGTGATCTCCAGTCTCTCGCAGGATGGGTTGGCAGTGTTCCGGCGGGAGCACTGCGGTTTCGTGTTCCAGCAGATCTATCTGGTCGACGGCATGAGCGTGATGGACAATGTGCTCTCTGCCGGGCTGCTGGTGAACCGGGATAAAAGCGCTCTGGTGCGGCGGGCGAAGGAGCTGTTTGCCGCAGTGGACATCCCGGAGGAAACGCAGCAGAAATTTCCCGCGCAGATCTCCGGCGGCGAGGCGCAGCGCGCCGGTATCGTGCGGGCGCTGATCAATTCGCCCAATATTTTATTTGCGGATGAGCCGACGGGCGCGCTCAATTCGAAGACAGGGCTTGACGTGCTGGATACGCTTACGCGCTTCAACGAGCAGGGGCAGAGCATCGTGATGGTGACGCACGATATGCGCAGCGCGCGGCGCGGCAACCGCATCCTGTATCTGAAAGACGGTGTGATTTTGGGCGAATGCGATCTGGGCCGGTATGCCCACGGCGACGCGCAGCGGCACCAAAAGCTGAGCGCTTTTCTGGGTGAGATGGGGTGGTGACGATGCAAAAGAGCCTTTTGATCGCCCGCTCCAACATGCGCAAAGCCGTCGGACAGGCGGCGGCCATCGTCGTTTTGATTTTGCTGGCCGCGATGATGCTGAACCTCTGGCTGATGCTGGCCATGGACTACAAAGCAAACTTCGACCGGTACCACGACAGGCTGAACGCCGAGCACGTCACGCTTGCCGTGGACGGTGATACGCCTGAATCCCGCGCGTTCCTTGCGCAAACGCTGCAAAAGGATGCCCGTGTTGATACATTCCGCATGGATGCCTGCATGCACATGGTCGTCAGCTTCGATTACAACGGCGGGAGGATGAATACGGAGGCCATTTTTGTAGAGCGGGACATCGCGCTGTCCCGCTCCATCGGAAGGGCCGAAATCGTGGAGGAAGGCGACGGTTCCAGCGGGATCTATCTGCCCATGCTTTACAAAGATGAGAAAATCACCGTGGGCAAACCCTTCGAGCTTTCCATCGGAAGCGAGAAGGTAACATACACGGTCTGCGGCTTTTTCAACAGCGTGATGATGGGGTCCAACAACTGCGCGATGACGGAGTTTATCCTGACAGAAGATAAGTACAAGGAGCTGCAGGCGCTGGGGTATACGCCCGAGGCAGTGCTGTGCTCCGTGCGGCTGCCGGACAGGGCAGAGAGTCAGGTGGTTGAGGCAGATCTGAAAACGGCCATTTCCGACCGCTTCCCGCTGGCGCGGGCCGTCAGCAATTCGTATGCGCTTGTGGCACAGTCCCGCTACATCTCGCAGATGATTTGTTCGGCCGTGGTAAGCGCGATGGCCTTTTTTGTGCTGCTGATCGCGCTGATTGTGATCGCGTCCAACATCATCAACTATATCCAGGTGAATATGAAGGACCTCGGCGCGCTGAAGGCCATCGGCTATACTTCCGGTCAGCTGATCGGCTCTTTGCTGGTGCAGTTTTTGGGGTTGTCGCTGCTGGCCGCGCTGACAGGCATTGGGCTTTCCTACGTGCTGTTTCCCGGGGTCAACGCTATGATGATTGGGCAGACGGGTATTCCCTATGCGGTTCGGTTTCTGCCTGTGCCGTTTGTGCTCACGCTTGTCATTTTGGGCGCTGCCGTGGCGGCATCCGTATGGCTTGCCGCCCGCAGGATCAAGCGCATCGAGCCCATCACGGCGCTGCGGTCGGGGCTGACGACGCACAATTTTAAACGCAATCGTCTTCCGCTGGAAAGAGCAAAGGCGCCGCTGAATTTGGCTCTTGCGCTGAAAAGTACGCTTTCCGATGTAAAGCACAATGTGACGGTTTGCGCTACGATGCTGGTGCTCTCGCTTGTGGTGGTGTTTTCAGGCTTGATGCTTGAGAATATGATCTGGGATATGCGGCCCTTTCTCAACCTGATCGTCGGGGAAACGGCGGACGTCTGCATCAATGTGCAGGCCGAGGCCGAGGACGCGTTTTTCGCGGCGGCAGAGGCGGACGAGCGGGTAGATAAGTTGTATCTGTACCATTCTGTCAGCGTTTGGCATGTGGGCGGGGTGGAACTGATGGCCACTCTTTGCGATGATTTTGCCAAGGTGAACAACCAGAGCGTGGTATTTGAGGGAAGATATCCCAGATTTGACAACGAGATCGCTATCGCGGCGAAATACGCGCGGGAACAGGGCCTTGCGATCGGGGATGAGATCGAGATCACAACGGGCGGCCGGCAAATGCGGTATCTGATCACAGGCTTTACGCAGGGGACAAACAATCTGGGCAAGGATTGCATGATGACGCGCGCGGGCTACGAAAGGCTGGGTGCGCTTACAAATACCAGCTATTATCTCACCCTTTTTGATATGGAGGATATTGACGGTTTCAGCGCATGGATAGAAGATCAGTTTGCGGAAAGTGTCAACGCGGTGATCAATATCTGGGCCACCGTAGACGGTGTGGCCGGCGTTTATGTCGCGCTGATGACAACGATCGTGACGGGCATTCTGGCGCTGTCCGCCATCATCATCGTTTTTGTGCTGTATCTGCTGGTGCGCACCGTGCTGAACCGGAAAAACCGCGATTATGGTATTTTGAAGGCGCTGGGTTTTACCACCGGACAGCTGGTTTTGCAGACGGCGCTTTCCTTCATGCCGACGATCGTACTATCCACCGCTGTGGGGCTTTTTGTGTGCAGCTGCATCATCAATCCGCTGACGGCGCTGTTTTTGAGCGGGATCGGCATTGTGAAATGTACGTTTATTGTTCCGGCCGGCTTCATTGCCGCTGCGGGCGTCGGGATCGTGCTGTTTGCCTTTGCAGTGCTGTGCCTGCTTTCCTGGAAGATCAGGAGGATCACGCCCAGGGCACTGCTGGCGGGGGAATAATTTCCGGGGGGATTTGCCGCCAGGATGTACACGGCGATCGATTCAAAGATTCCTTAAAGAAAGAAAAAAGCGCGAGGCTGTGTGCTTCGCGCTTTTTTGAACGTTAGGATAGGGGAATGCCGGGGGGCGAATCTGCTACAGATCCGCTTCCTCAATCACATGGGCCTTGAGCAGATTGGTTTCCATCGCCCTGCCCAGGGGCACGCCGGCGGTGACAACGATGGTATCCCCGTTTTTGGCGATGCCCTCCTTCAGCGCCACCTCGGCGCACAAAGAAAAAATGCGGTCGGTGGAGGTGACTTCTCCGGTGAGGTAGGGGTAGACGCCCCAGCACAGGGCCAGCTGGCGGCGCACCTTTTCCCGCATGGTGAGTGCAGCGATGGGGCAGCTGGGGTGGAAGCGGCTGATCATCCGGGCGGTGTGCCCGGAATTGGTGGTGGTAGTGATAGCGGCAGCGCCCAGGTCTTTGGCGGTAAGGCAGCAGGTGTGGGAAATAGCGTCGTTGATGGTAGGCTTCACTGTCTCCGGCCCCTCCAGGAACTGATGCATCTGCGACCAGAAGTCGATCGCGCTTTCTGCTTCGGTGACGATGCCGTGCATGGTCTCCAGTGCCTCCAGTGGATATTTGCCGCTCGCGGTCTCGCCCGAGAGCATCACGCAGGTGGTGCCGTCAAAGACGGCGTTGGCCACATCGGACACTTCTGCGCGGGTTGGCCGGGGATTGCGCATCATGGAATCGAGCATTTGCGTGGCGGTGACAACCAGCTTGCCGGTGTGAAGGCCCTTGCGGATCATCTGTTTTTGCAAAACGGGCACCTGAGCGGCCGGGATCTCCACGCCCAAATCGCCGCGTGCCACCATGATGCCGTCGGCGGCAGCGATGATTTCGTCGAGATTGTCGACGCCTTCCTGATTTTCAATTTTGGCGATGATCTGGATATTCTCCCCGCCATAAGTATGCAGAATCTGCCGGATCTCCTCAATATCGCTGGCTTTGCGGACGAACGAAGCGGCGATAAAATCAAAATCGTTCTCAATGCCGAAGCGGATGTCGGCGATATCCCGCTCTGTCAGCGCGGGCAGTTGGATGTGTGCGCCGGGGATATTGATGGATTTGTTGGCGGAGAGCGTGCCGCCGTTGACAACGGTGCAGAGGATGTCCTGCCCCTCGATCTCCTTTACTTCAATGCCCACCAGGCCGTCGTCGATCAGGATTTTGGTGCCAGGTTCCACCTCGGCGGGAAGGTTCGCATAGGTGACGGAGACTTTGTGTGCATCACCCACAATATCCTCTGCGGTGAGTGTAAAATCATCGCCGGTCTTCAGTTCGACCGATTTGGCGCCAAAGCCTTTAATGCGAATTTCCGGCCCCTTGGTATCCAGAACCGTCGCCACCGGATAGCTCATGGAATCCCGGACGGATTTGAACATATTGAGGCGGGCCAGCTGTTCTTCATGTGTCCCATGGGAAAAGTTGAATCGAGCGGCATTCATGCCGCCCCGGATCAGGGCGCGAATCATATCGGGGCTGTCTACGGCAGGCCCCAGGGTGCAGATGATTTTTGTTTTCCGCATGCGGTATTCCTCCTAATGTATTTTACAGGATGTACTTGTCGGTGTTTTTAGTATAGCGCAGATTGCGGCTGAAGTCGAGAAAAAGTTCAGCTGAAAGGAGAGAGGGCGATTCGAAAAATGCAGAACGGCTCTGCAGCGGCTACGCATCGATCGAAAGTGGGCTTTTGGCGGCAGACAGACAAACGGGGCCGCTGCGGAAACCTGAAAGGGAAAAGGCCGCAACGAAACCCCAAAAGGGATTTTGCCGCGGCCCAAGTGCTGCAAAATCATATTGCGATATGAAAACTGCAGAGTAACCAGTTTCTCCCCACAAGACAGATGAAAGGAATCACGTGTTTTTTACAAAGTGATTTGGATCTGCTGCTCGTTCGAAAACAGGATCTTGCAGGTGTCGTTAAGATAGGTGCGCTCCGGCAAGCAGATGAGTACTGTACCGTCGTGGTGAATGGGGAAGGGGGCGCCGTGCCACGCCCCGGCCCGGAACACCACCATCGTGCCCGCCGGAACAATAAATGCCTCCTGTTTGTCAAACTCCACCTCCCCGCCGTTGGCGGGAGCCGCAGCCATGACCATATCATCATCCAGCGGCATCATCACTTCCATGGCATAGCTGTGATATTCCGCATCGGCGATGACCATATCCCGTTTGCCTACTTTCAAACTGCCGAAAGCAGTGATGGCCGTGCTGGCGTTGGGCACCAGCACCATATCCCGGTGGAACACGGAGGGGTACTCACCCATGCCGTAGGCGGCGCCGGGATTCGTGATGTTGGCGATCCAGCCATAAGGGGCGAAGTTTTCCGCCGTGATGGGAACTGCTTTGATCGTTTTCATTCCGTAACCTCCTTAATATAACATGAACGCGCAGCGTGAATGATGTTATTTGGCGGTTTTCGCCGGTTGTCCCACAGCAGCAGGCCGCATCCGTTCGCCGCACATGCTTCGCATGCACTGTTCACAAACACCCATGCAAGGGGCGGGGCGAACACCATAAAATTAAAGATACAAACCACTTGCGGTTAGTATACCGGGTTATCCACATTGACCTTGTCCACTTCCTGATAGGGGGCAAGGGTGGAGATCATCTTCACAGGCTCATCATAGGCATTTTTTACATAGTGGATTTCGCTGGGCTCAATGTGGATCATGTCGCCCGCGTTCAGAACGTGCTTTACCCCATCGACAATAATATCTACTTTGCCCTCCAGAATGAAGAAGTTTTCCTCCATCACATTATGATAATGGGCTTGAAAATCTTCGCCGGGATGAAAACGCACCAGCGCGAAATTCATCCGGGGACCTTTCATCAGATATTTGGGGCCGCTGTCTCCAAAGCGATACTCCCGTTCATTTTCATTGATGATAAACATATTCTATATCCTCCTATTCAAAGTTGGTCCAACAGGCTCACAGGCCGGGGGCGATCCACATATTCCGGGTGAGCCCCTGGTCGCACAATGCCAGCTGAGCGGGGTAGATCTGTTTCCAGTTCGCATACAGCTCGTCATATACGGCCTTGACAGAGGCATCCGGCTGATACACACAGTCCCACTTCACAGTGCGCTCCACCGCTTCCTCCACACTGGNATACAGGCCCACGCCCACGCCCGCCAGAATGGCCGCGCCCAGGGCGGTGGCTTCCTTTACCACGGGCACTTTCACCGGCTTGCCGGTGACGTCCGCCACAATCTGGCTCCACAGCCGGCTTTTGGCCGCGCCGCCGGCGAAGATCAGCTCCTCCGGCTCGTGGCCGGTGGCCTCTTTCACCAGATCGATATGGCTGCGCACCAGTAAGGCGGTATTCTCCAGAATGGCCCGGTAGAAGGTNTATTTGTTGAACTTCTCCGGCTCCAGCAGGAAATTGGTGAAGGTGGGGCTGGCGTGCTTCCAGTCCATGAAGTTCATCGTGTCGCTGAAGCAGCACTGCATTCCATAGCTTCCGGCGGGGATGTCCTTGGCCTTTTCATTCATCAGGTCGTAGGGATCGCGGCCGGTGCGTTTGGCCTCCTCCACCTCGGTCTGGCAGAAGCCGTCGCGGAACCAGCGCATCACCAGTCCGGGCTTGAAGGCCAGTGCCTCGTACTGCCACAGATTGGGCACTGCGTGGCAGTTTACACGCACCCGGCAGCCGGGGTCGGTGGTGCCGGAATCNGTGTTGAACTCATACTGCCAGAAGCTGCCGCCGAATACGGCGGCCTGATTCGCCTTGCAGGCCCCCACGCCGATGGTGCCCAGCTGGCAGTCGCCGCCGCCCACCACAACCGGGGTGCCCTCCAGCAGTCCGGTATCGGCTGCGCCCTTGGCACTCACCCTGGCAAAGTTTGTGCCGCACTCCACCACCGGCGGGAAGATATCGGCGCGCAGGCNGCACTTTGCCGCGATCTCGGGCAGCCAGTTCCGGCTTTGCAGATCCATGATGCCGGTGGTGCTGCCGTTGCTGGGCTCCACCGCCAGCTTGCCGGTCAGCTTATAAATGAGCCAGTCATTAAACATCCCCAACGTGGCAGTCTTTTCATAGACCTCGGGCATGTTGTCCCGCACCCAGAGGATCCGGGGAAGCGCACCCAGCGCGTAAGTTTCGCCGGATTTTAAGTAGATTTCCTTTTCCAGTGTCGGATCCAGCTCTTTGAGCTGGCCCACCTGCGCGTCGCTGCGGGCATCCACATTGGCGCAGGCCCAAATTTCGTTGCCGTCCTTATCGTAGAGCAGGATGCCCTCCCGCATACAGGTGGTGGACACAGCGGCGATATCGGCGGGGGAAATGCCCGTTTCTTTCAATACGCCGCGGATGCAGCCCTGAGCCAGATCCCAGTTGTGCGCCCAGTCAAAATCCATGCTGCCCGGCCAGCGCGGATCCTCTTTGTGGGTCCACTCCTGCTGAACGCAGCCCACCTGTTCGCCGTCCAGAGAAAAGACTACCGCCCGGACGCTGCCGGTGCCGGCGTCCACTGCCATCAAGTATTTCGCCATGGGGATACCTCCTGATTTTTGATTTATGATTAATTTTTTTCGAACAAAATTAAGGCTGACAGAATAAGCCNGACAGGCTTTACGGATCGGGCGCTTCCAGCAGCAGCTGGGCGGTGTCCTCATCGGTGATGAGTACATCCAGATATCCGCCCCGAAGGACAGCCAGAATGGCCTCCGCTTTGTCCGGGCCTCCCGCCGCGCCGATGACATTCTCCAGCGTTTTGAGCTGATCCATGGGGGTGCTCATCAGCCGCTTCTCCAGATCGGGGGCAACCAGCTGTCCGTTTTTATCCAGGAAGTGGCTGAGCACATCGCCCACCGCTCCCTGCATCTTTAAAAAGGTAAAGTCGTTGTTGTTGAGGATGCCGTTTTTCAGGATCGTAGCCCGGTCGTTCATGCTTCCGATGCCCACCACGCTCATGCTGGACAGGGGGATCATGCGGAAAATCTCCTCCACATCCGGNTCCCGCCGCAGAGAATCGCGCAGGGCGGCGCCGGACAGCAGCAGCGGGGAGGGGATGAGATACAGACGGGCGTTGAACACATTGGAATTGGTGTTGGGCAGATAGCAGTTCACGCCTCCCGTCAGGCTCACCACGTTCAGCGGCAGCTGGGCCGCTGTGGCCAGGTGGTTGAGGATGCGGCTGGTGGTGTCGCCGTAGCCCATGTTGATAAAAGCGTCGTCCGCCGCCCGGCGGAGAATGTACATGGCGGCGGCCTGGGCGATGCTCTCGTTGGGATTGATAAGGGTACCCGCTCCGGGCACGATGAATGCGTCCCGCAATCCGAAGCGGGCGAGCAGCCTCTGCTCTGTGTCCATCCGGCGTTCGCTGTCCTGCTGCACATTGAACCGGATCACTCCGGTTTGGCGGGCCCGCTCCAGAAGGGCAATGACCTTGGACCGGCTCACGCCCAAAAGGTGGGAAATGTTCTGCTGGGTATAGTTTTCTATATAATAGTACCATACCGCTTTGATCATCAGCCGGTGCTCGTAATCCGCCCGGTTCAGCTTTTCTGTTCTCTCATCCATCCCATCCGCTCCAAAAACCGACAAAAGTTTCGAACTCCAGCAAATGTTTTACACCAATAGTATAACACCCCTTTGCGGGTGCTGTCAAATAAAAGCGAACAAATTCCCCCATTTTCTGTAAAATCGTTGAAAATGCCAAAAATCAAACAAAGAAGTTATGCAAATACAATAAAATTATTCGCTTTATAGTGAGGAAAAACAGGTTTTTCATCCAAAATTTTCAAAAAAAAACGAACAGAAACAAATCTCNGCTGTTGACAAACGCGGCAAAAAACCTTATGATAAGACATACAGCAAAAGATGATTTCTTAGGACATTTGTGCATCGCCGCACAAGAAATGGGGGAGTTTTGAATGGAAGTCAGGGGAAATACAGGGAACACCGCCCCCTTGCTGTCCGTGCGGGGTATCTATAAATCCTTTGGNCTGAACGCCGTGCTCAAGGGCATCAATCTGGATGTCATGCCCGGGGAGGTGCTGGCCCTTATCGGCGGCAACGGTGCGGGCAAATCCACCCTGATGAAAATCATCATGGGCATCTATACGCACGACCAGGGTCAGCTTTCCATCAACGGTCAGGCGGTTGCATTGAACCGCCCTGCTGACGCGCTGGCGCAGGGGATCTATATGGTNCCCCAGGAACCGCTGCTTTTCCCCAATATGACGGTGGAAGAGAATGTCACCATCGGCTTTGACACAAGCAAGGCTGAGCTGCATAAAGAGCTTGTGGATACCATGGCCGGCATCGGCTGGAACCTGGATCTGGGCCGNAAGGCCAGCAGTCTTTCCATCGCCGAGCAGCAGCTGGTGGAGATCCTGCGGGGCATTCTGCGNCATGCCCGTCTGCTGATTCTGGACGAACCCACCTCCGCCCTCACATTCGACGAGGTGAAAAGCCTGTTCAAAGTGGTGCGGGATCTGCGGGAAAAGGGCATCGGCATCATCTACATTACCCACCGTCTGGCGGAGGTATTTGAGATTGCTACCCATGTGGCGATCATGCGCGACGGCAGCATCACCGTCCAGGGCGCGGTGGAAAACTTTACCCGTGAAGACCTGGTGAAAGGCCTGCTGCCTCCCGATGCGGAGGTAAACACGCAAAACCGGGGCGCGGCGGCCTCCGAGGTGGATTACAGCGCAAAGCCCGTGCTGGAGCTGGAAAATTTCAGCGGCTACGGCTTCTCCGATGTGAGCCTGAAGGTCTGGCCCGGCGAGATTCTGGGCGTGGCCGGCGTGGTAGGCGCGGGCCGCACCGAAATGGCCACCACCATCTTTGGAATGGATAAGGTACTGGGGGGCCGGGTGCTCCTCAATGGGAACGATATCACCGGCAAAAAGACCCGGCAGGTCATCGCGGCGGGGTTGAACTATGTGCCGGAGGACAGGCATCTCAACGGTCTGTTCAAAATCTGTGATGTGTCGGCAAACACCACCAGCGCNAGCCTGTACGGCGGGGCTTTGGGAAAGGTACTCCTGAACCGCAGGGCAGAGTATGGCATTACCGATAAATATGTGAAGAACTTCCGCACCAAGATTACCGGCCACGACCAGCTGACAGGCAGCCTGTCCGGCGGCAACCAGCAGAAGGTCGTCATTGGCCGCTCTCTGGCCACGGATCCCGGCATCGTCATTCTGGATGAACCCACCCGCGGCATCGACGCGGCCGCCCGCGGCGATGTATATCATATCATCCATCAGCTGCGGGAGCAGGGGCTTTCCATCCTGCTCATCTNCAGCGACATGGAGGAGTTAGAGGAACTGGCCGACCGTGTGGTGACCATGTACCAGGGCCGCATCAANGCGGAGTTCCGGCGTGCGGACATCAATCAGGATAATCTCACGGCCGCCGCCTTTGGCATCGTGGAACAGGAGGCGAAAGAGGAATGAACGCGGTGAAAAAGATCGTAAAAGCCAGGGAGTTTACCAGCTTCCTGTTTCTGGCCGCGCTGTTCCTCATTGTGGGGATCATCAATCCGGCCTTCCTGACTTTGGACAACATCAGCGCCTGTTTCAACAGCTCTGTCGTGTATACGCTCATTGCCGTGGGCATGGCCTTCGCCATCTTTATCGGTGAGATTGACGTATCGGTGGGCTCCACGATGGGCCTGTCCGCTGCCGTGGCGGGCACCATGATCCAGAATGGNTACAACTGGTTTCTGGCCTTTGCCGCCGGCATCCTGATCGGTGTGGTGGTTGGGCTGATTAACGGCTGGGGCGTGGCCGTTATGAAGATTCCGTCCCTCATCTTTACGCTGGGCACGAACGGCATCCTTCGNGGCCTGATGTACTTACAGGTAGGTGTGGAACAGGTAAACAGCCTGCCCAAGGAATTCAAGGATATGTCCTCCAAAACGCTGNTGGGCAATTTCACNGTTTATTACTGCTGCGCGGTGCTGCTGACGATCGTCATTCACATCCTGCTCACCCGCACAAGGCGCGGACGCTATTTCATCGCTGTGGGCGACAACGCCGGCGGCGCGGAGCTGGTGGGCATCCCTGCCACCCGCACCAAGGTGANGGCCTATCTGATTTGCGGCGTGCTCAGCGCCGTGGCGGGCATCATCTTTGCCAGCCGCATCGGCATCGTCACCTCCCTCAGCGGAAACGGCTACGAGATGAAGGCCGTAGCGGCCTGCGTGCTGGGCGGCATCAGCCTTTCCGGCGGTGTGGGCTCGGTGATTGGTGCGGGCATCGGTGCGGTGATNATGGCCTCTATCAGCTATCTGCTGGTGTTTATGGGCTTTTCTTCCAACTTCGACAACGCCATCACCGGCGTGATCCTCATCACCATCGTGGTGGCGGACGCATTGATGCAGCGCAGGGCGGCTGTGAATAACCGCCACGCCCGCCTGGCGGCCCGTACCTCGACGGCTATCNGTGGAAAGGGGGCGGCGGAGCAATGAACGATANATCTCCGAAGCTGGGCGGTCAGAACGGTCTGCGCCGTCTGTGGAACGGCCCCAATTTCCGATGGAACCTGTTTTTGCTGGTGCTGCTTGTCGCGGAGTGCGCGGTGTTTGGCGCGGCAAATTCCAAGTTCCTCTCGCTGTCCCGCATCTTTACCTCAGCCAACAGTGATTTGCCCATCTGGTATATTTCCGTTTTCGTCACGTTTGTCATGATNACCGGCGGCATTGACATCCAGTCCTGCGCCATTGTGGGCCTTGCATCCATCATCATCGGCGTGGCCTGGCAGGATTTTGGCCTGAATATCTGGGTGGCGGTTCTGCTGGCTGTGGCGGTGTCTGTGGCATGCGGTGCGCTGAGCGGCTTTTTTGTGGCATACTGCGGCGTTCAGGCCATGGTGGTCACACTGGGCGGCAGCTTCCTTTATACCGGTCTGGGCCTGCTGGTGTCCGGTCTTTCCAGCACCGAGGCATATAAGGGCATCAGCGGTTTTCCGGAAAGCTTTAAGGCACTGGCCAAGACCAAGCTGTTTGATTTGATCCCGCTTCCGATCGTGATTTTCCTGGTAATGCTGTTGGCGGCATACCTGCTGCTCCACTGCACCAAATATGGCCGGAAGATCTTCCTGGTGGGCGTCAATCCCTCCGCGGCGGAGTATTCCGGTGTGAACAGCCGCTGGATNATGATGTCCACCTATATGCTCACCGGGCTGGCAGCGGGCATCACCGGGGTGGTGATGACTTCCCAGCTGGGTACCGCAAAATCCGACNTGGGCGGCAACTTTACCATGACCATCATCACGGCCTGTGTGCTGGGNGGAACCCTTTCCACCGGCGGCAAGGGCAGCGCCATGGGCACCGCTCTGGCGGCCATTGCAATCAGCCTGCTGCGGTTTGGAATGCCGCTGTGCTTCGGCGTCAACAAGCAGTATCTGGATATTCCCATNGGCGTGCTGCTGGTGGTTGTGGTTGTGGGCCGGGCTGTTGTCAGCAATCCNACGGTGATCGCCTGGGTGGGCAAATTGCGCGGGAAGGGAACAAAGGCCGGCNCGTAGCACAAAAGATATTTTGGGACGTTTTCGTCCCTGAATATAAAAATCAAAATGGAGGAATGAACCAATGAAACTGAAGAAACTCGTAGCACTTCTTCTGGCTCTGAGCATGCTTCTGGTTNTGGTGGCCTGCGGCAACAATAACAGCAGCAGCACCNCCGATCAGGGCAATGATACTCAGCAGCCCGCGGCCGCCGACGACGGCGCGAACACGGGGAATGATGCGCCCGCCAGCGATGGCGTCAAGTCCGTTGAGGGCCTGACTGTGGCGTACATCCCCAAGCTGACCGGCAACGCTTTCTTTGAGGCCGCCAACATCGGCGCCCAGAAGTACGCCGCCGAGTGGGGCATGACCGTGGACTACATGGGCGATCCCACTGCTTCCGCTGCCGCTCAGGTCGCCGTCATCAATGACGCCGTGGCCAAAGGCGTGGATGCCATCTGCATTTCCGCCGTTGACGCCGCCGGCGTGTCCGACGCGCTGAAGGCCGCTCAGGATGCCGGCATCGTGATCGCCACCTGGGACTCCGACGCCAACCCCGAGGATCGCGCGCTGATCGTTTCTCAGGGTACTCCTGAGGTTCTGGGCCGTATGCTNGTNGAAATGTCCGTGGCCGGTNTGAAGGACCGCGGCGTTGACCCCGACAATGACACTGTTAAGTATGCATGGCACTATTCTCAGGCGACGGTTACCGACCAGAACTCCTGGCANGTTGCCGCTGAGGCCATCATCAAGGCAGAGTATCCCAACTGGGAGAATGTGCATCCCGACAACTACTATTCCGAGCAGGACGCCGAGAAGTCCGTTACCATNGGCACCGCCGTTTTGGATGCCAACCCTGACATCGACCTGATCATCTGCAACGACTCCACTGCGCTGCCCGGCCAGCTGGAGGCCGCCCAGCAGAAGGGCCTGACCAAGGATGACGTGACCATCACCGGTTTCGCCACTCCGAACGCCATCAAGGATTACTGCAACAACGGCATCCTGTATAACTGGGGTCTGTGGGATTGCGGCATCCAGGGCGCNATGGGCTGCTACGTGTCTGCTTACATTGCCGCCGGCAACGACGTGAAGGTTGGCGACACCATCGACATCCCCGGCATCGGTTCCTGCGAAGTGCTGCCGAACGACAGCATCGCTGAGGGCGCTGCTACCGCCGACGTCAACAACGGCGTCGTGCTGCTGCCCGAGCGCGTGGTCTTCACGTCCGAGAACATGAACGACTACGACTTCTAATNGANGTCANTNTCTGTTCNNNAGCAGGNCNGCAAGGGCCTGNGACNGGCGGAGCGGGANNNNTTCNTCCCGCTCCGCTCCCAAAAGAGCGCCGCTTGNCGGCGCTNTTTTGGGAGCGGAGGGCTTTCTTCGCCGNNGANCANTTNACCANTANAAGGAGGATATCATATTATGGCCGATTTGCAAGGCTTGAAAGTTTCCAAGGATTATCATGTAGACATTCCCTTTGCCAATCAGAAGGGCTTTTTCCTGAAGGGCATCAACAGCATGGACTGGGGCATGAAGAAGCACATGGCGAACATCTTCAACCCGGAAAGCGGTAATACCGTCATGTTCGCTTTTGATCACGGTTACTTCATGGGNTCCACCGCCGGCCTGGAGCGTCTGGATCTGCTNATGCCCAAGCTGGCCCCTTATGTGGATTGCTTTATGGGTACCCGCGGCGCTCTGCGCACCTGNGTTCCCCCCGAGATNGTGAAGAGCGTGGCCCTGCGTGTTACATCCGGTTCCTCGATGCTTCAGGACGATTTGAGCCATGAGGTGGTAGCGGTGGACATCGAGGACGCCATCCGCATGAATGCCGACTGCATGGCNGTGCAGACCTTCATCGGCGCGGACGGCCAGCTGTCCAGCCTNGAAAANCTGAACAAGGTCATCAATGCGGGCATGCGCTACTCCATCCCCACAATGGGTGTGTGCGCTGTGGGNAAGGACATGGCCCGCACCGACCGCTTCTTCAAGCTGGCCACCCGCATCATCGCCGAAATGGGCGTACAGGTGGTGAAGACNTACGACTGCGAGAACTTTGAAGAAGTCGTGGCGGCCTGCCCGGTGCCCATCGTTGTGGCGGGCGGCAAGAAGCTGTCCGAGCCGGACGCGCTGAAGCTGGCCTACGGCGTCATCCAGAAGGGCGCCCACGGCGTGGACATGGGCCGGAACATCTTCCAGAGCACCCACCCCGTGGNNATGGCNCAGGCGGTNNCCATGATCGTNCACAAGGGNGCCACNGACAAAGAGGCCCTGGAGTTCTTCNAGGACGNNANCCACAANTAANANGCTCTGATTCAACCGCCGGTCCGATGGACCAATTTCCGCAGTATTGATTGAATCAGTGGTTCCGAAGATCATGATAACAGGATGGGGGAGACTGGCCGTCTCCCCTCATCTTTTGGAAGAAGCCGGGAGGAATGTTTTATGGCTTTGCAAGTCATTCAAATGGTACTGCCCATTGTGGTGCTGCTGGGGCTGGGCATGGTGTGCCGCCGCAAAAATATTTTCGATATGAACGGCCTGGCGGGACTGAAAGCGGTGGTAGGGGATATCTGCCTGCCGGTCGTGCTGTTCAACGCCTTTTTTACCGCCCATTACTCGGCGGCGGTAGCGCTTATTTTTGTGCTGGTATATGCCGGGTTTGGGCTGGCTCTGGCACTGGGGTTTGCGATGCGAAAGCTGGTCGCTCCTCACGGGAAATTTTTTCCCTTCCTGCTCACCAGCGCCGAGGGCGGCATGCTTGGCTATGCGCTTTACGGTGTACTGATGGGAGAGCAGTCCGGCTTTGCTGCCGCGGATCTGGGGCAGACGGTATTTGCCTATACGGCGTTTTTGGGCTTTTTGGCCCTTACCGATGGGCGCAAGCCTACGGCAGGCGGACTCGTGAAAAACATGGTTACCAATAAATGCTGTATCGGCATGGCTTTGGGCATCCTGTTGGGCGTGCTTGGTGTGGGGCAGTGGGTGCTGGCCGGCCCCGCTGCAGGGATCGTCACAGAGGTCATTTCCATGATTGCCGCGCCCACCAGCGCTTTGGTACTGCTTGTGGTGGGTTACGAGCTGGATCTGGACAAAACGCTTCTGCGCCCGGTGGCGGTCACCGTTCTGTGCCGTCTGGCTGTTATGGGGTGCCTGCTGGCTCTGGTGAGCTTTGTTTTGTTCCACATCGTGTCCTATGATAAAGGGCTGCAAATTGCTCTGATGATCCTTTACGCGCTGCCGGCGCCCTTCATCATCCCGCTGTTTGCCGACGTGGGGAAGGAGGGCAAGTATATCTCCACCAGCCTGTCGATCCATACGTTGTGTACGATTTTGCTGTTTATCGCAATCGCGGCGTTCAGCCTGCGGTGAAAAGGAAACGATGCCGTTTTTTTGTTGCAATTCGGGTTGTATTGTCGGGTCGGTGCATCCCTGAAATGCCCCTGTGCATTCCCCGGGCATTTACTCCCGGCAATACATCACCGAATTGGAATTTTATGACCGGCATTTTGACTTGCATTTTTGAAAAATGTCCTATCATTATTTGATATTTTGCGCGAGATTGCAAAGCAGCAAGGGCAAGATAAAGCCCGCACAAATGCCTGAATTCAGACATTTGTGCGGGCTTTTACTGGTTGCGGAGGTACGCATGCTATATTTCCCGAAATACTTTTTCGCATGGTGCACACGGTGCAGCGATAGGGGCGTACCTCCCTCCCCCTCCCCTCGCTCTGAGGTTCGGGCGCACTACGAATATTTCTCGCGCTCAAATTTTGCGCGCACATCGAAAGCCGCCCCGCCCGCAGTCTGCTGCAGGTGGGGCGGCGGCTTCTCCGCGAGAATTTCCGCGCGAGAAAATATTCGTAGTGACGGCGTGAAGCTCGCGCCGGGGGAGGGGGAGGGGGGTATGCCCCGCTTACTTCGTCTTCTTGGCCAACGGCTGGTAGTAGATGCCGTTCTTCTTGTTCTCCAACACGAACGCATCATAGCAGATGCGGCCTGTTACGATCGTACCGCTGGAAAGCACGGTGTTCGGATGCACGCCGTAGTCTTCCAGCTTCACCGGGGCAACGGTCGCCGAGGGGTGCACGATCGAGAAGCCGAAGTCTTCCGGCAACCGGCTCGCAGGGACTTTCACAACGGCCATGCCGTCGAGGATCCCGACAACACCTTTCAGCTTCAGATCCGCGCCCACGTCGGTATTGTCAAACGCTGTGGACTTCTTCAGCAGCGTGTAGACGCCGGGCGTCACCACAAGAACGCGTTCCGTCTCGGGCACTTCCTCATCGTCCATCGCTTCGCTGCCGGCAAGGATCAGATCGTAAATGTTGTTCTTCGTCAGCTCTACAGCGTCGGCCACAAGCCCCGCGTTCCGGATCATAACGTCGTAGGTGTAGGCATCCACCTCGGGGATAACGACCTCGCGCAGCTCGCGGGCCAGCGCAGAGGCGGCGGCAACCTGTTCTTCGGTTTCGTCCGTGTCGAGCTTGTCCAGGTTGAAGATGAAGGAACGATCTTTCTTCAGTAGCATCTCCTCGGTCTGCCCGGTCACGTCCTGGATCTTGCCATAGCGGGAGATCGAGGCGTCGCTGATGTTCTCGGTTTCCTCGCCGGTGATCCGGTTGAAATGGCGCTGGTAGTCGTTCAGGGGAACGGATGCGATCTTCCAGATCAGGACGCTGTGCGCGCCGCTCCAGTCAAAATCGGTATTCGTCAAAAGGCTGCGTTTGCTTTCAGCCTTGAAGATCTCGTCCGTATAGGGGGCAAATTTTGCGGTTAAATTTACAGTTTCAGCCATTTTTTCACTCTCCTAAATCAAGATATTGGTCTATCATGTCAGTATAGCGGCCCTGCGGTTTGTGCGCTCCTCTGGCAAATGCCTGCGCAAGCGGGCCGGGGCCATAGCCTCCGGCGGGCTCGTGGGACCGCAGCGGCGGCGCAGGGCAGCGCTGGTTGTACGGCAATCGGTCAAACATGGTGAAAAGCGCGTCCGCCTTTTTCCCGAAGGCTTCGGGATCGGACGTGTCCAAGATCCCCACAAGTTCTTTCGGGTAGCCATGTTGAACGACATAATCTTTGCATGCAAGCTCCGTTTCTTTCGCGGCAATGGCCTTTTCGCGCTCTTCCAGCGCGGCCGTGTCCCGGCGGTCCATCCGCGCGCGGTCTTCTGCCAGGCGCTTGCTGACGATCTTGTTCACTTCCTCCTGAGTGAACCGCGGTTCACGGTCGGCACTGTTCTGCGCAGTTTCCGGCGTGCTGGCCTGTGTGCTTTCCTGTGTGATCATTTCTTCCGCCATAGTGTAAATACCTCCGTTTTATGCCCAGGTAGGCAAGATACGAAAAAAGGCACGGAGAACAGCATGAAAAGCTGTTTCCCGTGCCTCTATGGGCTAACCTTGCGGCGGTACTCCGTGCGATTTTTCTACTTGGTATTGTACCACATTCCCGCCTGGCTTGCAAGTCTTCATGTACAGGTGGAAGAACGGCGCCGCGGCTGCGCTCTTTTTGGTGCGGATCCCGGGGACGGCCGCGCGGATCGCGCGCGCCGCAGCTGCCGCCAAGGCTATTTCTTCCTCCTGATAGGATATTTTGATTTTCACGTTCGGCTCCTTCCTTTGGTGGTTTCGACGAAAAATTCCGCCTGCAGCGGCGCGGGCCCGGCTCGACCAGGGGCACGGTGGAGCTGCGCGGCTGTGCAAAGTGCACAAAAGAGGCTATTCCGCCGGTATGCCCATCAACGACAGTTTGACATCTTGGAGGGCAAGCAAGGCCACGTTGCAGGCGTATTCCTGGTCGCGGTCGCCGTCTTCTTTGTTCTCCTGGGCGCTCTGTTTCCAGCGCTCGATTGCAGCGTTGAGGATCCGCATCCCGCTTTCAGAGATCAACGGCTTCGGTGATGCGGCGGCGCCCTGGTCGGGATCCTCGGCAGGATCCTCCGAAGCAACCTGCAGCAGTCTTTGCAGGTGGTAAAGCTTAACGGCCGCGAATTGGTTGATATCATACTGGTGCAGCTCCACGCGCCGGATCACTTCGTCGGTGGCTGCCAATGCTCTGGCGGCGTGCGCGCTTGCTTCATCGCGCAGCCGCTGCTCTTCCTGCTGAATGATTTTCATTTCCTTCTCTGTCATTGTCCATCTTCCTTTCTGCGGCCCTGCTTGGCCGCTCTGGCGTTTTGGGTACAAAACGCGATGCTTGCGGGTGTGCCGCTGTCATCAGGCGAAAATTCGCACCGGCGGTCTGGCCGTGTTTTTCGGCTGCAGGACGGCCCCGCCGAATGCATAGTGCAGCTCGAGCGTGGCCCGCCCATGCGGCGCGCCGTGCTTGTTCTTCAGCACAAATACCTGCAAGGTCTGCCCAATGCGTTGGTGATACCCATTTTCGATAAAATCTTTTGTGGCTGTTTCGATACGAATAGCGGCGTAATTTCGGCAGGCCCACCCGCCGGTAGGATGTGCAGGATTGCCAAATTCCACCTTTGGATCTATGCGAAGTTGATTGATGAGGAACAGTGTGCAGCCTGTCCGCTGCAGGATAGGAACAAGCAAGGGCAGCGCGTGGGACAATAGGCTTGCGGATGGATGTTTTACCCAATTGCAATTTCTCGTGTTAAGCGCTGCGGCGGCTTCGTCCCGTGTGGGCAAGGCAGCCACGGTGTCAATCACGATCGCATCGAATGCCGGCGCGGCGATGTGCACCGCTTCGAGGGCTTCTTCCAGCCGGTCGGGGTGCATCACATACAAGCCGCCGGAACAGTGCAGGCCGTTTTCGGCGTCGATGTACAGGACGTTTCCGGCCCGCCGCGCAAGGTGCAGCGCAAGGGTGGTCTTGCCGGTGCTGGGTTCTCCGAAGATCTCCACGATCTGGCCGCGCGGGATCCCGCCGGTGATCGCGTCCAGGCATTCAAAGCCGGTGCTGATCATCTCCGGCGCGGGCAGCTCGCGGCCCATCCGCACGGCGCCGCTGCCATACATGCGGTTCAGCATGTGCGTTATGTCGTTGATTGACATTGGGACTTCGTTCATTCCTGCACCTCCACCGTTCCATTCGGCCCCCAGCGCCACGCGCCGCCGTCGTTATCGGCGTACCAAATTTCATTGTTTTCCTGCATTGCAAAAACCTCCATTTTCTGTTATCATGGAAGCGGAAAGGGCCTCTCAGGTCTTCCCGCTTTGCCGCTTCGGATGTTCCCGCATCCGGGGCGGCTCTTCTTTTGGTTACTCATCCTGCACGCCAGGGATCGGCGCGCCCTTCCAGTGCTCCACGATGTACTTTGCGATCAGATCGGCGGGGATGTCTTCGTATTCCGCCGATACCATAACCGCCTGCCCGTGGGAGACCTCGATCACGGCTTTCACCGGGATCCGGCACATGGTGCTGTCGTTCATGGCTTGTCCTCCTTTCCGTTTGTCTGGCCGTCCGCATCAGCGGGCGGCGGCAGCTCTACTTTCATCCAGTTGTCTTCACAGTCGCAGCGCTCCTCCGGATCGAGATTCGCGCCGCAATGCGGGCAGGTGCGGTAAATCATGGCTTGTCCTCCTCTCTTTTTTCTTTTTCGATTGCCCACCGCGTGTGGGAGGGTTCCCGCAAGGTGTGGGGCGGCATTTACGCCCCCACACTTGTGGGAAGCCCACACGCAACGCGTCGTGGTATATATACGTAGTATATATAGTCGTGG
>JAAVHN010000003.1 GCA_014799685.1 Subdoligranulum sp. | reverse complement strand
ACCGAATGAGAAATTGAAAACCGAGCCGGAGGCATTCATGGAATCGACACTCGAGCTGAAAAATCTGACGAAGATCTACACCGCCCGCAAAAGCGAAAAAAAGGCGCTGAACGGCGTTTCGTTCACGCTCGGGCCCGGTCTCTACGGCCTGCTCGGCCCCAACGGCGCGGGCAAGAGCACGATGATGAANATCATCACGGGCAACCTGGACGCAAGCGGCGGCAGCGTGCTGTGGAACGGCAAAAACGTNCNGCGNNTGGGGCGGGAATTCCGCCGNNTTTTNGGCTACATGCCGCAGCAGCAGAACCTCTACGACAGCTTCACCGGGCGGCGCTTTTTGCTGTATTTGGCGGCGCTGAAGGAAATTCCCCGCAAGGACGCCGCCGCCGAGGCCGCGCGCACCGCCGCGCTCGTGCACCTTTCNGGCGANCTCGATAANCGCCTTTCCGCCTANTCNGGCGGCATGAAGCAGCGCCTGCTNGCCGCCGCCGCGCTCTTGGGCGAGCCGCAGCTGCTCATCATGGACGAGCCGACCGCCGGCCTCGACCCCAAGGAGCGCGTGCGCCTGCGCCAGGTGCTGGCGGAATTGGCGCAGGAGCGCATNATCTTAGTGGCGACGCANGTCGTCAGCGATGTGGAGCATGTGGCAAACGAAATCCTGCTTTTGAAGGACGGCCATCTNNTCGACCGCGCCGCGCCCNCCGCGCTCGTGGAAAAATACGCCCCCGGCGGCACGCTGGAGGATGTGTATCTCGCCATCTTTGGGGAGGACGAAGCATGACGCGCCTTGTCTTTGCCGAGCTGCGCAAGGTGTGGCGCAGCCGGTTCTTCCTGCTGGCATTCGCCGTGCTGCTGGCCGTCAACCTGTTTTTGCTGTGGTTCGGCACGGGCCACACGCCCGGCAANGTGCCCGCCGCGGCCTATCANACGCTGGAGCGCGAGATCAAGGGTATGAGCATGCCCGAGATGGATGCCTTCCTGCACACGGCGCTCGCNCGCACGCAGGGCCTTTCGCGCATCGCAAACGTGCTGCGCGANGAGGCATGGAACGGCGGCAAACAGAGCGANTANCTGCGNACCGANTANGCGGCGGATTTTGAAAATTACTACGATTTGTATACAACGGGAAGCTTTTTGCATTACGGCGAAACGCTCTCGCAGGAATACCGCTTTTTGAACACGATCGTGCTCGAATTCGAGCAGGTGAACGGGTACGGGGAATTTTTGGATTCCATCGACCAAAAGGCGCAGCAGCTCGCCTCCATCTCCATCTTCGCGAACAGCGCCGGCGGCTATGATATGGAGAACATCCGCGTCACGCAGGANGCGTTCCGGGGCATGCGCGGCACGCCCATCCTCTACTACCCGCAGAAGGGCCTTTTGACGGCGCTCGATTTCGCGCTCACCGATGTGGTGGCCGTGTTCGCGATGGTGCTCATCGCCACCGTGCTCGTGCGCACGGAGCGCGACAACGGCCTGCTCGCNCTCATCCGCGCCACGCCCGCCGGGCGGCTTGCCACGGCCGGGGCGAAGCTGCTGGCNCTCGGCGTCAGCCTGTTTGTGGTGCTCGTGGGGCTGTATGGCGNGAACCTCGCGTACTGCGGCGCGCTCTACGGCCTGGGGCCGCTTGCCCGCACCATCCAGAGCGTGCCGGGCCTGATGCGCAGCACCTGGAAGCTGACGGTGGGCGGGTATCTCGGCTGCTTTCTGCTCTCNAAATGGGCGGCGGCGCTGGTGTGCGGCGCNTGGGTGATGCTGGCGATGCTGTGCGCGCGCCGCTTTTTCACCGGCGTGCTGGCCGCGCTGGCGCTGCCGGCGGCGAATCTGCTCATCCGCGCGCTCATCCCCGCCACAAGCCGCTGGAACGTGCTGAAGTACGCGAACTTAGTCAGCCTGCTGCGCACGAACGAGCTTTTGGGCGGCTACCGGAANTTNTANTGGTTNGANCANCCCATCCCGCTGCTGCTGGTGGAGTGCGCTGCTGCCGCTCTGTTCGGCGTGCTGTTTCTGGCGGCGTTCTGCCATGCGTTCAGCCGCAAAATCTTCACCGCGGCGCCGCGCGGCGGCAGCGTGGCCGGGCTGCTGCGGTTTGGCGCACAGCTTCGGNCGGGTGCGCAGGCATTGGTTGGGCCGGGCCCGCAAGCATCGCCCCGGCCGAATCCTCGGGAAGCCTCCCGGCCGGATTCCCAGCCGCATGCCCAATCGCGCCCTGAATCCCGGCTGCCGCTCTTCCGCGCGCCCGCCTTCACCACGCCCCTGCGGCAGGAGGCATACAAACTGTTTATCATGCAGGGCGCGGCATTGCTTCTGGTGCTGTTCGCGGCATTCCAGATGTACACCGCCGTCACGGCGGAAAGCTATATCGACGCGGACGAAATTTACTATCAATATTACATGAAGCACATCGAGGGGCCGCTCACACAGAAGAGCGTCGCATGGCTGCGCGAACAGAACGAGGAATTTAAGCCCATCTACCAGCTGCAGGCCGCGATGGCAGCAGGGCAGATTACGCCGCAGGAATACGGCCTTATGATGCAGGGCTACGTCAGTTTGCAGCAGAAGATGAATATTTTTCTGCGCGTGTGGTACAAGGCAAAGGACGTGCAGCAGACGCCGGGCGCGCAGTTGGTGTATGAAACGGGCTGGCTGAAGCTGCTGGACTACGCCGACGCCGCCGACCTGCCCGATGCATTGTGGGCGGCGGCGCTGTGCGCGCTGTGCTGCGCGGGGCTGTTTGCGATGGAGCGACAGACGGGCATGGTGCACGTAATCGGCACCACGCCGCTCGGCCGGCGGCACACGGTGCGCTGCAAGTTAGGGCTCGCGCTTGCCGTGTGCGGCGCGGTAACCATACTGGGCCTGCTGCCGCGCGTCTGGGTGACGGCGCGGGATTACGGCCTTGCCACGTGGACGGCGCCCGTAAGCAGCATCGGCGAATATACGGCTGCACCGGGCATCCCGCTGTTTTTGCTGTTCGCGCTGGTGCTCCTTGCGCGCTTTGCGGCGAACGCCTGCATGGTGTGCGTCACGCTGGCGCTCTCGCAAAAAACCGGCAGCACGTTCGGGGCGCTGTTTGTATCGCTGTTNTTGTTCGCGCTGCCGCCGCTGCTGAGCCTCTCGGGCCTGAAAAACGCGAAATGGCTGGGCGTGTACCCGCTGTTCCATACGGGCGCGCTGTTCGCCTCGGGCACGCGCGCCGCGTGCTTTCTGCTGCTGTTCATCGCCGCCGCCGTCTGCTGGATGTGCAGGGAGTATCTGTACGGGCGTTTTGCGAGGGCAGAGAGCAGGCGGTGAGCAGAAACAAAATACANACNAATNCAAGGCCGGTGCCGGCAAATACAAAAATTNCAATCCNGTTTCGGAGCGCCGGGCCGGTGCGTCCCGTGAACATCATCCGCGCGTTCCCCAAAAGTTTGCTCCGGGCCATACGGCACCGAATAGGGACAGATAAAAAACACCGCAGCCGCCGCACNGGGAAAATTCTGCGCGGCGGCTGCGGCATCATTGTAAGAGGCCCGGCCGTTCAATTTTCTTTCTTCAGATACCGCTGCAGCTGCCCGGCTGCGTTGTCCAGCAGGCCGCAGACGGAGGAAAACGCCGCGTCGTCCAGATAGAGCGGGCAGGCATTTTCCGCAGTGTACCGATCCAGCGCCTGCTTTACCAGCTGTGGCAGGCGCTGCGGCAGATCGCCGGTAAAATACAGCTCCCGGAATGTGAGGNAGTGGCTGCAGAAAGCCCTTGGCTGCGGGAACGCGGAAGCCCAGGCACTCTTTTGCNGCAGTGCATCACTGCCGCGATAGGCGCGCAGCGCGGCGGTTTTATCCTTCTCCTGCTGCATGCGGTCGAACCGGGCAAGATCTTCATCTTCGTCGCTGTCAAAGAAGCTTTCTTCCATGACCCCGAACGCTTCCCGGTACTGCTCCTCCATGATCTGCCGGTCGATCGTGCCGATCGTGCGCGTGATGGGTGTACCGCAGAGCAGATCGTATGCCTCGTCCATCCAAAGGAAGAAATTCCCTTCCNCTTCCGGTGCGTTCGGCGTCAGCTCGCAGAAAATAAGCTCGTGCTTTTGNGTATATTCCATGCAATTGGCGCACCGCAGCAGATCCTGAAGATTGCCCTGCAGCGCCGGGATCCAGGCGGGACGGCTGGCGGAAAGGCGCAGCGCGCAGTAGAAAAAGCTTGTGAGGCATTTTTCCTCCGGGCCGGGCTGGTNCGGCTGCCGGCGCTGTTCGCGCAGCGAAAGCTTTTCTGNCAGAAGACCGGCTGCGGCCAGCGCTTTTTCCTCGGAATATTTTCCGNTTTCATCCNGCAGATCGGGCAGGGCAAGCGGGCGGTGNCCGNAGAGCAGCAGCTCCAGCATGGCCGCCTTGCCCGCGCCGCTGGGGCCGATNACCAGATCGTTGTTGTTGATGCCGGTAACCCAGGTATCGTTGCTGCGCTCCTGCCCTTTGGCCAGAAGGCGGATGCCGTTTTCAGCCATGGTGTATGCCTCCTTTCATTTGTTCAGATCGTATGGATAATCCGGTCCGCAAGGCCGAAATCCACCGCTTCCTGAGCGGTGAAGAAAGTATCCTTGCGCGTCTTTTCAAAAATTTCCTCCAGCGTGCGCCCGGTGGCCTGCGCCAGAAGCGCTCCCATGTGCTGGCGGGTCTGCATCAGATTTTCGCTGATCTCCTGCAGCGACAAAGCGGTGCCGCCCGTCCGGGAAATGAGCGGATCGTGAATCATCACCCGGCTGTGGGGCAGGATATCGCGGTGGTCGCCGGCGGCAAACAGCACCGCGCCCATGCTGGCGGCCATGCCCATGCAGACGGTGCGGACNGGGCAGGAGATGCCCTTCATCACNTCATACAGAACAAGGCCGTCGTCCACCGATCCGCCGGGGCTGTTGATGAACATCGTGATCTCTTTTTCCGGATCCTCCCGCTGCAGATGGCGCAGCTGGCGGCAGAGTGCGTATACCATCCCGGCAGTGACCTCGCCCGTGCATTCGATCTCGCGGTGGCTGAGCATTTCGTCCAGAATGCTGTACGCTTTGATGCCGCTGCTGGTTTCCCGCAGGACNTTTGGCGTGTAAATTTCCATTATTTTTATCCTCCCCACTGTATTATGAAACCTCTGAATAAATCGACGCGTCGATTTATTCAGAGGNTCCTGATATTTGCCGNAAAAAGCGGCGTGCGATGGCCGGGGGTGTGCGCGATGNCCGGCCCGCCGGAAAGGGATGCGANNGCNTACCCGGCCTGTTCGATACTTTTGTTTCGAAGGTANCGTCTCTCTTCGTCGCAATCCATGTAACCATATTCGTAGCGTTCGTCATCNGTCATCGGCANCATTGCTGNTCACCTCCTTTTTTATTTCGAGCAGCGCCCGGCGCCGTTCCGCCANAACCTGGCGCGCGGCTTCCGGTTCTTCCGGCAGGAAATCCGGCAGCGCGAGTGTTCTGCAGAGCGCATTCATCTCCCCGATCGCGGCTTTCGCCTCCTTCCACGCGGCTTCCACGTTCGACGGTACGCCCGTTTCCAGCCTTGCGTGTACCCCCGCGATCATGCACGCGGTGAGGTAAGCCTCGGTGCATCTCACGCACNCGGTGATCCGCTGCGCGGCGCAAAAACCGCCCGCAAGACACGCACGGGCTTTTGTCCGTTTGCGCTTCTGCGGGCGGGTGACATACCGCACAGGAAGATATAATTTGCGGTGTTTTGTCCTTGTTTTTCCGTTCTTACCGTTTTTGCAGCGGCGTTTTTTCCTGCGCAAAGCTGCTGCGTCCCGCCTGNCGGGCAGCGTTTAGATCCAACGGCTGCTGCGCGGCGGGCACGTTAAAATAGCACAGGTATTCGGGCGGGCATTCCGGCGGCGGGTCTTCGTTGAGATCCCGGAACTCGTTCAGCGGGCTTTGTTCGCTTNCGGCCTCCAGCATCCGCCGGTGCCAGGTAAGGGCCTCTTTCACATTAGGGTAGTCACACAGATCCTCCAACTCTTCGCGCGTACCCGTCCACAGCGGNAGCGTGATATCGTCGTCCTCGCTGATCTGCGGGTCGAAATCGCGAAAACAGAGGCTGGCGATCCGGCAGTGGTCGCCGCTGTCCTTCGGGCCGATCTCCACGGATATCAGATGGCCCATCCCGATAAAATACACGCCTGCGCCGGTGCGGGGGTCGATCTCCACCGGGATCCACACATATTGGTGTTTCTTCTTTTGCAGCGCCTCGAAAAATTGCTGGCTCTTTTCCAGCGCCTCGTCGGTCCATACACGCTGCCGTGTGCCCGCGCTGCTCCTGGCATAATAGACNTCCAGCGACGAATTGGTTTCGCCGCCGTCCCCGTCGGCATATTGGTTGTAGTGTTCATTCAGATATGCCTCGAGGATGAGCAGATCGCGGCTCTGCTTGCGCCCGTTCTGTACATTGTAAAGATAATCCTCGGCCTCGCGCTGCAGNAGGCCGTCCTGCAGCTCGGCGTGCAGCGCCCGGATCAATGCGTCGCCGGGCGGCGGGGCCTTGTGCTCCTNCAGATGCGCCAGCAGCGCCCGGCAGGCCCTTTTATCCCATCGCGCGGCTTCNCGGAGGGCCGGGCAGCCGGTGCTTTTGGCATAGGCAAGCAGCCGGTTTCTGGCGATCTGCTCCGGCGGGGCGTCCGGCGCCGGATCCGGTTCCCTGCGCAAAAGGGTTTTGTTGCTTTTTCCCAGCAGGGACAGCGCCTCCTGCAGATAGGCGAGGCGGCCCGCATCATCCGTCGCCTGCGCATAGGCCGCATCGAGCCGCGCGGCGGNGCCGGTTTGGCTTTTTTCGCCCTCCCGCAGGCGCTCCTGCTTCAGATACTGCACCAGGAACGAATCCGTGCGGCGGATCTTGTAGTCGTCGGACAGGTCATTGTAAAATTGCGTCAAAAATCCGGCCATGATTCATCAGCCCCTCTCTTTGATCGCGCGGCGGATTGCGCCCGCCGCTTGCTCCAGTGATCCGTAGGCGGCAAAAAACACATCGTCATCCAAATAATAAGAGTTGCCCGCCTGATGGAGATAAACGTCCAGTGCCTGTTCCAGCGCATGGAAAAGNCCGCGGCAGCGCTCGGTTTGAAAATAGCGTTCGCGGCAGCGCAGGTAGGTTTGACAAAACAGGTCTTTGGCCGGGAACGCGGCCTCCCATTCCCGTGCCTTTTGCNCCCATGCCGCATCCAGCGCGTCCAGCTCCTCCGGCGAGATGCCGGCATCCGCGGGGATATATTCGCCGTCCCATTTATCTTCCAAAAGATGCGCGTTTTCGTCCTGTATGGATGCAAGCTCCTCAAGCGCCGTGCGATAGCGGGCCGCCGATTTTTCCNCAACCTCCGGCAGCGCCTTTTCCAGATCCGCGCGGATGCTCCGGCCGGTGAATGTTTCGTACAGATCGTCCATCAGCACAAACCCGAACGATGTGCCGCTGCCGCTTGCGGGGTCGTAGTGATCCTGATACCACCGGTCGAACCGGTCGCCCCACGGATCTACCGTGGCGGCCAGATCGACAAGATCCTGCCAGTTGCCGTCCACGCTCCATTCAAAGCCCGGCCCGTGGATGAGGCTGGGGCCGCGCTCGGCAAGGCGGAGCGCGCAGTAGAGGAAGCTTTCGAAAAATTCGCGATCCAGCACGCCGGCAAGGGGGCGCGCGTCGGTGAGCTGCGCGGCAAGCCTGCGCGTCTGCGCTTCGGAATAACGCCCCGACGGCGTGCGCAGCAGCGGCAGCAGGCTTTTGCCGCGGCCGGAAACAAGCAGTGCCGCCTGATTTGCTTTCCGCTCCATGCGCTTTCTGCGGTAAAATAAATTTTCCAGCTGTGTGGGTGTGATCGTTTTCATGATATCGTGTTCCTTCTTGCCGCCGTGCCCGCCCGGGCNTCCGGCGTTGATCTGCTGCGGATCCTCTGCGGTTTGGGGCACCCCGCCGGGCATACGCGCCCGGCGCGCACGCCCACGGCACCCGCTTTGCAGGATGCGCAGGAAAAGCCTCTATGGAAAGTATACCATGTTTCCGGCGCGCCTGTCATCCCCCTGTTCGGGGGGATGCGGATACGATTCCCNGCCAAGGAGCTGTGCCGGCTTGTTTTGCGCCGCCCCGTCCGTCTCGCCNGAATTGCTTTTTACCGNGTTGNGGATCTGCCCCAAAACCGTGGGGAACTGCGCAAGCGCCGGATCCGCAAGCTCCCGGCGTGTTTTTNCTCGTAAAAGTTCATGCGGATGATNCTTTCATCCGTGTGTTTTNAGATTGCCGCCGGACGCGCCATTCGGTGGGGCCGATCTTCTGCACGCTGCGCGGCTGCCGGCCCCGGGTGAAGAGAATGGCCGCATCCAAAGGCAGGTTCAGCACGGTATCCACGGTGCGGTTCATCTTTTGCGAAAAATACTGGGCGGTTTCGACATCCTGCCCGCCCAGATACAGGCAATTGTCGCAGTTGTTGACAATTGTCATGGCCTTGGCGTGCCCGTACCGGCCCTCCAGCTGCGACAGGCTCTGCACGATCACGCTCGCATAGATATCCCGCGAACGGATNACCGAGATGATGTTGTCGAAATCCGGGATCGGCGTGCCGGAGGCAAAATCATCCAGGATCAGCCGCACCGNCACGGGCAGGCGGTGATCGGGACATTCCCGGTCGGCATACCGGGACAGAACCTGAAGCGCCTGAAGATAAAACAGGCTTACCAGCCGGTCCATCGAGCGGTCGGCATCGCTGACGGTCAGGAACAGCGCGGTTTTTTCCTGTGCCAGCCGGGCGAAATCTACCTGCCGCGCGTTTTGGAACAGGCTGCGTGCGCCGTCAAAGCTCATGACGTCCAGCTTTTCCGACAGGACGGCCAGGATCGAGGCGTGGGTTTTTTCCGCCCGGCTGGTCGCTTCAAACATGCTGTACCGGTGCCAGGCAAAGCTTTTCGGATTCGCCTTGTGCAGCTGCTGCATCAGTTTGCCGAAGCCGTTCTCGTCGAGGCCGTTTTCCTGCCNGCACAGGGACTCAAACANCCGCACCGCTGTGGACATCGTCTGATGTTTCGGAAAATTGCTCTCCAGCGTGGCGCCGATCAGGCAGGCCAGCACCATGGCGGCGGCATTGTCCCAAAAGGGATCGCAGGAGCTTTCGGCNGGGCAAAGGCTCCTTGCGACGGTNATCACATCCTGCTCGCTGTATTGGCCGGGCTTTTCGCCGCGGCGGATGTGCCGCAGGGGATCGTAGCCATACGCGCTTTCGCCCATCTCGGTAAAATCGATGTTGAGCACCTGAAAGCCCTTTTTGGCCATCCATGGGCCCACCTCGTGCAGCAGCATGCCCTTGGTGTCGGTNACGATCACGCTCTCGTTTGCCTGCATCAGGTTCGGCATTACGTAGCCGGTGGTTTTGCCGCACCCGCTCGGGCCGACNATCAGGTCGTTGTTGTTGAGCCCGGTGATCCGGGTATCGTTGTCCACGAACAGGTCTTTTGCCAAAATACGGCTGCCGTATTTTTTCATAAAGCTGCATCCCTCCGTTTCGGGTATTTTGCAAACAGTTTTTTGGATGCAATTCAAAGGATCGCGTTCCATCCGGCGGCGGCTTGGCGCTGCCGCTCCATAGGGCGCCTGCCCTCCCCGCCTTCTTTGTGGCCGGGCCGCGCGTTACGGAAGTATCTTAAAAACCCTGTGCACTGTCGTGGCCGGGGACGCATGCCGCTGCGCCCTTTGCAGNCGGCTGGATCGCTCGCCCGGGGATCCGGGGTCATGGCGCGCCGGCCTGCGCGGCTCGGTACACAGGAATGTACCGGATGGAAACCGTGTTCTGTTTTCAAGGTGCCGNCCGGGGCGTTTGCCNCCGTTCCGTCCGGGGGTGCTTGCCCGTCGTCTGCATCCAGTATACACAGGCTTTGTTTTGCTTCCGTAAATTTTACGGAAGCTTTGCGGGGCCCGAAGCGGGGGATGCAGCGTCCGGCCTTGCGCAGCCGGTGTGTTTGCCCGATGCGTTCAGGAACCTCTGAATAAATCGCCGCCAATCTGACGCGTCGATTGAATCAGAGCTTCCTTAAGTATACACAGGCCTCGCTTTGACTCCGTAAATTTTGCGGAGGNATGATGGGGCAAAGCAGGGGGCCGGCGGAAAGTTCAAAGGCCGGGGGACGATGCGGCGGTCGGGNGCAGGAATCGGNAAGAAAAAGCGCCGNCAAGGCCGAAACCTGCTGTTTTTGCGGATCGCCTTATTGTGTATTGCGGGAAAATATGGTACAATAGCTTTAAAATTCTTTGGCGGCGTGTAAAATAAGCTTGAGGCNCGGGCTTTGCNGCTGCGTGCAGCTGCANGGCAAACATTTTGAGCTGCCGCCCTTGGGNCGCTCTGGTAAAATTGCCGCGCACATTTTGGCGGCTGTGCAAAAGGGGGCTTTTCCGTGGTGCGAAGACGATGCTTCCGGCTGCTGGCGGCGCTGGCATGCTGCGCGCTGCTGTGCGCGTGCGACGGCCTTTTGCCAAGCGGNCTTNTGCCAAGCGGCCTTGTCCCGGGCGGGCTTGTGCCGAGCGGCAATGTGGAGGAGCTTTTGCGCGCGCCGCGCCAATCCGAACAGCAGAACGCCGTACAGACGGCGCTGAACCTCTATCTGGGCGAGAGCCTGCAGCTGAAATATCCGCGCGGCGGCAGCGAGCCGGACCCCGTGATTTTTGCCGATCTGGACGGCGACGGCGCCGAGGAGGCGGCCGTGCTGTATACCGCGCCCGGCAAGGGGCAGAATGTGCACCTTGCGGTGCTGGAGCGCGGGGAGGACGGCTGGAGCGTCGCCTATGAGGTGATGGGCCTCTCCAGCGAGGTGGCCGAGGTAGAACAGTTAGAGCTGTTTGAGGGCTCGGTGCANCTNTGTGTCGGCTATGCCAATGCGAATCTGACGGACAAATACCTTGAAATATACGATTACCGCGATGTCACCATCTACTCCGCCTGCCGGCAGCCGTATGACGCCTACTGCATCGACGCGCTGACGGGCGAGGGGCTGCAGCTTGCCGTCGCCTGTATTACAGAGGAGCCGGGTGCTTCCGTTTTGCAGCTGTTTGCGGCCGAGGGGCGCGCGATGGCTTTGCNGCAGACGATGGAGCTGGATACGCGCATNGAGCGCTGTACCGGCATTTATCCCACCGTGTGCGGCTCCGTGTACGGCCTCGTCGTGGACGGCACAACGTCTCAGGGGAGCGCGGCGCAGTTTTTCCGGTGGGAGGACGAGCTGTTCCNCCCCTGTGTCGACGACACCGAGGAACGNGCCCCCGTGCTGTGCCGGCGTCCCGGGGCGCTGTCCGGCTTAACGCCGCGTGATTTGATCGGCATGGGCGAGACGCTTGCGGCCGAGGCCGGTGCAAGCATTCCCACCATTCGCGCGGCCCGGCGCTTTTATCCGGTGGACTGGGTGGACCATTTGAGCGAAAAACCGCTGCGGCGCTATGGCATCTATGATGCGCAGTATGGCTATTTTCTGCGGCTGCCGGAGGGCTGGCGGGGCAATATTTCCATCAGTGCGCAGTCCGACACCGATTGGCAGATCCGGAATGCCGACGACGGGCGTCTGCTCTGCATGGTGCGCATTGCCGATCGCTTTGCTGCGGACGGCATCTACATCGAGGCCGCGCAGCTGACGGATCAGAANCTGCTTTTGTATTTCGGCGAGGCGTGCCCGCCGGTCTATATCAACCTGATCCAGAACGGTGTTCTGGTGCTGGAATAGGGAATCGTTTGATCGAGGAGATACCAATCAGATCATGGCGGGCTGTCCCGAAAGCCGCGCGTGCCGGATGTGCCGGCTCGTTTTGCGGACAGGCTGCCGGACAAAGCGGGGGATGCAGCGTGAAAAAGATCCTGATCGTAGAAGACGAGGATGCGATCCGCGAGGTGGTCGCGCTCAACTTGCGCAATGCCGGATACGATGTGACCGAGGCCGCCAGCGCAGAGCAGGCCCTGGCCGTGTTCAGCCCGGCGGCCGGCTTTGACGTGGCGCTGCTGGACATTATGCTGCCGGGAATGAACGGCTTTTCGCTGTGCGAGAGCATCCGCCGCGACAGCGCCTCCATCGGCATCATCATGCTCAGTGCCCGGACGCTGGAGGAGGATAAGATCCGGGGCCTTTCCATCGGCGCGGACGATTATATGACAAAGCCGTTCAGCGTCAGCGAGCTGCTGGCGCGCGTNGGTGCGCTGGTGCGCCGTGTGGGGCGGCAGGACGCCGCGGACGTGCCCTCTGCGGACGACGGGCGCGTTGTNTCCGGCGATTTTGTGCTGGACCAAAAGAGCCGCATGCTGTACAAAAAGGGCGAGCCCATCGAGCTGACGCAGGTGGAGTTCCAGATCATGGAGCTGTTTTTTGCCGACCCCGGCACCGCGCTGGTGCGGGAAAAGATTTTGGAGGGCGTCTGGGGCGAAAGCTATTACGGCGATGTGAAGATCGTGGACGTGAACATCCGCCGCCTGCGCATGAAGATTGAGGACGAGCCCAGCGCCCCGCGCCATATCCTCACCGTGTGGGGCTATGGGTACCGGTGGAACGCGTAGGATCGTTCAAAAAAGGGTGTTGCAATGAACAGCATTACCAAGCGATGGGTGCGCGGCAGCCTGCTTTTCACCGTTCTGATGTGCCTTGTGGCCGAGACGGTGTTTTTGTACTATTCNTTTACAACGTACTACGACGGCGCGCGGCGCGCACTCAGCGCCCGCGCCGCTACCATTATCGTGCAGCTGAACGCCAGCTCCGCCCAGACGAGCGAAAGCCGCGGCGTGTTTTTGCGCCGCATGGTGGAGCAGTTTGCCGAAAAGGATAAGTTCGAGCTGATGCTGGTGAGCGCATCGGGCCGCACGGTGGTGACAAGCACCGGCTATACGCCGGCGGGCTCGGCCGCCGCCGAGGATTTTTTGCGCGCCGCGTCCAGCGACACGGGCGAGGGCAGCTTTGTGTACCGCACGGCGATGGACGAAAAGGTGATGGCCGTCACCCGGATGCTGCCGCGCGCGGCGGGCAATATNGCGGCGGTGCGCCTTGTCACGAGCATGACGCTGGTGGACGAAAGCCTGCGGGTGCGCGTGATCGCCAGCCTCGCNCTTGTCGCGGCGGTGATCCTGTTCAGCATTTCGTCGGGCCTCTTTTTCATCCGCAGCATCGTGCGCCCCATCGACGCNATCGAGGCCACCGCNTCTAAAATCGCGCAGGGCGATCTGAACACGCGCATCGACAACAAATACGGCGGCGAGATCGGCAGGCTCTGCGATACCATCAACCACATGGCGGGCGAGCTGGATAAGACTGAACGCATGAAAAACGAATTCATCTCCTCCGTCTCGCACGAGCTGCGCACGCCGCTCACCTCCATCAAGGGCTGGGTGGAGACGATCGCGGGCATGGAGGGCCCGGACGATTCCGGCTTTCGCCGGGGCGTGCAGGTGATCGCCGGCGAGACCGACCGCCTTTACGATATGGTGGAGGAGCTGCTGGATTTTTCCCGCATGCAGAACGGCCTGACGCTGAACCCGCAGGCGCTGGACATCGCGGCCGAGGTGGGCGACGCGGTGATCGTGGTGGAGCGGCGTGTGGAGGCAGAGCACCTGCACCTCGCCTATGACGTACCCGAACAGCTGCTGCCCGTCTGGGCCGACCCGGCGCGGCTGCGTCAGGTATTCGTCAACCTGCTGGACAACGCCGTCAAATATTCCCCGCCCGGCGGCACCATCCGCGTAGAGGTACTCACAGACGGCGCGAACGCATTCGTCAGTATCGCAGACGAAGGCCCGGGCATTGCGCCGGACGATCTGGAAAACGTGAAGCAGAAATTCTTCAAGGGCAAGGGNGCCGTGCGCGGCAGCGGCATCGGCCTCGCCGTAGTAGACGAAATCGTCACCGCCCACGGCGGCGGGGTCGAGATTCAAAGCGANCTCGGCCACGGCACCACCGCCATCGTGCGATTGCCGCTGTATACGCCGAAGAAGACGGGAAACGGCGGGTGAAAAATCTTATATATAAAAAATCTGTAGAACAAAGAAGGTTTTCAAATTGAACCAAACACCAAACGAAACCAAACGGCCCGCCGGCGGCTTTAAAACAAGCGTAGGCGGCCAGGCCCTGATGGAGGGCATCATGATGCGCGGCCCCGAAAAGATGTGCGTNGCCGTGCGCGAGCCCGACGGCGGGATATTCACCGAGGTAACGCCCGTGCCGCAGCATGCCTGGAAAAAGCTGCCGTTCGTGCGNGGCGTGTGCAGCTTTATCGAGAGCCTCGTCTCGGGCTATCATTGCCTGATGAAAAGCGCCGATATCTCGATGGCNGATGAAGCGGAGGAGGAGACGAAGTTCGACCGCTGGGTGGCCGAAAAATTCGGGCAGAAGGGCACCGATTTTATNATGGCGATCGCCGCCGTGCTGGGCGGCATGCTGGCGCTGGTGCTGTTTTTGGTGCTGCCCACGGCCATCGTGGGGNTCATCGCGCGTTTTGTGCCGCTGGGCGGCTGGCGCGCGCTGTCAGAGGGCGTGCTCAAGCTGGTGATGCTGGTGGGCTATATGAAGATCGTCAGCAAAATGAACGAGATCGACCGGATGTTCCGCTACCACGGCGCNGAGCATAAAACCATCGCCTGCTACGAGGCAGGCAAGGAGCTGACCGTGGAAAACGTGCGCCCGTGTTCGCGCTTTCACCCGCGCTGCGGCACGAGCTTCCTTTTGATCGTGATCCTGCTCAGNATCCTTGTGGGCGCAGTGATCCAGACCGAAAATACGATACTNCGCATCGCGCTGAAGCTGCTTTTACTGCCCGCTGTGATGGGCGTAAGCTATGAGATCATCAAGCTGTGCGGCCGGTACGATAACCCCGTCACCCATGCGCTGAGCGCGCCGGGGCTGTGGCTGCAGCGCATCACCACGCAGGAGCCGGACGACGGTATGATCGAATGTGCCATTGCGGCGGTGCTGCCCGTTCTGCCGGACGACCCGGAACAAGGCAAATGGTGACGGCGCTGGCCGGTGTGCGCGCGCGGCTTGCCGGGGCCGGCATCGAGGACGCGGCGTTCGAGGCCGCGCAGCTGTACACCCTCGCCACGGGCCGCGACGCGTACCTTGCGGACGATGCACCGCTTTCGCCGGTTGAACAGGAGCGGCTCTGTGCGCTGTGCGCAAAGCGCTGTACGCGCTATCCGCTGCAATACCTCTGCGGCGCATGGGATTTTATGGATCTGACCTTAAAGATCGGGCCGGGCGTGCTGATCCCCCGCGCCGATACCGAGGTGGTGGCAATGGCCGCCATTGAGGCGGCGCNCGCGGCCGGGGCGGCAGAAACAGCCGGAACGGCGGGGGCAGGAGGAACAGGCGAAGCAGCCGCAATGACGAAAAAAGGCCCCGCCGTGGCCGATCTGTGCAGCGGATCGGGCGCGATTGCGCTGGCAGTGGCGCGCCATGTGCCGCACGCACGCGTGACGGCGGTGGAGATATCGCCCCATGCGCTGACATTTCTGCGCGCCAACAACAATACATACGGCAGCCCGCTGCACATTGTTTGGGGCGATGTTTTCTTCTGGCAGAACGAGTGCGCGCCCGAAAGCCTGGATGTGATCGTATCGAACCCGCCCTATATTGCGCCCGAGGAATTTGCCTCGCTCGCGCCCGAGCTCGCGCACGAACCGCGCATCGCCTTAGAGGCGGCGGAGGGGGGCCTGCGGTTTTACCGGCATATCGCNCCCGCCTATTTTNCCGCGCTGCGGCCGGGCGGCTGGCTGATTTTTGAAATCGGCTACCGTCAGGCGGACGCGGTGACGGCGCTGTGCCGGGACGCGGGCTATACGTCTGTTTCGGTGCGNCGGGACGCGGGCGGCAATCCGCGCTGCGTGCTGGCCCGCCGCCCGCANNAGGAACNTGCGGGCGGNCCTTCCCTGCGGGANNATGCAGGGTCGCCGCCCGCACAAGGAACATGCGGGCGGCCCTTCCCTGCGGGAAAATGCAGGGTCGCCGCCCGCACAAGGAACATGCGGGCGGTCCTTCCCTGCGGGAGAATGCAGGGTCGCCGGCCGCACAAGGAACTTGCGGGCGGCCCTTCCCTGCGGGAAAATGCAGGGTCGCCGGCCGTTTGCAAATGCGGGGGAAGTGGGGTATAATAGAAAAGAAGACGCGCCGGAGGAGTTTTAATCCATCATTTGAGTGAAAAACGGCAGCAGCAGGAACCGGAAAGACCGGATTATTGGACATACTGTGCGGTATGATGGATACAGCGGGACAGGAAACGGAATGTGCGCGGCGCAATAAGCGCTTTGCCGCCCGGCACGCAAACTGTTCCCGGGCGGCAAAGTAAGCGCTGCCCCGGGCGGCAGCACAAACGTTATCCCGGAAAAACACCCAGGCAACACCCAAAACACAAGGCACAAAAACACAGCGGGGCGGGCCGCCCTGCGGAACGGAGGAAATACATGGCGGAGAAAAAGCAAACGCCCGCCCCCACCAAAAAGACGGGGGACGCGAAAAAAACTGCGCTGGAGACGGCGCTCTCGCAGATCGAAAAGCAGTTCGGCAAGGGTGCGATCATGAAGCTGGGGCAGAATGTCACCATGCAGGTGGACGCCATTTCCACCGGCAGCCTTTCGCTCGACCTGGCGCTGGGCATCGGCGGCCTGCCGCGCGGCCGCATCGTCGAGGTTTACGGCCCCGAGGCGTCGGGCAAAACCACGCTTGCGCTGCACTGCATCGCCGAAGCACAGAAGATCGGCGGCGAGGTGGCATTCATCGACGTGGAGCACGCGCTGGACCCCGTATATGCCAAGGCGCTGGGCGTGGATATCGACAGCATGCTCGTCAGCCAGCCGGATACCGGTGAGCAGGCGCTCGAGATCTGCGAGGCGCTGGTGCGCTCGGGCGCGATCGACTGCATCGTGGTGGATTCCGTCGCCGCGATGGTGCCGCGCGCCGAGATCGAGGGCGAGATGGGCGACGCGCACGTGGGCCTGCAGGCGCGCCTGATGAGCCAGGCCATGCGCAAGCTGACGGGCATCGTGGGCAAAACGGGCACCGTCGTCATTTTCATCAACCAGCTGCGTCTGAAAGTGGGCATCATCTACGGCAACCCCGAGGTGACGGCCGGCGGCAACGCGCTGAAATACTATTCCTCGGTGCGCATCGACGTGCGCCGCTCCGAGCAGCTGAAGGATTCATCCGGCGCCATCGTCGGGCACCGCACCAAGGCCAAGGTGGTAAAAAACAAGGTTGCGCCGCCGTTCCGCGAGGCGTATTTCGACATCATGTTCGGCGAGGGCATCTCCAAGGCGGGCGAGTTGGTCGACATCGCTGTGGAGCTGAAGATCATTCAAAAGAGCGGCGCATGGTTCGGCTACGGGGATGTGCGCCTTGGGCAGGGTCGCGACAATACGAAGAAATACCTGCTCGAGCATCCCGAGCTGTTCAGCGAGATCGAAAAGCAGGTGCGCGAAAACGCCGACAAGCTGACGCTGGGCAAAAAGGCATCGTCCTCGAAGAAAAAGGGCTCCATTGATGATATTCCGGATGAGGCCGAAGCCGCCGCGCCGCAGGATGGCGAAGCGGAACCCTCCGCGGAAGAAGCCGCTCCGGCCGAAGCCGCGGAGGCCGCGCCCGCCAAGCCCGCGAAGAAAAGGCGCGCCAGCATCGATATCATGGTTGAGGACGACGCGTGAGAATTGACAGGATCAGCAAAACAAAGCAGGGGCGCTTCGCGCTGTTTGACGAAAACGATACATTTTTGTTTTCCGTAGACGACGAAACGCTCGTAAGAAACCGCCTGAAGGAGGGCGCGGTGCTGGACGCCGCGTCCCTTTCGGCGCTGAAGGAGCAGAGCGATCTGCGCAAGGCCAAGGATAAAGCGCTCAGCTGGCTTTCCCTGCGGGACCACGCCAGCGGCGAGCTGTACGAAAAGCTCTGCCGGAAATTCGACGAGCACACCGCCGCCGCCGCGGTGGCCGAGATGCGGCGGCTCGATTTGCTCGATGACGCGCGCTTCGCGCGCCACCGCGCAAAATATCTGGCCGGGCAGAATAAATCGGCGCGCGAGATCCGCCGCAAGCTTTTGGAAAAAGGCGTCGACCGCGAGACGGCGGACGCTGCCATCGCCGAGCTTGAACCGGACGAGACGGAGGCTTGCCGCGCGGTGCTGGAAAAGAGCTATCTGCGCAAGTTGGAGAGCGGCCGGAGGGATCTCGTCATCGCCGCCCTCGCCCGCCGCGGCTTTTCCTATGGCGTGATCAAGCAGGCATTGGAGGATGTCGAGGCGGACGTGGACGAAGAAGAGTTTTTTGATTAAGGTTGAGATGTCCCGCCGGCGCCCTTTCCAAACCGCGGCGGGACATACACCCATGGAAACAATTGGAAAGAGCGTGATTTGGATGAATGAGATCGAGCGGTACGATGTCAATGAGGAATGGGCGCACTCCGGAATCATCCGGGCAGGGGATTTTTGCTTTTTGAACTACTGCACCCGCAATGTGACCGGAACGATCGAAGAGCAGGTCAACGCTGCCTTTGATGAAATGGAGGAACGGCTCGCGCTTGTTGGGCTGACGCTTGAAAATGTCGTGCAGATGGACTGCCTGTTCAAAAATATTTGGGATATCCCGGCGATGGAACGGGTCGTCAAAGAGCGCTTCCACGGCAAATATCCCGTGCGCAAATCGATCCAGACGGCGTTTGCGAACCGGGAGACACAGCTGTTTCAAGTGGACGGGGTCGCGTATGCGCCGAAAGGATCGGCAGATGCCTGAGGATTTTTTGAATCGATCCCCGGCATATCCCGGCGGCATATTACCCGACATGCAGATTGGATCAGCGCTTCTCTGACGCTATAGATATCAAGATAGGAAGAAACGAAATGAACCTTGCCATGATTTCCCTCGGCTGTCCGAAAAACCAGGTGGACGCCGACGTGATGTGCCATGCGCTGTTGGAGCGCGGGCACACCACCACCGCCGACCTCTCTGAGGCCGATGTAATCATCATCAACACCTGCGGCTTCATCGAGAGCGCGAAGCAGGAGGCCATCGACAATATTTTAGAGGCGTGCTCGTATAAAGAGCAGAATCCGGAATTAAAAATTGTTGTCACGGGCTGCCTTGCGCAGCGCTACCAGCACGAGATCGTGAAAGAGATCCCCGAGGTGGACGCCGTAGTGGGTCTCGGCTCGAACGCGGCGATCTGCTCGATTTTGGAGCGGCTGACGGGTACGGGGCCTGTCGAGAGCTACGGCGTCAAAGAGAGCCTGCCGCTCGGCGGCGCGCGTGTCATCAGCACGCCGCGCCACTACGCCTACATAAAAATCGCCGAGGGCTGCAGCAACCGGTGCAGCTACTGCGCCATTCCGCTCATCCGCGGGCCGCTGCGCAGCCGGACGATTCCCGATATCGTGGCCGAGGCGCGTTTTCTGGCGGGCGAGGGCGTGAAGGAGCTGATCGTCGTGGCGCAGGACGTGACGGCCTTCGGCATGGACCGCGGCAAGGCAGAGCTTGCGCCGCTGCTGGACGCGCTGAACGCCGTGGACGGCATCGAGTGGATCCGCCTGCTATATGCATACCCCGAGCGCATCACCGGCGAGGTGATCGACGCGATGGTGCGAAACGAAAAAGTGCTGCACTATCTTGATGTGCCCATCCAGCACATTGATTCCGATATCCTGCGCGCGATGAACCGCAGGGGCGACCGGGAGACTGTTTTGAACGCACTCGGCCGCCTGCGCGCCGCGATGCCGGACATCACGCTGCGCACCACGCTGATCGCGGGCTACCCCGGCGAGACGGAGGCGCAGTTTGAAGCGCTGTGCAATTTTGTGCGCGCATACCGCTTCGACCGCCTCGGCTGCTTTGCCTACAGCGAGGAGGAGGGCACCCCAGCGGCGCTGCTCCCGCAGCTGCCCACAGAGGTGCGCGAGCAGCGCGCCGGGACGGTCATGCGCATCCAGGCCGACATCATGGCCGAAAAGCAGGCCGGGAAGGTTGGCAAAACCGTGCGCGTGCTGTGCGACGGCTGGGACGAGGAGAGCGGGCTTTATCTCTGCCGCACTGCGTCCGACGCACCCGAGATCGACGCCGTGTGCTGCGTGCGCAGCGAGGCGCCCATCGAACCGGGCACGTTCCTCGATGTGCAGATAGAGGAGAGCGACGTGTACGACCTGTACGGCGTGCCGGCCGAGGCGGCCATGTGAAACGGGAAACAGGCATTTTGCACATTCCGGTGCGCGACCGCGAAAAGCGCGGCAAGCAATAAAATGGATCCCTATCCGGAGACGGATCGCTGGTGGGAAATGTCCGGGCAGTATGGCGGATACACATCCCGGAATGTTCGCATTGGCAATACGAAACGAAATGGGGCGCAAAAGGCGCAAAATGAAACGGGGTCGCCGCATTGCGGTGACCCTATCACAAAGGAGTTAGAACGATGAACCTGCCCAACAAGCTGACAATGCTGCGTGTGCTGCTGATCCCGGTATTTATGGTGTGTGCCGCGAACCGCTGGATGCTCGCCGCGGGAACCATTTTTGCCGTCGCGAGCCTGACGGATTATTTCGACGGGCACCTCGCGCGCAAGTACAATCTGGTGACGGATTTCGGCAAATTCGCAGACCCCCTGGCCGACAAGCTGCTCACGACCACCGCCTTTCTCTATATGATGGCGGACGGCATCTGCCATCCCGTGGTGCTGGTGATTATTCTGGCGCGGGAGTTTGCGGTGTCCGGCCTGCGCATGGTGGCGGCGGGCGCGCCCGGCGGCAAGGTGATCGCGGCGAACATGTGGGGCAAGGTGAAGACCGTGCTGCAGATGCTGACGATCTGTTTTTACTACTTCGGCTACGCCATCGAGGCGGCGTTCTTCCCTACGGCAAGCAGCGTGTTCCAAACACAGGTGTACAGCGGCCTGCTCTGCTGGGCCGTCGCCGCGGTAACGGCCATCTCCGGCATCAAGTACCTGTGGGAGAACCGGCAATTCATCAATACGGCGAAGTGAGGGAATTTTATGCCGAAAAAGACAAAGACCGTAACGATCCGCCAGCCCGCCTATTATAAGGAATTTTCCTGCATCGGGCCGGCTTGTACGGACAACTGCTGCCATGATTGGATGGTGACGATCGACAAGAAGCACTACTTGCAATATATGGGCGTCGCGGACCATGCGTTTCATGAGAAGTGTAAAAAGGCGATCCTGCGCAACAAAAAGTGCAAGGGCACAGGCGACTACGCGGTGATGCAGCTTGACAGCGGGCGCTGCATTTTTCAGGATCCGGACGGCGGCTGCGGTATTTTCCGCAAATTAGGGGAGGACGCGCTCTCCGATACCTGTACGATCTATCCGAGGCGGCAGGTGCGCATGGATGAGGATCACTGGGAGCGTTCGCTGTCACTTTCCTGCCAGGAGGCGGCGCGCCTTGCGCTTTTGACCGGCAAGCCTTTGGAATTTGAGGAGATCACGTACGCCATTGACCCAAACGACCGACTTGCGAGCAGTCCGGGAAAGCTGTCTTGGGCGAAAGATGCCCCGCACCGTGAGGAGCTTCTGGCGGTGCGCGAAACGTGTCTGGAGATCATCGGGCAGCATCACCGGCCGCTGACAGAGCGCATTCTTGCCATCGGCCTTGCGCTGCGTACCGTCGAACGCTATGCGCAGGAGGGAAATTACGCACGTATCTCCCTGCTGCTGAAGGAATATACGGCGCAGTCTGCCAGTGGCACGCTTTTGCAGGGCTTTTTCGAGCGCCTGCCGGAGGACCCGGCTACGGTGCGCTGGGCCATGCTGCTGCCGGCCAAGCATCTGATGAGCACGGAGCGTAAATTGGAAAGATTGGAAATGTTCGAGACCGTCGGCCCATACTGCGAGATGGAGGAGGACAAAAAGGCCGCAGTCGGCCCGAAGGCGCTCGATTTTATCACGGAAAGGGCGCGGGAGATCGGCGATCCGTTTATCAGCCGCCATGCGCAGGCGGTGGAAAATTATTTTTCCAACTATATCTTCTCCATGTTCTTCCCGTTTACCTATCAGAAGGACGGCTGCACTCTCTCCTATCATGCCGTGATGCTTGCGGAGCAATACGCAATGCTGCGCATCCTGCTGGGCGTGATGCCGCAGCGGGAGGGCGAGGATGAGGAGCAGCGCCTGATCCGCCTTGTGGCGATCCTTGCGCATATCACGCAGCACCGCAATCTTGGGCTGGACGTCCAGAATTTTGCAAAGCAGAGAGAAAACCTGGATACGCTGGCTTACACCGCCTATATGCTGCGGTGACGGGAGGAAAGGCGATATGGCAACGCAAACCTCCTGCGCCGCATATGGCATCCGCGCCGGTACGCTCCCAAGCGGGCCGCTGGGTAAAATCAGCGACGTGCCGGGCGTGACGGTAGGGCACTGCACCATCGACACCGCCGCGCACAAGACCGGCGTGACGGTGCTGCTGCCCTGCGCGGACAACCCCTTTACAAACAAGCTGCCCGCGGCGTCTTATGTGCTGAACGGCTTCGGAAAGACGGCGGGGCTGGTGCAGATCGACGAGCTGGGCACGCTGGAAACGCCCATCGCGCTGACAAACACGCTGAATGTCGGCCTGGTGCATGACGCGATGGTGGAATACATGCTGCGCCGCTGTGAGGAAGACGGCGTTTCGCTGCGCAGCGTGAACCCTGTGGTGGCGGAGTGCAACGACGGCGGGCTGAACGACATCGCGCACCGCGCCGTGCGCGCGGAGCATGTGTTTGCGGCCATTGATGCCGCCGCGGCGGATTTTGCGCTCGGCGATGTCGGCGCGGGCAAGGGCATGGTGTGCCATGATTTAAAGGGCGGCATCGGCAGCGCCAGCCGTGTTGTGGAATTGGATGGCACTTTTTATACCGTGGGCGTGCTGGTGCTGGCGAACCACGGCTGCCTGCGCGACTTGCGCATCGGCGGCAGGGTTGTTGGCGGCGAAATTGCCGCCGAAATCGCGCGGCGGGCGGAGGCGGGGCAGTCCGGTAAAGCGCCGCAGGCGCAGCAATGCGGCGAAATGCTGCGGGCAGGGCCATCTGTTTCCTGCAACCTGTTTTCGGCGGGACCATCCGGAGGAACACTCCCTGTCGGGCAGCCCGGCGTGCCGCTTTCTGCGGAACCCACGGCGGACCTCGGCAGCTGCATCGTCATCCTCGCCACCGATCTGCCGCTTTCGTCCCGCCAGCTCGGGCGCGTGCTGCGGCGCGCGCCGGTGGGGCTGGCGCGGCTGGGCAGCTACATTGGCCACGGCAGCGGCGAGGTGTTCCTCGGCTTTTCCACCGCGAACCGCGTGCCGCACGAAAGCGCGCACGCGGTGCTGGCGGGTACATATCTGCACGAAGGGAAGATTGACGCGGTGTTCCGCGCCGCAGCCGAGGCGACCGAGGAAGCCGTGCTGAGCGCCATGCTCTGCGCGGATACGGTGACGGGCTTCGACGGCAGCACAAAACATTCGCTGCGCGAATTTGCAGGGGTATTTTGTGAAACATGAAGCCCGGCAGGCGGCGGGAGATGATACTGCTGCAGATTTACAGGAAAACGAACACGTCAGCAGCCAAAAGAGGCCGCTGACGTGTTCTGCATTGCTTTGTTTTGGATCAACCGTTCAACTGTTTTGCATATTTGGGACGATCGACCTCCGGAACTTTCAGTGCCGCCATAGCCTGTTCGATCGACAGATCCAGCGTTTCCATTAGATTTTTAATACTTGCCAAAGTATTTTCCGCCGCTCCCTCGGCGCGTCCCTTTTCCATTCCCTTTTTCATGGATTTTTCCATGACGCCCTTGCTCAAATTGCACATGGCAGACACCTCCTGTTCGAGCTTCTGTGTCATTGGGATATCGTAATCTTCCTGCAGGATCTTCCGTTTCTCCGCCTCGCCGGTTTCGTGCGAAAGCGGATGTCGTAGGTGACCGAGCCCTCGTGTACGGATTTATCCTCGGTGTCCATGCCGCTGATGAGGGAGCCCTCTTCGTCCGGCAGCACCGGGACGGCGGACACCTGCGGCTGGCCCTCGATGTATCGCTCGGCGATCTCGTTCACGCC
>JAAVHN010000002.1 GCA_014799685.1 Subdoligranulum sp. | reverse complement strand
TGGGGCGGACGCCCGGCCGGCCCCCGTCCCGGAGGCCCCGGCCCTGGCCCCGGTGGGCCGCGCCCGCCCAGTTCCCCNCCTCCGGCGCCGCGTCCTCCGCGCAGCGGCGGCAGCTTCGGCGGCAGTTTTGGCGGNGGCAGCGCTCCGCGTAAAAGCGGCAATCCCGGCCCCTCGCGCAAAACCGGCGGTTTTGGCGGCGGCGGCAGCTTTGGCGGCTCTTCGCGCGGCGGTGCCTCCCGCGGCGGCAGCTTTGGCGGCGGCGGCGCCTCCCGTGGCGGCGGTTTCAGCGGCGGTTCCCGTGGGGGCGGCGGCGGCAGTTTCCGCGGCGGCGGTGCCGGCCGCGGGCATTGAGTTTTGCAAAAGCCCCTGTGATACCGTAACCGCGCAGCGCAAGCAGAAATTTTTTTGCANGANCCCCTATGCTCTGGAATGCGCGCGCAAACAGTATCCTGCGTGATTTTGAGCCTGTCCCTATGGGGCGGGGCGGACGCTATAAAAAAACAAGTATCACAGCCGCTTTGCGATTGTGATATCATATCCGTTTCAAAAGCTCCCGCGGCGCTGCGCTTTGCGTGCAGCACTGCGGGAGCTTTTTTACAGCTGTACCCGCAGCCGGGGCACACATCCCGNCTGCGATTGGTACAGCTTTTTTATTTTGCTTTTTTATTTCCATCCATTGACATTCCTCTNGCCCTATGGTATGATATGTTATACAAATCATACTNAATGAATCAAAACGGAGGAACAGAAGCATGGTACACCCAAAAGGAAAATACGCCTGGACCGCCACTGTCGGCGAAAAAGGCCAGATCGTGATTCCAAAACAGGCGCGGGAAGTTTTCGGCATCCGGCCCGGCGATACGCTGCTTTTGCTCGGCGACGAAAAGCGCGGCATTGCCATTCCGCCCAAAGGGGAATTTGCCGCGTTGTTTGACATTGCTTTCCGCNAGGAGGACGGTGACGAACATTGAAACGGATCGCGTTTTTCTGCATTCCCGCACACGGGCATACAAACCCAATGCTCCCCGTCGCCGCCGAACTGGTGCGGCGCGGCNACACCGTCCGTTTTTATTCCTTCCACGCCTTTGCGGAAAAGATCAACGCAACCGGCGCAAGCTTTGTCCCCTGCGATTCTTTTCTGCCGGATCTGACCGAACAGCAGGAAAGCAAGCTGAAAAGCGTCTCCACCACGGAGATGACGATACAGGATATCCGCATCACGCTCCGCATGGATGATTTTCTGGGAAAGGAGTTTGCAGATTTCCGGCCGGATGTCGTCTATACCGATTCCGTTTGCTTTTGGGGAAAATTAAGCGCCTGGAANCACCATGTTCCCATGGTTGTTTCCACCAGCACCTTCGCTTTTAATCAGCTGTCCTCACAATATATGAAAAACAGCCCGGGGGAGCTGGCGGACATGGTGTTCGGCCTGCCGAAAATCATGAGGGAATTAAAAAAACTGGAACCATACGGCTACCATGTGAAAAGCGCCCTCTCACTTGTGGAGAGCGGCAATGATACNGATTCCGTGGTATATACCTCGAAAAAATTCCAGCCATATGCCAAGAGCTTTTCAGATCACTATGTCTTNGTCGGCCCCTCCGTGTTTTCCAATGCGCCGCCCGCAAAGGGAAAGGAGCGCCCGCTGATCTATATTTCCATGGGAACCGTCATCAACGACCGGCCTGATTTCTATCACAAATGTATCGAAGCCCTGAAAGGCATAAATGCCGACGTCATCATTTCCCATGGGAATGCAATGGATCCCCGGCAGCTCNGCGCCCTGCCGGGCAATATCAGGGCGTATCCAACCGTGGATCAGCTTGAGATCCTCTCCCGGGCGGACGCCTTTATCACGCACTGCGGGATGAACAGTGTCTCGGAAAGCCTGTATATGGCTGTTCCGATGGTTTTGTATCCCCAGACGGCCGAACAGCATGCCNTCGCAAGGAGNGTCGCCGAACTCGGCGCGGGTACGCTTTTGCAGGATGATTCCGCCGCAGGGATCCAAAAGGCGGTACAAAANATTCTGAACGATACCGCCTGTCAAAAGGCCGCTGCCGCATGCTGCGCCGATTTTCGCACGTGCTCCGGTGCAGCCGGCGCGGCCGAATTCATCGAAAACGCACCGCATCCGGCAGACGGAAATGCAGACGGGAAAAATCTGCTCCGCGCGCTGAATCGGGCAAACGGCAAATTCAGGGCGGCGTATTGGCTGATTGCCGCCATCGCAATGCTCCTGTTCGGCCTGTTCGCCGGCTGGAAATTTGTATGGGTGATTGGCATTGCCGCATCCGCCCTGTCCTTCCCGGCCGGCAGGGCCGTCCAGAACCTGAATTATGCGNGGCTGGCAAAAAAGNTTTCCTGAATTCCCGAAAGATGTTCTCCCGTTCTGTTTTGCAGCATTGCCCATACAAAACCTCCNGGCAGCATACCGGCCATTTTATCCGTNCATCTTTTACCGGCACTCCATGACTGAATTTGGATAACATGTTTACGCAAAACACCCACAGACGCGGCGGATACGCCTTGCCTGTGGGTGTTGTTTCGATGCTTTCCCGGATTCTTTCTTTTGAAAAGGCTGCTGCGGATGCCTGCGGCACGGCTGCTTTGGGCAAAGCGCGCCGCGCACTGCGCACCGCACATCACGCACCACACACTGCGCGCCGAAGGCCGTACNCTGCGCAGCACATTAAACCGTGCGCCGCACACTNCACGCGCACCACGTGCTGTGCGCCACGGTAAGTCAACGCANNNCGCGCNGCANNCNNTACCNCNTNGCTTACGCCTTGTTCACCGAACCGAACAGCGTCATTTTTTCCTTCACGGTGTCCTTGATGGCCTGCGCACCCGGCGCGAGCAGCTTGCGCGGGTCGAAGCCCTTGCCCTGCTGGTCCTTGCCGGCCTCGATGTATTCGCGCGTTGCCTTCGCGAACGAGAGCTGGCACTCGGTGTTCACGTTGATCTTNGATACGCCCAGGCTGATGGCCTTCTGGATCATCTCATCGGGAATGCCCGTGCCGCCATGCAGCACGAGGGGGATGTGATCGGTGGCGTTGTGGATCTTTTCNAGCGCCTCAAAATCGAGGCCCTTCCAGTTTGCAGGATAGACGCCGTGGATGTTGCCGATGCCCGCCGCGAGGAAATCGACGCCCAGCGACGCGATGCGCGCACACTCGGCCGCGTCCGCGATCTCGCCCATNCCGACAACGCCGTCCTCTTCGCCGCCGATGCTGCCCACCTCGGCCTCAATGGAAAGGCCCTTTTCGTGCGCAAGCGCCACAAGCTCGGTGGTTTTGGCGACGTTCTCGTCAATGGCGTAATGGCTGCCGTCNAACATGATGGAGGAGAAGCCCGCNTCGATGCAGGCCTTCGCGCCCTCATAGGTGCCGTGATCAAGATGCAGCGCCACGGGTACGGTGATGTGCAGNGTTTCGANCATCGCCTTCACCATCGCGGCGACGGTGGGAAAGCCGGTCATGTATTTGCCCGCGCCCTCGGATACGCCCAGGATGATCGGGCTGTTCATCTCCTGCGCCGCCTGCAGCGCGGCCTTGGTCCATTCCAGATTGTTGATGTTGAACTGGCCGACGGCGTAATGGCCGTCACGTGCCTTTTGNAGCATTTCCGTTGCGTTTACCAGCATGATAACAGATCCTTTCTGATGTTCATTTGCGGCGCGGACGACCCCCCGCGGACACGTCCGGCAGACATCCCGCGCAGACGAAACNGACTGCGCCGTCTCNCGCGCCGTTTNTGCCGTTTCCCACGCCGCTTCTGCTATATAGTATACCGCATCGCGGCGGCAAAATCAATCGCTGCCGCCGTTTCCCACGCACTTTTTGTAAAATAAATACGGCGCAGCCCCAAAGCAGCGCTTGCGTGCGCCGTGAAAAGCCCTGGCCTTGCACGGCGGCCGGCCGGGCGGTACCCCAAAAGCAGGGCTTTTGCACACTGTGAAAATCGGTGGAAATGTTTTTGCGAAAAACTGTGGAAAACTTTTCCTTGGATAAAACACCATTTCCCGGAACCAAAAACAAGCCGCGNGCCCACGATTCGTTCGGCAAAAGAGAGAAAAAACGCACTGCCGCGCGAAAAAACTCGGCGATATTCCATCTTGACGCACAGCAATTTACAAGGTGTTGAGTGAAAAGTTTTCCACAGGCTGTTGAAAACCCGGTTGAGAACTCCGTCCAAAAAGCTTCTCAACAGGCTAAAACAGCCGCTTTTTAAACTTTTCAACTGAGTTTTCAACAATTCACAAGAGAAATTCTTCCAATACAACGTGTATATCGGCCTTTACGAAAGGGCGTTTTCCGATCTTTGCAGAAATTCCGCCCGAAAAATTGTTTATTTTGCCCAGCGGTTTCCCACACTTTTTTCAAGGGAAAGCTCCGGCGCGGCCGCCCTGCACTCTATCGCGGCTGCCTCGCCCTCCGGCGCGGNTGTCCTGCGCAACGGCGCGGCGATCCTGTACCGGCTGCACCGGCGGACCGGCATGGCAAAAGCATGGCGTTCCGGCCGTTTCGCATCACGCCGGACACACTGGCCGGATCGGGGCTTTCCGCCACAAAATCCACGGCGCAAACGCGCCGCATACAGGAAAGGAGCGCGTCCGGGATGAAAGGCGTGAACAAATACGTGGTGGAGATCGTAGAGACGCAAAACGAGGATATCGAGCGGGTGCTGGTGTTTTTGAAGCCCGACGGAAATGCGGTGCGGCTGGGCCAGGGGCAGCAGGCAGCGGAAAAATACGCGATGGGCCTTGTCACCTGGCGCCGCCGCCTGTTTTCTGTAGACGCCGCGCTGCGTCTTTCCCTCGGGGCGGCCATCGCTGCCTTCCTCGGCCTTACGGCATGGCTGATTTTTTTTTGAGCACGCCCTTTTGACTTTTTGTCCCAAAATATGGCGCAATGTGTGTTTTGCCCCTGTTTTCCGCACACAGAGAAACACTTTTGCTCTTGCACGGAAAAAAATATTATGCTATATATAGAATCAGGAAAAAGCCGTCTTCCCGCTGCCGCCGTGCATGCAGCAGCGACAGCTCCCGGGTGTTGCGCAAGGGGGCATACAGACGGAGCCGGACCTCCCCCCAAAAAGGGCGTCCGGAGGGGAGCAGGCTGCAAGACGGGCACGGGCGNCAAGGNATCAGAAACTGCGAAAAGGGGCCGGTTGGATGAAAGCAAAAAGCACACCGCAGCGCAAAGCAAAGCAAACGGGGGACGCCGTGTTCCGCCGCCGCTTTGAACGGCATTACGACGAGCTGAAATGGCTGTACTGCGAGCTGTATCACGGCGACGAGGCGGCGTTTGATTATTTTGCCGGCATGCTGCGCCGCTGCTGGGACGCGCGAAAGAAAGCGCTTCGCACACAGGACNCCAAACGGGAGCAAAACCCCGGCTGGTACCGCCGCCGGCAGCTGCTGGGCATGATGCTCTACGCAGACGCGTTTGCACAGGATCTTGCGGGCGTGGAAAAACAGCTGCCCTATCTGACGGAATGCGGCGTGAATTACCTGCACCTGATGCCGCTGCTCGCCTCGCCCAAGGGGCGCAGCGACGGCGGATACGCGGTATCGGATTTCCGCACCGTCCAGCCGGAGCTCGGCACGATGGACGGGCTGGAGCATCTGGCCGACGCGTGCCGGAGGCGCGGTATCAGCGTCTGCCTCGATTTTGTGATGAACCACACCAGCGAGGAACACGAGTGGGCGAANAAGGCCCGCGCGGGCGAGGCAGGCTATCGCGAGCGCTACTTTTTCTACGATAACTGGGACATCCCGCGCGAGTTTGAAAAGACTGTCCCGCAGGTGTTCCCCACCACCGCGCCGGGCAGCTTCACACAGCTTCCCGACGGGCCAATCGTGATGACGAATTTCTATCCCTACCAGTGGGATTTAAACTACGCCAACCCCGTTGTGTTCAATGACATGACGGAAAACCTGCTGTTTTTGGCAAACCGCGGCATCGACGTCATCCGTCTGGACGCGATCCCCTACATCTGGAAGCGCCTCGGCACCAGCTGCCGCAACCTGCCCGAGGTACATACGCTGGCCCGCATGCTGCGCATGGCGTGCGAGATCGTCTGCCCCGGCGTGCTGCTGCTGGGCGAGGTNGTGATGGAGCCGGANAAGGTTGCCCCCTACTTCGGCACGCCCGAAAAGCCCGAATGCCATATGCTGTACAACGTTACCACAATGGCCGCCANCTGGCACACGCTGGCCACGGCGGATACCGCGCTTTTGCGCCGCCAGATGNAGCTTGTCAGCGCGCTGCCAAAGGATTTTCTGTTTTTGAACTATCTGCGCTGCCACGACGATATCGGCTGGGGGCTCGATTACCCATGGCTGAACGCGCACTTCGGCACGGACGAGGTGGCGCACAAAAAATACTTAAACGATTGGTTCACGGGCAAATGGCCCGGCAGCGAGAGCCGCGGCGAGCTGTACAACGACGACCCGCGCCTCGGCGATGCACGCCTGTGCGGCACCACGGCGTCGCTGTGCGGCATTGAGGCCGCCGAAAATGAGCACGATGCGGCCCGGCTGGAGCGCGCGGCGGCCCGCGACGTGATGCTGCACGCGTGGATGCTCTCGCAGAGCGGCATCCCCGTGCTCTACAGCGGGGATGAGATCGGCCGGCTGAACGACTACTCCTATCACGAGGACCCCGCAAAGCGCGGCGACAGCCGCTATCTGCACCGGGGCGCCTTCCCGTGGGAGGAAGCCGCGCTCCGGCGCGACAGGCGCACGCGTCCGGGCAAGCTGTTCGGGGCGCTGCGCCGCATCGAAATTCTGCGCGCCAAAGAGCCCTGCTTTGACGCGGACGCGGAGGTCGAAGTGCTGGACGGCGGCGACAGCCGCGTGCTGGCGCTCAGCCGCCGCAGCGGCGNGCGGGAGCTCATCTGCCTTTTTAACTTCAGCGACGATTTCGTGCGCGCCCGCGTAGAGCGCAGCGGCGCTTACACCGAGCTGATGTACGGCGCGCATTATGACGGCCTTGCCGCTGTGGACCTGTGGCCCGGCAGCTTCGCGTGGCTTTTGCGGGACGCGGCGGGCGAAAAAACAAAACCAAGCCGATAAAACAAAGCCGGCAATCAAACAAGGGCCTTCCCTCAAAAAAGGGGAGGCCCTGATTTTTNGGTGTCGAAAGTGCCGCGCACAGTGCTTCAAAAATCCACACATGGCCGTTCCCGCAGCTTTCACCGGTCGTTCTTGTGCGCCTCGCGCCAGGCCGCGATCTGGGCGAGGCGGTCGGCGATGCGCACCTCGCTGCCCTGGCGCGTGGGCACATAGTAGCGCCGGCCCAAAAGCGAATCCGGCATGCACTGCATGTTCGTCAGCTTGTCCTCGGTGTCGTGCGCGTACTGGTAGCCGTCGCCGTAGTGCAGCTCCTTCATCAGCTTCGTGGGCGCATTGCGGATGACGAGCGGCACCGGCTCGTCCAGCATCGTCAGTGCGTCGGCCTTGGCGGCCTCGTAGGCAGCGTACAGCGCGTTCGATTTCGGCGCGACGGAGAGATACACCACGGCGTGCGTTAANTGCACGCTGCATTCCGGCATGCCGATGTAGTGGCACGCCTGATACGCCGCCACGCAGATCTCCAGCGCGCGGCTGTCGGCAAGGCCGACGTCCTCGCTGGCAAAGCGCACGATGCGCCGCGCCACATAGAGCGGATCCTCCCCTGCCTCCAGCATGCGCGCCAGCCAGTAGACGGCCGCGTCCGGGTCGCTGTTGCGCATGGATTTATGCAGCGCCGAGATCAGGTTGTAGTGCTCCTCNCCGTGCTTATCGTACAGCAGCGATTTCTTCGAGGTGCACTGCTCTAACGTCTCACGCGTCACGATCGTGCTGCCGTCCGGCTGGATATCGCCGTTCAGCACCACCATTTCCAGCGTGTTCAGCGCGGTGCGCGCGTCGCCGTTGGCAAAGCTCGCGATCANCTCGGGCATATCATCTTCCAGCACCACCGTGCGGTCGCCAAAGCCGCGCGGGTCGGTGATCGCACCCCGCAGCACGCCGGCCAGCTCCGCGGTGGAAAGCGCGTGCAGCACAAACACCTTGCAGCGCGAAAGAAGCGCGGCGTTTACCTCGAACGACGGNTTNTCGGTGGTGGCGCCGATNAGAATGATGCTGCCCTTTTCCACATATGGCAAAAACGCGTCCTGCTGGGCTTTGTTGAAGCGGTGGATCTCGTCGACAAAGAGGATCGTCTGTTCGCCGAAACGGCGGTTCGCCTCGGCCGTCTGCATCACCTCTTTGATCTCCTTGATGCCGCTGGTGACAGCGCTGAAATCAATGAAGTTCGCCTTCGTCTTATGTGCGATGATGCGCGCCAGCGTCGTTTTGCCCACGCCCGGCGGGCCCCAGAAGATCATCGAGGGCACGCGGTCGCCGTCGATCAGCTGCCGCAGCACCTTGCCGGGGCCGAGCAGATGCTGCTGCCCCGCAAATTCCTCCAGCGTGCGCGGCCGCAGCCGGCTTGCCAGCGGCCGCCCCGCGTCGGCGTCGCCCGCCGTGCTGAAAAAGTTCTGCTGTTCCATAGAAACTTCCCTCATATCATAAAGTAGTCGTGGTCAAGGTCCCTCTTCAAGGGCTGCGCGTTGGCCGCGGCGCATTGGCAAAAACACTGTCGATGGGGCAATGTACCTGTTGCCGAAAGTGCCGCGGAAAGAACCGCCGAAAGGATCGCTGCAAGAATCCGGCTTGGGGNCAATCGCGTTGCAGCCGCTTTTCCGCCCTCTGCCTTTATCTGCCCTTCTTTTGTATCATGCAAACGTCCTATATATAAACGCCCTGTATATAANATGTAAGAAAAAACGCTTCGTCTATTGAAAGGCCATCGGNAAACAAAAAACAGCCGGCCAAGCCAAACCGTCACAGCAGACCCGCAAACAGCGGCGACACAAAGTGCCACAGCACCGGTACCAGGAGCGCGGGCAGCAGGTTCGCCGTTTTGATCTTCACCCCGCCAAGGAAGTTGATGCCGATGCACAATACAAGGCAGTACCCCACCGCACAAATTTGATCGAGCAGCACCCCGGCGAGCAGCGGCTCCAGCGCGCCCGCCAAAAGCGTGACGGCGCCCTGATAAAGAAAAACCGGAATCGCCGCGAAAATAACGCCCGGCCCCATCGTCGCGGCCAGCACCACCGAAGAGATGCCGTCCAGCAGGCTTTTTANATACAATACCGAGGCGTCNCCGCGCAGCCCGTCGTTCAGCGCGCCGATGATGGCCATCGCGCCTACGCAATAGATGAGCGTGCCGTTCACAAAGCTCTGCGCAAAGCCCGTCAGATGCAGCTTTTGCTCCACCAGGCCGGACAGGCCGTTCAGCCGGTCGTCGATGCGCAGCGCCTCGCCCACGACGACGCCGAGCACGAGGCTGACGATGAGCAGCAGCTCGCCCGAGGAGCTGAGCTTGCCGTCCGCCTGCACGGTGAACATCGAAGCGATCACGCCGTTCAGCCCCAGCACGATGACGGCTACGCCCATCGCCTTGTTGATGGCATCCGAATCGATCTTCGAGACGCCCTTTTTCAAAACGAGCCCCAAACAGCCGCCCGCCGCCACGGCGGCGGCGTTGACAAGAGTCCCTGTCATTTTACGCTTTCCCTCTTTCTCTGCATCCCTTTTCGGGAAAAATCCCTCTGCATAAAATTTGGAGTACAACGCGCATTCCTTCATAGGATTCTTAAAATAGACACGTCTCCGGCAATTTCCCTCCGGAATTTCACTGCGCAAAAAACAGATTTTTACTTCGATTCCGCGCCGTCCGCCGGTGTCCAATCCTCCGCAGGCCGATGCTGCGGCATAGTAAGAAACCAATTCACGCCAAAGCAGTCCGTGACCTGTGCCGCACACGGACTCCATGGTAATTCACAGATATCCAGCTTCACGGTTCCGCCATCCTTTAAAATCGCAAATGCACGTTCCAATTCATCGCGCGTGTCAAAGGTATAGCCGAGCTCAACCGGATTATGTGTTGTATCTTTTTCTTCTTTCGCTTCAACGACCGAACAAAAGCCCTCACCGTCTTTCAGCAATTCCGAATGAAAAAATGTGTTGTCATCATTCAGCACGTGATAGCCAAGCTCCAACCCGAAAGCAGCACGATACATCTCAATCGCTTTGGGACTGTTTTTGACATACAGCCCAACCCCTAACAAGTTCATATTTATCTTCTCCTTCAAAAAAATCCGATTACGATCTTTGGTGATAAAACATTTGCCTTCAGCGGATCCTGATGCGCCCGTTCTCCGCAGGCGCACAATTCCGGAAAGGAAATTCTCTATCGTCCCCATCCCCGCTCAGTTCAGCGCCGTATCCCCCGAGAACAGCCCCTCGGCCAGCCCGCGCAAACCCGCGTGTTCGGGCGCGCGCAGGGCAGGGTCGCTTTGGATGAGGGCCAGCGCCTCCTCCTGCGCGGCGTACAAAACGCGGCTGTCGGCGGCGAGGTCTGCGATGCGCAGCGCGGGCAGGCCGTGCTGGCGGCTGCCGAAGAAATCGCCCGGGCCGCGCGTTTCCAAATCGAATTTTGCGATCTCGAAGCCGTCGTTCGTATGGCACAAAAACGAGAGGCGCTTTTTTACCGCGTCGGTCACGTGGTCGCTGATGAGCACACAGTACGCCTCGCCGCCGCCGCGCCCCACGCGTCCGCGCAGCTGGTGCAGCGCCGAAAGGCCGTAGCGCTCGGCGTTTTCAATCGCGATCAGGTTCGCGTTCGGCACATCCACACCCACCTCGATCACCGTCGTGGAGACGAGCGCGTCAATGTGCCCGGCCTTGAATTCCTCCATCACGGCGGCCTTTTCGGCGGCCTTCAGGCGGCCGTGCATCAGCCCCACGCGGTAACCCGCCAACATCGGCCGCGCCACCTCGTCGCAATAGGTGGTGACGGCCTGCATATCGCTCTCGCCCTCGTCGATCACCGGGCACACCAGATACGCCTGCCGTCCGGCGGCGAGCTGTTTGCGGATGAAGCCGTACATGTCCGCGCGCTTTTTACCTGTAATGGCATAGGTCTTTACAGGCGTGCGCCCCGGCGGCAGCTCGTCCAGCACCGAGATATCCAGATCGCCGAACATCAATAAACCCAGCGTGCGCGGAATGGGTGTCGCGCTCATCACAAGCAGGTGCGGATGGTCGGCCTTGGCCGCAAGCAGCCCGCGCTGGCGCACGCCAAAGCGGTGCTGCTCGTCCGTGACGGCAAAGCCCAGCCGTGCAAAGTGCACGCCCTCGCTCAGCACCGCGTGCGTGCCCACCACAAGCTGCGCCTCGCCCGCCTCAATGGCGCGCAGCACCTCTTTTTTCGCCTTGCCCTTTACGCTGCCCGTCAGCAGCGCAGTGCGGATGCCCAGCGGCGTCAGCAGGCGTTCCAGCGTCCCGGCGTGCTGCGCAGCCAGAATTTCGGTGGGCGCCATCAGCACGCTCTGGTAACCGTTCTGCGCAGCGGCATAGACGCCTGCGGCGGCCACCAGCGTTTTGCCGCTGCCCACATCCCCCTGCAAAAGGCGGTTCATCGGCGCTTTTTGGGTCAGGTCGGCAAGGATCTCCCCCGCGCTGCGGCGCTGCGCGTTCGTGGGCGCAAACGGCAGCGCGGCCCAAAAGGGCTCGAGCGAAACCGCCTGCATCGGCGCGCCTGTGCACGCTGCCTCGCGGGAACGCAGCAGCAGCAAGCCCAGCTGCAGCGCCAGCAGTTCTTCAAAAATCAGCCGCCGGCGCGCATCGTGCACGTCATCGGGCGTCTGCGGAAAATGAATTTTTTGCAGCGCCTCTTCCTTGCCGCACAGGCGGTATTTCTGCAAAAGCGCCGCGGGCAGCGGCTCTTCGATGCGCGGCGCGGCGGCGAATGCGGCACGCACGCACTTTGCAAGATATGCGCTGCTCACGCCCTCCGTCAGTGGGTAGACGGGCACGAGCGGCGTCGCGTCCGCAGACGCCTCGGTGCGCATCTCGGGGTTGATCATCTCCCGCGCGGTCAGCGCGCCGCCCACCTTGCCAAAAAACAGGTAGGTTTCGCCCACTTCCAGTTTTTTCGGCGTATACGGATCGTTGAAATAAACAAGCGATAAACTTGCCGTATCGTCCCCGGCAAAGATCTTCATCATCTGGCGTCCGCCGGGCAGCCGTGTAGTGCCGCCCTTTTCATAAATCCCGGCGCGCACAACGCACTTTACATCGTAGGGCGCCTCGGCGACGGCATAGGGATGGGAATAATCGATGTGGTCGCGCGGGTAAAAGCCGAGCAGATCCTCGGTGGTGCAAATGCCCAGCTTTGCCAGCTGCGCGGCGCGCTTTTCGCCCACGCCCTTTAAATAGCGGATATCCACCGCGCGCCCTCCTTCCGCCGTAAAGGAATACCATTCCCCGCACACTGCGCCCGCAGGCGCGTCCGCAGCCAGGCCGCCGTACAGCGGCGGCACGCCCCGGCCGGCCCATGCCCCCGAATCCTGACACTGCTTTGCATCGATTTTATTACATTAATATAGTATATCACACCGGCCGTCTCAAACGCAACCAAGCGAATCACTGATTTTTGCGGAGAGGGTTCTTTTCTGCAGGAACAATGCCTTTGGAAATCGGCTCGAATTCCGTCGAAAAGTATCCTCCGTCTATAGAAAATGTCGAAAAAACGTGTTATCATGGGGAAGGCGTTCGACGCGCCGCCGGCGTGGCCACCGGCGAGAGCGCCCAACATCACCCGTGACGTCATTCACGCCGCGTGTTCGTTATATGATCGGGCATATCGAGCGCGCCCGATTTTCAAAATATATTTTCCCTTATCCCATTCCTTGTCACAGAATACANCAGGAGACGCCCTTTTCCTATGAGCANTANGANCCAANACNANCCAAAACAAAGAAATATCCTTTCCCCGCCGCGCTGCTTCCCCGTTACCGTCCGCCCTGTTCTTCCCTGCCGTTCTTTTGTACCACGAGTTTGATACGGGCAAGCTGGTACATACACTCGGCTATTTCTTTACGACGGAAGCGTTTTAAGAACTTCTCTGCAAAAATGCGTTNTGGGGCGCTGTTCTGCGGAAAAGCAGAACAGCGCCCCATANATTTGCATCCCGGTGCATACTCCTTTGTGCGTCCCGCTGCCTATAGCAATTCACAAAATTTTTGTTGTGCCCTGCATCGGTAAGCCGTGCCGGCTCACCCCCGGCCCCACCGCCGCCAGCCCGGCCAGCACAGCAAAAGCAGCGCCGCAGCAAGGCCGCCGTATAAAAGAGAGCCGAACTGCAGATTGTTCCATGTGCCGCCCAAACAGTGCACGAGATGCACATTGCGCAGCGGCAAATTCGCATTGAACAGCTGGTTCGGCAGATACGCCGCCGCCTGCCCGCCCAGCCGCAGCCATGCCTGCNCGATCATCAGNAAAACCGGCGTGACCATCGCGGCGGCGGTATTGCCGGTAANCACGGAGACCAGCATCGTAATGCCGCCGCACAGGATGCCATAGAGCACCAGCAGGCCGAACAGAATGCACACCGCCTGCCCCACCGTGATGGGCAGGCTGCTGGAGAGAATCTCCAGCTGCAGCGCCGCGCCGAAGCCGTCCGTTCCCCGTGCCAGCAGCATGGCGGCGGCATGTGCCCCGATGATCAGCAGGGACGCCGCCGTCACCACCGTCGTTCCGGCCAGCACCTTCGCCAGATACTGNGGAAAGCGGCCGTGCCNGCTGCTGANGATCAGNGCGTCCGCCCTTGTGCGCCGNTCGGTGGAAAANACGCCGCACACGCACACCGCGGCCGCCAGCGGGATGATGTTCGAGAGCGCGAAAACGCTGCTCCACAAAAGCATCCCCCACCCGCCGATCGCGCGGTACACAAACGGCTTTTCCACCTGTGCCTCNATCGCCTGCCAATAAGCGGAATCGCCCCCGGAAAGGCCGGCCCACTGCAGTGCCAGCTGCGCCTGGCGTGCCGCGTAAAAGCGTTCGGCGGTGGTCTCTTTCGGATCNATCTGCGCGTCATAGACGATCATCTCATACGGCCCGATGTAACTGCTGTCGATCAGATAGAAAAAGCTGTCCAAATCGAACGCNTCCCGAATCTGATACGCGCCGTTGCCATTGGCCGCCGCGCGCANGCTTTCAAAAAACGGCTCGTCCATCGCCTGTCCGCTGATGCGCCGGCTCCCCGCGCNCCGCAGCTCCTGCTGCTGCCCTGCGGAAAGAAACCGGCTGACGGTATTTCCGTCCCGGTCCGTGACGGAATACGTCGCGCCGCCGTCGTTCATAAACTCCAGCCCGAAGCAGGCCATCAGCACCGTCAATACCAGCACCGAAGCCCATGTCATTTTGCGCAGCAGCAGCTTTTTCAGCTCGTATCCGTACAGTATGCCGAAGCTTTTCATTTCGTTTCCTCCCCCCTCAATTTCCGATTTGACGCCTTGTGAAGAAATGCTTTGTGAGCGGGCAAACAGCGGCCGAGACCACGACTGCGAAAGCGACTGCGGCATACTGGCAGGGGAAAGTATATCCGGCAGCATAAAAAAGGCCGTATCCCTGCCAGATTTTCATTCCCATCATCATGCGTGTCGGAAAAAAGTTGTATAACATATTCACGGCACTGATGTTTGTGAACGCGAAGTCGATCATCGGAAACAGCAGGAGCACCGCGCCAATGACAAGGCTGACAAACTGGTTTTTTGACAGGGAAGACACCAGCATGACGATTTGTGCAAAGAACAGGGCGCCCAGCAGGCTTGTAAGGGCCGCAACCACAGAGACCTGCCCCTGTGACCAGGGGAACGGGGCCACATCCAGCAGCCAGTTCTGCCAGTATGCCTCCCAGCCGGTCGTCCCAAAGATCGAGAATACAAGCAAAAGATTCAGCGCCGTCACGATCCCCCACACCGAAAGCGCGGTGAGCAACCCGGCTTTTATTTTGATGTACGCAAGGTTCTTTTTTCCGTCCTGCGAGGACAGAAGCAGGGCGTCCGTTTTCCTCGTGTATTCGCTGGAAAACAGCGGAGCGAGTGCGATCAAAATGACCATCCCGACCGTATAAGGGTACGTCGCCAGCACCGTCCGGAATTTCTTGTAGCCATAGTCATAATTGTACATGGCGGTGTATCCCGCCACAAAATCGCCGTACCTGATTCGCGTGTCCGCCGCAAGGGTTTCTCCTTTTTCGCCCGGATAAGCATTCTGATAAAATTCCGCCATCTGATCGCCAAAATTTTTCGCGTTGCTGTAAAAATCACAGGCCGTCAGTACATCCTCGTATTTGTCATTTTCAATGATACCGCGCTCGTTCAAAAACAGAACCAGCCTTTCCCGCACACGTTCCTCCGTGTACCCGTATTGGCGCACCTGCGTCTCGACGATCCTTTCCGCCTCCTCTTCACTCACTCTGTATTGAGGATCGTGTAAGATCATTTCCGACTCCTGCCGGCGCAGATCGATCCAGTCCTGCGTAATTGCCCCGGCAAAGTGCGTCCTTCGCTCTTTCAGCTCATCAAGATTTGTCCTGAATTCAGGGGAAACGACAATATAGCTCGGCTGATTTCCTCCCATCAGGATCGAGACGATATCCAGCACGATTACAATGGCCAGCGCGATCCGGACAAGAGGCGTTCCAATGATTTTCTTGATTTCAAACCGGATATAGTTCATACCGTTTCTCCTCCGAATGCTTTCATATAAAGCTGCTCCAGATCGATACGCCCCTTGTCCCATGACTCGTTCAAAATGATTTTGCCTTCCGACATCATCAGCATGTGGTCGGCGATCTTCTCCACGTCGGATACGATATGCGTGGAGAACAGCACGATCGTATCCTGCCCCAGCTGTGCGATCAGCTCGCGGAACCGCACGCGCTCTTTNGGATCAAGCCCCGCCGTGGGCTCGTCCACGATCAGCAGCCGGGGATCGTTCAGCAGCGCCTGCGCGATGCCGAGGCGCTGCCGCATACCGCCGGAATACGTTTTAATCTTTTTCTTTGCCACATCCTGCAAAGACACCAGCTCCAGCAGCTCNNCCGCTTTGCGCCGGGCATGGGANCGGGANAGCCCCTTTAAGGCCGCCAGATACAGCAGAAAATCCAGCCCGGTGAAATCGGGATAATATCCGAAATCCTGCGGCAGATATCCCAGTACCGCCCGGTAATCCTCGCTTGCCACATCCACCCCGTCCAGCGAAACCGTGCCCANAGTGGGCTTCAAAATACCGCACAGCATGCGCATCAATGTGGTTTTGCCCGCCCCGTTGGCGCCCAGCAGGCCGTTGACGCCCTCGCTCAATTGCAGCGAGACGNCGTCCACGGCCGTTTTTTCCGCATATCGCTTTGTCAGATCCCGTACTGTCAGATTCATCGTAACTCCCCCATTGCTTTGAGATTCAAACAAAATTCTGCCCCCGTCAGGCCCAGCGCCACGGCCAGCGCCGCTGCCCACAGCGGAAGCGCCGCCGGCTGATACAAAGCGGGCCGCAGCTGCTGCACTGCCACGCCCATCCCGCACACCAGCACCGCGGACGCCGCACAGGCCAGCAGCCCCTCCCGGCCGCGGAAGCGGCGCGCCAGCTCCATGCCCAGCGCCGCTGTAAACAGATAGGGCACAAGCAGATACATGCATGCCTGCATCACGCTCAACATGCACCCCGCACCTGCTGTGCCGACTGTACTTGCCGCNTCCAATACGTCCGCNGCATTCACTGCNCCTGCCGCACCCAATGCACCCGCCGCACTCGCCGTACCTGATGCCCCTGCCGCACNCANCGTACCCGCCGCACTCAGGACGGCCAGTATCGGCGCAAGCCCCCCAAGCAGCAGCAGATGGAACAGGCCCAAAACCGCCATGCGGGCCAGCACCGTGCTGCGCCGCGAGATCCGGCAGGCCAGTTCGAGCTCTTCCATCCGGTAAAATTGCGCGCGCCCGTTTTCGGTGATCGCCAGCAGCGCCAGAAACGGCGTAAAAGCCGCAGCGTACCACGCGCCGGGCGTCGGCCCCGCTGTCGCCGGCCACGCCGTCCCAAACCCTGTCGGTCCCGCCGCCCACGCGGCCGCCGCGAGCATCAGTGCACCCAGCAGCAAAGACAGCGCCCATATCCCCCACGGGATATATCCTGCCGCGATCAGGATCAGCTCCCCCCGCCCCAATTCCCGGCGGCGGTATTGTTTTAAGAAAGCCGTTTTGCGCACAGGCGGCGGCGCGCGGAACACGTCCGCAAGCGCCTGTTTTTGTTTTTGGTTCATTTTCCTGCGCCTCCATTTCATCTGCTGTATCCCCCACCGGNAGTTTTNAAAGTTAGCTTTCCAAAGCCTNCTGCAGTGTCTTTAAAATGCGGTTCAGCCTGCGCCGCAGCGAAAACCGCGACTGCCCGGTAAGCCCGCAGAGCACGCGCACCGGAACTTCATTCACAAAGCGCAGCAGCACCAGCTCCCGGTCCTGTTCATCCAGCCCCGCCAGCGCTGTGCGCAGATCGATGGCGGGCAGCGGGTCGGCCNCANNAGAAGNGNGCGNTTCGGAAAGNTGTCTCCGAAAGCGGCGCGGGATNCGGCCGCCGGTACGCGTCGATGCAGAGGTTGCGGGCGATTGTATACAGATATTGCAGCACCTGGCCGGTATCGCGGTAGGTGTCGCTCGCAAACCAGCGCAGGAAGGTTTCCTGTGTGATATCCTCCGCCTGTTCCCGGTTTTGCAGCCGGTAAAAACAGTAGCGGTAGATTTTTTCGTACTGCTCTTCGATATCGATCGCCACTGCGGCACCTCCTTTCCCGGCACTGTGCGCCCATTCAAAATTCCGGCGTCGGAAAANGAAAACAGGCTTTCAAATGATATAACGAACAACACGGCAAAATGTGCGGGGATGCGCAAAAAANTTCTCTCTTTTCAGAGAGGAACANCAAAAAAAGATGAGCCGCCGCACTTTCTTGTGCAACGGCTCCTTTTTTGTTAGTCCTTTTGAGGTGCGTCCAAGCTATTGGTATGCCCACAGGCTTTCACATAGAGTTTTATGATTTCTTCAAGGCAGATGAGTTGTTCTCCCGTTAATGGTCTAATGATATCCAGTATGCGATTTCTGTCNGTGGCACCGGGGTTCCCAAATAAAATGTAATCCGCACTCACTTGCAGCCCTTTGGCGAGTCCGACAATACTGTCATCTCCCAATCCACTGTTTCCACTTTCTACCATAGCTATATAGTTTTGAGAAAGATCTGACAATTCTGCGGCCTGCTCTTGGGTAAGACCCAGCTGTTTCCTTCGTGCATAAATGCGTCGCCCTATCTCCTGCTTTTCCTTGTCTGTCAGAACATTCACCACCTATTTTTTGCTTTATTGCTATTTATGTGAACTGCTATAAATTCAGATCTAACGGCGTGATGTTCCCGCTCGATATCACATAATTAATTTCTGCAATATTCTGTTGAAATTTACAAAACTAAACTCCTACGAAATTGAGCAACCGCACCTTTTACAATAAATCCGGATTATCTGTAATAAATCGTTCAGCTGTTCAGAATCAAGTTGTTGTAAAAGTTGTACGATCGGTTCACAGTCAGATGGCTGTACTTTTTTCCCCAACAATATATAGTCAGTGCTTGTTTGTAATGCATTGGCTAATCCGATGATGCTATCATCACCTAATCCGCGAGCGCCTCTTTCCACATTGGCAATATATGTTTGGGATAATCCTGACAGCTCTGCGGCCTGTTCCTGCGTCAATCCCAACTGCTTGCGTCGTATCTGGATACGTTTGCCAATTTCTTTTATCTGAGGGCTTTTCTTGTTTGCCAGAGCTGTCCCCTCCTCCCGAATCAAGTTTTTTCAAGTATAGTTTACCCTGATAAAGCAAAAATTTGTATGTCCAAGAGCATTTTATAATTCACTTAGACATATTTTGTGGTATAATAGAACTCAAAATGCGGGTATGGGGCATATTTGAATACAAATTATAGCAGTTCTCAGAATTGGCAATATGCAGATTGGCGAGCAAATTTTTCGTCTGTCGAAGTTCCAAAATCGCAGATAACGCCTGCGGCACCCGCAGCTTGCCGGTCCAAAACGAGGGCCGGCATCCCGCCTTCGGCGGGCACGCTGTACTTTGTGTCCCCGCAAGGGGGATGCCAAAATTCCCGGACGGCAAAGCCGCTGAGAATTTTGCAATATTTCAGGATTTTGGGACAAGGACAGGCGGGTCGGTCGCAAAAGGAACGTGCGGCCGACATTTCCCCGCGGGAAGATGCGGGGTCAAAATTGCCGCCGGGATGCGTATTGACAATTTTGAGAATTGCTATAGGTGGAAATGTCAGTATTCAATGTCTGTTGTGATCATCGTCGTTAAAATGAAGGGAGAAGTGCATGGAAATGAAGCAATTAGACTCATCGAGCATAGAAGAAGATCTTGCTTTTTTAGAAGAGGCTGGCCTGGTGGGCCTCGATTGGGAAAAAATAGATCGGGATCTTGCTCGCATTCAAGCAGAAAAAGAAATGGAACGCATGGAAACAATTGCCAACTTGGATCCACAGAAAACAGCACTGTTTCTTGGGACGGACACTAAATCGGAATGCACAAATCAAGAAGAACAAGAATATCGCAAACTAACACATGAAGTGTTCCATAAATTGCTCAATATGGACATCACTACAATACTCGTTGAAGATGCCACAATATTCGGCTTTTTCGCCGTAGATGAGCTTATGCGTCTACGCAGAGAGTACGAGTTTACCTTAATGATCATTCACAGAAAGACATATAAATACAGCTGGGTGCATTCAAGTAACAAGGAGATATCACACCGTCGACATCTCGATAGTATTCACTACTATGCACTCTGTGATAAGTTAATGGGTTCAATTAGCAGAGCAGAATGGCTCGATATTTGTAACAATCGTATTGCGGTAGCGATAACCGAGCAACCACCATACTATTGCAATTTAAAAGTTATGACAGCGGAGCAATGTAATCTGTTAGGGTGCCTCGATCAAAACAAAACACAAGAATTAAAACGGTGGTTACTCCGGGATGACGAAAGGATGATGCTGTTTGCAAAATAATCGCGATCCTTCTTGGAGTTTCCCCACCAGACAGTAGCGTTCAGCGGCTACCGGCCGCAAAAACTGCCGCAAGGCTGCACTGCCGGTGTACAAAAAGCATCCAGCTTCCTTCAGATCCCGGAACACCCTTGCCTTCGGCTAACGCTTCCTGCTGCCGGGCGCGCAGCGGACTTTCACCGCGTAGTTGTTGCCCATGCCGGGTACACGAAAAAAATACAGGAAAAAGCACAAAATGTTAAACACGTTGTTTCCATGCCATACGAGGCCCGAAAAGCCTCCCTGCAGCCGGTACATTTTCGCCCCTCTGCGGGGATTGCAAATCGTGCGCGGTCGATTTGCAAATTTTGCTGATTTTGCCGCAGAACGCCGCGCAATATTGTGAAAAAAATAACCTTTATTGACTATATGGCGCATAAAGACTAAAATGATACTGAATGATTTTGCAATGCCGCTGCGCGGGCTTTTTGGGTCAATGCGTACAACGCTTCAAAGCGTTTCGGGCGGCATGTGCGAAAAATATGTGAGGAGAAACGAGGGATCGGATCACCATGTTATCCAAATGGAAGCGCAGCGCCCTCGGCGCGAATGTCCCGCACGATAAGGCTACTGCGAACATGGCCACAGTCACGATGCCGCTGCCGGAAAAGATCATTCTGCCCATGCAGCAGCACATCGGCGCGCCCTGCACCCCGGCGGTGAAAAAGGGCGATACGGTGTACGTCGGCACCGTGGTGGGCACCGCGGGCGGCTTTGTCGGCGCGGCCATCCACAGCGGCGTATCGGGCACGGTGGAGGCCATTGACAGCGTGCTTGCATCAAACGGGCGCAAGGTGCCGGCGGTCGTCATCCGGCCGGACGGCAGCCAGACGCCGGACCCGGCGTGCGTTCCGCCGCAGGTGACGGACCACAAATCGCTGATCGCCGCCGTACAGGCGTGCGGGCTGGTGGGCCTTGGCGGCGCGGGCTTTCCCACGGCGGTAAAGCTCTCGCCCAAGAACCTTGAGGAGATCGACACGCTGGTGATCAACGGCGCGGAGTGCGAGCCGTACATAACGTCGGACAACCGCGAATTTTTAGAGTGCTCCGAGAGCGTACTGCGCGGCATCGCCGCCGTTAAAAAGCATCTGGGCATTAAAAAAGTTGTCATTGGCATCGAGCGCAACAAGCCCGAGGCCATCGACCTGATGTTCAGCCTTGTGAAGAACGACCCGGATTATTCCGTGCTGCCGCTCGCAAGCCGCTACCCGCAGGGCGCGGAGAAAATGCTGATCGAAAAGGCGACAAAGCGCGAAGTGCCGCGCGGCGGGCTGCCCTCGGATGTGGGCGTCATCGTGATGAACGTCACCACGGTGTCCACGCTGGGCAAGTATCTGTCCACGGGCATGCCGCTTACCAAAAAGCGCCTGACGGTGGACGGCGACGCCATCGGCTCGCCGAAGAACGTCGAGGTGATCATCGGCACGCCGATCGCGAACGTGCTCGATTTCTGCGGCATCAAGGACAACGTCTCGAAGATTTTGATGGGCGGCCCGATGATGGGCACGGCTGTCGCCGACCCGGCGTCCCCGGTGCTCAAACAGAACAATGCGCTCGTCGCGTTCGGGCCGCAGCTGGCAAGCCTGCCAGAGCCCGGCGCGTGCATCCGCTGCGGCAGCTGCATCAACGCCTGCCCGATGGGGCTCTCCCCTGTCGAGATCGCGGGCGCGTTCAATCGCAATGACGCCGACGCGCTGAACGCGCTGATGGTGGACCTTTGCATCGGCTGCGGCACGTGCAGCTTCGTCTGCCCGGCCAAGCGCCCCGTGACACAGACGATGAACCTCGCCAAGGGCGTCATGATGAAAGCGAAGAACGGAGGGAAGAAATAACGATGGAAGCAAAAAAATTGATCGTTAGCGCGTCCCCCCATATCCATGCGCGCACCACCACGCGCGGCATCATGCTGAACGTGTGCGCCGCGCTGCTGCCCGCGATTCTGGCCGGGACGCTTGTCTTCGGCGCGCGGGCGCTGCTGGTGACGGGCGTCACGGTTGCCGCGTGCGTGGGGTTCGAGGCGCTGTACTGCGTTTTGATGAAAAAGCCCGTCCCGGTGGGGGATTTCTCCGCCGTCGTCACGGGATTGATCCTCGCGATGAACCTGCCCGCCACGATCCCGCTGTGGATCGCCATCATCGGCGCGTTCTTTGCCATCGTGGTGGCAAAGCAGCTGTTCGGCGGGCTGGGCTTCAACTTTGCCAATCCCGCGCTGCTGGGCCGCATCGTGCTGTCCGTCGGTTTTGCGGGCCGCATGACGGCCTACGCCTTCCCCGCCACGGATGTGGACGCGCTGGCAAGCGCCACGCCGCTGGCCGCCGGGGTTCATTCGCTTGACATCCTGCCAAAGCTCCTCATCGGTGCGCACGGCGGCGTCATCGGTGAAACCTGCGCCCTCGCGCTCATCGTGGGCGGCGTGTACCTCATCGTCACCGGCGTCATCAGCGCGGCCATCCCTGTCTCGTACCTCGGCACGGTCGCGGTGCTGAGCCTTGTGCTGGGGCAGGACGTGCTGCTGCAGCTGCTCTCGGGCGGTTTGCTGCTGGGCGCGTTCTTTATGGCGACAGACTACGTCACCAGCCCGTTCACCTTTAAGGGCCGCGTTGTGTACGGCGTGTGCCTCGGCGTCATCACGTGCCTCATCCGCTTCTACGGCAATATGGCCGAGGGCGTCAGCTTCGCGCTGCTTTTGATGAACCTGATGGTGCCGTACCTCAACGACCTCACGCGTCAGAAACCGCTGGGAGGTGTCAAATCCAAATGAAAAACGGTTGGAAGGATTTTGGAAACCCCATCGTCGTGCTCGGCATCATCTGCCTTGTCACCAGCCTGCTCTTGGCGGTGACGAACGGCGTCACCGCGCCAATTATTGAAGAAAACGCCATCCGCACCGCGAACGAGACGCGGCAGGCGCTGCTGCCCGCGGCGGATACGTTCAGCGAGGTGGCGGTTCCGGCCGCGGTATCGGACAACGTCACCGAAATTTACCGCGCCGACAACGGCAGCGGCTTTGTAATCACCGCGCAGGCCAAGGGCTACGGCGGCGATGTGCCCGTGATGGTGGCGTTCAACGCCGAGGGCAGCATCGAAGCCGTGCGCTTCCTCGACAACAGCGAAACGCCGGGCCTTGGCCAGAAGGTCAAAACGGACGCGTTCCAGGGCCAGTTCTCCGGCATGGCGGCCGAGGCGTTTACCATTTCGGACATCGACGCGCTGACGGGCGCGACGATCTCATCCCGCGCGGCGACCACGGCCATCAACGCGGCCATTGTCGCCTATGACACAGTGAAGGGGGCGTGAACGGAATGCGGGAAAAGCTGAAAGTATTTTCGAACGGCCTGCTGAAGGAAAACCCCTCGCTGCGCCTGGTGCTGGGCACCTGCCCGACGCTGGCCGTCACCACGCTGGCCGTGAACGGGCTTGGCATGGGCCTTGCCGCCACGTTCGTGCTGGTCTGCTCGAACATCGCCATTTCGGCGCTGCGTAAGGTGATCCCCGACAAGGTGCGCCTGCCGGCCTACATCACGGTGATCGCCACATTCGTGACGGTGCTGCAGATGCTGGTGAAGGCGTTCGTGCCGGCGCTGGATTCGGCGCTGGGCATCTTCCTGCCGCTGATCGTGGTGAACTGCATCATCCTCGGCCGCGCCGAGATGTTCGCCTCGAAGCACGGCATCGTGCTCTCGGCGCTGGACGGTCTCGGCATGGGCCTCGGCTTTACGGGCACGCTTGTGGTGATGGGCTCCATCCGCGAGCTGCTGGGCGCGGGCACGCTGTTCGGCGTGCAGATCATGCCCGAAGCCGTCGACCCGATGACGTTCTTCATCATGCCACCGGGCGGCTTCTTCGTGTTCGGCGTGCTGATGGCGCTTGTAATCTGGATCGAGATCAAAACCGACAACCGCAAACAGCGCAGCATCGGCTGCGAGGGCTGCCCCTCCGCCGCCATCTGCGGCGGCACATGCCCCGAAAAGGCACAGGGAGGTGAGGCGTAATGGCTGCAAAGCTTGCAATGATCTTTTTCAGCATGATCCTTGTGAACAACTATGTTCTCGTGCAGTTTTTGGGCATCTGCCCGTTCCTCGGCGTCTCGAAAAAGTTGGATTCCGCCGTGGGCATGTCTGCGGCCGTCATCTTCGTCATGGCGCTGGCCACCAGCGTCACGTGGCCCATCTATACGTTTCTGTTAGAGCCGAACGGCCTTGCCTATCTGCAGACCATCGTGTTCATCCTCGTCATCGCCGTGCTGGTGCAGCTCGTCGAGATCGCGATGAAAAAGTACATGCCGCCGCTCTACAAGGCGCTGGGCGTGTACCTGCCGCTCATCACCACGAACTGCGCGGTGCTGGGCGTGACGATCTCGGTGCTGGACGAGGGCTATGGCTTTGTGGAAAGCCTTGTGTGCGCTGTGGGCGCGGGCGTAGGCTTCCTGGTGGCGATGGTGCTGTTCTCCGGCGTGCGCAAGCGCCTGGAGGACGCGCAGCCCCCCAAATGCTTTGAAGGGCTGCCGATCACACTGGTGGCCGCGAGCATCACCAGCCTGTCCTTTATGGGCTTCGGCGGCATCATTGAGAATATTTTCGCGGGTCACTGAGGAGGGAAAAGCATGAGTATCGTAACAGCGGTGGCGGCAGTCACCGTCATCGGCCTGCTCGGCGCGGCGATCCTCGTCGTGGCGGCGCACTTTATGCATGTGGAGGAAGACCCGCGCATCGGCCAGGTGCTGGGTGTGCTGCCCGGCGCGAACTGCGGCGCGTGCGGCTACGCGGGCTGTGCCGACTATGCCAAGGCCATCGTCGAGGGCGCGCCCGTGAATAAGTGCGTGCCCGGCGGCGCCAAAACCGCCGAGGCTGCGGCCGCCGTCATGGGCGTGGAAGCGGGCGAGGTCGTGCGCCGCAAGGCCATCGTCGCCTGCCAGGGCAGCTACGAGCATATGGAAGATAAATACAACTACGAAGGCATCGAAAGCTGCACGGCCTGCGCCGCGCTGTATGCCGGGCGCGCCGCATGCGAGTTCGGGTGCCTCGGCTACGGCGACTGCGTGAAGGCCTGCCCGTTCGGCGCCATCACGGTATCGAACGGCCTCGCGCGCGTGAACCCCGCGCTCTGCACGGGCTGCGGCGCGTGCGAACAGGCATGCCCGAAAAAGGTGATCTGGATCCGGCCCGAGGGCGAAAGGCCCGTGGTCATGTGCGCCAACCATGACCGCGGCGCGCAGACGCGCAAGGCCTGCACGGCGGGCTGCATCGGCTGCATGAAGTGCGAAAAGAGCTGCCCCGAGGGCGCTATCCACGTAACGAACAATGTCGCGCGCGTGGATTATGACAAGTGCAACGGCTGCCACACCTGCATGAACGTGTGCCCGGTGCACGCCATCACCATTCCGAAGGACGTATAGGGCGGCGGGCCGTGCAGAGAAAAATGTCCTTGTATTCCTCTTTGAGATGGGATATAATAGCAATGTGAGGGGGGATGGTTGAAAATGACGAAAGAGGAATTGCAGGTTCTGCGGGATATAATGCGGGAAGAAATCGGCACCGCATTGCAGCCCGTAAATGAACGGCTGGATCAAGTACAGGTGGATGTCTCCGATTTAAAAAAGGATATGGCGCAGACGAAAGCGGATGTGGCTGGCCTAAAGGAAGACGTAGCTGGCTTGAAGGAAGACGTAGCTGGCTTGAAAAACGACATGGCGCAGACGAAAGCAGATGTGGCTGGCCTAAAGGAAGACGTAGCTGGCCTAAAGGAAGACGTAGCTGGCCTAAAGGAAGACGTAGCTGGCTTGAAGGAAGACGTAGCTGGCTTGAAAAACGACATGGCGCAGACGAAAGCAG
>JAAVHN010000001.1 GCA_014799685.1 Subdoligranulum sp. | reverse complement strand
AATAAATGGTGTCCCGGTGGGACACTATTTTCCTTGCTGGGTCTGCCCGCCTGCCTTTTCATGGCTTCCAGCTTCATTTTATACGCAAACGCCCGCTCCGATGGCAGGATCGTTTCGCGCTGCAAATTGCTGTCCACCATAATGAGGATCGCTTCATCGTCGGTCAATTCCCGCACAATGCAGGGCAGCGTTTCCTTGCCCGCCAGCTCGCTTGCCATCTTGCGCCGGTGGCCGGATACCATCTGAAAGGTTCCGTCCGGCATGGGGCGCACCAGCACAGGGGAAAGCACGCCGCGCTCCTGTACGCTCTCCACCATCTTTGTCATGCTCTCGTCCATGCGCACCTTGAACGGGTGCGACGGAAATTCGCTGATCTCTGAAAGCGGAATGTCCCGGAGATGTTCGCGCTTTGCCTCGTCGCGCTCGTCCTGCGTGGTAAACAGGTTATCGAGCGATGTCAGCAGACCGGCTACGTTGTTTGTCGCCAATCTCCAGCACCTCCTTTGTCAGCGAGCGGTATGCCTGCGCCGCTTTGCCGTTCGGTTCGTGCCGGAAGATGCTCTTGTCCGCTGTGCTGATCTCTGCCAGCCGCACGGTGGACGGGATAACGCTTTCCAGCACCGGCAGATTGCGTCCGAAGTGCTCCTTGACGGTGGCAACCACATCTTTGCGGAATCTGGTTTCGTTCGCCATCGTCAGGAACACGCCGCCGATCTTCAAGCCGGGATTGATCTGCCGCTGGATGCTCCGCACTGTGCCGACAAGTTCCGTCATATCCTCGGCGGCAAGATAGTCCGCCTGCACTGGGACAAGCACATAGTCCGAAGCGGACAGCGCGTTGATCACGAGCATACCCAGCGACGGGCGGCAGTCGAGCAGCACATAGTCGTAGCTGTCCTTTACGCTGTCCAGATANCGCCGNAGCACNGTTTCNCGGCTCATGACATTCACCAGCCCAACTTCCACGGCNGACAGGCTGCGGTTGGCCGGNACNAAGTCAAAGCCCTCGTCGTGCGTCAGGATCTCCGGGTGTCCGTCCAGCGTATTGCACGGTTCAGAACTCGGCTCTGCGCCTGACAGATCCAATACATTGGCCAGCGTCAGCGGCATCTCGTGCGGCTTGCGCTGGCCCAGCATCTTNGTCAGGTCGCCCTGCGGGTCAACATCTACCAGCAAAACCTTTTTGCCGGACAACGCAAGTCCCGCGCCGAGATTGAACACGCTCGTGCTTTTCCCGACGCCGCCCTTTTGGTTTGCCACGGCGATCACCTTTGTTTTCGCCATTTCGGTTTCCTCCTTGATACAGATTTAGCCGCCCGACGGTGAAGCCGGACGGCTATGTAAAGACAGCTGAAACCNATCCNNAATCTTTCATCAACATCTTGTCAAGGACAGAAAAAAACATTATAATAAGACTATCCGAGAGTCCTTGTGGATTCTGTGTCGGGTTCACCTTTGACGGTATGCAGTCTATTTCTGACTTGCAGATGCTCGGATATATCGCTGCGTTGAAACGCTGGGGTGCTCCGGGTGGGTCATCTGGAGTTCTNCGGATTCCAGCAAAGGCTTCAGGTAGAGCCGGAAGAATGTTTTGATGCTTTTTACGTCCAGCAGATACATCAGTCTTTTTCTGGTCTGTGGCGTTTCGCAAAGAAACAGCAGCTTTTGCCGTATGCGTTCGTCTTTGTCGCGAATTTTGAGAAAACGCGCGCTTTCCGCCCTTTGCCGAAGAGCCTCGTATTCTTCGGTCACCATAAAATCGATCACGTTTACTTTTGGAACTTTGTAGCGATTCCCGATGCGGAAGCTTTCAATTTTGTTTTTTCTGAGCAGGGACAATGCGGTGTGCTCTGAGATACCGCCCAGCATCAGCGCTAATTCTTTTGTTGTTACCAGATCGGGATAGTCCCGAAGCTTTACTTCACACTCAAATCTTGTTGGCATATGAACCNCCTATGTATATATGAGAATGAGATTGTCAATGGCAGAGGGAATACGCCGCATGGGTTCGAGTCCTATGTGATGTTTGACGCAACGGAAATCGAGTCTATTTGGAGGGACATTTCCTCAATGGACCTCCGATTTCCTAAAAATTGTTCAAAACTGAATATGGCCGGAAAGCGGGCAAAATAGGGATTTTTTCTTGCAGGGAAGCCAAAAACNTTGATTTTACGGGATTTTTTGAGGGTAATAACTTCCGTTAAATTCCGCAAGAATGTGTCCGATTTTCCAATTTGGGGCAAAACTTAAAATCCCTCGGCAGCNATGCCATACCGGTTCGACCCCGGTTAGCGGCACCANANCNAAATGGACNGTGTTCCATGCAAAGATGCCCGGCCNNNGGCCGGGCATTTCTCGTAATGCTTTCATACAGGAGTGCGTGGGCGGCGGTGCGGATATCAAANTATATCATGCCGATCCTGCTGCGCCCGGCGGGTAATTATTGAAAAATGCCCCGCCCGATGCGGGACAAAGCAGCTTCACAAAAACGCCCCGCCCGGCGCCGCCGCAGCGCCCCGCACACTCCCGCCCGTTTTTTCATATGCTGGAAAAACGGGGCGNGGGATGAAGCGTGCCGCGGTGCGCCGGTGCACACCGGTATGCGCCATAGGATGCCGGAGCGCGCCGGTATGCACCGCGACGCATCGAAAACGCCCCCGCCGTGAAACGGGGGAATGCGATATGTTGAGCGGCGTGATGCTGATCGTGGTGACGATGTTTGCAGTGCTGGGCGCGTACTATTTATCCGATGTGCTCACGGGGTGCCTGTTTCGCCGCAAAAAGGCGGGGGATGCGCTTGTGGTGCTGCGGGCGGATACGGGCGACCGGATGTGGTCGGGCGTGCTCGATGTGCGCGCCGCGCTGCCGGATATCCCGGTGGTGGTGCTGTGCGCGGACGGGGAAACGCTTTCCCCGCCGGGCGCGGGCGTGCGGGGCGTGGCACTGGCCACGCCGGATACGCTGGCTGAGGTGATCGAGGCGCAGCTGGACGAACAGCAATGAGGAAAATTTNCCNGCCAGCCGTNTTTTACCGGCAAGTTTGCCTTCACGCGGCGGCTTTTAGGCGGGCAGGAATATTGCCTGCGCGCCGTGAATTCCGGCAGCCGGCACAGCTTTGAAAAAGACGCGGGATCCCCGGCTTTCTGCCGGGGTTCAANCCATTTTAGACTTTAATTTTTACAGGAGGCGCGTATGGCGCTGGAACGGGAACAGGAATGGCAGACCCTTTCGGGTACNGTGGAAAATATCGTGTACTGCAACGAGGCGAACGGCTATACCGTGCTGGAGCTCTCCAGCGAGGGGGAGCTGTATACAGCGGTAGGGGAACTGTCGAGCATCAACGTGGGCGAAGACGTCACGCTGCACGGGCGCTTCACCACACATCCCAGCTTCGGCGAGCAATTCCGCGCCGAGGCGTTCGAGGTGCGCCTGCCGGAGAGCATCACNGCCATCCGGCGCTACCTCGCCTCGGGCGCGCTGCCGTACATCGGCAAGGCGNTGGCGGGGCGCATTGTGGACNCGTTCGGCGCGGATACGCTGGAGATCATCGCCACGGATCCGGAAAAGCTCACGAAGGTTCGCGGCATCACGGCGGACAAGGCGCGCAGTATCTCAAGCGAATTCAAGCGCATGTTCGGCGTGCGCGAGGCGATCAGCTATCTGGCGCGGTACCACCTGCCCGCAGGGGCGGCCGTGGCGCTGTACCGGCAGTATGGGCCGGATACGGTGGATGTCGTCTCGCACGACCCCTATGTGCTGTGCGGGCCGCCCGCGTATCAGGATTTCGGCGCGGCGGACGCTATCGCGCAGGAGNTGGGCCTTTTGTACGATGCGCACGAGCGCGTGTGCGCAGGGCTGCTGTTCGTGCTGCGCCACAACCTGCAAAACGGACATACCTGCCTGCCGCGCGANAAAATGTGCGCGGCGACATCCGATTTTTTGCGCGTGGAGCCGGAGACGGTGTTTTCCACACTGGATACGATGCTGGCAACGGGCGCGCTGTGCGCCGTNGAGCTCGGCGAGGCAAGCTGGGTGTANCTGCCGGAATACCTGCACGCCGAGCGCCATATCGCGTTCCATCTGCGGNGGCTGATCCACTGGCCCGGCACGGGTGCGGGCGATGCCGAAAAATTTATCGCGCGCGCCGAGGCCAGCCAGGGCATCGCCTACGCGCCCTTGCAGCGCAAGGCCATCGCCGAGGCGTTCCGCTCGAACGCATTGGTGCTGACGGGCGGGCCGGGCACGGGCAAAACCACCACGGTAAACGGCATCCTCTGTGCNTTCGAGCAAAACGGCGACCGCGTGATGCTGGCCGCGCCCACGGGCCGNGCNGCNAAGCGNCTTTCGGAGCTGACGGGCCGCAANGCNAAGACCATCCACCGCCTGNTGGAGGTGGATTTCGGCAAAAACGACGTGGTGCGCTTCCAGCACGANGAAAANAANCCGCTGAAATGCGATGTGCTCGTCGTGGACGAGATGAGCATGGTGGACGCGCTGCTGTTCGAGAGCCTGCTGCGCGCGCTGCGCCCGCAGTGCAAGCTGATCATGGTGGGCGACGAGGATCAGCTGCCCAGCGTAGGTGCGGGCAATGTGTTGGGCGGCATCATCGCCTCGGGCGTGGTGCCCACGGTGCGCCTGCGCGATATCTTCCGCCAGGCGGCCGAAAGTATGATCGTCTCGAACGCGCACCGCATTGTGACGGGGCAGCGCCCCGAAAAGGGCACGCGCGACAGCGATTTCTTCATGCTGGAATCGGACGGCGAGGCGTGNCTCGAGCTGGTGTGCGATCTTGTGTGCCGCCGCCTGCCCCAGCGCTACGGCTTCGACCCGTTCGAGGATATCCAGGTGCTGTGCCCCTCGAAGATCGGCCTTTTGGGCACGGTATCGCTGAATACGGCGCTGCAGCAGCGGCTGAACCCGCCCGGGCCCGGCCGCGCGCAGCTGACGGTGCGCGATAAGATCCTGCGCGTGGGTGACAAGGTGATGCAGGTGCGCAACAATTACGATATTCCGTATACGCGCCCCGACGGCGGCGAGGACGGCGCGGGTGCGTTCAACGGCGATATGGGCGTGATCGTGGACGTAGANCCACATGAGGGCAGCGTCACGGTGCGCAGCGAGGACCGGCTGCTCGTGTATACCTCCGAGCACGTGCGCGAGTTGGAGCCCGCNTATGCCGTTACCATCCACAAGAGCCANGGCAGCGAGTTCCCCGCCGTGATCATCCCGGTGATGGAGGTGCCGCCNAAGCTGCTCTACCGCAATCTGCTGTACACGGGTGTAACCCGCGCAAAAACACTGTGCATCCTTGCGGGGCACAGCGCCGAGGTGGTGCAGATGGTGAACAGCGTGCGGCGCAACAAGCGCTTTTCGTGCCTGGCGCAGCTGCTTTGCGGCGAAGGGATGGACGAGCCGTGAGCGGCGGGGGCGATATGGACCATGGGCCGGGGCNAATGGCCCGCGTGTAGCTGGCCGGATGATCTGNGGGNCGAGGGGCCGGCGGAACCGNGCTCTGCGGGNGTCGGGTGATTCGTACGCCTTGGAGGCGAATAGATCGTGAACGATAGGGGGGACGGGCCNTGNGAGGTAAAACAGGAAAAGCCGCNAGCCGCCTTGCNCGGCTGCCGGCGCTTGGCATGGAGCTGCTGTTCCCGGCCCGCTGCCCGTTNTGCGATGCGGTGCTGGGCTTTTCCGGCTNNTGCGGGGCCTGNGCGGANACNCTGCGCNCGNTGTGCCGCANGGCCGGAGCGCCCGTTCCCACGCAGGGGCACGAAATGCGGTGGACGGATGNCGTATACGCGCCGTATTTTTATGAATCAATTGTACAAAACGCGATTTTACGCATGAAGTTTCACGGCAGGCCGGATCTGGCGCGCCCGCTGGCCGGCACGATGGCCGGGGCGNTGCGGGAGGCCGGGCTGTCCCGGTGCAATGCCGGAACACCCCCGGACGATGCCGGGCAGCCGCTGCGCGAAGCCGAAACGCCGCCGCACNATGCCGGGCAGCNNCNGNGCGAAGCCGAAACGCCGCCGCACAATGCCGGGCAGCCACAGTGCGAAGCCGAAATGCCGCTGCGCGAAGCCGGAACGCTGTTGCGTGATGTNGAAATGCAGCGGCGTGCAGATGAGCAGCCTCCGTGTACGGCCGCCCAGCCTTTGCGCGCGGAGATACTCGTCCCCGTGCCCTCCGGCCGCNGTGAACTGCGCCGCCGAGGATATGATGTGCCGCTGAACCTGGCGCGTCTGCTGGGCAAAGCGCTGCACCTGCCTGTGCGGGAGGNGCTGTATAAAACGCGCGAAACAACGCCGCAGGCGGGCCTTTCGGGAGAAGAACGCCGCCGCAACCTGCACGGTGCATTTGCCGTGCGCGGGGATGCAGCGGTGGCCGGCCGCCGTATTCTGCTGGTGGATGACGTATACACCACCGGCACAACNCTGGACGAATGCGCCGGGGCGCTGAAGGCGGCGGGCACGGCCTTGTGCACCGGCATCTGCATCGCCGCGGTGCGCTGACGGGTTAAAATGCTTTTTGATGNTTTGAAACGTTGAAATGAAAGCGATGCGCTGAAGAGAAAGCGTAAGGAGGGGTTGTACATGGAAGCGACGATCCGCAAAACCCTGGAGGAGATCGAGCAGCGGGAGAACTGCCGCATTCTGCTGGCGGTGGAATCCGGCAGCCGGGCGTGGGGCTTTGCCTCGCCGGACAGCGATTACGANGTGCGGTTCATCTACGTCCGCCCGTGCGAGGAATATCTGCGTCTGGAGCGCGAACGGGACGTGATTGAGCTGCCCGTCGACAAAGTGCTGGACGTCAACGGCTGGGATCTGGATAAGACCCTGCGGCTGCTGCACCGTTCGAACCCGACGGTGTTTGAATNGTTCTCTTCGCCGATCGTATACAAGACCACGCCGTTTGCAGNGCAGTTTGTGCCGATGGCACAGCGCTATTTTTCCTCTAAAAAGGGCCTNTGGCACTACCTGAGCATGGCCGANGGGAACGACCGCGCGTATCTGCGCGGCGAGACGGTGCGCGCGAAAAAGTATTTCTACGTGCTGCGCCCCGTTCTGGCCTGCCGCTGGATTTTGGAGAAGGGCACGCCGCCGCCCATGCGTTTTGACGAGCTTGCAGAAAGCCAGCTGGACGCGGGCCTGAAAAGCACGGTNGCGGAGCTGCTCGATTTGAAAATGCACGCGCCGGAGGTGCGCGAGATCCCGCGCATCGANGTGCTGAACCGGTATTTAGAGGAAAGCTTTGCCGAGATCCGCGCGCGCATTGAACAAATGCCNGAAGAACCCCGGCAGGGATGGGAGGAGCTGGACGCGCTGTTTTTGTCCGAGCTGCGGCGCGGGCAGAATGCATAGACGGGCAGGGGCATAAACGGACAGGATGCACAGACGAACAGGGGGCATAAACGGACCGGATGCATACAATGCCTTGCGCGGCCGCTCTGCCGCCGGAGTGCGCCTGGGGCCGATCCGGCTTTTTTTGCAGAAATGCTTCGACAAGAGAACAGCANAAAATTCGCTGCCCATTTTCTTTCTCTCTCTAAGCGTTTTGCAGTGCAATCGATTTTTCGTCTTGCAAATTATGAATTATGAATTGTGAATTATGAATTGAAACGTTGACCATGGGGAGGTACCGCCGATGATGACACTGCCGCAGCCGGTGCTGCATGCGCTGACGCTGCTGTGGGATGCGGGGTTTGAGNCGTATGTGGTGGGTGGCGCGGTGCGCGATGCGCTTTTNCGGCGCGCGCCGAAGGATTACGATATCGCCACGAACGCCTCTCCGGAGGAAACCGGCCGGATCTTTGCCGCATACCGCGTGATCGGTACCGGACTTGCACACGGTACGGTGACCGTGCGCATCAGCCACATGCCGCTTGAAATCACCACCTACCGTGCCGGGNATANAAAAGGNGCGGATGAGGAAGGAGTTGCAGGGGATCCTGTATCGCCGCCGGCNCCGGTATCGCCCACGGAAAAAGCGAACACAGGAATAAAAACCGCCCAAGAGAACCGCGGTATCTCCCGCGGCCTTTGGGCGGATCTGGCCTGTCGCGATTTTACATGCAANGCGATGGCCTGGCATCCCGAACAGGGGNTCATCGANCCGTTTGGCGGCGCGCAGGATCTGGCAGACGGCATCGTGCGCTGCCCCGGCGCGCCCGCGCGGCGCTTTCNGGAGGATGCCGTGCGCATCCTGCGCGCGCTGCGTTTTGCCGCNGTGTTCGATATGNGCATCGAGCCGCAAACCGCGCAGGCGCTGCGCGAAAATAAGCTGCTTCTGCAAGCTTCTGCCGCCGAGCGCATACGCGAGGAATTGACGCAGNTCCTCTGCGGCGTGTCGGCCGCCGGGGTGCTGGAGGAATATGCGGAAGTAGTCGCCGTGGCGCTGCCGGAGCTTGNGCCGATGTTTGGCTTTGAGCAGAAAAATCCGCATCACGATAAGGATGTCTGGCGCCACACACTTGCCGTGGTGGAGGCCGCCCCCGCCGAGCCGGTACTGCGCTGGACGGCGCTGCTGCACGATGCGGGCAAGCCCGCGTGCTTTTCNCTCGATGCGGACGGCATTGGCCACTTTTACGGTCACGCCGGGCAGAGTGCGCAGATCGCCGATGCGATCCTCACCCGCCTGCGGTTCGATACACGCCGGCNCGAACAGATCGTCCGGNTCGTGCGCCGCCACGATACGCCTGTGCTGCCCGAGGAAAAGCAGCTGAAACGCCTGCTGAACAAGCTGGGCGAAGAGGATACGCGCCGCCTGCTCGCCCTGCAAAAAGCGGATATGTGCGGGCAGGCGCCGATGTGCCTTGTCCGGCTGCCGCTTTTGGAGGAGGCCGGGCAGATGCTCAACGCGCTGCTGCGCGAAAAGGCNTGCTTTTCCCTGCGGGATCTNGCCGTAAACGGCGACGACATGCTCCGGCTGGGCTTACAGGGAAGGGCTGTNGGTGCGGCGCTGGACGCGTGCCTTGCTGCCGTGTTGGACGGCGTAATGCCCAACGAGCGCACGGCGCTGCTGAGNTATGCACAGGGTGCAGGTGTTCTTCCTGTTTCAAGCGGNCGCTGATCTCAAAAACCGCTGTATGTGTGCAGAGATTGCGNGAGCACGCGCTTATTTGTGCATNTCNTCATTGATCCGAACCATATGAATATGATCCTCCCAAATGCCGTTGATGTTCAGATAATATTTTGAAATGCCCTCATTCACAAAGGCGTTTTTCTCCAGCACCCTCAAGGAGGCGGCGTTCCNTGGCATGACGTTTGCCTCGATGCGGTGTANATGCAGTTCNTGAAAAGCATAATTTACCATCATGCCCACGGCCATCGACATATAGCCTCTGTTGATATGATCTTTATCTGATTTATAGCCCAAAAAAGCCGAGCAAAACGCACCCCATACNACGTTATTCAGGCCAATGCTCCCGATCACCCTGTCGGGTTTGTCTGCCGGCTTGATATAGAAGCGAAAAGCGCTTTTTTGCCGGGAATCTTCCATTTCCTTTTTCAGGTTTTCATACTGATGTTCCGGCGAAAAGAATGCTTCCTCTCTTTTGGGCTCGTATTGCTCCNAAAATGCTCGATTGCGCGTATAATAATCGGTCACCTGCTGCGCAAGGGCAATATCCGCGGGAACCAGTGTGATGAATTCGTTTTGCATACAATNCTTCTCTCTTTCAATGCTGATTTGCCACAANCGGCGTATATGACAGGATCNGAAACAGAATAAACGGCAGCCGGCCGCAAAGCCGGTGCGCGCGCCCTTTCCGTCAATGCGGATCAGCGCTTCCGGATTGTCCTCTGGNGGGGGACGATTTGGGGGCGNTTCGCTGCGNCCGGCGGAGATCGGCAGATTCGGATCCGGTTTCACAAATAGCTGCCCCCTGATTATGGATTTTTCGCTCTCTCTTATGGAGNNATTATGCAAAGCACTTTATGTACAGCGAATCTGCCGTCCGGGAAAACGGCGAAAAATATCAATTTTTGCGGTATCNTTTTTGAATTGATTCCAATAAATTCCACATATTGGAAGTTTTGGGTAAAATCTNTACAAAAGTTACTTTTGCAGATATGCAGTTTTGTTGATGTGGGAGAAATCTCGCCCGCAAAAGGGTTTTGTGCAATTTGCATGATACAAACCCCGAAAACTGTGCTATAATACACAAAGCGAAACGGCAAACGGCGCACCAATCGGGTGCGCGGCCTTTCGCATGGGACATCGCAGCGGGAAAGGCGTGTCCACATGGCGGGAACACCGCCGGAAGAAAGGAAGGTACCGTATGGTAAAACAGATCAATATTCAGAATTTNGAGCAGATCAAAAAGATGCTGAACGCGGCGGTCANCTGCCGGGANGACATCGGGGTGCATGATATGCGCGGCAGCATTGCCGACGCCAAGAGCATCCTCGGCCTGATGAGNCTCGACTATTCGCGCCCGGTAAAGGTGGTAAGCGAAAACGAGGCGGAGCTGCACCGTGTGTGCAAGGCCGTGCACTGAACGGGGCGAAAACGCCTGCCGAAAACCGCTGCGGAGATGTTTCTGCGGCGGCTTTTCTTATTATACAAGCATAAAGCGCGCTGCGGCCGCTGTCAAGGGNCTGCGTGCAGCACAAAAGAGCCTCTGTCATTTTTGACATTTCTCTCAGCACTTTTTTCTCTGCGGCTCTTGCAATCCGGGCAAAACTTTTGTATAATAAGGGACGATAAACACGCAGACGGAGAGAGTACGCGCAGAATACGCTTTTTCGGGCGGCTGAAAAGCCGCCTCAGAGAGGGACACCGTCAGGCTGCAAGTGTCCGGGAATGCATCCGCGCCGAAGTTCACTCCCGAGTGGCCCCGCTGAACGCGCCGCTTTTCTACNNTGGCTTTTGCCCTTCTGCCGCCCGCACAGGCAATCGTTTCATTGCCCNTGGCGATGCAGAAGACGCNGAGAAAAGCGGCCTGCCGGTAGGTGGGGACGGGCCTTCCCGTTACCGNAGAAAAGAGTGTTTGCTCTTGTACAGATCATTTTGTACGGCAAAAACATGGGTGGTACCGCGGAGTTTGCAATGTGCAGGCTTCGTCCCTGACGATGTGCGGGGACGGGGCTTTTTATTTTTNGNTTTCCGCGCNAAAACAGCCCGTTTGCACCGTGTGCCGGGGNGGGCGTTTGCCGCTTTTTGGGCGAACGGCTGAACGGCCCGGGCAATTTTGNAAAAACGGGCAGAGTGGCTGCGCCNGNTTTGGCGCAAAAGAAAACGGGCTGTCCGCCGACGCGGCACGGCACAGGACGCCGGAAACATCCGGGCCTGTGCTGNGGCGTATGCCGNCGTTCGGACAGATCCCAAAAAAGGAGAGGAAAAGCAAAATGAGACAGGCATTGGAGGACATCCGCAAAAATGCCGACGCGCTGATCGCCGCTGCCGGGAATGCCGCCGCGGTGGACGAGCTGCGCGTGCGCTTTCTCGGCAAAAANGGCGAGCTGACGNCCATCTTAAAGCAGATGGGCAAGCTCACGGCCGAGGAGCGCCCCGTGATCGGCGCATTGGCGAACGAGGTGCGCGAGGCCATCACGGCGGATATNGCGCGCCGCACCGGGGAGCTGGAAGCCGCCGCCCTGGCCGCGCGGCTGGCCGCGGAGCAGATCGACGTGACGCTGCCCGGNACGCTGCCCGCGCGCGGCAAGCGCCATCCGTTCGAGCAGGTGCTGGGGGANCTGAANGAGATCTTCCTCGGCATGGGNTTNGATATCGTCTCCGGCCCCGAGGTGGAGCTGGANCGCTACAATTTNGAGATGCTNAACATGCCCAAGAGCCANCCCGCGCGCGATACGCAGGATACGTTCTACTTCACCGAGAACATGCTGCTGCGCACGCAGACGAGNCCCATGCAGATCCGCACGATGGAAAAGCAGAAGCCGCCCATCCGCATCATCTGCCCGGGCCGCGTCTACCGCTCGGACGCTGTGGACGCCACGCACAGCCCCATCTTTCATCAGTGCGAGGGGCTTGTCGTCGATAAAGGCGTCACGTTCGGCGATTTGAAGGGCACGCTGGAGATCTTCATCAAAAAGCTGTACGGCGAGGATACGCGCGTGCGCTTCCGCCCGCACCACTTCCCTTACACCGAGCCNTCGGCCGAGATGGATATGAGCTGCTTCAAGTGCGGCGGCAAGGGCTGCAGCATGTGCAAGGGCGAGGGCTGGATCGAGATCCTCGGCTGCGGCATGGTGCACCCGCAGGTGCTGGAAAACTGCGGTATCGATTCCGAGGTGTATTCGGGCTTCGCGTTCGGCGTGGGCCTCGAGCGCATCGCAATGATGCGCTACGGCATCGACGATATGCGCCTTTTGTACGAAAACGATTTGCGTTTCCTCAAACAATTCTGATCGAAAGGGAGTGTGTGAAAGATGAAAATGCCGATCAACTGGGCGAGGGAGTTCGCCGATTTCACCTGCACCCCTCAGGAATTTGCCGACCGCATGACGATGAGCGGCAGCAAGGTGGAAACGTTTGAATGCGAGGCCGACGCCATCCAGAATGTCGTCGTGGGCAAAATTTTAGAGATCGTGCCCCATCCGGATTCCGACCATATGGTGGTCTGCCAGGTGGATGTGGGCGCCGCCGANCCGGTGCANATCGTCACGGGCGCGCAGAACCTGAAGGTGGGCGATCTGGTGCCTGCCGCGCTGCACGTGGCAAAGCTGCCGGGCGGCGTCGAGATCCGCAAGGGTAAGCTGCGCGGTGTGGCATCCAACGGCATGCTGTGCAGCCTCGGCGAATTGGGGCTGACGAAGCACGATTTCCCCAGCGCCGTCGAGGACGGCATCCTGGTGCTGGACGAGGAAAAGCCCGTGGGCCTGCCCATCGTGCAGGCGCTGGGCATGGACGATACCTCGGTGGATTTCGAGATCACGCCCAACCGGCCGGACTGCCTCTCCGTGCGCGGCCTTGCGCGCGAGGCTGCCGCGACGTTCGGCGTGCCGTTCCGCGACCATGTGCCCGCAGTGAAGCCCGGCATCGACGCCGGCATCCCGCTGAAGGTGGACGTCGAGAACCACGACCTCTGCTACCGCTATGTCGGCGCGGTCGTGACGAACGTGCGCGTCAAGCCCAGCCCCCGCTGGATGCGCGAGCGNNTGCGCCTTTGCGGCGTGCGCCCCATCAACAACCTTGTGGATATCACAAACTACGTGATGCTTGAGTANGGCCAGCCGATGCACTGCTTTGATTACAAGTATGTGAACGGCGGACACATCATCGTGCGCAACGCCAAAGCGGGCGAGGTAATTGAAACGCTCGACGGCGTCGACCGTGNTTTGAGTGAGGAGATGCTCATCATTGCCGACGAAAAGGGTCCCATCGCCGTGGCCGGTGTGATGGGCGGCGAGTTCTCGGGCGTGTACGACGATACTACGACGATCGTGTTCGAGAGCGCGATGTTCAACGGCCCCTCCGTGCGCACGACGGCGAAGAANCTGGGCATGCGCACCGAGGCCAGCGGCCGCTANGAGAAGGGCCTCGACCCGAACGGCTGCCGCCGCTGCCTCGACCGCGCGCTGGAGCTGGTGCAGATCCTCGANGCGGGCGACGTTGTAAACGGCGCCATCGTCGATGTCTGGACGCAAAAGCGCGAAGAGCGCCGCATCCCGCTGCGCGTGGACGCCGTGAACCGCCTGCTCGGCACGGAGCTGACGCGCCAGCAGATGGTGGATATCCTGCTGCCGCTGGATTTTGCGATGGACGGCGACGATATCATCGTGCCCTCCAGCCGCTGGGATATGGAGCGCGACTGCGACGTGGCCGAGGAGGTGGCGCGCTTCATCGGCTACAACAAAATGCCCAGCACCGCCATCCGCGGTACGGCCAGCGCCCGCCCCACCGAGCGCCAGACATTCCGCGAAATGCTGCTCGATCTGCTCGTCGGCTGCGGCATGTACGAGATCGAGACGTTCAGCTTCTACAGCCGCAAATCGTTCGACGCGATCAATCTGCCGGAAAACGATCCGCTGCGCAATGCGCTNGTCATCTCGAACCCGCTGGGTGAGGATACCTCCATCATGCGCACGACGGCGCTGCCCAGCATGATGGATGTGATCGCGCGCAACGTGAACGCCCGCGCGCCCGAGTGNGCGCTGTTCGAGAACACCACCACCTATACGCCGGACGAAAAGCCCGACTGCCTGCCCACCGAGACCGAGACGCTGCTGCTGGGCGCTTATGGCGGCGGCTGGGATTATCTTGCGCTGAAGGGCGTGGTGGAGCGCCTGCTGGAGGCCGCCCGCGTCACGGACGCGCGCTTCGANCGCTGCACGGCGGGCACATCCTACCATCCGGGCCGCTGCGCGGAGATCTGGCTGGGCGAAGACCGCCTCGGCATCATCGGCGAGGTGCATCCCGTGGTGCTGGCAAACTACGGCGTAAAGCCGCGCACCGTGGCCGCCGAGCTGAACATGGAGGTGCTGTTCGCGCACCGCGGTGCAACGCCCGTGTTCCGTCCGCTGCCCAAGCACCCGGCCATCACGCGNGACCTTGCGCTGGTGGCGGATACGGACACCGCCGCGGCCGATATCGCCGCCTGCATCCGCAGGGCCGCGGGCAGGACGCTGGAAAGCCTGACGCTGTTCGACGTCTACACGGGCGAGCACATGGCCGAGGGCAAAAAGAGCCTTGCATATAATCTGGTGCTGCGCGCATCCGACCGCACGCTGACGGACGAGGAAGCNGAGGCCACCGTGAAAAAGGTGCTGGCGGCACTGNAAAAAATAGACGTCGTGCTGCGCAGCTGAGNCTGCAAAAGGNGCGGCGCGCGGCTTGCGGCATTCCGGAAGGGGAATTTGCCGCTGCGCCGCGCGCCGGACACGTCCGGCGCCGTGCAAACATTGTCGAATTTGGGGCAAAAGCATCAAAAAAGATGTTTTTGCCCCAAACGCTTGCAATAGATGCTTTTTTGGTCTACAATAGAAGAAAAGAGGAGGGAGCAAGAGAGATGAGTGAACCGACTGCGATTTTTTCCATCTACGAAGACAAAAACAGGGAGATCAAGGAAACCCTGACACAGGTGTACAAGGCTTTGGAGGAAAAGGGCTATAACCCGATCAATCAGCTGGTGGGCTACATCCTCTCGGAGGATCCCACCTACATCACCACCTATCAGAACGCCCGTGCGCTCATCCGCAAGATCGACCGCGACGATCTGCTGCAGGTGCTTTTGAAAAATTATCTTGACGTATAAGAAAAGGAGTTCCGCCCTATGGCATTTACACCGAAGCTTACCTATAAGGGCCGCCCGCTGGTGCGCTGCAAAAACGATATCTATTACGGCAACCTGTCCGATCCCTATGTCATTTTTATGCAGGTGCTCACGACNAAGGANGAAAACGGCGTGCAGGTGGCNGANCGCATCCATGTGANNCTGCTTTCCACCGATACCACCAANAGCCCCATCGAGCGCATGAAGCGCCAGAGCGACAAAAACGGNCTGTGGAGCGCNCTCGAGATCGGCTGNATCTGGCTGGAAAAGGCGCTGCTGGAAGAAAAAAANGAAAAGGCCGAGAANAANTAAGGNACNNTCANGCCCGCGCCGCCGGNGACGGCCNNNNCAGAANCAAAATACAGCCCGTNCGNAANCNGCGNACGGGCTGTGGTATTCTGNCTCTTNAANTNNTGATCCNCAATTTACANNNGNTCGCANACNCCGGCCAGCACATCGATGGCCTTTTCAATGCCCAGCTTGCCGGAATTGANGGTGATNTCGTAGCTGGANGCCGCGCCCCAATCGCNGTCNGCGTAGAAATTGTAGTAATTNGCGCGGCGGCGGTCGGATTTTTTGATCAGNGCTTTNGCCTCGTCNNCNGAGAGANCNCGGNNNTGCNGCAGATACGCGATGCGGTTTTCCAGCGGCGCATGGATGAACACCGAGAGCATATCCTTGCGGCCGCGCAAAATGTAGTCCGCACAGCGGCCGATGATCACGCAGGATTCCTTTTCCGCCATGTCCCGGATGGTGTTGCTCTGGAACAGGAACAGCTTGTCGTTTGTGAGGTAATCGCCATAGTTGGGGATGCCCATGGCCTGCCCGTGCGCGCCGACGGAAAGCGTGTACAAAAAGCTGTTGGTTGGCATTTCGTCCGCGCGCTCNAACAGNTCCTCTACGATGCCGCTCTCCTCGGCGGCCTTTTTCAAAATTTCTTTGTCATAAAGCGGAATGCCGAGCCGGTCGGCCAGGCCCNGCCCGATCTCCTGCCCGCCGCTGCCGAACTGCCTGCCGATGCAGATGACGATATGCTTTTCCATCCTGCAAACCTCCTGCCCAAAAGTGAAATACGGTTCTTTGTATAAATTATATCATAANTTTTTTAAAAATACCAGTATTTTTGTTTAATATTTCGCGGGGAATGCCATATAGCGAAAAAATAAAAGAGAAAGCAGGGAAAGCGATGATCGTCGGTATCGGCGTGGATATGACGCGGATCGAGCGCGTGGAAAAAAGTCTTGCAAGGCCGGGCTTTTTGGAGCGTGTCTATGGCCCCGGAGAGCGCGCGCTGCTGGAGCATATGCCCCGCCGCGCCGAGCGTGCGGCGGCGAATTTTGCCGCGAAGGAGGCGTTCGGCAAGGCGCTTGGCACGGGGCTTTTTCGCGATTTTGCCCCCTGCGAGGCCGAGGCCTTGCGGGACGAACGCGGCGCGCCGTACTTTGCCTTTTCGGGCCGTGCGGCCGCGCTGATGCAGTCGCGCGGGCTGCAGGCGCATCTTTCGCTCACGCATGAGGGCGGCTATGCGGCGGCGTTTGTAGTGCTGGAGTGTGTGGACGGCGGCGAAAACGCAGAGCGCCCATAGCGCCGCCGGGCCGTTTGCGGTGTGTATATGCATCAGAACAGCGGCCGCCTGCTTATAGGAAGCACATGCAGCTTTGCAGCACCGTTCGCGGTGCCGGAAGGGCGGCGCGAACGGTGTTGAAGCAGGGAAGAATTTGTCCTCTTTTGCCGGTGGTGATTAAAGCGCGCCCTGTGGGGGAAAGCTATGATCGTCGGGAAAACAGCGCAGGAGCGTTCCCGAAAAACACAGCTTTTTGCAGGGAGGTTTTTGGTTGGAGCATAAGGAAGTAAAGCGCGGCGAGGTGTTTTACGCGGACCTGAGCCCTGTCGTCGGCAGCGAGCAAGGCGGCGTGCGCCCCGTACTTATCGTGCAGAACGATGTGGGCAACCGCCACAGCCCCACGGTGATTGCGGCGGCCATCACATCGAAGCAGGATAAGACGAATCTGCCCACACACATTGACGTAAAAGCCGGCACGGGCGGCCTGACAAAGGACAGCGTGGTGCTGCTGGAACAGGTGCGCACGCTGGATAAGCGCCGCCTGCGCGAGCGCGCGGGCCAGATTGGCCCGGACGTACAGCGCCGCATTGATGAGGCGCTCGGCGTCAGCTTCGGGCTGGAGAGCTACTAATAAGCGATGGAGGCTGCTGCTTGGGGGAACCCTGCGGCAGCCCCATTTTCTTTTATCTCAGTTCGGCTTTGCATTGCCGGCAAGGCGTGTCCGGCGGAACCGTCTGTCCGCTGTCCCCATTTTTGCATGGGGCAATCTGCAAATCCGAACCGGGAACATTATTTTCTGTTTGCCTCGTAATAATCCCAAATTTCAAAAAAGTACTTGCTTCTTGGTTCGTGATCCGCATAAAAACACTGCGTCAGCTCATCACAGGACAATGCAGCCGCATAGATCCTGGCCGCGATCGCATCAAATGTACCGTTCCCAGAGCGGTAAGGGCATTGCACCATGTACTTTGCATAGGTAAGTTCTTCTTTATAACCGTATCTGTGATGATTTGTATGATACGTTAAGTCACGCAATATCATCTGCTGGACCAGCGTTTCGTTTATATTCATATTGGCGAGATGGCTGCTGATCAAAAAATCATTTCGGTATAGTTTTCCCAGCGCCTGTATTTGAACAAACCAGAATCGGTCGATGTTTTCCACCGGCCAATCGTTATTCTGATCAAGCGTTGCCATCGGGGGCAGCTGAGGCAGGGGAAGCATCCCCTGCGGCACAAAGGCAAACCCGAGGTCATACCGCATCCCGTTTTTGAGAACGATCCGGTACATGCAGTTTTCAGGTACAAAGCAGATGCCTAAAACAGCATTTCGCGCAAAGCCCCAATGCTCGATGTGCTTTACGTATACATCGGGGGCGATCCCGCCTTCTGCGTATTTTACCACGACACACAAATCAATATCGCTGCAGCAATCGTGATAGCACGCGCTGACGGCCAATGGAACTGTTTTGTCCCGATTTTCCCTGCGAATTTCCACTTCCCGAACCTTGACGCATTCGATTTCCGGAAGGAAAAGCAGTTTCTCCACCAAAAGGCTGAAGTTCACCGCAACAGCCTCTTTGCCGCATTCGATCATGTACCCAATTCCCTTCAAAACCGGCGCGTATCATTCTTTTAGCCGGAGCGTTTCGCCGTCCTTGCAAATCATTTCCACCTTGCCGTTTTGAATGCGGCGGGCCTCGCCGTACAATGTCTCCGCACCGTTTTCGAGCACGATATAGCTCCCGTCATTCAATGCCAAAATTTCATGCGTGAAGCTGTCGGGATATGTGATATCCTCCATCAGCCGAAGGCCGTCGAGCGTATCGTCCTTGATCGCCTGATAATGGGGGAAAATATTGATCTCCGTCAATCCCAGTCCCGGGGCCCATCGGACAAAATCCGGATCGACGGCTTCTCCGTCCAGTTCCGGAGAGACATATACGTTCGACGCGCAGTTCATCGATCCCGCGCTGTACGCGAGCAGCAAGCCGTCGAAGCCCGCCAGCCGATTCTTCAGCCCGATTTTTCTGAAAAACGCATTCTGCGTGGGGACGTGGCCGCCGATCAAAACGACAACATCCATCTCCGGAAGCTTTTCGATCAAGCCCTCATTCCGGCCATCGCAGAATTCTACGGCTGAAACGATCAGGCCGCTGAGGGGAAACGCCTGTTTCAGACATTCATACCGGATGTCATTGTCCTTGTGGGCGTCTGGTGAGGCGCAGACAATCATCACCCTGGAATCTTTCACCCACAGCGTTTTCAGCATGTCGAGCAACCCGTTGTTTGTGAGAAATCCGGCGGGGATCCTCCTTCCGTTCACCTGGACGGAACCACCCAGCGAACTTGTTAAAATTGCTTTCATGGATGCACCTCTTTTGCAACGCAAATTATGAATTATGAATTGTGAATTATGAATTTAAAATTACGAATTCNGCNCCAAAACGCCCAGCCCGCCCGCGACGCGGGTGATGAAATCCTGCACATTTGCCACCATCGTGGTGGCCGAAAGGCTGCCGCGGTCGATCAGCTTGTTTACCACNAATTCCGAGGCGTCCACGCAGTACAGGTACACCGGCCGGATGGCGCCGTCCGGCATTTTGCGGAACGAGGGCGTTATGTTGCCCGTCGCGATGGTGTGCAGCATTGTGGCAAGGCAGATCACCGTCGTGGCGCTGCNGACAAGGCCGCGCATGGCGTCCGCGCCCGCGTATACGTCGGCGTACACTTCCGGCAAAGGGCCGTCGTCGCGGATACTGCCCGTTAAAACGAACGGCACCTGCTGCCTGACAAGCCCGTACAGAATGCCGTCCCGGATGTTGTACTGCTCCAAAAAGGCCGGGATGGAGCCCGCGCGCCGCACCATATGGATGATATCCATATGGTTATAGTGGCCGTTTGGCATGCTCTGCTGCGTGTAGATATCCTGCCCGAGGGCCGTGTGGAAATATGCGCCCTCCAAATCGTGCACCGCAAGCGCATTGCCCGCCAGCAGGCCGTGCACATAGCCGTGCTCGATCATCTTCTGCATGGCCGTGCGCGCCCCGGCGTCGAACGTAAACGCCGGGCCCATCACCCACACAATGCGGCCGTGCTCCCGCTCGTGGCGCAGCAGGCGGATAAGCGTATCGTAATCGCGCGCGTAGGAGGTTTCGCGGCTGCGTCCCTGGCGGAACACAAATTCCTCNTGCGGCCCCGCAGCGGATTGCGAAAAGCCCCCGGCGTGCACAAAAATGCCCTCCGAGCCATCCTCGGTGCGCCCGAGGGCGNCGCGGTCGCCTTTTTTCAAATTACGCATCTCCACAACGCGCAGCGCGCCGGCTGCATCCAAAACGACATGGCTGTCCATGCGGCTTTCTTNTGCAAGGCGCCATGTGCCGCCGATTTTAAAGTATTCCGGGAACATGGACGTGCTGTGGAAATTTTGCGGCGGCACACCGTCCTGTTCGCAGACGCCCCACGCGGCATCCGGCGCGGCGCGCAGCTGTTNCGCCGTAAAATCCGGCGCNTGGTATTGCGGCAATTGAAATTCCATAGGGCGTTCCTCCCGGGTGGTATGGTTTTATGCTTACTCTTTTATGTAATCACATACAACGTCATGCAATTCTATAGAGGGATTTTCTTTTAATCTTTCCCCGGTCTTTTCACAAATGACGTCCAGTTTTCCTATAGCGAAANGGCCATAGCCATCGATTAGTTCCATGACCCGGCAAATTGTTTCTGACGTAAGAGCATACAATTCATCTTTCCGTAAAGTAGATTCATGTTTTCCGAATAAGGCATCTGCTACACATTGGTTTTGGATACCGGCAATTGCTNTCATAAACTGTATTTGAAAAGCATTTAATCCTTCCATTTTCTCCCNCGCAAGCCNCNATTTGTTTACAATAAATACTATCATAAGCCTTCAGGAAATTCAATATGAGTTGGTGAAGCCGNCGGAGTTTTATCTCGGATACCACTGCTTTAAAAGAGAATGTCTGAAGCTGCGGGNGGCGTTTTCGCTCGCCGGGTGCTGCTGTGAGAGGCAACACNATACACAAAAAACGGCTCCGGGCACATCAGCGTCCGGAGTCGAAATTTTTGGCGAGATTCTGCGCAAACGTGGCGAGGCCGTCCAGATCGTCGAACACCAAATCGGAATGGCGCACGGCGTTTTGCACGGGCTGCGGGAGATTTTGATAAAATACCAGCATCTCCGGCGTAAAATCTTCAAAATTCTGCATTATTTTCACCTCGCACATACGATGCGCAGAGGAGGAGGGGATTATGCAGAGAACATCTTACAAAGCTTTTNATCCCGGCAATCCGCAAGATATGCGGCCCGCCGCACGTGATTCGATGGATGTGGTACGACGCCTGAGGTCTGACTGTCTGCGGCTTTGCATCCGCCCGCAAAATTATGAATTGTGAATTATAAATTATGAATTTTCGCCCCGCTCACGCCAACGGGAACGAGACAGTCGCGGTAAACAGATCNGCCACCGGCGCGAGGGAGAATTNGCCGCCGCAGGCCTCGGTGAAGCTGCTGGCGATGGAAAGCCCCAGCCCGCTGCCGCCGTCGGTGCGGCTCTCGTCNCCGCGCACAAAGCGGGCCGTNAAATCCACCCCGGCGGGGATCTCGTCGCGCGAGGTGTTGCGCACGGCGGCCACGGCGCGGCCGTTNTCCACANGCAGCGAGAGATAGACGCGCGAGCCCTCCAGCGAATACTGCAGCGCGTTGCCAATCAGGTTCTGGAACACNCGGTACATGCGCTGCCCGTCCGCCACGATCATCACCGCGTCCTCGGGNAGCTCGGCCTTCACAGTGACGGGGCTTTCGGCGATGCGCTCGCNCATATCGGCCAGCGTCTGGCGCAGAAGCTTTGCGAGATCCAGCTCCTCTAACTTCACGGGCAGCTCGCCCGAGGCGGCCTTGCTCACCTCNAANACGTCCTGCACCATCGTNTTCAGCCGCTGGGATTTTTCGTCCAAAATGCGCACGTAGTCGCGCACATGCTCGGGCAGGTCGGGCTCGTCGCGCAGCAGCTCGATATAGCTGATGATGGACGTGAGCGGCGTTTTGATNTCGTGNGAGACNTTNGCCACGAGCGCAACCTTCATNCGNTCGCTCTTCATCTGCTCCTCAATGGCCGTGTGCATGCCGCGCTGNANATCGTTCAGATCGTCCGCCGCCTGCGCAAGGTCCGAACCGGCGGGCAGTTCGAGCGGCGTATCCAGCGCGCCGCCGCGCATNGCNGCGATNTGGTCNGTNACCGTCTCCACCTGNCCGGCAAGCGCGCGGTTCTGCTGCAAAAACAGCGCCATCAGCACCGCGAGNGCGCCCAAAAAGATACCGCACACGCCCACCGAGATCCCCCCGTACCGGTGGAGGGGGAAAACGACCATGCAAAAGAGCCCGCCCACCGCCAGCAGCAGCGCGGCGGCGAACGTCCANCCGGCGCGNCGCNNNAGNCGCTGCGTNACCGGCAGGCGCAGNCCGCGNGCGCAGANTACNTCCTGATAGAGATTTTTGCGCCAGGGCTTTTCATTCCGGCGCAGATCGTTCCAGAGCAGCCAGATGATCCAGAAAANCGCCAGCAGCACGGGCGGATCCCACAGCANCGAACGCAGGAAGGATGAGAGGACACTCGAGAGGTACGCCCAGCCTTCTTCGCCGCTGTAACCCCAGAGATACAATACGTCCGTATAGGTGAAGCCGGCTTCCCTGCTGTACAGGATGAATAGCCACAGCACGGCCAGCATTGCCAGCAGGGCCTTGCACTCGAACCACACNCGCCCCGTGAGNCGTGCGATGNAAACCTTCGCCGTGCGCANCGCGCCGCGCATCGCCCACGCCAGCGCCAGCAGGGCAAGGCTNGCGGCGGCCANGGTCAGGCCCTGNACATACTGNCTGNGCAGCCGCANNAGGCGCTGTTCCACGCCATANAGGCCGCTGTAGTACCAGTTNGNGCCGCCNTTCGCGTAGCGCCCCTTTACNTACAGCTTCGGCGAGCGCGCCGCCGCCAGAATGACGGTGGCGCGCATGCTCTNCTCNTCCACCGTGAAGTTCTTGTAGCCCGGCACGCACCANCCCTCGCCGTCGCGGTAGTAGCCGTCGCCGTATACGTCGATCNCTTNGCCGTCCTGCCAGATCTTNACNGCNCCNTTTTCNTAGACGAGCANAAAGTTATACCCCTCGGGCAGNGCGGCCGGGTCGGCCGAAAGCGCCGCGCCNGANGCNCCGGATACACCCGATGCACCGGATGCGCCCGAAATGCCCGAANCATTCGTATANTTTTCCTTGCCGTCGTAAGAGATCGAATAGAGGATGTTTTTNTCCTCGGCATAGCGCTTGTTTGCGGCCTCNGCCTGGCGTTCGCACGCGGCNTTCCACTGCGCGAGNGCCTCNTGCTCNTCCTCGGGAAGATCGGAATCGCCGGCGTAAGCNGGACTGTTCCAAACCCGNTCNGGCTCCATCTGCGGTACATCCCANATGTATCCCNCGGAACTGGCGGTGCTCTGNTGGATGACNTTTGCCGTGTTCTGNTANTCCAGCCAGTGCCGGTACTCCTCTNCCTCNACGACCGAAGGNTCATTTGACGTAAAGCCGCTGTAGGNCCAGTCGTCCCATGTGGAGTAATACGTGTTATCCCAGGAATAGCCGTCCANCGGCCCGCCGGNNGCCATTGCGAGGAAGCTTGCGAGCGTATCCGAAATTTCNCCGCGGAACGCCGCNGTGTTTTGATAATTGCCCGCGAACACGTCGCGNGCGCCGTANGCGCNGTTCCAGCCCCACGCGGATGCCNCGGCCAGCGCGCNCAGGCTGTACGCCAGCATCGAGATGCCGAGGAAGAACGCCGCAAACGCGACGGCGGGCTTACTGTTTTTCCATTTTGTAGCCAATGCCCCATACCACCTTTAAATATTCTGGTTCCCGCGGNTTGAGCTCGATCTTTTCGCGAATGCGCCGGATGTGNACCATNACNGTGTTTTCGGGCGCGAAGGCGTCCTCCTCCCACACGCGGCGGTAGATCTCCTCCGCGGGGAAGATGCGGCCGAGGTTGCGCATCAGCAGATCGACGATCTTCGTCTCGGTGGCCGTCAGCTTTACGGGCTCGCCGTCCGCCGTCAGCTGGTGCGCGGCNGGGTCGTAGCAGAGCCGCCCGTTCACGATCTCGCTGCCCGCGCCGCCCGAATCGATGCCGCCCAGCATCGTGTAGCGCCGCAGATGGCTCTTTACGCGCGCCATCAGCTCCGCCGCGTTGTANGGCTTCGTNACATAATCGTCCGCGCCCATCGAGAGGCCCAGCACCTTATCGGTCTCCTCGCTCTTGGCGCTGAGCACGATGATGGGCAGATTGCGCCGCTCGCGCAGCTTCATCACGGCGGAGAGGCCGTCNANCTTCGGCATCATCACGTCGATGATGAGCAGGCGCACCGGCTCGCGCGCGCAGAGCTCCAGCGCCTCCAGCCCGTTGTAGGCCCGCAGCGGGCGGTAGCCCTCCTTTTGCAGCAGAATGGCGATGGCGTTTACNATNTCGGCATCGTCGTCCGCGACAAGAATGCATTCGTTCATGAAAAAACTCCTTCCCTGGGAACTGCCCACAGTATACCGGGCCTTCCTTACAAAACCGGACATGCGTTTCTTACAAATTTCTTGCAGATGGTGCATTTTTTATTGCGGTGTAAAGNATTTACGGATATAATAGTCTCAAAGCCTTTCGCTGCGCGAAAGTGCGGGGCTGAAAAGCCCCGCAAAAAGCTGTCGCTTTTGNTTTGAGAACATTGTANCATGCAACACCGCCCGCATTCTGCGAGCTTGTGTTGNTGTGGCCGCCTGCGGCGGCATCATGGTATAATAGTCTCAAAGCCTTTCGCTGCGCGAAAGTGCGGGGCTGAAAAGCCCCGCAAAAAGCTGTCGCTTTTGCTTTGAGAAGAACATTGTATCATGCAACACCGCCCGCATTCTGCGAGCTTGTGTTGTTGTGGCCGCTGACGCGGCATCATGGTATAATAGTCTCAAAGCCTTTCGCTGCGCGAAAGTGCGGGGCTGAAAAGCCCCGCAAAAAGCTGTCGCTTTTGCTTTGAGAACATTGTACCACGCAACACCGCCCGCATTCTGCGAGCTTGTGCTGTTGTGGCCGCTGACGCGGTATCATGGTATAATAAAAATGAGCTATGCCTATTTTACAACAGGACACATACGATCCGCAAGGAGGCTGTTTGACAATGATGGAATTCGATCCCCGCTGGCTGACCGACCCGCAGGTATTTGCGGTAAACCGCCTGCCCGCCCGCGCGTCATATACCGTATACGGCGCGGACGGCGCGCCCATGGAACGATCGCTGGACGGCATGTGGAAATTTCACTATGCCGTTACCCCCGAGGACGCGCCGGGCGAATTTATGCACGACGCGTTCGATGTTTCCGGCTGGGACGAGATCGCCGTGCCGGGCTATATCCAGATGCAGGGCGGCGGCAAATACGGCACGCCGCACTATGTGAACGTGCAGTACCCGTGGGACGGCCACGAGGCGCTGACGCCGCCCGAGATCCCCAGCCGCTATAACCCCGTGGGCAGCTATGTGCGTACCTTTACGGTGCCCGAGGCATGGGGCGCGCAGCCGGTGTGCATCCGGTTCGACGGCGTGGAGACGGCGCTGGCCGTCTGGTGCAACGGCGTGTTCATCGGCTACAGCGAGGACAGCTTTACGCCTGCCGAATTCGATCTGACGCCGGCCATTCGCCGCACGGGCGAAAACCGGCTGGCCGTGCGCGTCTACCGCTTTTCCTCCGCCAGCTGGCTCGAGGATCAGGATTTCTGGCGCATGTCCGGCATTTTCCGCAGCGTGACGCTGTTTACGAAGGCTGCGGCGCATCTGGCCGACATCTGGGTGAAGCCGGAGTTGACGGACGATTTTGCCGACGGCGACCTGTGCGTGGAGGTGCGCGTGGAGGGCGCAGGCGCGGGCGATGTGTCGCTCTCGGCGAACGGGCTCATCGTGCGCGCGCCCGTCGTGGATGGACGCGCTGCGCTGCACCTGCCCACACCGCACCCGCGTCTGTGGAGCGCGGAGGAACCCAATCTGTACGCATATACCGTCTCGCTTGCGGACGCGGCGGGCCATCTGCTCGAAACGGTGCGCGGCAAGGCGGGCTTTCGCCGGTTTGAGCTTCGGGACGGTCTGATGCTGCTGAATGGAAAGCGCATCGTGTTCCGGGGCGTGAACCGCCACGAGTGGAGCAGCCGCGCGGGGCGCTGTGTGACGCGCGAGGAGATGGAGTACGACGTGCGCACGATGAAGCGCAGCAACATCAATGCTGTGCGCACGAGCCACTACCCCAACCGCACCGAGTGGTATGATCTGTGCGACGAGTACGGCCTGTATGTGATCGACGAGACGAACATGGAGACGCACGGCAGCTGGGAGGGCGGCCGGAAGCACGAGGCTGTGCCGGGTGATCGGCCTCAGTGGCGCGCCGCCGTGCTGGACCGCGCGAACAGCATGCTCGAACGCGACAAAAACCATCCCAGCATCCTCTTCTGGAGCTGCGGCAACGAGAGCTGCGGCGGGAAGAACATCTACGAGATGAGCCGTCTTTTCCGCGAAAAGGACCCCTCGCGCCTGGTGCACTACGAGGGCATTTTCCACGACCGGCGCTATCCCGATACCAGCGATGTGGAAAGCCAGATGTACACCCCGGCGGCCGAGGTGGAGCGCTTCATCGCCGAGCATCCCGAAAAGCCGTTCATCCTGTGCGAATACGCGCACGCGATGGGCGCTTCGCTCGGCGCGATGGACCGCTATACCCGCATGGCCGATACGATCCCACAGTATCAGGGCGGCTTTATCTGGGATTGGATCGATCAGGGCATCGCGTGCGTCAACGATTTGGGCCAGCCGTTTTTTGCCTACGGCGGCGATTTCGGCGACCGCCCGTCGGACTTTGAATTTGTGGGCAACGGCCTGCTGTTTGCCGACCGCGCGCCCACGCCAAAGCTGGCCGAGGCGAAGGCATGCTACCAGGGCTTTGAGCTGCTGCCCGATAAAACGGGCGTCACGGTGAAGAACAAGCAGCTCTTTACCGATGCGTCGGCTTATGCACTGCAGCTGCGCCTGACGCGTAACGGCGCTGTGCTGCAAAGAGAGGAATGCACGGTGAATGCAGCGCCCGGAGAGACGGCGCGCGTGCCGCTGCCGTTTGCGGTACCGGAGACGCCGGGCGAATATACGGTGGACGCGTTCCTTACGCTGCGCGCGGATACGCCGTGGGCGAAGAAGGGCTACTGTGTGGCTGTGGGGCAGTATTTCACCAGCGTTACGGCGGAAAAAGTGCCGTGCGCCCTGCCTGTGACGCTGGTGGAGGGGCTGATGAACATCGGCGTGCACGGCAGGGATTTCAGCCTGCTGTTCGACAGGGCAAGGCAGGGCAGCATCGTCTCGTACCGCTGGCGCGGCAAGGAGCTGCTGCAGCGGCCCATCATGCTGAATTTCTGGCGCGCACCTACGGATAACGACAGCGCCGCGAAGATGGAATTGGCGCATCTGCCGTTCAAGACGGCGGGGCTGTACGCTACGCTGCGCGGCGTAAAGGCCGGGACGGACGGCCGGAGCGTGAAGCTGCGCGCAAAATACCGGCTGGCGAACGGCGCGAAGGTGAATGTAACTTATACCATTACGGGCGACGGCCGGGTGGAGGCCGCGCTGAAATGGAAGGACAAGCCCGTGGAGAGCGTGCCCGAATTCGGCCTGATGCTGACGCTGCCGGAGGCCTGCCACCGCGTGGTGTACTACGGCCTTGGCCCGGGCGAAAGCTACGCCGATTTTACACAGAGCGCGCGCATGGGGCTGTTCGGCTTCGATACGCGCACGGCGCTGCAGCCCTACTTTACGCCGCAGGAGAGCGGCGCGCGCACCGGCGTGCGCGCCGCGGCCGTCACCGACGAGACCGGGTGCGGGCTGTGGTTTTCGGGCGAGGGCTTTTTGCTCAGCGCCCTGCCCTACACCCCGCACGAAATCGAAAACGCGCACCACACCTATGAGCTGCCGCCCCGCACCAAAACCGTGGTGCGCTGCGCAAAGGGCCAGCTGGGCCTTGGCGGCGACAACACCTGGGGTGCTGTGCCGCACCCGGAATACCGCTTGAAGCTGGAAAAAGGCGAGGTGTTCCGCTTCGCGTTCGGCGGCATGGACGGCGCGGGGGAGAGCGGAGATTGAGGCGCTGACGGCGCGTGAAACGGCAAAGCGGCAGGCTGCTTCGGTTTTGAACGAATCGAAACGGCCTGCCGCAATCCATAAAGGTCTTTGAATGATCTTCAGTGCATTCCGGCGGCGAAACTGTCAGTGTGGGCAGTGCGGAATGTTGTGCGCGGGCGGTGTGAAATGCCGGCTGTCGATATTAAAAGAATTGGAGAGGATGGAATGAAACGTCTTTCCGCCCGCACATGGGCGTATATCTGCATCGGGCTATTGCTTGTTCTGGCTGTGGTGTTTTCTTTTGTGAACAAGCATCTGGAAGCTCAAATGAAGGCCCAGATTAGCGACGATGTGCTGAGCGAGGGCATTGTGGAGCGGTGGAACGCCGCGCTGCCCGCGGGCTTTGAAAAAGAGACTGCCGGTGCGATCACGGACGGCGCGGGCCTGCAGTTCGCGCGCCTTGTGTACGAACAGGATATCGGGGGGCTGCTGGCCAAATGGACGCCGCCCGGCGCGGATACGCAGGCGCGCTTTGATGAATTGATCGATGCGTTTTTGGAAAGCGAAGAAAACGCGGAAAATGCGCTCGCGTCCGGGGAAGCCGCGTGGCTGCGTGAGGCGCGCCCGGTGTTGGATGAAGCCTGGATCTGCTTTTCACTGCAAAGCGAGGAGGACGCGCGCGACGTGATTTTGCTTGCGTACCACAGCGAAAGCCGGGTGATGTTCCTCGCCGAGCGGCAGGAATAGGGGTACAATTTAGGAGGAACGGCGCGAGGAATGGTGGGCATCCGTAAATCAGGAATCAAAGAAGGAGAAATATCAAATGGAAATTATACTCAGGCCGTATGACGGTACGAGCGAAAAACAAATGATTCGTTCTATCATTGCGTTTTTCCGTGTGCATCATTCGCAGGTCGATGAGGTACAGGCTCGGAAAGATCTTACCGGCTGGACCAAAGAAGATCACGAGCTTTATGACATCCTCGGTGATGGGATACCGGTGGGATTTCTCCATCTCAATTTCCGGGGAGCAGCAGTCTGCTGGATCGAGGACATCTTTGTGGAGGAAGGTTTGCGAAGGCAGGGCATTGCCTCCAAAGCCATCCGTCTTGTGGAAGAAATATTGCAAGAGCGGGATGTAGAGGGGATCTGTATGGATGTGATTCCAGACAATATTCCCGCGCTGCGGCTCTATCATCGCTTGGGCTATGACCGGCTAAGTATCGTTACTGTGCGGAAAGATATGCAGCCATTTGCAACCGAACGCCGGGAGCAGATTGGCGGCATGGACTTTCGTGTCAAGCAATTTAATGATTGATTTTTTGTGGGGTGAAAATCCCACCGCAAAGCGAAGTGCATGATATATGATTCGAGGATCAGGTATCGTGCGCTCTGCGAGGCTCGGCCCGGACTTTCGGAAGTCCGGGCCGTTTTCGTTACCAGCCTCCGTGCAAAGGGCAGCGCGGACTTTTTGTTTTTTTCGCATCCGAACCGGCTTTGCCCTCCGCGGAATCGATGTTGGCCTCTGGTTTTTTGGGGAAATCGTAGGACAGGCAATTTCTGATAAAAGATCTGAATAAATCGCCGAACCGGCACGTTGATAGAATCAGAGTTTCCTTAATACACAATATCCCAGTCGTGAGTTGTACATAATCTTGATATCAAAAATTTTTTGAAATACCTGTTGACAGAAAGCGGGGAACAGTATAAAATTTATTTCAAGAAAATTTGAAATAGACGCCATAAGCAGGTGCATGAATCATGGGTAAAACAAATATTTTCAAGGTTCTGGCGGACAAGAGGAGGCGTGATATTCTGGTAATGCTGAAAGACGGGAGAAAAAGCGCGGGGGAAATCGCGGAACAATTAGGCGTTTCGCCTTCCGACCTTTCTTATCATCTGAAATTACTGAAAAGTGCCGATCTTGTGATGGAATACAAGAGCAAAAATTTTGTATATTATGAAATCAATACAACCGTGTTTGATGAACTGATCTTATGGGTGGAGCAATTTGGGGGCGCCGGAAAATGAAAAAATGGATGTGGGCAATTTCAATATTTTCACTTGTGCTTACCATGGCTGTGTTGCAGTTCATGCCGGATTCTGTACCGATGCATTATGATATGGCGGGAAATATTGACAGATGGGGATCCAAATACGAAAATCTTTTGTTTCCTGTGATTATTCTTTTTCTGTCCCTGCTGTGGCATCTGTTTGCTGCATATTACGAGAAAAAGGCGGCGAATGCCTCTGTGGAAAAGGAACGCGCCGAAGCATTGTCCAATGCGAAAGTACTGAAAATTGTTGGCGCTTCCATGGCGGCCATGTTTACAGTCATGCAGGGCTTTATTCTGTACAGCGCATATGTGGAAGCCGGCGCAAACGCCGCGCAGGCATATATGGATATCGGGAAAATTCCCTGTATCCTGAATGGCGCAGTGCTGATCATTCTGGGAAATTACCTGCCGAAAACGAGAAAGAACGATATTGTCGGCGTCAGGATCCGCTGGAGCATGTATAACGATACTACCTGGAGGAAAAGCAATCGCTTCGGCGGTATTGCCATGATGATTGCAGGGCTGTCAACAATTATTGCAGCCATCTTCGTCAAGTCGGCCATAGCCGTTGCTTTCTTTCTCGTTTCTGTACTGATTACTGTAACGGTCACGCTCATCTATTCAAACAAAGTATATAAGTCTGAACTTTCGAAAAGCGATGATTCCGTTTCATAAATAAAAGCAAGATATCCTATAGAGAACCATTTTGTTGATCATCGGGCAGTTATCCCAGCTGTGGATAGCTGCCTTTTCTCTTGCCCAAAACGAAACAGACTGCCTCCAGCCCCCGCACACAAGGAACAAAAACCCGCCCTCCTGCATCTATTGGGATAAGCCACACGAGAGGGGAGAGGGCGCACATGGAGGAGATCTTGCGCGTGGAGGACGTCAGCCATACCTATCAGGCCGAAAACGGAGAGATCAACGCCTTCGAGCATATCAGCTTTACGGTGCGGCGCGGTGCGTTTTTAAGCATCGTGGGGCCTTCGGGCTGCGGCAAAAGCACGCTGCTCTCCGTCATCGCGGGGCTGATGCCGCCCTCGGGCGGGCGTGTGCTGGTGGATGATGTAGTGGTCACCGGCGTTTCGCCGCATATCGGCTATATGCTGCAGCGGGATAACCTGTTGGAGTGGCGCACGATTTTGAGCAATGTGCTGTTCGGGCTGGAAATTCGCGGCGCGAAAACGCCGCAGAACATCGAGCGCGCCGAGCAGCTGCTGAAGACCTACGGCCTGTATGAATTCCGCAACAAATACCCGCGCCAGCTTTCGGGCGGCATGCGCCAGCGCGCGGCGCTCATCCGCACGCTTGCCACCGGGCCGGATATCCTGCTGCTGGACGAGGCGTTTTCGGCGCTGGATTATCAGACGCGGCTCACCGTCACCGACGACGTGTACCGCATCTTAAAGCGCGAGGGCGTGACAACACTGATGGTGACGCATGACATCCCCGAGAGCATCAGCATGGGCGACGAGGTGCTGATCTTATCGTCGCGCCCCGCCCGCGTGCGGGAGGTTCTGACGCTCGATTTCGGGCCGGAACGCACGCCGCTTTCCTGCCGCTCCGACCCCAAATTCACCGCCTATTTCGACCATATATGGAAAGAGCTGAGTACCGATGAAACATCCTGAACCGGCCGCATGGCCAGCCGTTTCGCGCCAGCGCGCGCAGTATCTGCGCCGAAGGCGGCGGCGCACGTTTCTGGTGCACGCGTGCCAGATCGGCTTTTTGCTTCTCTTTTTTGCCCAGTGGGAGCTGTCCGCCCGGCTTGGCTGGATCGACAGCTTTATCCTCAGCCAGCCGTCGCGCATCTTTGCGACGCTGCACAATCTTTCGCAGAACCACCTGCTGATGCACGTGGGCGTCACGCTCTACGAGACGCTGACGGGCTTCGTGCTCGGCGTGCTGCTGGGCATTTCCATCGCCGTTGTGCTGTGGTGGTCCGGCTTTGCCTCCCGCGTGGCGGAGCCGTATCTTGTGGTGCTGAACAGCCTGCCCAAGATCGCGCTCGGCCCGGTGATCATCCTGCTGGTGGGCGCGGGTGCGAAGGCGATCATCTTCATGGCGCTGGCCATCTCGCTGATTGTCACCGTGCTGGAGATGCTGGCGGGCTTTCGCGCCACCGACCCCGAGAGCATCCGCATGGCGCGCACGTTCGGCGCGACAAAGCGGCAGATCTTTTTGAAGATTGTGCTGCCGTCCAATATCAACACACTGTTTAATTCGCTGAAAATCAACATAGGGTTATCACTGGTCGGCGTCATTGCCGGGGAATTCCTCGTCAGCAAGGCGGGGCTGGGGTATCTGATCGTGTATGGCGGGCAGGTGTTCCAGCTGGATCTTGTGATGACGAGCGTGCTGATCCTCTCAGTGATGGCCGCGCTGATGTACGAGAGCGTGGCGCTGCTGCATAAGTTCGTGCGGCGCCGGTTCGGCGGGTGAAGCGGATTTCCGGGTTCGCGCCGTGCGGATTTTCAGCCCCACGCTGTTCAGCAGCACAGCGTGAAGGAAAGAAAACGCGGAAACTTTTGTGTACTAAACAGTGATATTTTGTGCTGGATATACGGTTTGTATATTTTGTACCTGTCGGATTCCATACGACGGCCCCGGAATGAGGCCGGAACAGATCCGGCAAACCAAAAAAGGGGGAACACGCGCGGAATCCCGCGCTGTTCATATACGAAGCCGCCGCGCAAGAGGCGGTGAGACCGGAAACGAAGAGGCAGTGACGCGGGAAGGAAAAACTCCTGCACAGCCCTGTTTTTTCGGAGGATCCGTCTGTAAAGCCCGGCAGCTTCACAGAAAGGGTGGTAAATGTATGAAAAAATTTCTGGCGCTGCTGGCGGCGCTGTGCCTTGCGCTCACGGCCTTTGCCGGCTGCAGCGAAGGCCCGCGCGCACTGCAGAAGGTGACGGTGTGCGAGGTGACGCATTCCATTTTCTATGCGCCGCAGTACGTCGCGCTCGCAAAGGGCTTTTTCGAGGAGGAGGGCATCGAGGTGGAGCTCTCCAACGGCGGCGGCGCGGATAAGGTGATGAGCGCCGTCATCTCTGGCAGCGTGGATATCGGCTTTGCCGGTCCGGAGGCCAGCATCTATGTGTACAACGAGGGCCGCGACAATTACACCGAGGTGTTCGCGCAGATGACGAACTGCGACGGCAGCTTCCTCGTGGGACGTGAAAAGGACGACGCCTTTACATGGTCTTCTCTGGCGGGCAGCTACATTCTGCCGGGGCGCAAGGGCGGCGTGCCTTACATGACATTCGAGTACGCGCTGCGCAAAAACGGCCTCGACCCCGCCGCCGATGTGGTGCTGGATAACGGCGTCCAGTTCGACAACATGACGGGCGCGTTTTTGGGCGGCACAGGCGATTACGTGACGATGTTCGAGCCGACGGCGTCCTCCGTGGAGGCCGAGGGCAAGGGCTATATCGTCGCCTCGGTGGGCGAGGAGACGGGCGAAATTCCTTACACCGCGTATTTTGCCACAAAGAGCTTCATTGCGGAAAATACCGATCTGGTGCAGCGCTTTACAAACGCCGTTTACAAGGGCCAGCAGTGGGTGGCCGGGCACTCTGCCGCCGAGATCGCCGAGGCCGTGCAGGACAGCTTCCCCGATACCGACCTTGCCCTTCTGACGAGCGCCGTCCAGCGCTACAAGGACATCGGCGCGTACAGCACCGACCCCATCCTGACGCAGGAGAGCTTCGACCTGCTGCAAACCGTGATGACCGAGGCCGGCGAGCTGACCGAGACCGCCCCGCACGACAAGGTGGTAAACAACACCTTCGCGGAAAAAGCGGTGCAGCAGGGGAAATAAGGCAATTCAGAACCCATCATGCATCATTTTGGAGCGGGGCTCCGGGATCACGACCGAAACAAGTGATAAACCAAAGAACACCGGCAGGGTGGAAACGTTTCCGCTCTGCCGGTGTTTCTCTGTTGGCGGGATTTCGGGGAGGGATTCCCGGCAAAGCTTTTTTGTGCGATTATGACAAAAAAATAACGAGATTTTGTGCCAAGTGGCAGATTTCAAAAATTTTTTGTGAAATTTATCTAAAGATTTCAGTTTTTTTTGGCACGCGATTGCATATTTCTACCAGAAAACTCTTGAAAATTGCGGATAAAATCGGTATAGTATTAAGTGAACTCATATGCAAAGGCGCGGGAAGGCCCCTGTAACAGGAAGATGCGCACTTTCGGCGCGTGTCTCCGGGGTATCATGGAGCACGATCGTGCACAATGGAACGCATGGGGCACAAGATCCGCATCCGCTAACCGCGCCTTTGAGAATCGGGAGGAACGTACCATGAAACAAACCGCAATGTCCGCCGATCTGCCGGTATACTTATTCAAACAGGGGAATAACTATGAATGCCAGCGCTTTTTCGGCGCGCACTTTGCAGCCGTGGGCGAAGCCGAGGGCGTAATGTTCCATGTTTGGGCGCCGCGCGCGAAGGCTGTCTCCGTCGTGGGCGATTTCAACAGCTGGGTGCCCTCGGCCACCCCCATGAAGAATATAGACCCCACGGGCGGCATCTGGGAGTGCTTCGTCCCGGGCCTGCAGCAGTTTGACATCTATAAATACTGTGTCACCACGCCCGCCGACGAGCTGGTGTTCAAGGCCGACCCGTACGCTTTCCACGCAGAGACGCGCCCGGCAAACTGCAGCAAGGTGTACGAGCTGGAGGATTGCTACCAATGGACGGATGCCACGTGGCAAAAGCGCGCCGCGAACAGCACGCTGGACAAGCCCATGAACATCTACGAGATGCACGCGGGCAGCTGGCGTACGTATCCGGACGGCAACCCGTACAGCTACCGGGAGCTTGCAAAGGAGCTGGTGCCGTACCTCACCGAGATGGGCTATACGCACGTGGAGCTTCTGCCGCTGATGGAGTATCCGTTCGACGGCAGCTGGGGCTATCAGGTGACAGGCTACTTCGCCCCCACCAGCCGCTATGGAACCCCGGCCGATTTCAAGGCATTCGTGGATGCCTGCCACAACGCAGGCATCGGCGTGATCATGGATTGGGTGCCGGCACATTTCCCGAAGGATGAATTCGGTCTGTACCGCTTCGACGGCACGAACTGCTACGAGGACCAGAACCCCCTGCGCGCCGAGCACAAAGAGTGGGGCACGATGGTGTTTGACTTCGGCCGGCCCGAGGTGTGCAGCTTCCTCATTTCGAGCGCGCTGTTCTGGCTGACGGAATACCACGTCGACGGCCTGCGTGTGGACGCCGTGGCCAGCATGCTGTATCTCGATTACAACCGGCGCGACGGCGAATGGCAGCCCAACGTTCACGGCGAAAACAAGAATTTGGAGGCCATCGCCTTTTTGCAGAAGCTGAACAGCGCCGTGATGGAGCGCAAGCCCGGCGCGCTGATGATCGCGGAGGAGAGCACCGCGTGGCCGCGGGTATCGCACCCCGTATCCGAGGGCGGCCTCGGCTTCAACTTCAAGTGGAACATGGGCTGGATGAACGATATGCTCAGCTATATGAGCACCGACCCGCTGTTCCGCGCGGGCAACCACAACAAGGTGACGTTCAGCTTCTTCTACGCGTTCAGCGAAAATTTTGTGCTGCCCATCAGCCACGATGAAGTGGTGCACGGCAAGTGCAGCCTCATCAATAAAATGCCCGGCGATTACGAGCAGAAATTTGCGGGCCTGCGCACGTTCTTCGGCTATATGATGGCGCATCCCGGCAAAAAGCTTTTGTTTATGGGGCAGGAGTTTGCCCAGTTCATCGAGTGGAACGAGAAGCAGCAGCTGGATTGGATGCTGCTCGATTACGACCGGCACGCCCAGATGCAAAGCTTTGTGCGGAAGCTGAACCATCTGTACCTCGATACGCCCGCCCTGTGGGAGGACGATTTCACGTGGGACGGTTTCCAGTGGATCGTGGCGGACGATTCCTCGCAGAGCATCGTCGTGTTCCTGCGGCGCGATAAAAAGGGCAACGAGGTGATCGCCGTGTGCAATTTCGCGCCCGTGCTGCGCCCGGATTACAAATTCGGCGTGCCGCGCGCGGGGCAGTATGCCGAGCTGATCAACTCCGACAACGAGGCGTTCGGCGGCAGCGGTGTGCACAACGAGCCCGTGCGCGCCGCCAAGGAGCCGATGCATGGCTTTGATTACAGCATCTCGCTGCGGATCCCGCCGATGAGCGCGATGCTGCTGCGCACGCCGAAGCCCGCGCGCCCGAAAGACGAAAAAGCCGAAACGGCGGAAAAAGCGGCGGCCGAAGCAGCAGAGCCCGCCGCGAAGAAACAGACAAAGAAAGCGCCCGCAAAAAAACCGGCAAAGAAAGCAGCGGGCAAAACCACCGGCAAACAGGCAAAGGACGTGGGAGAGCCTGCCTAATATCTCGGCGTCCGCGGATTTTTCGCACACGGCGAGCGGATGCAACGAAGAAAAGCGCAGGAAGCCTTGGTGGCTTTCAAGCTTTTCTGAGGCGGCAGACGCCGCCGTGTGTAGAAAAAGACGTGGGCGAAGAGATTTTGGGCGGGCTCTATGCGCCAAAAGCCTTTTGTCCCCGGCCACGAAAAGCGATCGGCTGCGCCGCTCTGCGCGGGCCGGCTGCGCCTTTGTGCAAGGGGAAGACAAAATCACAATCGGCGCCGCGTCTTCGGCGCCAGCAAGGGGAGAAAAGAATGAAAGAATGCATCGCCATGCTGCTGGCTGGCGGTCAGGGTACACGCTTGTATGCCCTTACCAAAAAGCTGGCAAAGCCCGCCGTCCCGTTCGGCGGCAAGTACCGCATCATCGATTTCCCGCTTTCCAACTGCGTCAACTCCGGCATTGATACCGTCGGCGTGCTCACGCAGTATCAGCCGCTGCTGCTGAACGAGTACATCGGCAACGGCCAGCCGTGGGATCTGGACCGTTTGTATGGCGGCGTTCATGTGCTGCAGCCCTACCAGACGGCGACCGGCTCGGATTGGTACAAGGGCACGGCCAACGCCATTTATCAGAACATCAATTTCATCGAGCGGTATGAGCCGCAGTATGTTATCATCCTCTCGGGCGACCATATCTACAAAATGGATTATGCCAAGATGCTCGCGTTCCACAAAGAGCGCAACGCCGACTGCACCATCGCCGTGCGCGAGGTGCCCTGGGAAGAGGCGTCCCGCTTCGGCATCATGACGGCGGACGAGAACAGCGTCATCACCAAGTTCGAGGAAAAGCCGAAGAACCCCGAATCGAACCTGGCCTCGATGGGCGTCTACATCTTTACCTGGGACAAGCTGCGCAAATACCTCACCGAGGACGAGGCGGACAAGACCTCCTCGAACGATTTCGGCAAGAACATCATCCCCAACATGCTGGGCGACAGCCAGCGCATGGTGGCGTATCCGTTCGAGGGCTACTGGAAGGACGTCGGCACGATCGACAGCCTGTGGGAAGCCAACATGGACCTGCTCGACCCGAACGTCCCGCTGGATGTGTGGGACCCCGAGTGGAAGATCTACTCCCGCACCTCGGGCTGCCCGGGCCATTACATCGGCACCGGGGCGCATGTGGACAACTCCACGCTCACCGAGGGCTGCCATGTAGAGGGCACGGTGGCCAACAGCGTGCTGTTCGCCGAGGCGCGCGTGGCAAAGGGCGCGACGGTGGAATCCTCCATCCTGATGCCCGGCGCCGTTGTGGAAGAGGGCGCAGAGGTGTGCTACGCCATCATCGCGGAGAATGTCACCGTAAAGAAGGGCGCGACCGTGGGCGCGCGGCCCGAAAACGTAGAGGATAAATCCAAATGGGGCGTCGCCGTTGTGGGCGAGGGCGTCACCATTGGCGAGAATGCCTCCGTGGGGCCGAAGGCAATGCTGGAAAAAGATGTACAGGACGGTGAAAAGTTATGGTAAATATCAATGCGCTGGGGGTCATCTTCCCCAATGCCTACGACGATCTTGTCCCGCAGCTGGTACAGCACCGCACGATGGCATCGGTGCCGTTCGGCGGGCGTTACCGCATGATCGACTTCACGCTCTCCGGCATGGTGAACGCCGGCATCGAAAACGTCACCGTGATTGCGAAGAAAAACTATCACTCGCTGATGGATCACCTTGGCTCCGGCCGCGAATGGGATCTCGTGCGCAAGCGCGGCGGCCTGAACATCGTGCCGCCCTTCGCGCAGTCCAGCGCAAAGGTCTATCACGGCCGTGTCGAGGCGCTGAACAGCATTTTGGGCTTTTTGGCGAAGCAGCGTGAAAAGTATGTCGTCATCAGCGACTGCAACGTCGCCTCCTCGATCAACTTTGCCGGGCTGATCGACGCGCATATCAAAAGCGGCGCGAACGTGACGATGGTGTACGAGCGCCGGGAGATCGCCAAGCAATTCGCCACCGACAACTACACCTTTACGATGGATGAGACGGGCCGCATCACCGAGATCCGCTGGAACGATTACCGCGTGGGCGAGCAGAACCTTTCGATGGGCCTCATCGTGATGGATCGCGAGGAGCTGATCGCGATGGTGAAGGACGCCGTCATGCAGAACCGCATGTATCTGGAGCGCGATATCCTTGGCCCCAGCCTGAAGACGCTGCGGGTGCAGGGCTACGAGTACACGGGCTACCGCGCGCGCATCTACGACGTTAAGAGCTATTTCGATGAGAACATGCGCCTGCTGGAGCCGGAAAACATTACCCAGCTGTTCCCGAAGGAGCGCCCGGTGTACACCAAGGTGCGTGACGAGGCGCCCGTGCGCTATGCGATGGACAGCAAGGTGCACCGCTGCGTTGTGGCCGACGGCTGCATCATCGAGGGCGAGGTGGAAAACTGCATCGTGTTCCGCGGCGTGAAGATCAGCAAGGGCGCGGTGGTGAAAAACTGCGTGCTGATGCAGAACACCGTGATCGAGCAGAACGTCTCGATGGAGTACGTCGTCACCGATAAGGATGTTACCATCACGATGGGCAAGGGGCTGCGCGGCAACGAATCGTTCCCGGTGTACATCGAGAAGGGCACGACGGTTTAAAAAAACAAGGCGGGGCGGCAGGCCGTCCCGCCTTATTCCGAAAAAGGAGGATTCCCCCAATGAACGTTTTATTCTGTTCCAGCGAGGTGAAGCCCTTTGCGGCCTCGGGCGGCCTGGGCGACGTTGCGGGCAGCCTGCCGCGCGCGCTGCGCAACCGCCGCATCGCGTGCCGTGTGGTGATGCCGCTTTACGGCGATATGAAGCCGGAATACCGCGAAAAGCTTACCTATATCACCAATTTCAACGTGCCGGTGGGCTGGCGCAACCAGTATTGCGGTCTGTTCGAGCTGACATACGACGGGGTAAAATACTATTTCCTCGATAACGAGTACTATTTCAAGCGCAGCGGCCTGTACGGGTATTATGACGACGGCGAGCGCTTTGCATTCTTCTCCCGCGCGATTTTGGAAATGCTGTTCTATCTGGATTTCGCGCCGGACATCATCCACACGAACGACTGGCAGACGGCGCTCGTGCCGGTATATCTGAACCTGTATTACCGCCAGATCGAAAAATTCCGCAACATCAAAACGGTGTTCACGATCCACAACATCCAGTATCAGGGCAAATACGGCATGGAGATATTGGAGGATACGCTGGCCATTGGCCGCGAGAACGCACATCTTGTGGAATACGACCGGTGCGTCAACTTCATGAAGGGCGCGATCGAGTGCGCCGACAAGGTGACGACGGTATCGCCCAGCTATGCGAACGAGATTCTCGACCCCTGGTACAGCCACGGTCTTGACGATCTGCTGCGGCAAAAGCAGTATAAGCTGTGCGGCATTCTGAACGGCATCGATGTCAAGGGCTACGACCCCGCCACCGATCCGGCCCTGGCCGCCAACTTTGATACAAAGAATTTTGCCGGGAATAAGCCTTTGTGCAAAAAAGAGCTGCAGGCGGAATTCGGCCTGCACGACTGGCCGGTTCCCGTCGTGGGCATGGTGACGCGTCTGGCCGGGCACAAGGGGCTGGATCTGGTGCGCCATGTTGCGCAGGAGATCGTGAACAACGGCCTGCAGCTGGTGCTGCTGGGCACGGGCGAGGCAGAATATGAGAGCTTCTTCAGTGACCTTGCCGGGCGCAATCCCGGCTCGGTGGGCGTGAAGCTGCAGTTCAACCCCGCGCTGGCCAGCAAGATCTATGCGGGCGCGGATATGTTCCTGATGCCGTCGAAATCCGAGCCGTGCGGCCTTTCGCAGATGGTGGCGCTGCGCTACGGCACAATCCCCATCGTGCGCGAGACGGGCGGCCTGCGCGATTCCATTCAGGATTCCGGCGACGGCCAGGGCAACGGCTTTACGTTCAGCAGCTACAACGCGCACGATATGCTGAACGCGGTGCTGCGCGCAAAGGCCGGGTACGAGAACCCCGAGGGCTGGCAGATGCTGATCAAGCGCGCGATGGAGTGCGATTTCAGCTGGAGCGCCAGCGCGAAGCAATATGTGGAAATGTACGACCAGGTGTGCAAGCTCTGGTAAAGGGCGGAGCCTTGGCCAAAACAGCAGGGCAATCAAAACAAAGCAGTAAAATCAAAAGCACACGGGCGGCGCCGCAAAGGCGCTGCCCGTGTGTTTTTGAAAATGGCCGGGGGAGTATTTGCCTTTCCGGATGCGGCACATTCTTTTGCCCCTCTGTGTCTCAGCGGGATGTTCAGAGCTTCCCTTGCTTTGAGGCGTCTCCGGTACAGCATGGGGTTCATTTATTGGAGATACCGGTTCTGTACCGCCAAGGGCATATCTTCATACGAAACCTCCTCCCAGCGCACGACGCCGCGAAGCGGCACAACCTCCAGCCGGATATAGGCGCCCTGCGTCAGTTCCCGGGAGGCCCCGAACGAAAGCTCCCGCTCCCGCCCGTTTGCGTCATAGGCGGGCAGCGTATAGGTATAGGGCAGGCTGCTTTCAAAATGGATCACGCCGCCGTCGGATTCAGTCGGCTCCATATGGCTGCCATCAATTTGCGTATAATACGGCGTGCCGGTGCCGGTAAAGCTTGTGTACAATGTAAAGATCACACAAGCCGCGCCCAGTACGACGGCCAGACCGCCCCCGATTTGAATGATTTTTTTCAATGCGAATCACCCCATATCCTCATAGATCCGGCAGGCCTCGGCCGCATGGTCTGCGCCGTCCCGATGGACAAGCCAGCAGATGACGGCAGCGGCGGCACATGCGGCAAAGAGACATTTCCAAAATCGTTTCATAGTTGTTTCCTTTCTCTCATTCAAAGTGTGCGTTTGTACCGGCAGGGCGTTTTCGTTACACCTCCACCAGCCGGTAATAAACGCGTGCCGTGATGCGGTAGACGACCACATAGGCGAGTGCGAACACGAAGAACGTTCCGACTGTGCAGGCGAGGAACAGCCCGACGTTGTTGAGGCTGAACACCAGCAAAATGTTGCGGATGATGGGGAACGCGAACATCATGTGCACCGCCGCCGTGCCCAGCGGCAGGAAGAACACCAGCAAGATCTGCTGGTTGATCGCGCGCTTCACTTCCCGCTGGCTCATGCCTACCTGCTGCATCACAACAAAGCGGTCGTGATCCTCGTAGCCCTCGCTGATCTGCTTGTAGTAGATGATCAGCACCGTCGCCATCAAAAAGAGGCTGCCGAGGAAGATGCCAAGGAACAAAAAGCAGCCAAACGTGGCGTCCCACTCGGACGCGACATCGGTGCGGCAGTGGATGGTGCGCTCTGGGAACAGCTCCGAAATGCGCTGTGCCAGCGCGAGGCACTCCTGCCGGGAAGCGCCCGGCACGTCGAAGCCGGTGTCGTAGCCGGGCTTTCTGTCCGCGTCGCCGCCCGCCGCCACAAACAGCGGCTGCAGCTGCTCGTCCGGCACAACAAGGATGCCGCCCTGTGCGCCGTCGTAGGTGCCGATGCCGCAGAAATACTGCTGCTTCAGCGTCTGCACGATGCGCACGGTCTGCCCGCCGAAATTCAGTGCCTGGGGCATGGCATAGCCGCCCACCGGATAGAGCAGCGCCTCATCCGGCGCAAGGCTTGCCGGTTCGACCCCGTCGACCCGGTTGTAATCGGAGAGCGGTACGAATGAGAAGACAAGGCTGCCTTCAAAATCGCTGCCGCTTGGATCGCGGCCAAGCGCGCCGTCTGTATCCCACACGGCAAGCGACAGGCTGCGGCAGGCCGTGCGGCTCTGCGCCGTGAGGCCCATTTCCGCAAGTCCCTGGTCGAACGCGGCTTCCAGACGCTGGATCATCTCCTGATCCTGCGCCTCGTCGCTGCCGCCCTCCCACAGCGTCACGCTGATCTCGCGCGGGAACATGCTGTTCACCATATCGGTGCGTCCGGCGTACAGGCACACCGTGCTGGATACCGTCACGAGCACCATCGTCGAGAGAATGCAGATGGCCGCAAGGCCGGAGGCGTTCTGCTTCATGCGGTAGATCATGCCGGATACCGCGATAAAATTGTTCGGCTGATAATAAAAACGACGGTTGCGGCGCATCAGCTTCAAAAAGGCGATGCTGCCCGATGTGAACAGGCAGTAAGTGCCGAGGATGACCAGCATCACCGCGACAAAAAACAGCAGCAATGCCTGAATGGGGTTTTTGAAATAAAGCGCGATGAAATACCCGCCGCCCAGCGCGGCAATGCCGAGCAGTGTCAGCAGCCACGAGGCTTTCGGCTCTTTTTCGCCGGTTTTTCCGCTGTGCAGCAGTTCCACGGGGTTTGCAGTGCGCACGCTGCGCAGGTTGTAAAGCAGCGTTGCGCCATAGATGCACAGAAAGAGAACGACTGTCTGCGTCACGCTGGGAATCGAAATCGTGAACGAAAACGGCGTGGTGAAATCCAGCAGGTACAAAAGCGCGAGGAACATCAGACGCGAAAAGAGAATGCCGAACAAAAGCCCGAGGGCGATGCAGAGAATGGCGGTGAAAAAGATCTCGCACAGCAGCACCAGTGCCACATGGCGTTTTTCCATGCCCAGCACGCAATAGAGGCCCAGCTCTTTTTTGCGCCGCTTGATGAGAAAGCTGTTTGTGTAAAACATCACCAAAATGCTGAAGATATCCACCACAAGAACGCCGAGGAAAAACAGCGTCAGGGCGATGGCCCCGCCGGGGACATAAAGCAGCCCATCGTTCGACGCGATGAACGAAACGGAATAGCTCGTCATGATGCAGACGATGCTGGTGAGCATATAAGGGAAATAGGTGCTCTTGTTTTTAAACAGGTTCGTCCATGCCAGTTTGGGATATAGTGCGCTACGCAAGCTCCGTCCCCCCTGTCGAAAGCATCGTGAGTGTATCGCCGATGCGCGCGAACATCTCGTCGCTCGTCATGTTGCCGCGATACAGCTGGTGGAACACCACGCCGTCCTTGATGAAGAGCACGCGCCCCGCGTGGCTGGCCGCGCGCGTGGAGTGCGTCACCATCAGCAGCGTCTGGCCCGCGCGGTTGATCTCGCGGAACAGGCGCAGCAGCTGCGCGGTGGCCTTGGAATCGAGCGCGCCCGTCGGCTCGTCGGCCAGCACCAGCTTCGGTGCGGTGATCAGCGCCCGTGCCACGGCGGCGCGCTGCTTCTGCCCGCCGGATACCTCATACGGGTATTTGTCCAGAATGTCCGCGATGCCCAGCTGCTTTGCGATGGGCGCAAGGCGCGTGGCCATTTCGGTGTACCCCTTGTGCGAGAGCACCAGCGGCAGAAAGATATTGTCGCGCAGGCTGAACGTATCCAAAAGATTAAAATCCTGGAACACGAAGCCCAGCTGCTCGCGCCGGAACTGCGCCATCTTGCTCTCTTTGATCTTTGTGATATCGCTGCCCGCGAGGCGGACGGTGCCGCTGGTGGGCTTATCGAGCGCGGCCAGAATGTTCAAAAGCGTGGTTTTGCCGCTGCCGCTCTCGCCCATGATGGCCACGTATTCGCCCGGCTCGACGCTGAAGTTCACATCGTGCAGCGCCTCTACCTGAACCGCGCCGAACCGCGCGGTATATACCTTGCGCAGGTGTTCTACCTCTAACAATGCCATGAAAAAGCCTCCTTGGATCACCCCGGAAAGTTTTTGGGGGATGTTGCTCTGGGACGGCGACGGCCGTTTCCCCGTCCCGATGCATTCAGTATACCGGAATTTTCGCCGCAATGCCATAGCCCCGGCTTACGCACGGCGGGCTGCAGCTTACAAATTTGCAAGGATCTTTGCGTGGCAACCGGTAAGGACAGGAAGTTAAATTGTACAAAATTATTTATACAACCGCACGATTTTGTTGCAAAAATCGTGCGGTTTATGTATAATAAGGAAAAGTGAATTTCCGAAGAACGGAGGTGCAGGCGATGTCTGTTACTGCGACGGAGCTGAAATCGAATTTGGGCATGTATTTGATGATGGCACAGAAAGAGGACATCTATATCACCCGAAACGGAAAGGTCGTTGCAAAATTGACGAATCCGTATCAGGATCGGGTGGATTTGGCAAAATCGCTGTTTGGCGTTCTCCCGGACGATTTGACGCCGGAGCAGGCGCGGGAAGAAAGGCTGCGTGAAACATGAAGGTGCTGCTGGATACCTGCGTTGTGCTCGACGCTATGCAGAGCCGGGAGCCGTTTTGCAGGGATGCGCAGAAGATTTTTCTGCTGGCGGCAAACAGAAGCATTGACGGATATCTTTCCGCAAGCGCTGCTACGGACATTTATTATCTGACGCACCGGCATACCCATAGCAACGAGGAAGCCCGCAAGGTAATGAATACGCTTTTTTCGCTGTTCGATCTGCTGGATACCACCGGAATGGACTGCCGCCGGGCGCTTTCTTCACCGATGGCAGATTTTGAAGATGCCGTGCTGGAGAGCGCCGCTGTCCGCTCGGAAATGGACTGCATTGTTACGCGCAATCTGAAAGATTACGGGAAAGCGCGGATCAAAGTATATTCGCCGGCAGAATTTTTGGAAAAGACGGCGGAAAACGAAGCATGATGTTCAGACTGAAAACAGGGAGGGAGCGCGATGCCGCTGCACATTGTGCGCAATGATATTACCAAAATGCAGGTGGATGCCATCGTCAACGCGGCCAATGAATCGCTGCTGGGCGGCGGAGGCGTGGACGGCTGTATCCACCGCGCCGCCGGGCCGGAGCTGCTGGCCGAATGCCGCACGCTCGGCGGCTGCACGGTGGGGCAGGCGAAGCTCACCGGCGGCTACCGGCTGCCGTGCCGCTATGTTATCCACACGGTCGGCCCGCGCTGGCGCGGCGGGGCGCAGGGCGAGCCGGAGTTGCTGCGCGCCTGTTATCGGAACGCACTGGCGCTGGCCGCGGCGCAGGAGTGTGAGACGGTTGCGTTCCCGCTCATTTCCTCCGGCGTGTTTGGTTATCCCAAGGACAAGGCCCTGCGGGTGGCTGTCGAGATCATCGGCGCATTTTTGGCGGAGCATGAAATGACGGTGTATCTCGTTGTTTTCGATCGCAAGGCCTATCAGATCGGCGAAGCGCTGTTTGCCGACATCGCCGCTTACATTGATGACCAATATGTGGAGGAGCACACAGACGGTGCGAATCGCAGCAGGGACAGCGCGTTCTTCGATGTGTGGAGCGGCGAAGCGGCCTCGGCTTCAATGCCGGATCAGGACGAGGCTCCTTATCAGGATGAGGACATCGGGGAAGCTGAACAGCCTGCCGAAAATGACGAAGCGGATATCCTTCCTGATATTGACGATATTCTTGAGATGTTGAACTTGCGGGAGGATGCGGCGGAATCTGCGAAGCCGCCTGCGGCTGAATCGCATACCGTCGCCGCTTCTGCAGCATCCGATCCAACAGAAGGACGTGTCGAAAAAAAGCCGGCCGCCGGTGCATGGCACACTGCACCGCCCGCACCGATGGCCGCGCAGCAGATGGCTCCTGCCATGCAGCCGATGCGCTCGCTCAACGAGGAGCTGCTGCACCTGGACGAGAGTTTTTCCGAAATGCTGCTGCGCAAGATCGACGAAGCGGGCATCACGGACGCGCAGTGCTACAAAAAGGCAAATATCGACCGCAAGCTGTTTTCGAAGATCCGATCCGATAAGCGGTACCGCCCCAGCAAGCCCACGGCGCTGGCGTTTGCCATCGCGCTGGAGCTGCCGCTTTCGGAAACGCGTGAACTGCTGGAAAAGGCGGGCTTTGCACTCTCGCGCTCCAGCAAGTTTGATATCATTGTAGAATATTTTATACGCCGCGGCAACTACAACGTGTTCGAGATCAACGAAGCACTGTTCGCGTTTGAACAAAATTTACTCGGTGCGTAAAGTGTGTGCAGCGTGTAAGGGACGCTCAGCGCGCGAGGAAACGCCCACGCACGGGAAAGGCCCGACGCGCAAGAAGTGCCCACGCACGGGAAAAGTTCGATGCGCAAGAAATGTCCACGTACAAAGGATGTCCGGCATGAAGGAAACGCCGGACCAACAAAATAAAAGACGCCGAACCAACATCACGATTTTGGTTCGGCGTCTTTTTTGTCGCCTGCGAGGCGACCGTATTCGAGCGACTCTGCGTTATACTGGATATCGTAAGGAGACGGAAGACACATTCCCGTCTCCGGTGAGACAAGGCGGGACTTTCGGAACACGATACCATTCTATCACAGTTTATCACAGGAGGATCGGACCATGAAAAAGAATTTAACAGAACTCGTATTCATTCTCGACCGCAGCGGCTCGATGCAGGGTCTGGAAGCGGACACGATCGGCGGCTTCAATTCGCTGATTGAAAAGCAGAAAAAGGAGGAGGGCGAGGCATTGGTCTCCACGGTTTTGTTCGACCATGAAAATATCGTGCTGCACGACCGTATGCCCCTGGCGGATGTGCCGCCCATGACGGCTCGGGATTATCAGGTGCGCGGCTGCACCGCCCTGCTGGATGCCGTCGGCGGCGCGGTGCATCACATCGGCCTCGTGCACAAATACGCCCGCCCCGAGGATGTGCCCGAGCACACACTGTTCGTCATCACAACGGACGGCATGGAGAACGCCAGCCATACCTATTCCAGCGACCGTGTGAAAAAGATGATCGAGCATCAGAAACAGAAATACGGCTGGGAGTTTTTGTTCCTCGGCGCAAACATCGACGCGGTGGAAACGGCGGCGGGGATGGGGATCGATGCCGATCATTCGGTGGATTATATTCCTGATGCACGCGGTACCGAGTTGAATTTCGATATGCTGAATCTCGCTGTGCAGACGGTACGCTGCGCCGCCCCGCTGGGCGTGGCGTGGAAAGCGCCCATCGAGGCGGATAAGAAAGCGCGGGAAAAGCGGTAAGGAAAGAGCCGGTCGGGGCTTCAAAGCAAGGAGGGAAGTAAATCCCGGCCGGGATTCCAAAATACAAGGCCAGCGAATCAAAAACAGGGTCTGGGAAGACATGCATCTTCTCAGGCCCTGTGGTTTACTGAAATGGAGGATCGCCGCGTTACGGTTCGCACACCCTGATAATCACAGGCTCCCCGCTGCAGGCAATCTTCCCGCCGTGCACCTCCACCGTGCCGTCGCCGGCAAGGTTTTCATATACGCCGTCCGGCACGTTCACGGCTACAAGCGAAGCCTCGCCGCGCAGGCTGAATACGCCCACCATCCGCGCGCCGTCCGCCGTATGCTCCGCACGCGCAATCCCGCGCGGCAGCGCCTGTACAAAATAGCGGCTATCCGCAAACAGCGCGTCGCGCTTCATCGCGGTCAGCCGCTGCATCAGCGGCGAGAGATCCCGGCCGCTCTTCCAATCGACGGGGTCGCGGTCGAACAGGCTGGGCAGATGCGTGCAGGAGGCCTCCTGACCGCCATAAACGAGCGTGATGCCCTTCTGGAAAAACAGGAATGCCGTCCAGTTTGCCAGCGATTTTTCGTCCGGGATCACGAATGCGGCGCGCGATTGATCGTGATTTTCCAAAAAGCGCAGCTTTACATAGTTATCCGGATAGGTATATTCCTGCCGGTTGATACTTTCTGTATAAGTGCAGAGCGGGATCTCGCCCTTCAAATACATCTGGTATTGCGGGAAAATATCGTAATCGTAGCATGCGTCGAACGCCTGATAAAGCTCGGAATCGGAGTGGCCAATCATGCCGCGCGCGCGGTTTTCCACGAGGAAGGCCGGTTCCACGGATTCCGCCAGCCAGAAACAGCCGGGCCGCACGGCCTCCACCTCACCCCGCGCCCGCCGCCAGAATGCGATTGGCACCAGCGGCGCAACGTCGCAGCGAAAGCCGTCCACGATGGACGCCCAGTATTTCAGCGTTTCGATCTGATACTCCCAGAGGCCGGGCTGGCTGTAATCCAAATCGATCACATCGCTCCAATCGCCGATGCGGTTGCCGAAGCTGCCGTCGGGCTTATGGTAAAACCATTCGGGGTGGTGCTGCGCCAGCCACGAATCGGGCGAGGTGTGGTTATACACCACGTCGATGATGCACTTCATGCCGTGCGCGTGGATGTCGTCCACCAGCCGCTTAAAGTCGTCGAGCGTACCGTATTCGGGGTTCACCGCGCGGTAATCCCGGATCGCGTAGGGGCAGCCGAGCGTGCCCTTATGTCCTTTCTCGCCGATGGGGTGGACCGGCAAAAACCAGATGATGTCCGCGCCCAGCGCTTTGATGCGCGCAAGATCGCGCCGTACGGCCTCGAACGTGCCCTCGGCGGTGTGGTTGCGCACGTAGACGGAGTAAATCACCTGATTGCGCCAGGCTTTGCTTGTGTTTTCTGCCATAGGGGATGCTCCTTTTTCATTCGGTTTTTCTGTTTTTCTTTTGGGAAAAGCCGGAANGGCGNTGCNAANCGTGCGGCNNNAGCCNTTTCCGCNCNCACGCCAACCGCTGCAGGGCGGCCANCGGCCGCCAGGGCGGTAAAAACTCCGGCGATACATTCAGCAGGGCAAAGGGATTACNCTTTTCCCCGCAGCACCGCGAACGACTGCGCGCCCAGCTGCACGCGGCCGGCNTCTTTCGTGCCNGTGCAGCNGCCGATGCANAATACGATCTCNCGCGCNTCNGGNGCGTCGAANGTGCATTCCNCNGTGCCCGGNTTGACGGCCACATACANNGAGCCGCGGCGGAACACAAACAGGCGGCTGTTTTCCCCGGCAAAATGGACGGAGAACGGCGCATTTGCCTGCAGCTCCGGTTCGGCGTGGCGCAGCGCCAGAACGGCGCGCACGGTNTGCAGCAGGGAATCGGNGTCCGCCTCCTGCCCGGCAACGGTGGGTGCGTCCGCCGCAGGGTCGACGGGCAGATACAGGCTGTCCGCGTCCCCGGTGGAGAAGCCAAGATTNGTGCTGCCATCCCATTGCATCGGCGTGCGGCTGCCGGTGCGGAAGTANCCGCCTTCTTTTGTCGGCAGCTTGATGTACCGCATGCCGATCTCGTCGCCGTAATAGAGGAACGGCGCGCCCGGCAGCGTGAACAAAAATGCGTAGGCCAGCTTCAGTTCGTCCGGCTCGAGATTCGCGCGCGGGCGCATCGTGTCGTGGTTGCACGTCAAAAAGCAGAACAACCCGTCGTNCCTGGTGGCGGCGTAGTCCTCCAGATACTGCTTTNCGAACGGAACGATCGACGCGCCGGAATCGCGTTTGAAATAACTCTTGTCCTCGCCGCGCACCTCGCCGTAGCCCGTGCCGTCATAAGCGCGCAGCAGCGTGTGATAGGCCGCGACNTCGTTGTGCAGGCAGAAATCCATGTGGAAGCCCGCCTTCAGCGCACGCTTCGGGTTGCCCCACTCNGACAGCAGCGCCGCCTCGGGATATTCCGCGTCCAGCATCGCGCGCACGTCGCGCCAGACGGCGCTGGTGCCAAGCTGCTCGTCGTCATTCTTTACAAGGCAGCCTGCCATATCCACACGGAAGCCGTCGCAGCCCTTATCCAGCCAGAAGCGCATCACGTCCTTCATCGCCTCGCGCGTGGCAAGGCATGCGGGATGGTCCATCGGCAGCTGCCATGGCCGTTTCACCTCGTAAAAGCCGTAGTTCAGCGAGGGCTGGCATTTGAAAAAGCTCAGNACATATGTTCCGCTGCGCTCGGCTTCGCCGCCCACGCACGGCAGGCCGTCCGCGCGCTCGAAGCAGTGATTTGTCCAGATATAGCGGTCGGAGTATTCATTGCGCGCTTCCTTGCAGCTTGCGGCAAACCACGGATGCTCCTCGGAGGTGTGGCAGGGTACCAGATCAAGCAGGATGTGCATGCCGCGCCTGTGCGCCTCTTCAAAGCAGCGCACAAGATCGTCGTTNGTGCCGTAGCGGGGCGCNACCTTTTTGTAATCGCGCACGTCGTAGCCCGCGTCCTTGAACGGGGAATCGAAGCACGGGTTGATCCAGATGGCGTTGCAGCCGAGGCCTTTGATGTAGTCTAACTTTTCGGTGATTCCGTTGATATCGCCGATGCCGTCGCCGTTTGTGTCGTAAAAGCTTTGGGGATAGATCTCGTAGAAAACCGCGTCGTTCAGCCATTGGGGCATAGAGAATTCCTCCTTTGTGTTGGGTCGGTTTGTATTTTCTTCCGGTTTATTTCGCGGCGTATAGCCGTTTATACATTGGTGTAGGATGGGTGGGGGATGGAACGGATTTGTGACGATCAATGTTTTGGTGACTGTGCGCCGGCGCGCAGTGTGAAGCCGGCGGTATCGTATGGGGACGGGTTTGCAGCAAGGGGCATTCCGGCCTCTGTGCGTCGATGCGCAGCATTTAAATTTGCGGTGCGGCATGGGTCTGCCGCAGCAGTATTTCGTGTGTGAGGCACATGCACACCAGCAGCACCAGCAGAAACACCGGGAAGAGGCCGATGTGGATATGATTTGCGATCAGGCCGAAGATCGGGGGCGTCAGGCAGCTGCCGGTATAGGCGCTGGCCATCTGCACGCCGATAATCGCCTGCGAGCGCCCGGCTCCGAAGTGCGCCGGGGTGGAGTGGATGATGCACGGATAGATGGGCGCGCAGCCAAGGCCGGTGAGCACCAGCCCCGCCACGGTGAGCGCAATGCCGCCCGGCAGCAGCGTCAATGCAATGCCCGCGGCAATGATGCACTGCCCCAGCCGGATCATCTGGCTGTCTGAAAGCTTCATCGTCAAAAATCCGCTGACGGCACGCCCGGCGGTGATGCCGATGCAGAACAGGCTTGCATAGCCCGCCGCCGTCCCGGCCGGAATGCCCTTATACAGCACAAAGTAGCTGCTGGCCCACAGAATGGCCGTTTGCTCCAGCGCGCAGTAGCAGAAGAACGTGANAAAGATCGCCTTTGCGCCGGGAATGNCGAAGATCTGCCGCAGTGTCAGCGGTTTTGACGGTACGTCACCGCCGTCTGCGCCNGGCTCTGCGCGCTTTTTCCAGAGCGGCAGGCTCAGCAGCAAAATTGCGGTGAGCCCCACCTGCAAAAGCGCGATGGTGCGGTATCCGGCGTTCCATGGGGCGCCGTCCATCATCGCCCAGCTGATGATCGTCGGCCCGGCCGAGGCGCCCACGCCCCACATNCAGTGCAGCCAGCTCATATGGCGGCTGGCATAATGCAGGGCGACNTAGTTGTTCAGCGCCGCGTCCACGCTGCCCGCGCCAAGGCCGTACGGGATGGCCCATATGCACAGCATCCAAAACGAGTGGCTGNNGGAAAAACCGAAGAGCGCNGCCGCCGTCATGCCCACGCTGACGGCCGTCACCACCCCCGCGCCGAATTTGCGGGTGAGGCGGTCGCTTTGCAGGCTGGAAACGACCGTGCCGGCCGTGATGATCATCGAGAGCATGCCCGCATAAGAGACGGGCACGCCAAACTCCACATACATCGACGGCCACGCCGACCCCAGCAGGGAATCGGGCAGACCCAGGCTGATAAAGGATATGTAGATCACGGCCAACAGCAGATGAACCATCAATCATTCCTCCAACGGGACGGCAGGCGTTTGCGCTTGCCAATTTTCGCTTTTTGCGGTATAGTATCAGTGTAATATCATTATATCAGCGAAATCAAATGCTTCATAGGACGATTTCGCCTAAATTCTATAAATTTTCCGTCAAAATGGACAGGATGCAAGTTCCCGATGGGGCGGATGGCGCGCTGTTGCGTATTTGCCGGCGGGGATCGGGGCGCGAGGCGGACAATATGGGATAATGCGTCGGCGATCGAAAAACGCCGCAGGCGGAAAAGATCGCGTTTTGGAAAGGGGATGCGGTGATGATGCCGGAAATATGTGATTCCAGCACGGACGAGCGGGGCAAAGAGCGCGTGCGGCACGGCACCGCACTGTTCCCCGTGGCCTGTTATGATATAGATCTGCGGCAGTATCCGGTTTCGTGGCATTGGCATGCGGAACTGGAAGCCGCGGTGGTGACACAGGGCGCCGCCGTATTTGCGGTGGGGCAGGAGCGGTTCACCGTGCGGCAGGGCGAGGGAATTTTTATCAATTCCGGCGTGCTGCACGCGGCATGGAATGCCGATCCGGGCGGCGATGCGCCGGAGGGCGGTGTGCAGGGCAGTACTTCGCCGGAACGCGCGCAGGGCGGCGGAATGCAGGAATGTCGGCTGCGGTCGGTGGTATTTCACGCGCGCCTTGTGGCGGGCGGCTTTGACAGTGTTTTCTGGCAGGAGTATCTGCAGCCGCTCACGGCGGACAGCGCGCGGCAAAGCGTCTTGTTCAGCGCCGCTGAACCGTGGCACATGCAGGCGCTTTGCGCGGTGGAGGCGGCATGGAAAAGCAGCCAAAGTCACCAGCCGGGCTATGAATTCGAGGTGCGCGAGTCGCTTTCGCGGCTGATATTCCTTTTGTGCCGGCACCGCGCCCCCGCGCAGGCAAATTCCCCGGAAAGAGTCCTGCGGGAGGAGGAGCGCATGAAGCAGATGCTGCGCTTCATCGGGGAAAACTACGCCTCGGAGCTGACGGCAGCGCAGATTGCGCAGAGCGCGCGCATCAGTGAGAGCGAGTGCCTGCGGTGCTTTCGCCGCACCATCGGCACGCCGCCCAGCCAATATGTCAAGCAGCTGCGCGTGCAAAAGGCGGCGCAGCTGCTTGCGGCCACGGCTTACGGCATTGCCGAGATCGGCGCGCTGTGCGGCTTTCAGGACGCGAGCTATTTTACAAAGAGCTTCCGCGAGATGAAGGGCTGCACGCCGTCTGAATTCAGGCGGTTGAGTACAGCGGACGGGGAGACGGCTGCCGGATAAGTGCGAGGCAGCGCACAAAGGTGGTGCAAATGAACATCACCGACACCGCATGAGCGCAGCGGCACAGCGGCATTGTGCAGCACATTGTGGCTCAGCGCGGCACCACGCGGCGCGGCGGGAAAGCTTTACTATGCGGGTTTACGATTCTTTTTTGCCGCCCGATTTGCCTCCGGGGCCTGATTTGCTTCCGCCTTCTGATTTGCCTTGCCCCGGAGCCTTCGCCGCGCGGCTGCGGGCAGACAGCCCCTGCCGCCGCAGCAATTGCAGCAAAGCATGCCACGCCGCCGCCCCGGTACAGGCCCCGGCAAAATCGAGCCAGACATCCAAAACACGGCCGTCGCGCCCGGCGACGAAAAGCTGAATGGTTTCGTCGCACAAAGCGACCGTCATGCCCAGCGCAGCACTGTAAAAAAGCGCCGTCAGGGAGCGTTTCGCCTGCCCGGCAAAAAGGCACGCCGCCAGAACCCCCAGAACTCCAAATTCCACGAAGTGCGCCAGCTTGCGCACAAAGGTGGAGGAGAGATCGTGCCGCACCAGCAGTGAAAGCAGCTGCCGTACGCCGTCGCTCTCCTGCGTGGACGCGGCGGCCGGCTGAAGGGAGCGGCTGAAGATGAAAAGAATCCAAAGAAGCAGCGCAAAGAGCAGGATCAGACGTTTTTTGTTCATTGATCAAAGGCCCTCCAGAATGATGAAATGTTTGAGACGATCGCCGGCAAGGCGGATGCGATAGACGGAACATCCCTATTTTAATGCCAAATGTGCCATTTTGCAAAGATTTTTTTGAAAAAGGAAAAAAACAGTTGCATTGCGGCAAAAGATTTGCTATAATAATACCGCTGACGAAAATCCGGACAGTTAGCTCAGCTGGTAGAGCACCTGCTTGACGTGCAGGGGGTCAGGGGTTCGAGTCCCTTACTGTCCACCATTTTCAAAACCGCACCGAATGGGCAAAAAGCCCGAAATGGTGCGGTTTTTCGTTTCCTATTCGCGCATATTCAAGCACATGAACGCGCATTTTCTGGCACAGAAATGGCACAGTTTTGGCACCCTAACTTCCCGAAAAATCAACCAACAAGAATAAGAACCGCAATGAACAAGGCAAGAACTCGAAAAAAGATTGCGAAAAAGCATGAAAAAAGGAGTATTTTTCATTGACTTTTTTG